>OZ242168.1:0-1075000 GCA_965205275.1 Gammaproteobacteria bacterium
CGGCCTCGCTGCAGCCCGCCGCACGCAAGCGCTGGTACGCCTGCAACCTGCGGTAGCGCTCACCCGCCGCCTCGGGTACGTGTTCGTCGACCTTGAAGCTCTTGTATGATCGAATACGAAGGGATTTAATGTCCATGCTCGGGTCTCCTGTTCCAGTGGCTGTGGTTGGTTCACTGGAGGATACCCGATCCGGTGCAGAGAGAGGCCACGCCTCCCTCTGCACCCCCTCATTCAGATCCCTTGCTCACGATCACTGAAAAGTGCCATAGGTATCTGAACCTTTACACGTTGAAACGAGGAGTAAAGTATATTGCCACCACCTGGGTTGTGTTCGCATAACATTCATTCGATTCGGTACAAGTCTCCGGTTACTCCTGAGGAATTTTCCGAGTATTTTGCATTTCGGTGGGAAATGCTACGCAAGCCTCTTGCATTACCGCGCGGCAGTGAACAGGATGAGCGGGAAGGCGATGCATTTCATATTGCTGCATATGATGAGCAGTTAATTGTGGGTGTGGGCAGGTTACATACTGAATCTGGCTGTGCTGCAAGGATCCGGTATATGGCAGTCCATGCTAAGTACCAGTACCAGGGTATTGGCAGTTCTATTCTCAGGCAGCTTGAACGGTTTGCACGCAGTCACCGTATGCAGGTTTGCTGGTTATACGCGCGCGAAAATGCAGTAAAGTTTTATACTGGAAATGGCTATGTTATTCATGGCAAAAGCAGGAGTGAACTATCCGCATTACACCATGAAAGAATGGAAAAACAGCTGACATAGCTGGCTGTTTCATACTTGGATCGTACTTATTTGTCCGTATACTAAAGTATCTGCTCAATATAAAATTTCCTGCCATGTTTGCTTGCAGGATGTCGCTATCTGAATTCTTTCTGGCCTAGGCGGATATGGTACAATCCGCTATAAAGAACTGTTATTTTCTCAAGGGGGTGAAGACTTATGACGGCTTCAACAACAGGTGACTATGAGCGTTCTTTTATGTCAGAAGGCTGGTTGGATGAAGATGCCAGACAAGTCGCTGCAGAAGAAGGGATCACCTTGACGGATGACCACTTTGAAGTGCTGCATGCCTTGCAGGAATATTATTCACGCCACGAAATCAATTTGATAAACATGCGTGAACTTCACGATGCGCTGGATGAAAAATTTCATTACAAAGGTGGAATGAAGTATCTGTACGACCTGTTTCCAGGCGGGCCTGTAGCGCAAGGCTGTAAAATTGCAGGACTGCATATCCCGTCAGGCGCTGTAGATAAAGGATTCGGGAGTGTTGCCTAGTCACTAATCCGCTATCGCTATGTCAAATACGTCTGCCTAGTAGGTCAGCCCCATCTTGATGTAGCCACTGGGACAAACATCTGCACAAATGTGGCACCCTACACATTTGTCGTAATCCGTATCGACATAACGGCCCATGGCACGCTGATCTTTATTGACGCGGAAAATTGCATCTTCCGGACAGTACACCACGCAGTTATCGCATTCGAAGCACATGCCGCAACTCATGCACCGTTCCGCTTCATCAACCGTTTTTTGCTCTTCCAGTGCGGAAAATCTTTCCTGAAAATTATTCAGCACCTTCTCAGAAGTGATGTTGGCTTCCTGTCTGCGGTTCATGGGCTCATGCTCAAAATATGCAAGGTGTAACTGGTCATGAGTGGCAAGCTCAGTAGCTGACCGGTCTTCGTAGTTGTGAATCGCAAATTCTGCAGTGTCTGTGCCCCAGGCTTCCTGCTTTTCAAACGTGACAGGTTCCAGCTCACGGGTACGTAATTCTTCCAGAAGTTTGAAATGATGCGTGTCGATTTTTGGGCGTGCGGGTATGTCCTGATCCATTAAATAATGGTGCAGGCCTTCTGCAGCAATTGAGGCCTGACCAATTGCTGTGGTTAACAGGTGCGGCTTTACGGCATCTCCTGCGACAAAATGTCCAGGCTTGTCAACGACCTGAAAGACCTTGTCTGCATTCATCAAACCGCGTCCATTATCGAACTCCTCAATTCCTGTGTAATCTCCGGCTTGACCGGTTGCGCTGACAATCATGGTGCAGTCGATATCAAATTCTTCCCCTTCCTTGGTACGCAACTCACCATCTACCAGTTCTACGGGTACCACCCGCAGGGCCTTGGCTCTGCCATCTTCGTCCTTAATGACTTCTACGGGAGAAAGTCCATCATGTATCTCCACTCCTTCACGGATGACCGCATCCAGTTCATGCTTGGTGGCAGGTGCTTGAGTGATCGGACGTCGATAGACTACCCAGACGTCGGCTCCCTGGCGTTTGGCCACGCTTGCAACGTCGTGCACGGTATAGCCCAGAATGACGTTTTCCGGTCGGTCTTTTTCTGTGACGCTGTGTATGTTGCCAATGCGTCTTGCGACCGCCAACACGTCCATTGCTGTGTCGCCTGCGCCAATCACGAGTATCCGGCCACTGATGTATTTCAGGCGGTCCTCATTGAATGCACGCAGGTATGACATTCCATCCACAACATTTGGAGCGTCCCCACCGGGTAGGGGCAATTTCTTTCCTGCAACTGCACCAATGCCCCAGAACACGGCATCGTAATCGCGTTCCAGATCTTCTACCGAAACATCCGTGCCGACACGGGTGTTCAGTTTCACCTCTACACCCATGTCAATAATTCGATTGATCTCACCCTCGAGTACAGAACGTGGCGTTCGATAGCCTGGGATGCCGAACACCATCATGCCTCCGAGCTGGGGATACTCATCGAAAATAGTACAGGCATGCCCTTTTTGACGCAGAAAATAAGCTGCTGTCAAACCCGCACATCCGCCACCAACGATTGCAACCTTCTTGCCACTGTCCTGTTCCGGTACTGAGTAGGTCAGGTCCTGTTTTAAGGCCCAGTCGCCCACATACTGTTCGACGGCATTAATGCCAACGGCTTCTTCCACTTCGTTCCGGTTGCATCCGTCTTCACAGGGAGCAGGGCATACCCGTCCCATCACAGATGGAAACGGGTTGGCCTTGGTCATGCGTCGAAAGGCATGCTCCTGCCACGTCATGTCACCTACAGGCTTGTCAATGCCACGAACAATAGATAACCAGCCACGAATGTCGTGACCGGAAGGGCAACTTGCCTGACATGGAGGGGTTCGATGAATATAGGTAGGGCAAATCTCTGACAATCCGTTTTGTACAACATCCTTATTCCATTGTGTCGTGACATGGTCGCCATCCTGATAGAGCCGAAAAGTGGGCTTGTCCTCCATTATTAACTACCTCCCAAGACAGATGTCTCGAATCCTAAAGTTTTGGTGAAATTAAAAATCTATCAAGCGCATAAGTATTGCTGATTATAAGTAAAATTGCGAGCAATAGAATATAACTTAAGCACTACTTCTGGCAGAAAATTTACTACACTGAATTTGGTATGGTTGCTGGGTGCATCCTGTGCCGGTCGGGGAAAGTCGTCAGGAAGAAGGTTCAGTTTGTGACGATTTCAGTCAAGGTCATATCGCCCGAAGTATCAATATCCACCGCCTGAATTCCGGGTACCCTGTGTACGATATAGGCTGCCATAAGCCCAACGGTTGCTGCCTTTTCCTGCTGTATCGCAGTCAACATCTTGTCTGCTACAATTTGACAGCGTTGCAGGTCATTGGGCCAGTCCACCCATATACGGCTCATTTGCCAGCCCTTATCCATATCTGCATCCATTTTCCGGAATGCATCCTGCGCAGTGCGCACCATTTCATCTTCTACTTGCAGAGGAAAAGTTTTCTCATCAATGGTGACTTTCAGTATCATCGGGTTTATTCCGCAATTTACAGCGTGCCAAGTATAACCTGACTCGAGTATTCTAAAGAATGGTAGTAGAAATCAAGTATGTTCTTGGTGAAAAAGAACTCCACCAGATACAAGGTCTGCTTGCAGCTGCAGAATTCCGAGATGGTAGATTTTCTGCCGGGCGTTCTGCCCAGCAGGTAAAAAACAATGAAGAGATCAGCAGTGAAAAAACCATTTCTAAGCTAAACCGGATTGTAGTTGGCAATCTGGTACGTCATCCTGAATACAGGCTTGCAGCACTTCCACATCGCATTGCAGTGCCCTTTTATGCGCGTTACAGGCAAGGCATGTACTACGGGGAGCATATTGATGATCCGGTGATGGGGGAAGAAAATCGATATCGCTCGGATATCGCCATTACTGTATTTCTAAATTCACCCGATGAATACGAAGGTGGGGAACTGGTGATTCACACCCCGTTTGGCACCCAGCAAATCAAATATTCCGCAGGTAATGCCGTGCTGTATCCCGCTTCAACACGCCACCATGTAACCCCGGTAACGGGTGGTGCACGTTTGGTAGCTGTGACCTGGGTGCAAAGTCTGGTGCGCAGTTATGAACAGCGTGATTTGCTGTATCAGCTTGGCAAAACGCGTGAGAAAATGTTGCACAAGGCCCCGGCTTCTGAAGACACTAGGCGCGTGGATAACGTGTACGTCAATCTGGTGCGCATGTGGAGTGAGGCCTGATACAATGCACGAAGATACCCTTGGATTGTACGGGGCAAGGACCACGTAACCCGAACCTGAAAGAGGGTAAGGTCCGGGGCGTCTAAAGTGACTCTTTAAGACTTCCAGGCAGGTGCTGAAAAGGCTTCCTGGCAAGTCGACCTAGGGTTTGGAGCCTACTTCCTTGTGGGCATCATCGACTACGTTCATCGCTATTTTGGTGTACTCCTGCTTGAAGCCGTCTAGGTCCGATCCCTTTTCCGGCAGCCAGTAGTTTTCTGCAGTGAATTCGCCTTTTTGCTCAAGCTCAATAAATTTCCTTTGCATCTCAAGCAACTTCTGGATCTTTTCCTGTTTTGAACTCACGTCAAATCCTCGCTATGTTGGATTTAGTTTAAGTGTAATGGTTTTAATCTAGTGATCTGCCGGTCCACTGTCTGTATTCCCTATTGGGTGGAATCGTTGCACCGGTGTCAGAGGGGTCAGGTCAGTAACCACCTTTGCGCCGACTCTCGGGTAATCCACCAATGCGTCCGGCCTGTTTACTGGGGTTGCCAGGAAACAAATCGTATAAAACCTTGGCATTTAGTTTTTTATCGCCCCACACCTTAGCCATGGCCTTGACCATGTTACGGGTATTGGGCTGGTTCTCGCTGTTGTTAATGAATTCATCTCTGAGGTAATGGACCACGTCCCAGTGTTTTTCAGTCAGCTCAAGATCTTCCTGCTTAGCCATTACTTTTGCGACCTCTTCATTCCAGTCTTCCAGGTTGGCCAGGAATCCTGATGGGGTTGTTTCCACTGCTTTGCCATTAACGTTAATCGCCATAATCTGACTCCTTACTTGAACAATAATCCTGTTTGCCCGTATGGTTACAGTTAACTCAATAGTTGTATTATTTTTCCTGCGATTGCCTGACTGCGTCAATACCCTTATGAGGTAGAAACAGACCACAACCCACCTTGCGTCCTGCTCCCAAGCCATGCCGTTGCAAATGAACAGACTCCTCTGTGTCCAGGCTGTCAATCATCAGGCTGCGCGTGGCTAGGTCCTGTTCCGGCATCCGCAGCACATGAGCCCGGCCACTCATCATTTTTCTGGCCTGTATGCCCTGACTGTCCAGCAGCCCGGCTGCCATCTCCAGAAAGGCCTCTTCATCTGTGAGGTGGTCGGTCACGATGTACCGGGCAAAAATTGTGGTATGTGAAGAAAGCAGTTTTTCCTGTGGCTGACTCAATACCAGTTCATGGTTGCCCACCTGCATCCTTTTTTCTGCAAGTTGCATGGCATCTGTGACACGATGCTTCGGTAACCTCAGCATGAAGCGTGTACGCCGGGACAGGTTTAGTAACGCATCGGGTTCCTGTGGCCGTATCCAGCCATTTCCTGACTCGGCTCCATGTATCAAATGGATTCCGGCCCGGGGTTCATCGGCGATCCAGGGCAAACTGCCCTGGATCGCCTGGGAAAGATCGTAGGCATGGTCCAGCGGCAATTGTTTGCATTGCACCTTGAAGGATAAATCGACGATATCGTCCGGTACGACGTACTGCTTTTTCCTGTCTTCCTGATCCTGCCAGTACATCACAATGTCAATCAGAAAGTTTATTGGCTGAAGTGAATACAGATTCCAGGATGTCTTCCCAGTTTTCAGGTGTGTCATGAAAAGGGGGACGCACATCCATGCGGAAGAACATTTCTTTCTGTTGCGCACGCTCGCCTAACTTTTCCTTGAGTTCTTCGAACGACTGCAGCTCGTGATGCTGCATGAGTAACTCACTCAGCCACAGCATTGTCGGCATTCTGCAGGTGATTGGTCGGGTTAGGCTTGGATACACGCTCGTAAAAACGTGCACGGTACAGTAGGCGTTTTGATGCGGGATGATCAGTAAACATTGTTCGATTGTGTAACACGTTGTTGCAAATGACACCTTCTCCGCTTTGCAAACGATGACTAAATTGATACTCATTATCGTTTAGGATATCTAGTAATGTACATCTTGCCCGTCGGGTAGCCAAGCTGTCCTTCCATTTGATGTTGCGTGTACGTGCGGTATAGCGCATGTATAAAGTTTGTGTAAATTCGTCAGGCACATATACCGGCCCGGTCTTTTCAGTACGCACCTCCCCCTTATCTTTCGGATTGGGTGGGATCGTCATCGCCCTTTGGTCCATCAGGGCTTCAATATAATCCGGGTTGTGATCGCGCAGCAGGATGTACAGGATTTCAGGGTCCAGGTACATATTTTCTCCACCCGCACCTGCAGGGCGTACACAGTGCATCAAAAAAGCCCGAATGCGTTGTGCATCCTGATTGTAGTAGCCATCGGTATGCCAGTTCAGTGATTTGTTTGTATATGGAATATAGGCACTACCGGCCCCTTCATTGATGACCTGTATGGAAGAAATCTGGTCCTGGTCTGCACAGAAGCTGGTATCCATACGTACTAGCCCCAGTTGTTTGGCAATCGCAGCTACAACGGTTTTATCCTGTACATCATTGTGTGCAATCCTGTAGATGACCAGGTTTGTTTTCTCGCATCGTTGCAGCAGGCTGGCCTTTTCTTCATGGGTCAGTTGATGGGGCCTTTGAATAGTGACGATCAGTTGTTCGGTACGGGCCGGGTAATTCTGGAGTTTGCGTGCCCGCCACTGGCGGTACGTGCTGTCATCTTCAAGTAAAAACTGTTGCATACTGCGTTTCGGGCTGCCCTGTATAATTATACTTGACGTACATCAGATTTTACTTATCTCATCGTCCCAATCGCTCCTATCTCTATTGGGGTAATCTGCTTTTGAGTTCGTCCCCCATGGAGGGGGTTTTGTCAGACTGACCCTGCTTCTAGACTCATTCATTATGTGTTTTCGGAACTTTTCGGCTTCTTTGTTTCGCTGTGTTCCGGTACACTTGAGCCCATGTCCTCAGGTTCGAAACTTCGAAATCCTGAAACTAGAATTATATAAGGAGATTTCATAATGGCCGATACGCATCATCCTACTCCTATGCTTGATGATCTTGAAACAGGCCCTTGGCCGAGTTTTGTTTCCGGCATCAAACGTCTGCGCGATAAACATGAAGACAAAAGAATTCGCGGTGTAGCCAATTCCTTACTGGGTCAACTAGAGCATTCCTACGAAACACGGAAGGGCTATTGGAAGGGCGGTACAGTATCGGTTTTTGGGTATGGCAGTGGAATCATTCCACGTTTCTCCGAAGTAGGTGCGGCGTTCCCCGAATCGAAAGAGTTTCACACTCTGCGTGTGCAGCCCCCTGCAGGAAATTACTACACAACGGATATGCTGCGACAGCTTGGTGCAAGCTGGGAGAAGTGGGGTTCAGGCTTGGTTACCTTTCATGGGCAGACCGGCAACATCATGTTCATCGGTGCGACGACAGACAACACACAGCACTTTTTTGATGAAATCAATGATTATGGATGGGATCTGGGGGGTGCAGGTCCGTGTGTGCGTACAGGCCAGTCCTGTGTTGGGTCCGCACGTTGTGAAATGTCCAATGCAGATGAAATGAAAATTCATCGAACCCTGCTCAACAATTTTACAGATGATGTTCACAGGCCCGCGCTTCCCTATAAATTCAAATTCAAAGTATCCGGATGCCCGAATGACTGCATGAATTCGATTGAACGTTCGGACTTTTCCATTATCGGCACATGGCGTGACGATATGAAAGTGGATCAGGAGGAAGTCAAAAAATTTGTGAATCGTAAGGGACGTCAATATGTAATTGACAATGTGATTACCCGCTGCCCCACCCAAGCCCTTGCGCTTAAAGACGACGACACCCTGGAAGTAAACAACAAGGACTGCGTACGGTGTATGCACTGTCTGAATGTCATGGTGAAAGCATTGTCTCCAGGAGATGACCGGGGCATTACCATACTTATCGGCGGCAAACGTACCCTCAAGATCGGTGATTTGATGGGGACTGTAGTGGTGCCTTTCATGAAGCTTGAGAATGAAGAGGATTATGAAAAACTGGTCGAACTTGCTGAGGAAGTCATTGATTTCTGGGCAGAAAACGGTCTGGAACATGAACGTTGTGGTGAAATGATTGAACGTATCGGTCTTGTCAACTTTCTGGAGGGTGTAGGCGTTGAAGTGGACCCCAACATGGTGGACGAGCCACGCCAGAGTTCATATTTGCGTGCGGACAACTGGGATGAAGAGGCTGGAAAATGGTTCCAGAGAAAAGCTGAACAGAGACAGGCAGCTGCCGGGTAGCCATCACAGCTTTCCTGTAACACGCTATTTAAAGACACCAACACCAGACTATAAATTTTAGGAGAAAATGATGGCGCAACATCATCGCGCACCCATTGAGTCAGGTTGCCCGGACGGCTTCCAGTACATGCATCCTGTGATGCGCAAGAATTACGGCAGCTGGGATTATCACGAGCACCCGCGTCCAGGTGTATTGCTTCATGTCGCCGACAATGGAGACAGAATCTGGACAGTACGTGCAGGCACACAGCGTATTCTGGATGTGTTTACCTTGCGTAAACTCTGTGAAATTGGCGATGAATATGCAGAGGGGTATGTGCGCTTCACGATCCGCAGCAATATCGAATATATGGTGGCTGACGAAGTCAAAGTGCAGCCACTTATCGATGCGCTGGAATCGGCAGGTTTTGTGGTGGGCGGAACGAAAAATTCCGTAGCCATGATTTCGCATACGCAAGGCTGGCTACATTGTGATATTCCGGGCACCGACGCATCTGGTGTGGTCAAGGCCATGATGGATGAGCTAATTGATGAATTCCGTGAAAACAACATGCCTAACCGCGTACACATTACCACTTCGTGTTGCCAGATTAATTGTGGCGGGCAGGGTGACATTGCGATCAATGTACAGCACACCAAGCCACCCAAAATCAATCATGATCTTGTATCCAATGTTTGTGAGCGGCCTTCTGTAGTAGCGCGTTGCCCGGTTGCTGCAATTCGCCCCGCACAGGTCAATGGCAAACCCTCTTTGGAGGTTGATGAGAAGAAATGCATTTGTTGTGGGGCATGTTATCCGCCTTGTCCACCCATGCAGATCAATGATGCCGAGCATAGCCAGCTTGCAATCTGGGTGGGAGGTAATCACAGTAATGCACGGGGCAAGCCCACCTTTCAGAAGCTGGTTGCCGCGGGGATTCCCAACAATCCGCCGCGCTGGCCGGAAGCCACTGCGATTGTCAAACGAATCCTGCGGGCTTATCGTGAAGGTGCCAGGGACTGGGAACGGATCAATGACTGGATTGAGCGCATAGGCTGGTCACGGTTTTTTGAAAGCACCGGACTCCCTTTTACCAAATTCCATATTGATAACTGGCGTGGTGCGCGTAGGAGCCTGAATTCTTCAACGCATATCCGCTTCTAGGCATGGGGAATCAGTGTGAAGTTTGGGATCGTTATTAATGAGGGACCGTATACGCATCAATCTTCTGATTCGGCATTGCAATTTGTAAAAGCTGCAATACATAAAGGGCACGAAATCTTTCGGGTCTTTTTCTATCATGACGGGGTAAACAATGGCACAAGTCTGGGTGTGCCGCCCCAGGATGACCGTAACCTCACCAAGGAGTGGTCGGGGCTTGCCGAAAAACATGGATTGGATTTGGTCGTGTGTGTCGCTGCTGCTCAACGTCGAGGCATCCTGGATGAAGATGAGATGGGGCGACACGGTAAAGGTGCATACAATCTGGCACCGGGCTTTCGCATCTCTGGTTTGGGGCAACTCATTGAAGCAGGTATCCAGGCGGACCGCCTGATAACTTTCGGGGATTAATTTTTGGAGATTTCCGGTGGAAGATGGTGAAGGCGTAGTTAAGAAGTTCTGCTATATAAATCGCAAGGCACCATATGGGACTATTTACGCCTTGGAGTCTCTGGAGGTTGTTCTTATAGCCGCGGCATTTGATCAGGACATCAGTCTGGTGTTTGCAGATGATGGTGTGTACCAGCTTATCAGGGATCAGGATACCGACGGCATTGGCATGAAAAACTTTTCCAAAACCTACACAGCACTTGGAGATTACGACATCAAGAAAGTGTACGTTGAAAAGGAATCTCTGGAAGAGCGCGGTTTGTCTGCTGATGACCTTCAGGCATTGAAATATGAAGACGAAGACGATGACTGGGCAGAAAAAGATTCATTATTTGTCGTAGGCCGCGGAGAGTTGGCTACGATTATCAATGAACAGGACGTGATATTAAGTTTCTAGTATCTGCCATGGCCATTTTACATACCGTAAACAAATCTCCATTCGAGCGTAACGCTTTGGAGGCATGCCTGCGCCTTGCCAAGGCGGGAAGTTCCATACTTCTATTTGAAGATGGAGTGATCGGTGCCATGCAAAATACGAGATTCAGTGAAAAAATTGCTCAGGCGATGAATGATTTTTCTTTTTATGCCTTGGGTCCCGATATCAACGCCCGCGGGCTTGGTGGCGACAGGGTGATCGATGGTATTCAGGTAGTCGATTATAATGGCTTTGTAGATTTGACGACCGAGCATGACACGGTTCAGTCGTGGCTATAAATGTATGTTTAACGAACACGTAAAGATGAGGAGAGTTGTATGCCCCTAGAAGTAAATGGAAAGTCTTTTGAGACTGATGAAGAAGGTTATTTGGCCAACCTTAGTGATTGGCAGCCAGAGTTAGCAGAAGCCATGGCGACTGTAGACGGTGCTGAACTCGGACAAAATCACTGGGAAGTGATTAACTTTCTGCGTTCATATTATGAAGAATACCAGATTGCACCTGCAGTACGGGTGCTGACCAAGGCGATTGGCAAGAAACTGGGAAAGGATAAAGGCAACAGCAAGTATTTGTATGAACTGTTTCCGTATGGTCCTGCCAAGCAGGCATGTAAATATGCAGGCTTGCCTAAACCAACAGGTTGTGTATGAGTACTGAATTTACAAGAGAGATGATTGAAAGGTATATCCACCTTTCATTTTCATACCGGGCTCATGTTTGTGCAGGACATGAAATACCAAGGAAGCTTGATTGATGCCAGTCTTAACCATCGTCTTCGCCGTCTTGTTTTATATGGCAACTGCCATATTTCTGGTTTTTACTGCACATAAAATCTGGCGGTACGCCAAAACGCCTGCACCCTTAAAAATTCCTACCACACCTGCGCCGACTACGCGCAGCGGTGTTGCGTTCAGGATGGTAAAGGAACTCACAGTTTTTGAAAGTCTGTTCAAGTCGTGCAAATGGACATGGCTCTTTGGCTGGCTGTTTCATTTTGGCTTGGTTCTGGTTCTGTTAAGGCATTTACGTTACTTTATTGACCCGGTATGGGCTTGGGTTATATTTTTACAGCCATTTGGTAAGTATGCCGCCTTTGTGATGCTGATCGGTCTGGCCGGTTTGTGGGCAAGAAGAATTTTTGTGGATCGTGTTCGCTATATTTCTGCGCCCTCTGACCACCTCATGTTGCTATTGCTGATTGCAATCGGTGTAACCGGGGCATTGATGACTTTTGTGGACCATACCGACATTGTTGCCTTGAAGGCATTTTTGCTGGGACTGATCGCATTTACTTGGTCGCCTTTGCCGAATGACCTTGTTCTGATCGTGCATTTAAGCTTGGTTATTTTGTTAATGATCATTTTCCCATTCAGTAAGCTTCTGCATGCCCCGGGTATCTTTTTCAGTCCTACACGAAACCAGGTAGATAACCCGCGTGAACGGCGACATGTTGCTGGCTGGGCTACCAAACTTGAATCATCAAAAACGGGTTAACTATGGCTGCTGCAGAATTTGATACTCCCAAAATCAATGAATACCCTGTGATACCCCATCTGCAGGAAGGTGTGATGGCGCACAGCAGGCCATTTGTTGCAAAGCCCGATTTTCAGGAAAAACTTGGTTTTCCGGGCGAACTGGTAGACAACTGGAAAGAAGTCGCCATTGAGAAAATGGGTGAACTCACAAACAAGTACCGTTCACTGCAGGTGTTTCTGGATTCCTGCGTCAAATGCGGTGCTTGTACAGACAAGTGCCACTATTACTTGGGTACGACTGATCCAAAAAACATGCCGGTAGCACGCCAGGATTTATTCAGAAAAGTCTATCGGCGCTATTACACGCTTTCAGGCAAGCTTTTTCCAAAGCTTGTGGGTGCAGAAGATCTGACTGAAGAAGTCCTGGATGACTGGTACAGCTATTTTCATCAGTGCTCGCAGTGCAGGCGATGTTCCGTATATTGCCCCTATGGAATTGATACTGCAGAAATTTCCATGGCTGCACGGGAAGTGATGGATGTTGTAGGGAAGGGGCAGAAATACTGTAATGAGATCATCGGAAAGGTCCATGTAATTGGAAATAACCTGGGCTTGCCGGAGCCGGCTCTGGCAAACACCCTGGAAGGGCTGGAAGAAGATGTCGAGGAGGAGACCGGGGTGACGGTGCGATTTCCTCTGGATGAAAAAGGTGCGGATGTTCTGCTGGTGACCCCGTCTGCTGATTTTTTTGCCGAGCCACACATTGATGGATTGATTGGTTATGCAAAAGTATTTCATCAGGCAGGCATTTCCTGGACATTGAGTTCCTATGCCAGCGAAGCCGCAAACTTTGGCATGTTTATAGGCAATTATGAGAATATGCAGAAGCTTGCCCTGCGAATTCGCCAAGCTGCAATTGATCTGGGTGTAAAGCGGATTGTATTTGGTGAGTGCGGGCATGCATGGCGTGTGGCCTATTCTTTCCTGAATACCCTTGCAGGACCCTTTGACTTCCTTGATCCGGATTATCCTGTACCACAACATATCTGTGAAGTGACTCACGGCCTGATTCAGGAAGGAAAATTAACCCTTGATGCGTCACAAAATGATGACATGGTGATCACGTATCACGACTCCTGTAATGTCGCACGCGCATCACGTATGGGTGACAGACCTGGTGGCCAGTTCGAAATTCCAAGAGAGATTATTAAGGCGGTATGCAATCACTATGTGGACATGCCAAGCTATGCCATCAAGGAAGGCACATACTGTTGTGGTGGTGGCGGCGGGCTGTTGACGGATGATTTGATTGAGTTGCGTGTCAAAGGTGCGTTACCCCGTATGGAGGCACTTAAAAATGTGGTAGACAACTATGGTGTGACCCATATGGCTGCAATTTGTGCTATCTGTAAGAGCCAGTTTGCCAAGGTATTTCCGTACTATGATTTTGAAATGGATCAGATTGTCAGCCTGCATCAACTCGTGAGCAATGCAATTGTGCTGCAGCCTGATGGAAAAGAGCAGGAGCAGGCCGAAGCCGCCTGAATGAACTGTCGGGTTCAATGATTGAGCTGAAGTGAAGTACATTGATAAGGAACATCGTCCATAGCAGGTTTTTGTGGCCTGCAGTTATCATGGTTATCTGTGTATCCATGATTAGGGCATTTGCGGGTAGCCCGGAAAATATTCCTCCGCCCAAAGGCAAATACAGTGAAGACACTGTTTGTGTAGAGCCTGTGGAGATCATGCGCAGACAGCATTTTGAATACATTCTGGACCACAGGGACAAAACAGTCGTCGAAGGTATCCGTACAAAAAAGTACAGCCTCATTGGTTGCATTGATTGCCATATCACGCCCAATGCACAGGGGGAATACGCACGCTACTCGGAAGAAACACACTTTTGCGCAAGTTGCCATCAATTCACTGCGGTAACCATTGATTGTTTCCAGTGTCACGCCGACCGCCCCGAAGAAGCGATGCGTAAAGTATCAAACCTGAACAGAAAGACTGTACTGTCTGCACAGGAACTGCGTGAACATCTACTACCCGAACACGTTGAATGACAGGTACGTACAACCATGCGTTATACATCAGATACACAGGAAGTAAACGTCGAACGACGTAACTTTACGCGTGGTGTAGCTGCACTGGGGGGACTGGCCATCGCACCGGGGATCGTTTTGCACTACCCGGCGAATGCAAAACCCGCTGATCAGGCTGTGACCAGCCAGCAACGCTGGGGAATGCTGGTTAACACAAATGTTTGCCAGGAAGATTGCAATGCATGTGTTACTGCCTGCGATGAGGAACATGGTCTGTGGAGTCTGGGCCGTCCCGCTACAGATGCCCAATGGATTCGTAAACTGAATGTAAAAGACAAGCAAACCGGCCATGTCACATCCTTGCCCATGATGTGTCAGCATTGCGAGCATCCTCCCTGTGTCGACGTATGCCCTACCGGTGCCTCTTTTCGTCGTGAAGACGGAATTGTACTGGTCAACAAGCATACCTGTATTGGCTGTCGCTATTGCATGATGGCATGCCCCTATAAGGCACGGTCCTTTATCCATGAACCGCTACAGGACCAGTTGCCACATTCACCCCGTGGCAAGGGGTGTGTAGAAAGCTGCACGTTGTGTGTACACAAGGTAGACCGTGGTGACAATAATACTGCCTGTGCAGAGGCCTGCGCTAAGGATGGCCATCAGGCACTCGTATTTGGTGACCTGAATGATCCCGACAGTGAGATATCAAAACAACTGGAAAAGCATGGTGGTTCGCAGATTCGTGCAGACCTGGGGCTCAACACTGGCGTTCGCTACCGGGGAATCTGAAAATGCAGGTTAGCAATCTTCATTATTTTGGAATAAAGATATAAGCATGGAGACTACTCGTTTCAGTTCAATCGATGCAAAATCTGCCCGGTACTGGATTTTGCTGGGTACATTGGTGTGTACCGCATTAGCCGGGTACCTTGCTGCACACCATATGGATGTAGAAGGGCACCATGTTACCGGGATGAGCAATCAGATTGTGTGGGGGTTTCCGCATGTAGTGGCTGTCTTTTTGATTGTAGCTGCATCGGGTGCACTCAATGTGGCGTCAATTTCTTCCGTATTTGGGAAAGTGGATTACAAACCGCTTGCGCGGTTGTCCGGACTGCTGGCAATTGCGCTGCTGGTGGGCGGTTTAATCATACTGGTTCTGGACCTGGGCCGTCCGGACCGCTTGATAGTTGCCATGACGGTATATAACTTCAAGTCGATTTTTGCCTGGAATATCTTTTTATATGTAGGGTTTATTTTTCTCACGGGCGTGTATTTATGGATGATGATGGAAAGAAAAATGAACCGGTTTGCCAGACCGGCCGGGTTCGCCGCATTCATCTGGAGACTGGTTCTCACTACAGGCACCGGATCAATTTTCGGGTTCTTGGTGGCACGTCAGGCATATGATGCGGCGATCATGGCACCGTTATTCATCATCATGTCGTTTGCTTTTGGCCTTGCGGTATTCATTCTGGTATTGCAGGCAAGCTATGCATGGACGCAGCGTCCACTTGGTGATGCCATATTGTGCAAGCTTAAAGTCCTGCTAGGCATCTTTATTGCTGCAGTATTCTATTTTGTCCTGGCATATCATTTGACCAATTTGTATGCCACAGAGCATCATGGTGTCGAACGTTTTATTCTGGTCGATGGTGGGGTGTATACCCTCCTGTTCTGGGTCGTGCAGATGTTCATCGGCTGTGTAGTGCCTCTGGTACTGATTTTTATCAAACCATTTAGCCAGTCAAGACCCATGATTTCACTTGCGGCATTGCTGGTGATAGTGGGCGGTCTGGCACAACTGTATGTAATCATTATTGGCGGGCAGGCCTATCCTCTGGTACTTTTCCCCGGCATGGAGGAAAGCAGCAGTTTTTTCGATGGCGTCGTAGCGCAGTATACGCCCAGTATTTTTGAACTTTTACTGAGTATGGGCGGGGTTTGTCTGGCACTGGTCATCGTTACGGCAGGCATTGCCGTGCTTGAGTTCTTACCCGAGAGCCTGTCTGACAAGGTCCTCAAACTGAAATCTGTCGCTTCATAATGTAACACGATGGCTTCCATGAAGTGCTCCTTATAACATCGTGGCACATATCCTGATTTCTGCTGCTCATAAATCCTCCGGGAAAACCGTATTGAGCGCAGGGATATGTGCGGCCCTGCATGAACAGGGCCTGTGTGTGCAAGCTTTCAAAAAAGGTCCGGACTACATTGACCCAATGTGGCTGGCTAGGGCATCGCAGCGTAATTGTTATAACCTCGATTTCTGGACACAAACAGATGAAGAAATTGTATCCATGTTTGAAAAACAGACCCGGGGCGTTGATATTGGCATCGTTGAAGGCAATAAAGGACTGCACGATGGCCTGACTGAAGATGGCCGTGACAGTAATGCTGCTTTGGCAAAACTGCTCAGAGCACCGGTAATACTGATTCTTGATACACGTGGCACGACACGGGGTGTGGCACCCCTAGTGCTGGGCTACCAGCAATTTGATCCGGCGGTAACCATTGCCGGGGCCATTCTAAACTTTGTTGGCGGTGAGCGGCATGCAGCCAAACTGGTAAATGCAATGGAACGCTTCACGGATGTACCCATACTGGGTACCGTATACCGGGACAAGGAGCTCGAGCTGGCAGAACGCTATCTGGGTCTGATGCCAAGCAATGAAGATCAGTTTTCTGGTCAGCGTATAGCGAACATTTCAAGAATCATTGCAGATCAGGTTGATCTTGATCATATTGCAGCCATTGCAGATTCTGTGCCGCCCTCTATCCCGTTTTTAGAGGAACCTGCTGCAGATATACAGGATTATGGATTAAGAATTGCCTATGCCAAGGATGAAGCCTTTGGTTTTTATTATGCAGATGATCTGGACACCTTCTCACAACTGGGGGTGCAACTGCTGCCTTTCGACACACTGCATGACAGCTGTCTACCTGAAGCGGACGCACTTTTTATCGGTGGAGGCTTTCCTGAAAAAAGCATGCATAAGCTCGCAGCGAACACGCCCATGAAACAGGCGGTCCATGACGTCATTGAAAAAGGGATGCCTGTATATGCCGAATGTGGCGGGCTTATGTATCTATGTAATGCAATCAGGTTTGAGTCGGACCGGTGCGAAATGGTGGGGATTATTGATGCTGAATGTGAAATGCATGAAAAGCCCGCAGGACGGGGTTACACGGTATTGCAAAAAAATACTCGACATTTGTGGTCAAGTACCCCGCAGAGACCTATTCCAGGGCATGAGTTTCATTATTCCACGCTTACAAATATAGCGGGCCGTTACAGTTATTCCTTTGAGGTCAGGCGCGGCTTTGGGGTAAATGGGCAGAACGATGGGATTTGTTACAAAAATCTGCTTGCCTGTTATATCCATCAAAGGAATACAGAGCAGAATCAGTGGATTCCGGATTTTCTTGAGTTTATAAAAACCTGTTTCTGAGGATGTACTATAATCGTGGCCCTCTTGTATAAAGCCATAAGAACAACCGGATAAGCAGTTATGTCCATAAAAATGACGAAAATCGCTGCAGACCAGGCTAAAAAATCTGCCTTGGAAGCGAAACTGGACAACACCCCATTACGAATAGCGGCTACTCGTAATGCGGATCACTCCATTCATTATGGGCTGGGGTTTGATGATGTTGGAAGCGGTGATGAAAAAGACCACCATTTCGAGTCCAATGGCGTAGAGCTTGTTGTAGCTGAGTCCAGTTTTGGCTTACTTGATGGCACAACGATTGATTTTGTTGAATTGGAACCCAAACAGTTTCACTTTGTGTTCCTGAATCCAAATGACCCGAATTATTCACCACCTACCGAAGGATAGGCAGTATCGCGTCACACCGGTTGTATCCGGGCATCGGTTCTGAAATTCAAGGTGGTCTGGAAGGTAATCAGGTAAAAATAAAACAGAAGTATTTGTTTTTGTAACGTGTGGCTAACTGATTAGGCGCAAATGGCAGTTGGATTTGCGCCTAATATTGAAATGGAGCATGCGATTAGAATTTCATAATAATCGCTATTGCTAAAATAATGCATGGAATTGCCATCGCGGCAACTACCAGCATTGTTTTGGTCATTTCACTCATAAGTACTTCTCCTGCAATATAAGATTTTATTTTTCCTAGACAGCGATCTAAGGGTTATTATCCCTAACCCTGTGAAATCCTACAAGAAAATCAGCAGGATTTGACGGTGGTTAAAAGATTGCTCTCATTACGCGTATAGTTTCAATGCTGGTAAAGTAACAGTAAATAATGATGTGCACAATACAATGTCACGAAACCCCTGCCTTAAAAATACTGGGTCGGTAAATGTTACTGGGTGCCAAATTGAATGAGTTTCTAGCCACTTTGCGCATGTGGACGCAAAAAATTCGTGCCGGTGAGCTTTCTGCGCGCATCCCTATTTTTTCACAGCCAGAACTATCCGAACTTAGTCAGGATATCAACTTTGTTGCCGAAATGCTGGAGTCCCTGTCCAGAGATGCCGAGATACAACTGCACCGCCATACGGAACATATTGCACGCAAAAATAAATCACAGAAAATATTGTATGACGTAGTTACGAGTATCAATATGTCGCGAAACGTGAATGACCTGCTTGCACGTTTTCTGCATACCATGACAGAGCTGGTAGATGCACGTGGAGCCGTTGTTTATCTTGAAACGAAAAAAAATACCTATTCGCTGATAGCAGGAATTGGTTTTGGTACAGGTCTCAGGGACGAACCCCCGTATCTGCCTGAAAGTATACTTGAGTCTGATGGGCAACGAACGGTCCCTACCAAGGTTATACCTTGTCCTGATCAGACACGAGAAGATATTTTTAACAATGAAAAGCTTTCAATACTGATTGTCCCGTTACAGTATCGAGGCAAAGTTCTGGGTGTGTATAACCTGTACATTGATGGAGACAAGTTCAAAAATGATGGTGAGTATGAAGAATTGCTTACCAGCATGGGCCGACACCTTGGAATTGCTGTAGAAAAAGCGCGTCTGGATGAGGAAGCCAATGCCTTGTCCATCATGCGGGAAAGGACCAATATTGCCAATGAGTTGCACGATTCACTTGCACAAACGTTGGCAAGTATTAAATACCAGATGCGGGTACTGGATGAAACCATACATCAGGAGGATGACGCCGCAACCTGGCAAGAGCTGGAACGCATTGAATCTACCATTGATGAAGCACATACTGAACTGCGTGCACTCATCGCGCATTTCCGGCTACCCATTGGTGAGTGCAGTCTTACAGTGTCTGTAGAACAGGCTATAGAGCGATTCAAGCAGGAGTGCGATGATATACAGGTATATCTGCAAAAAGAGTGGTCAGATACCATGTTGCCTCCACAAATTGAGTTACAGGTATTACGTATTATCCAGGAAGCCCTTACCAATACACGCAAACACAGTGAGGCCGGCACTGTACGTGTACTCATGCGAGGTGACGGAGAAGGTCATTATACAGTGTTAATTGAAGATGATGGCATCGGGATGACAGATCTGCAGAAACAAAACCCTGCAGGCGAACACGTTGGAATCAGTGTTATGCAGGACCGTGCAAATCAGATTGGTGGTATACTCACCGTAGATGGAGAGCCGGGCGAAGGTGTGCAGGTCCGTTTTGAGTTTGATTATTTGCCGGGTGGTCCGCAAGACAATGTCCAGCATGAAATGGTATAAACCCTGAGTCATGATACCCGGCATGAAGCTACGAATTATAGTGATTGATGACCATACCCTGTTTCGTGAGGGGTTGCAGAGCCTGTTAAGCCGGCATGGGATAGAGGTTGTTGCCTCGGTAAGTGATGGTCATGAGGGAATCAGGTTGGCCCAGGATCTGCAGCCCGATATCGTATTGTTGGATATGCGAATGCCCGGGATGTCCGGTCTTGAGGTGCTGAAGCAGTTTCAACAACTTGAATTTGAAGCACCGGTAGTCATGCTGACAACCAGCGGTGATGAGCGTGACTTGGTAGAAGCCTTGCGTAATGGTGCCAAAGGCTACCTTTTAAAAGACATGGAACCCGACAATGTTGTCGCAGCTTTGCGCGAGATTATTAAAGGTGAAACGGTTGTTGCACCAAATTTGACCCAGATACTGGCAAAGGTAGTGAAAGGGGAAGATCCTCTTGAATCCGAATTGAGTCCGCTGGATAACCTGACTCCACGTGAACGCGAGATTTTAAGCTTACTGGCCGAAGGCCAGAGCAATAAGGTCATCGCAAGAAACCTGGGCATCTCAGATGGCACCGTCAAGTTGCATGTCAAGGCTATTTTAAGAAAGCTGAGCATACATTCGCGTGTAGAAGCTGCAGTGATTGCGGTGGAGCAAGGACTCAGAGCCAAAAAAACATATACGGACAGTTAGAAACCCTTCATTTTCGAATCACTCCTGCCTGAATTTACTGGGGCCTGAATACCAGTGAAAACATTCAAACAGCTTGTCTCTGAGCATGAAAAATTAATCAATGAAATTATGCCCTGGGACTTGGAGCATAAACTTTCCGGTAATCACAAGCCCTTTGTTCTAGATATACGTGAGCCTGAGGAATTTGCAGCGATGCACATTGCGGGTTCGGTTAATGTTCCACGGGGAGTTCTGGAGGCAGCTTGTGATTACGGCTATAGTGAAACCGTACCTGAACTTGTTGAGGCCCGTAAAAAAGAAGTTATTGTAGCCTGCCGCTCTGGCAATCGCAGTGTGCTGGCGGCCTATACCATGCAGTTGATGGGTTATGAGCACGTTATTTCGCTAAAAACAGGCCTGAAAGGCTGGGCCGACTATGAACAATTGCTGGTCGATGTAAATAATAGCGAAGTAGACCTGGATGATGCAGAAATATATCTAGGCTCCAGACCCGGTCCCGAACAGCAAAAGCCAGAATAGCAGTAAAGCAGCAGTGACCCAGTGGGGTGTAAACCCTGATGTCTTGGAGGGCACACCGTGCCCTCCAAGACCAAAGGAAGTGCAACGGGTCAGAAGATTGCCAACAGGATGCCAAATGTGGCAGAGATACCTGCTGCAAACAATAAAAAATCTGGCACAGGTATATTGATAAGAAAATCATTCTCTGCGCTGTTCATCTTTACGGTCCTCCGGTTTAAAGGTTATGGGCTGGAACGCTGTGCCCGTAAAGTGCAGGAGCACACCGTGTCAGCTAAAAAATTCCTGGAAACACAAATACATGTCATCTGAAAACCACTGTATCACTGTGAACCGCCCCGGTATTGTCGGAGGCTAAAACCTTTGAGAGGATTAGCCTATGAAAACACAACCTGTCTATGCCCCGGAAGTACGGGAACGAGCGGTTCGATTGGTATTCACCAGCGAACATGAACATTCATCGCGTTGGTCTGCAACGCAATCGGTTGCTGGAAAGATCGGCTGTACGCCGGAAACACTGAGAAAGTGGATTCGACAAGTGGAGATTGATCAGGGAGGGAGGTCTGGTCTCACGACGGATCACGCTCAGAAATTCAAGGAACTGGAACGTGAAGTACGCGAACTGAAGCGGGCGAATGAGATCTTGCGAAAGGCAGCGGCTTTTTTCGCCCAGGCGGAGTTCGACCGCCGACCGAGGTAATGGTGTCATTTATTGATCACTATCGAGACGACCACGGTGTCGAGCCGATCTGCGCCGTATTGCCGGTCGCACCGTCGACGTATTATCGCGTCAAACAACTGGAATCGTATCCGCAGCGACGCTCAGCCCGTGCTCGCACAGACGCGGTGCTGGAAATCGAGATCAGCCGTGTCGGGCATGAAAACCGATGTGTTTAGGGTGCGCGTAAGGTTTGGAAGCAACTCAAGCGAGAGTCGATTGTGGCTGCGCGCTGCACCGTGGAGCGGTTGATGAGGAAACTGAGCTTGGCAGGGATCAGGCGCGGTCGACGCTGCAAGACGACCCTTCCGGCAGACTTGGCCGATCACCCTTTGGACCGGGTGAATCGTCAGTTTGTCGCAGCGCGACCGAATCAGCTTTGGGTGGCCGATATCACGTATGTGAGGACCCGATCCGGGTTTGTGTATGTGGCGTTTGTGGTGGATGTGTTCTCACGTTTTATCGTGGGTTGGCGTGTTCTGAAATCAATGCAGACAGCGTTGGTTCTGGATGCGCTGGAACAAGCGCTGTGGGCCCGGGGAAAGCCACGAGGGGTCATACATCACAGTGATCGTGGCAGCCAGTACCTCTCGATTCGTTACACCGAGCGACTGGATGAGGCGGGGTTCAACGCATCGGTTGGAAGGGTTGGTGATGCTTACGACAATGCCTTGGCTGAAACCATCAACGGCCTGTACAAAACGGAAGTGATCTACAAAGCGGGTCCCTGGCGGGGCCTGGAGGCCGTGGAACAGGCCACCTTGACCTGGGTGGACTGGTTCAATCATCGGCGATTGCTCCAACCGATTGGCGATGTACCACCTGCTGAATACGAAATGATGTATTATCAACTAACCGAGTCGGCTCAAGCAGCATGACTCAAACTAAACAGTCTCCGGTAAACCCGGGGCGATTCACTGCGTCTGGTACAGGTCAGGTGCACAGCTGTCTTGCAGGGGTATATCTACCCTGAGGTTCCAGCGGGTGGAAGCTTATGTGCGGGAAATTAAATGAGTGTGAAAAAAATTTGCAGATTTCTTACAGAAGATACCTGGTCTGAATCCCGAAAAAACGGTTTTCAGCCATAATGTTTGTGATCTTTGCGACGTGTACCGGAACGCTGCACGATCACTGCAAAGGGAAACGGTTTTCAGCCATAATGTTTGTGATCTTTGCGACGTGTACCGGAACGCTGCACGATCACACCACGAATTGCGTTAATGCCTGAAACTTCTATTTCTTCATACCCCTCATTCAGGGCTCTTAGCACATAGCGCTTATCTTCTATGATCAGTTGGCGAAAAATATACTCATCGTCGACCATGGCCAATACATAACAGCCACTTTCTACGGCCGCCGCTGAATCGATGATAATGATGTTCCCGTCCTTGAATTCAGGCTCCATACTGTCGCCTAAAACGCGCAAGGCAAACGGTTCCGAATTGGCGCACCCACCATGATCAGCCAAGTCTGCCTGCAAAGGGATATTTTCGGGGTTGACCATAACCGTATTGTACAGTGAAAGGGTGCCGCTATCTGTTTTGTGGCACTCTAGATTATCAAAAAATTTTATTTATCCACCCCCAATATTTTAATAAAAAGGCCTCCAACTTCGTAACCTCGCGATTCTTCAGGGTTTTTGGTCTGATGGGCTGTCGGCCCTACAGGTTGCGCGCTAAATTTTTGTATACACAATATATTGTGTTTGTATTACCATGGCAGTTCCCGCTATTCATGCTTGCATGATGAAGCCTGAAGGGGCAAACACAGGGATGGATGGTCTGATGGGCTGTCGGCCCTACAGGTTGCGCGCTAAATTTTTGTATACACAATATATTGTGTTTGTATTACCATGGCAGTTCCCGCTATTCATGCTTGCATGATGAAGCCTGAAGGGGCAAACACAGGGATGGATGGGAAATTGCTTGAGAACCAATAACTTGAATATGCTTTGCCAGAGGACCAGATGCGGTCAGAATTTGCTACTAATATTGACCCGATAACACTTGATCAACCGGAAAGTCCTGCTGAGCAGAATGACCTTAAAGTTACGGTTACTTCACCTGAACAATACCGCGTAATTCGCCGCAACGGCAAAGTTACCAGTTTTGATCACGACAAAATCAAGGTTGCAGTCACCAAGGCCTTTCTTGCAGTTGAGGGAGGCAATGCTGCGGCTTCTTCACGTATCCATGAGATGGTCGAAAGAATTACCGAGAAAGTGTTTTATGCACTTTCCCGCAGCCGACCTCAAGGGGGTACGTTCCATATAGAAGATATCCAGGATCAGGTTGAGCTAGCGCTTATGCGTTATGGTCAGCATAAAATTGCCCGTGCGTATGTGCTGTACCGTGAACAGCGTGCACAGGTGCGCGCGGCGCAACTTGCCGAAAAAAGTACGCCGCAGGAAGCAAACGAGGCATCTGCACGAAAAATTCATGTGCTGGATGCAGAAGGCAATCCAAAACCGCTGGATATTGAACGCCTCACACGCGTGGTTACCGAAGCATGTGCAGGCACCGAAGGCGTTCAGGTGCAATCTATTGTTGATGAAGCGCTGCGCAGTTTATACGACGGTATCCCTGAAGTAGAAGTTGGCACAGCGCTGGCCATGAGTGCGCGTACCCTGATTGAGCAGGAACCCAATTACACGTATGTCGCAGCACGCCTGTTGCTGGATTGCCTGCGTCGTGAGGTACTCAGTTTTATATACGGGGGCCCTGCTGAAGCAACATTCAAGGAAATGTCGCATCAATATGCGGACTACTTTGAGCGCTATATTCGCAAGGTTGCGGAACTGGAACTTCTGGATGCAAAGCTTGTTTCCGAATATGACCTGAAGAAACTCGGCAAGGCTATAAAGCCGGAACGTGACCATCAGTTTACTTACCTCGGTATGCAAACTTTATACGACCGCTACTTTATTCAAACTAAGGGTACCCGTGTTGAGCTTCCGCAAGCCTTCTTCATGCGTGTTGCCATGGGCTTAGCCATGAACGAAGTAGACCGTGAAGACCGCACCATCGAGTTTTACAACCTGCTCTCGTCTTTCGATTTTATGAGTTCAACCCCTACCTTGTTTAACTCGGGTACCTTACGTTCACAGCTGTCTTCATGCTATCTCAGCACTGTTCCGGATGATCTGTATGGCATCTTTGGAGCCATTCGCGACGACGCCATGCTGTCCAAATTTGCTGGAGGTCTGGGCAATGATTGGTCCCGGGTACGTGCCATGGGCTCGCATATCAAAGGCACGAATGGCAAGTCACAAGGTGTGGTTCCATTTCTGAAAGTTGCCAACGATACCGCCGTAGCTGTAAATCAGGGTGGAAAGCGAAAGGGTGCCATGTGTGCGTATCTGGAAACCTGGCATCTGGATATTGAAGAGTTTCTGGAACTGCGCAAGAACACCGGCGATGATCGTCGCCGCACACACGATATGAATACCGCTAACTGGGTGCCGGACCTGTTTATGAAACGTGTTAGTGAACAGCAGCAGTGGACACTGTTTTCACCGCATGAAACACCTGAGTTACATGACTTGTGCAGTGTTGAGTTTGAAGCACGTTATGAGGAATATGAAAAAAAAACCAAACGTGGCGAAATTAAAAACTTCAAAAAAGTAAACGCCGTTGATCTGTGGCGCAAGATGCTTGGCATGTTGTATGAAACGGGTCACCCATGGATCACATTTAAAGATCCTTGCAATCTGCGCTCTCCACAACAACACACGGGTGTAGTGCATTCGTCCAATTTATGTACGGAAATAACCCTGAACACCAGCGATGAAGAGATAGCCGTATGTAACCTGGGTTCTGTCAACCTTGCTGCACACGTTGATGAAAACGGGTTGGATTTTGAAAAGCTGGAACAGACTGTATCTACCGCCATACGCATGCTGGATAACGTGATTGAGTATAACTATTACAGTGTACCCAAAGCGCGTCGTTCCAATTTTCGCCATCGCCCCATTGGGCTGGGCATAATGGGCTTCCAGGACGCTTTGTACAAACAGTGTATCGCTTACGCAAGTGATGAGGCTATCGAGTTTGCCGATCATTCGATGGAGGCGGTGAGCTACTATGCCATCAAGGCATCAACCGGTTTGGCCGAAGAACGCGGAACCTACCCGACATTCAAGGGCTCACTCTGGGACCAGGGCATTTTGCCAATCGACTCGATCGAGCTTCTGGCTGAAGGGCGTACTGGTTACTTGAAACAGGATCGTTCTACGACCATGGACTGGGATAGTTTGCGACAACGTGTGCAAAAAGTTGGCATGCGCAACTCCAATACTATGGCAATTGCACCAACTGCTACCATTTCAAACATTTGTGGTGTAACACAGAGCATTGAACCCACGTATCAAAACCTGTTTGTGAAATCGAATTTGTCGGGGGAGTTTACGGTAAGTAATCCTTATCTGGTTGCAGATTTGAAAGCAGATAGTCTCTGGGATGAGGTCATGGCCAATGATCTCAAATATTTCGATGGCAGTGTACAGTCTATAGATCGTATCCCTGATGCGCTGAAAAGCATTTATGCGACTGCGTTTGAAATTGACCCACGCTGGCTGGTCGAAGCCGCATCGCGTCGGCAAAAATGGATTGATCAGTCGCAATCACTCAATCTTTATATTTCTGAGCCGTCAGGACAAATGCTGGATAACCTGTACAAGCTTGCCTGGGTGCGTGGTTTAAAAACGACATATTACCTGCGTTCCATGGGCGCCACACATGTAGAAAAAAGTACCGTTCAAGGCCGGGAAAACAAACTCAACGCTGTAAAAAACAACGGCAATGGCAGCGGCAGCGTGCCTGAGGTTTGTTCAATCCTGGACCCTGATTGTGAAGCTTGCCAGTAGACAGTAATAACTATAGGGGGAGCTATTATGCAGAGTTGGGACGATCCGATCGCTGATGCGCGCACCGACGCATCAAGTGTCACCGCACCTGCCGTTTTTACAGGCCCACTTGTTCTGGAAAGACGGGTGCAGGCATTTAAAAATCCTGCATTGGATGCAAGGGATGCGACAGTTATGGAACGCCCTGAAGAGTTTAGCGGTCTGCAGGGGCAGCCTGAAGACCAGGAACGGCATGAAGGTATTACCGGTTTGGAAAACATCGAAAGAGGTGCTAATCGTATCCAGGTAGACGACAAAAAAATCATCAATTGTCGTGCTGATTTGAATCAACTGGTCCCATTCAAGTACGAATGGGCTTGGCAGAAGTATCTGGACGGGTGCGCCAATCACTGGATGCCGCAGGAAATCAATATGACAGCAGACATCGCCTTGTGGAAAAATCCGGAAGGCTTGACTGAAGATGAACGCACCATTATCAAGCGCAACCTGGGGTTCTTTTCCACCGCAGACTCTCTGGTTGCGAACAATCTGGTGCTGGCCGTATATCGGCACATTACCAATCCGGAATGTCGGCAATATCTGTTGCGCCAGGCTTTTGAAGAGGCTGTTCACACGCATGCTTATCAATATTGCATTGAATCTTTGGGTCTGGATGAAGGTGAGGTGTTTAACATGTATCGCGAGTTACCTGTAGTGGCTCGCAAGGCTGAATGGGCGTTGCCGTATACCAACAGTTTGGGTGATCCGGATTTTAAAACCGGTACCCTGGAAGATGATCAGCGGTTATTGCGGGATCTTATTGCATTTTATGTGGTGTTTGAGGGTATCTTTTTTTATGTGGGTTTTGTGCAAATTCTCTCCATGGGTCGTCGCAACAAAATGGCCGGTGTTGCCGAACAGTTTCAATACATCTTGCGGGACGAATCCATGCACATGAACTTCGGCATCGATGTCATCAACCAGATTAAAATGGAGAACCCGCATTTGTGGACGGAAAGTTTCCAGCGGGAAATTATCATGCTTATTAAGCAGGGAGTGGAGCTTGAGGTCCAATATGCCCGCGACACCATGCCGCGCGGTATTTTTGGGTTAAATGCCCCCATGTTTGAAGAGTATCTGAAATTTATCGCCAATCGACGTTATGCACAAATTGGCTTACCGCAACAGTACACTGGAGCGAGTAATCCCTTCCCATGGATGTCAGAAGTACTGGATCTGAAAAAAGAAAAGAATTTCTTTGAAACCCGGGTTACTGAATATCAAACTGGAGGAGCTCTTACCTGGTAAGAGTCAGGGTTAGTAGTCGGTGTTATGGGGCCACCGCGTATGGTGGTTATATTAAGGGAGCACCCTGCTCCCTTTTTTTTGTTGAGTACCCAAGTAACGGTTACCGGGGACTACAGCGATATGGAATAATGAGAGGGAGGCTAGTGCCTGTCAGGAATGATGGGTATGATCTTTCCCCTGAATTAGATCCATTCCTGGTGAGGGAAAAATTATCATATCATGCTGCTTGTTGTGCGAATACAGCCGGTGGTACGTAGCCAAGTGAGCTGTGTGGTCGTATATAGTTATAGTGGCGTCGCCAGTCATTGATGATGCATCGTGCATCAGGCAGATTGCGAAACCAATGTTGATTGAGACAGGTATCTCGAAAGCGGGCATTGAACGATTCCACGAACGCATTCTGAGTGGGTTTGCCCGGTTGAATAAAATGCAGTTTCACACCGCTTTGTTGTGACCAGAAGAACATCGCCTTGCTGGTCAGTTCGCTACCGTTGTCGCACACAATAGTTTTTGGTAAGGAACGAAGCGTTCCGATCTCTTCCAGAAACCCTGCCAATCGAAGACCGGATATTGAGGTATCTACAATCTGTCCAATACATTCCCGGCTGTAGTCATCGATGATGTTTAACACCCGAAAGCGCCGACTTGAAGCCAACTGGTCAGAGACAAAGTCGAGTGACCAACGTTGCCCCGGCCCATCCGGTATCATCATTGGTATCCTGGGACGTATCAGCTTCTTCCGTCGTCGTGTTCTCACCTGTAGATTCGCCTCACAATACAGTCGGTAGGTGCGCTTGCGATTGATAACCAGACCTTCCGCTGCCAATAGTCCATGCAGTATCAGGTAGCCATAACGCGGATACTGCGTGGCCAGCTCTTTCAGTCGTTGGCACAGGACTTTATCGTGCTTAGGTCTCGGTCGATACTGCATGACTGAGCGAGATAAGCCCACCAATCGACACGCCCGCCGCTGACTGGCAAGGTTGGCCGTCACCAGATGCTCAACACCCCGGCGACGGGCAGCGGGCGTTAAAATTTTTTCCCGACCAGTTCCTTTAATGCCGCATTATCCAGCATCGTATCCGCCAGTAGACGTTTGAGTTTAGTGTTCTCGCTCTCCAGTTCCTTCAGGCGTTTGGCCTCAGAGACTTCCATACCAGCGTACTTCGACTTCCAGCGGTAGATGCTCTGTTCACTTACATTGTGCTTACGTACCAGGTCTGGCATTTTGGCGCCGGCCTCATGCTCTTTCAGGATCGAAATGATCTGCTCGTCGGTAAATCGTTTGCCTTTCATCTTGGGACCTCCTAAGGTTCAAATTATAGGAAAATCCCTCACATAAAGTGGATCGGGTTACGGGGGAAAGATCAGGTATACAAAAGATAAAGGTAGAACTTCTTCAGGTAAGAAGACGGGCAGTAAAGAATGAGCGTATATGATTTTAATAACCAGGTTGTGGTAGTGACCGGTGCTTCTGGAAGCCTCGGCAGCACTGTAGCGAAACTTTTCCATCGTGCGGGCGCAAAACTGGCGCTGGTCGATATCTGTTTTGACCGTTTGCAGCGTGGTCCTTGGCGACACACGGAAAATGTCGGTTTATTTGAAACTGATTTAACCGATGTGAATCAGGTGAATCATTCAGTGGATCAGATTAAAAAACGTTTTAACCGTATTGACATTCTCACCAATATTGCAGGGGGGTTTAGAATGGGCCCGCCTGTGCATGAAACACCGATACAAGACTGGGACTTTATGTTGAACATGAATGCAAAAAGCGTGTTCCTGATGTGCCGCGCCATCATCCCGCATATGTTGGAAAAGAGGAAAGGCAAAATTGTAAGTGTGGCTGCACGTGCAGCCGTCGAAGGTAAAGCAAAAATGGCGCCTTACTGTGTAAGCAAGGCAGCGGTAATCACGCTTACACAAAGTCTGGCGGCAGAACACAAACACAACAACATTAATGTAAACTGCATTTTGCCAGGGACGATTGACACACCGCAGAACAGGGCAGACATGCCGGGCAGTGATTTCGGTAACTGGGTTCCCACTACCGAATTAGCCAATGAAATTTTGCATCTATGCTCCGAGCAGGCAAAAGGCGTAACGGGTGCTGCTGTACCCGTATATGGGAAGAGTTAAATGTCAGTTGGTTTTTTACTGTATTTATCGGTCTGGTGGTTGGTCTTGCGCGGTTAGCAATGATAGGATTGTGACCTTCTCAGACTCAGTACAAAATACGCAAATGAACTTTAAAATCCTTCTAATAGCATGGTTGGTAAGCATGAGTACATTTGCTTATGCAGTTGATGAAGTAGTCGTAACCCCTGCAAGATATTCCCAGTCCCTGAAAGAAGTTGTTCCTGCCATGGTTATTATTAATCGTGAAATGATTGAACGAAGCCCAGCTTTAGATATTGCAGGTTTACTACGGTGGTACGCGGGCCTGGATATCGGCCGTACCGGCGGGGCAGGGCAGCAAACATCCGTGTTTATCCGTGGCACCAACAGTAATCACACTACAGTACTCATTAATGGTATAAAAATGAATTCTGCCACTACCGGTGCAGGTGCACTGGAAATGATTAATACTGCAGTAATTGAACGCATTGAGGTCGTTAAAGGGCCTCGTTCAACGGTATACGGATCGGAGGCTGTAGGGGGTGTAATCAATATCATCACTTCCGGTCACAGCGAAGAGAAATCCGCTGATTTTCATGTTACTACAGGCAGATATTCTACAGATAATCAAAGCATAAACCTGAATTATGGGAATGATCGTGCATCAGGTAATTTATCTTTCAGTCGACTGGATACGAAAGGGTTTCCAGCGAAAAGCACATCAAATACGGATCACGGACACGATAATGAGACATTCGACTTTAATATAAAAACAAAAGCAGGTGCGGGTGAACTTGCATTGGGTTTCTGGCAGGCAAAGGGCAATACGGAATACGATAGTTTCGGTACCCTGAATCAGGATCGAAGAAATAATATTTTGAATGCCGTGTTGACTCTGCCTTTGTCTGAAAATTGGCAGTCTAGCTTGTCCGTATCAAGAACGAAGGATGAGATTCACCAAAACCAGAAAAACTATTTGGGAAATGAAGATTTTGCCCTGACTGACAGAGTGGTTTACGACTGGAAAAATGATATTACGCTTAGCGACCATGTGCTTGTCTTTGGAGTTTCACTGGCAGATGAGGATACTGACTCATTGTCTTTTGGAACCTCTTACAAGGAAGACACGGATATATATTCGGTTTATCTGCAAGAGCAGTTCGTCAGAAACAGGCACAGCCTGTCCACGGCAACCCGTTATACGGATCATGAGGACTTTGATGATGCCATGACCTGGAATCTGGAATATGGCTACAGCCTGGTGCACAGGGCAAAACTGTTTGCAAGTATAGGTACGGGGTTTCGGGCGCCTGACAGTAATGCAAGGTTTGGATTTGGCGGGAATCCGGACTTGAAAGAAGAAACCTCCCGCTCAATTGAAGCAGGGGTAAATTATGATTTGGGTCTACTGACTTCATTATCATTTCGTATTTTCGAAAACAGGATTGATGATTTGATCGAAACCATACGTGTTGACCCGGTTGTATTTGCTTATGAGAACCGAAATGTTGACAAGGCGCGTATAAGAGGGATTGAACTTTCCTTCAGCCATCAATCCGGACCCTGGTATATAAACCTGGAAGGTATCATTCAGAACCCCCGTAATGAGACCGATGATTCACCCCTGTTGAGGCGGGCAAAGCGTACGCTGACCGGGTCCCTGGCATATAACCGGGAGCGTTTTTTTGTTCAGGTGAATGGTCTGGCGACATCAGAAAGAAAAGACTTTGGTGAAGTGACTTTGTCTGGCTATGGTCTGGTTGACGTGTCTGCAGGGTACCATTTCCCCTACGCAACGCTGGCATTAAAGGCAGAAAACCTGTTCGACAGGGAATATGAGTTGGCCTCAGGGTACAATGTGCCTGGCCAGTCTGTATTTGCGGAGTTGCGAATCAAGCCTGTGCAGTGAAATTCTCAACAGATAGGATATGTCTGACCGGGCCACCAGAATTTATACCAAAACCGGAGATCAGGGCAAAACCGGGTTATCAGGTGGCAGGCGTGTGCGCAAGGATTGTCCGGAAATCCAGGCAATCGGGGATGTCGATGAGCTGAACTCTGTTATCGGTATGATACTTGCCCATGACTTGTCAGCCGATATAAAAGGCAGTCTGATAGAAATACAGCACCAGCTTTTTAATTTAGGTGCAGAATTAAACAATCCGGATCTTGGACTCATTCATGCAGATATGGTGACGTGCCTGGAGCAGCGAATGGATACTTTCAGTCAAAGCCTGCCAACACTGAAAAATTTTATATTACCAAGTGGCGGGGGTGCGGCCTCAACCTGTCATCTGGCGCGCGCCGTATGCCGACGGGCAGAAAGGAGTATGGTGAGGCTAAGTCAGCATCAGGCTGTCAATCCAGACATCCAAGTGTATTTAAATCGATTGTCTGACTTCCTGTTTGTAACATGCAGAGTGTTATCCAGGAACTCAGGCCATGCGGAAATACTCTGGTCAAGCGGGAGTCAGTTAAAGAAGTGAATTATCCGTCTACAGTTTGGTGCCCAGCAAAATATCCTTGGTACGTAACTGTTCTAGGGCCTGTTCTCCACCCTTGTATACCACATCCGGATTCGGATGCTGCAACGTTTGGGCAACCTCTTCGAGCAGTTGTCTGCCAGTTTTCAGGCTGTTGATTTTAATGAGTTCCACCAGCGCTGCTGTAATAGGGTTTAATTCCATGAAACCTACCTTGTCTTGCATGTCTCTATAGACCATCAGGAAAACAGATTGCTCGTTTGCCTGTTTAGGCTGAAAGTCAGGCTTGATTTTATGCACCGGGAAATTGTAGTTGCGCAATTCTGTCAGGGGTGACAGAACCGGCACGCCTTGCATTAAATCTCCTGCCCGGTCTATCTGCGTCAGATCTGGTTCAATATCTGCGTATGTCAGGTAAATTTCTATCCATTCGTAATAAGCCAATTCATTGATAAAAACCGGATCTTCAGGCTGAGGCTTCCGTTCATTTTGCAGGTAATCAAGAAATTCCCGGGAGATATCCTTGAAGTAAGGCGATGTGGATTGGTGGTTGGCAAAAAAATTTCGAACCATCCTTTGCCAGTTGTCATCGCTATAAAGCTTGCGAAGTACAGGGAACGCTTTGGCGATAAAGTTCTGTATATTGCGATAGAGAAGACCGCGATAAATTTCCATACGCCGGTCTTCGATTTCATCTGGTGCACTGACTTGGTCCGGGTCCCTTAGATGAGCAGTAAACGCATACTGGATTTTTTTAAATGAAGGGGTTTCTGAAGACATACCTGATATAGGTCAGCTTACTTGCGCAAAGGGCACTGATGCTGCATGCCGCTTTTTCTGCAGGTTGCGAATAGCATGCACTTCCTGCATAAGATCTTCCAAGGGGGGAATATTAAAATCTCGCTCCAGCAGCGTCGGAAATACACCAAACAATTCGTAGGCCTTGTGTAATAAACTCCAGACAGGATCAATCACATCTGCCCCATGAGTGTCGACGAGTAAATCTGCCTCTTCATTGTAATGGCCTGCGACATGACAATACACAATGCGTTCACAGGGTAAAGCCTTCAGAAATTCAACGGGATCATAGTGGTGATTAACAGAGTTGACATAGATATTGTTCACGTCTAGCAGTAAGTCACAATCTGCTTCTTCGAGCACGGCATTGACAAAATCGATTTCATCCATCTCTTTACCCGGTGCGGCGTAATAGGAAACGTTTTCCATGGCTATCTTTTGTTCCAGAATTTCCTGCACACGTTTGATTCTGTCGGCAACGTAATGCACTGCTTCTTCAGTAAATGGAATGGGCATCAGGTCATACAGGTGCCCATCATCTGAGCAGTAGCTCAGGTGTTCACTGTAACAGCGGATATTATGTACACGTATGAATTTCTTGATGTCATGCACTAGCAATTCATCTAACGGAGCGGGACTCCCGATTGAAAGGGATAGCCCATGTGTAACAAATGGAATTTTTTCAGTCAAGGCACGAAAGCGTTTGCTTAATTTTCCACCAACACCTATCCAGTTCTCTGGTGCGACCTCCATAAAATTGACATCTGTTGGGAAGTTTGTTTCAAGCTCGTTGAGAAGGCCACGTCGCAAACCGAGACCTGAGCCTGTCACGGGATAGGTTTTTTGAAGATGAGTATTCATATAAAGCTCTTTTCTCTGGTCCGGCAGAAGATATCATATGCCAGAATTAACTGTTATTGCGGCTGCGTTGTCCTAACAGGTGCGGTGAGTACTGTGAAAGTCATGGGGTTACTCATAATATATGGGCCAGAACATAAGCTTTTGGGCCAGCAAGAGCGTGCTGGGCTATTCTCTAAAGTGTTTGGCAACCCAATAGTCGATACTCAGGTATTTCCCAGCACCTGTGAAAAATAGCACCAGCAACATAATAAAATAGGTCACAGCAAATTCGACGCCATTATTAAGTACTACAAAATTTCCTTTTTCCGTTAGCCATCTGTAGTTGCCATGCCTTTTAAGCAGTGATTTTGCTGCATCAAGGCGCCTGCCTACTTCCCTGCTGTTTTCCAGACTGCGTTTCGCGGCTGGAATGCCAATGGATGCAAGTGGTTTTGCCGTGCTGGTAGAAGGGTTGCCTGGTGCTACTGCAAACCAGCCTTTGTCCCAATGTACCGCGAAAATTGCTACAAGCATGGTAATCATCAAGGGAATTGCAAACCAGCGTACAGCGATTCCAAATAATAAAGCGATGCCACCAAACAGTTCTGCAGATGCAGCGAGTATCGCCATGAGCATGGGACTGGGTAAGCCAAGTCCCCACTCAGGGTTTCCAAACCAGCTTGCGATATCTTCCAGATGCATGAATTTATGCAGGCCAACAGCGATAAATATAGGTGCCAGATACAGGCGTAGAGCAAGTGGTCCTAAAAAGTCAATCGCACGAAACCTGTCCAGGATATTCTGCAATGAATTTACAGGTGTGATAAATGTTGACATGGAGATCTCCTGAATATTAATAATTCCTAATGGGTTATACTCTTTTCGCTGTATTCACACAGGTCAGGAATTGGGCATTCATGACATTTTGGCTTGCGCGCCATACAGGTGTAACGGCCCAGCAGGATCAACCAGTGATGCGCGTGCAGTTTATATTCTTCCGGCACCCGTTTTTCCAGTTTCAGCTCTACAGCCAGGACATTTTTCCCTGGCGCAAGACCGGTCCGGTTGGAAACCCGGAATATATGTGTATCCACCGCAATAGTAGGCTGGTTAAAGGCATTGTTAAGCACTACATTTGCCGTTTTTCTGCCGACACCAGGTAAAGACTGCAGCGCTTCACGGCTTTTTGGGATGCGACTTCCATATTGTTCAACCAGAATGTGACAGGTTTTGATAATGTTCTCAGCCTTGCTGTTATATAAGCCGATTGACTTGATGTAGGTCTTCAGTTTTTTTTCTCCCAGTGCCAACATTTTTTTTGGGGTATTGGCCACTTTGAAAAGATCTCTGGTTGCCTTGTTTACGCTTACATCTGTAGCTTGGGCAGAAAGTATGACCGAGATTAAAAGCTCGAATTTGGATTTATGTACGAGCTCTGTCCTAGGGTAAGGATTGATTTCTTGCAGGCGATGAAAAATTTCCTTGTATTTTTCCTTGTTCATTGTATTAAATAAAATCTTATTTGTTGTTTGGTATTTCTTTTTTCCTACGCTCAAACAGTTTCTGTTTTTCTTGTTGAATGTACTCAAGTCTTTGTATACGTCGTTTTTTGTTCTTACGTGAGAGCGCTGCAAATTCTTTTTTTAGTTTCCGCTGCTTGCGTGAGGAAACAGTTTGGCAAATCTGATGAAACCAGGCATTTTTCTCCAGCTCTATGCAGTTGACCGGACATGGGAGGAGACATAATTTGCATCCGGTGCAATACTGGGTGATGACAGTATGCATATGCCTGGACGCACCCACAATCGCATCGAAAGGACAGGCTTTAATACATAACGTGCAGCCGACACATTGTTGTTCATCAATTCTTGCGACATATTTGCCAGTCGGGATGACAGGGTCAGTATTTTGCACAGCTGAATTATTTTACACGCATGCCAGGTGTAGCCCCACTGTCAGGCCGTAATAAGAATATGTCTTTCCCGCCGGGGCCTGCTGCCAGTATCATTCCCTCTGAGGTGCCAAAACGCATTTTACGCGGCGCCAGATTTGCAACCACTACAGTTAATCGCCCTTCAATATCTTCTGGAGCGTAAGCAGACTTTATTCCTGCGAGTACGGTACGCTGCACGTTCCCTGTAGGTTCTCCCAGATCCAGTGTCAGTTTAAGCAGCTTGTCAGCTCCCTCGACATGTTCTGCCTGAATAATTTTTGCAATTCTGAAGTCCAGTTTGGTAAAGTCATCAAAGGTAATTTCATCATTGATCGGGTCAGGGGCAGTGGGCGGCTTGTCTTGTCTGGAATCTTCTATCATCTTATCTATAGCCTCTTTTTCGATACGTGTAATCAGGGGTTTAAATGTATTGATCCGGTGTCCTTCAGGCAAAGGCCTGCCTGATGCCAGATCATCCCAGCAGGTTTCAGTATTCAGGAAGGCTTCTGATTTTTTTGCAAGCTCAGGCATAACAGGCTTCAGGTAGCCAATAAGCAGGCGATACATGTTCAAGCCAAAGCTGCACACCTGATGTACCTGATCTCGTTTAGCTTCTTCTTTTACAAGCTCCCATGGTTTATGCGCATCAATCACCTGATTGGCTGCGTCAGCATGGTTCATGACAGCCCGCATGGCTTGTGAATAATTGCGAGACTCGTAAAGATGTTGTATGTATTCGTTCTTTTTGACCGCTTCATCAAATATATCCTGACCGCCTTCAATAAAAACTGATGTCAGTTTTCCCTCAAAGTATTTATGAATAAAACCGGAACAGCGACTCGCGATGTTTACCAGTTTACCTACAACATCACTGTTCACGCGTTGCTGGAAGTCATTCAGACTCAAATCTATATCGCTTATATCAGGGCCCAGTTTCGCTGCGAAGTAGTAACGTAAATATTCGGGGTTCAAGTAATCAAGACAGGTGCGTGCTTTAATAAAGGTACCGCGTGATTTCGACATTTTTTGTCCATCAACTGTCAGGAATCCGTGACAATACACTGCGGTCGGAATTCGATAGTTCGCACCATGCAGCATAGCTGGCCAAAATAACATGTGAAAGTACGCAATATCCTTACCGATAAAGTGGTATACCTCATGTTCACTGTCGACGTTCCAGTATGCATCAAATTCTTTTCCGGTACGGTCACAGTATTGTTGCAGGCTCGCCATATATCCCACAGGTGCATCAAGCCACACATAAAAATATTTGCCTGGCGCATCTGGAATTTCAAAACCGAAATACGGTGCATCACGGGAGATATCCCAGTCCTTGAGACCCGCTTGGAACCACTCTTTGAGTTTATTGGTGATTTCCGGCTGTACTGGTTCATTTTCGATCCAGTCATGCAGCACGTCTCTGAAGTTATTCAGCGTGAAGAAATAATGCAGGTTTTCTTTTTTGACTGGTGTGGCGCCACTCAAAGATGAATATGGATTGATTAAATCTGCCGGAGTGTATGTGCTTCCGCAGACTTCACAGTTGTCTCCATATTGATCTTTGGCATAACATTTCGGGCATTCGCCCTTAACAAAACGATCAGGCAGGAATACCTTATCCTGTGGATCATACAAGTCAACGACCGTTTTTGTGGTAATGTGCCCGTTCTTTTTCAGGCGCTCATATATACGTGTGGCATGAACCCTGTTTTCTTCAGAGTGAGTGGAATGGTAGTTATCGAACTTAATGTGAAAATCAGAAAAATCCTTCTGATGCTCAGTGCTTACTTGTGATATCAGCTGTTCCGGTGTAATGCCTTCTTGTTGTGCCTTGAGCATGATGGGCGTGCCATGGGCATCATCTGCACATATATATATGCAGTCATTCCCGCACATTCTCTGAAATCTTACCCAGATATCAGTTTGAATGTACTCAACCAAATGCCCGATGTGAATGGGTCCGTTGGCGTAGGGCAGTGCACTGGTGACAAGGATGTTTCGTTTTGGGCTGGACATAATAATGTGACCTTTTTTGCAATTTTACCTTATTAGCAGTTTGAAGAAATTACCACTGTTTTTTACAGTGTAAGGCCCTTGAAACAAAGACACACCGAAACAGAGATCTTTGCTGCCACGGTCAGCATGGTATAGTAAGCCCCCGCTTATGCGGACCTAAATTTTTCAGGAGAGTAAAAATGGTGCAGCTTACAAAAGAGCAGGTAGAAACAGCACTGAGACAAATCCAGGACCCATATCTTGGCAAGGACTTGGTGGCTGGAAATACCGTAAAAAAAATCGAGACCGAAGCTGGCAAAGTGAGTATCACAGTTAAGCTAGGTTATCCTGCAAAGGGAATTGTGGATAACCTTGCCAAGCAAGTCGAAGCTAAAGTTACGGAGGCCGGCGCTGAAAGTGTACAGGTAGATGTAGGCTGGCAGATCGAGGCACATACCGTACAAAAAAGCCTCAAACCTCTTGAGAATATTAAAAACATCATTGCTGTGGCTTCCGGTAAAGGGGGTGTGGGCAAGTCCACTACGGCAGCCAATCTTGCTTTGGCACTTTCCATGGAAGGTGCGATTGTAGGGGTGCTGGATGCGGATATTTATGGACCCAGTCAGCCACGCATGCTGGGCGTGAGTGGTCAGCCCAAGTCAAGTGACGGCAAAAGTCTTGAACCTATGGAGGCACATGGGTTGCAGGCCATGTCGATCGGGTTTTTGATTGATGAAGAAACGCCAATGATCTGGCGGGGCCCAATGGTGACCCAGGCACTGGAACAGTTATTAAACGATACCTGCTGGCGTGGACTTGATTACCTGGTGGTTGATCTGCCTCCTGGCACAGGGGATGTGCAATTGACTCTGGCACAGAAAATACCGGTGAGCGGGGCTATTATCGTGACTACGCCACAGGATATTGCCTTGCTTGATGCTCGCAAGGGATTAAAGATGTTCGAAAAAGTTGAAGTGCCGGTGTTGGGGGTCGTGGAAAATATGAGCATTCATATATGCAGCGAGTGTGGCCATGAAGAATCAATATTTGGTGAAGGCGGAGGCCAGCGCATGGCTGAAGAATCAGGGGTTGATGTTCTGGGAGCCCTGCCTCTCGACATCAGGATTCGTGAACAGGCTGACGGGGGCAACCCGTCGGTAGCAATGATGCCGGACAGCCGTATTGCTGAAATATATCGGGAGATTGCACGCAAGGCAGCGGCGAAACTTGCTGTGCAGAGTAAAGACTACAGGGCAAGGTTTCCGAAGATTGTTATCCAGAACACCTGATCCTCTCTTTACAACTTTATTCCGGTACACCTGCAAATCTCTTCAAAGTCCTGTTGGACAAAAAGATGAATTAAAGTTGCTGTATACGGGGCCCTTGATTAAGTCATTCTTGAGTTGAGTATATATGGCAATTAAATCAGACCGATGGATCCGCCAAATGGCAGAGCAGCATGGCATGATCGATCCATTCGAAGCAGATCAGGTACGTACCAAGGGCACCGGCCAGTTGGTTTCCTATGGAACATCCAGCTATGGGTACGATGTGCGTTGCGCGGATGAATTTAAAATTTTTACCAATATAAATTCCGCGGTTGTAGATCCGAAACAGTTTGATGAGAACAGTTTTATTGACCTCAAGGCAGACGAATGTGTGATTCCTCCGAATTCCTTTGTGCTTGCCAGAACAGTCGAATATTTTCGTATCCCACGCTCAGTGTTAACAGTGTGCTTGGGGAAGTCTACATATGCGCGTTGCGGGATCATCATCAACGTTACCCCGCTGGAACCTGAATGGGAGGGCCATGTCACTATAGAGATATCCAATTCCACGCCACTGCCTGCAAAGATTTATGCCAACGAAGGGATTGCGCAGATGCTTTTTTTTGAGTCTGATGAAACCTGTGAGATTTCATACAAGGACCGGGGCGGTAAATATCAGGGACAACGCGGAGTAACCTTGCCCAAGACGTAACCGGTAGTCTGCTTTGGGTTGTGCAGGGACGTTCACAATGACCGGGCAATGATTACAAAAACCATGGTGTTTCAAGGATTTTAGAGTGTCTGCTGCAAATCAAAAGACAGGTATCGGGCAGACGGCTACAGAAGCAACCATGTTGCCAAGCCAAGAAAGGCAAAAATCCCAATAACATCCGTGATTGTGGTAAGGATGACGCCCCCAGCTAGTGCGGGGTCAATTTTAAGGTTACGCAAGATTACCGGAATCGATACGCCCGCAAGTGCGGCACATACCAGGTTTGCCATTGTCGCTGCTGCGATAATTCCTCCCATCTTGAAATCCTTGAACCACAGGATAACGACAAGTGCTACGATAACAGCCCAGGTCATTCCATTTAAAAAACCAACAGCAAGCTCTTTAAGCAGCAGTAATTTGGAATTACTGTGCCCAATCTGTCCAAGCGCAAGGCCCCGAATCACCAGAGTTAATGTCTGGCTGCCAGCTATACCTCCCATACTTGCAACCACTGGAATCAGAATGGCCAGCACGATAATTTTTTCCAAAGCTACCTGAAACAGGCTGATGACCCAGGCAGCCAGGAATGCAGTTAACAGGTTTATGCCTAACCAGATTGTGCGACGTTGTGCAGACGCAATGACAGGACCAAATAAATCTGCTTCTTCCGGCAATCCGGCCATGCTGAATACGGAATGCTCAGCTTCCTCACGAATGACATCCACTACGTCATCAACAGTAATGCGGCCAATGAGCTTATTGTGCTTATCTACTACTGCAGCGGACACCAGGTCTAGGTCTTCGAATGATTTGGCGACAACAGAGGCTTCTGTGTCCGCTTCAAATGCCCGCATGCTGTCTTCCAGTACATCCCGCACCAGTTTTGTTGGTTTACTGGTCAATACTTTCGAGAGTGGCAGCGCACCGATGTAATGGTCATAGCGATCGACAACAAATAATGAATCTGTCCCATCAGGCAGTGTGCCCCGGGTACGTAAATAGCGTAACACCACATCAAGTGTGACATCACGTCGCACAGTAACCGTGTCTGTGTTCATGAGCCCGCCAGCTGTATTCTCATCGTAGGACAACACGGCCTCAAGGCGTTGCCGGTTCTGATGGTCCATGCCGGAAAGTGCTTGTTCTGTAACGGTGTCCGGCAAGTCTACAAGCAGATCAGCAAGGTCATCGATTTCCAGACCTTCAGTTGCCGCCACCAGGACTTCGCTGTCCATGAGTTTGATCAGGCCGCTGCGAACTTCTTCACCTACATTCAGCAGGATTTCACCATCCTCATAGTCCAGCATGTTCCACACAATGATGCGCTGCGAATGGGGAAGCGCTTCCATCAGGTTGGCAATTTCGGCGGGGTGCAACACATTCAGTGTGCGTTTCGCGCGCTGCATGGTTCCGGTTTGCAGGGCTTCGCTGATGATCTTTAAAGCCTGACTTTGTGTTTGTATAGTGGTTTCTGGCATTTTACTGAGCGTTTATTGATTGCGAAGATGCATGGCAAGTGTAACTGCTTTAGCAACCTCCTGCCAAAGCAAGTAAGCACGGTTCCAAAAGTCAGTGTGGCTAATTGTTCAGGGCATCGACCATGGAAGCTATTCTGCTAGGTACAGTCGTGCTCAGGATTTTTTTGGTCGGTTTTTCCAGTTCTGAAATTCTGCTTCGATTAATGATTTGTTTGATTTCCAGCAAGTTGGAGGGAGGTGTACTGAATTCCTGCAGTCCCATGCCTAAAAGGAGTCGTGTGTAACGCGGGTCCCCTGCCATTTCACCACACATTGCAACTGGAATTTTTGCACGCCGACCCGCTTGCAGGGTCAGATTGATGAGCTTCAGGACGGATGGGTGTAACGGATCATATAAGTAGTTTACCTGGTCATCAATCCGATCAATGGCGAGGGTATACTGAATTAAGTCATTGGTACCGATAGACAGGAAGTCGAGTTGTTTTGCAAAAATATCGGCGGAAAGCGCTGCTGCGGGGACTTCTATCATAATGCCAACCGGAACGTTTGGATCAAAACGATATTGTTCGCTTTCCAGCTCCCTGCTTGCCTGATTGAGTATGGATAGCGATTGCACAAGTTCGGTGTGACTCGTGACCATGGGCAACAGAATCCGGACAGGTCCACTGGAGGAGGCGCGTAAGATAGCGCGCAACTGCTGCTTGAACAGTTCTGTATCCTTTAAAGACCTGCGTATTGCACGCAAACCCAATGCAGGATTTTGAGTAAGCGGACCCTGATAATTGGGGTCGAATTCTTTTTCAGCTCCTAGATCCAAGGTGCGAATGGTCAATGGCTTGCCTTTCAATACACGAATAATTTTACAGTAGGCATCGAGTTGTTCGATTTCGTCTGCAGGTTCTTCGCGGTCGATATAGAGAAATTCCGTGCGATACAGACCCACACCATCTGCCCCGGATTTTTTAAGTGCAATCATATCTTCGGCAAGCTCTATATTGACTTGCAGGCTGATACGCTGGCCATCACGTGTTTTAGCGGTGACGTCACGTAGCGCACGCAGTTTGCGTCGCGCTTCTTTTTGTTTGCGTTGTCTGAGTCGATAGTTCTTTATTGTCTTCTCATCAACACCAGCCAATACCATACCACTGCCGCCGTCAACGATTATCCGCTCTTCCTGTTGCAGAAGTGAACGTGCATCCTGAATGCCGACCACAGCTGGAATGCCCAGGCTGCGGGCTAAAATTGCAGTGTGAGACAAGGGTCCGCCAAGTTCGGTAATAAAGCCTGCAATGCTCTGGTCTTGCATCAGAACAGTGTCTGCAGGAGTAAGGTCATCTGCCACAATAATGCGATCTTTCAGAGGCTGCATGTCTATCTCTAATGTGTAGTGTTGGTCTTTGAGAATCTGCTGAATTAGATTGATAACATGCTCAACATCGTTAATGCGGGTGCGAAGGTAATCATCTTCCATCTGCTCAAAGACGGAAACCAGCCTGTCATGTTGCTTCTTCAGTGCCCATTCTGCATTGCAGTGTTGTTCCTGAATAATCTCAACCGGTACTTTACGCAACATGGAATCCTTGACCATGAGGATGTGTGAATCGATGAATGCCGCAACATCTGTAGGCGCGTCTTCCGGGATTGTGTCCCTGATACTACGCAGATGATTTCTAGCCTCATCAACCGCATCCTGAAAACGTTCGATTTCTGATTCAATTTCATGCTTTTTGAGTTTGTGTTCAAATACCTCCGGCGCGCCACGATTTAGCAAGTGCACGTTGCCTATAGCAATGCCTTTTGATACATCAATTCCGGAAATAACTAATGCCATAACGAATAACTGTACCTAGGCAACTTACTCTTCTTCATTAAAAAGATTGTTAACCAGATTTTTGACAGCGGTTATTGCTTCTTGTTCATCGTCACCGGAAGCGGTGACGGTCACCACTGAATGTTGACTTGCTGCCAGCATCATGACTCCCATAATGCTTTTTCCGTTTACTTCCCTGGCATCTTTTTCAAACAGTATTTCGCTTTCGAAAGTTGAAGCTAAGGTTACCAGCTTCGCCGCTGCACGTGCGTGCAGGCCAAGCTTGTTAATGATGGTTAATTCCTTGCTGATCACACACTTTACCTTTTAAGGCTGCAGTCAACGATGCCGTCATGGGCACCACTCAGGGCTTTTTCTACAAGTTTGTCCAAACTCAAATCAGGATAATTCATGGTACGAATCAACATTGGCAGATTAAGGCCTGCAAGTACATGTATGTTTGTAGTCGTATTGAGGTTGTTGCAGATATTGCTTGGCGTTGAGCCAAATATATCTGTTAAAACCAGTACTCCATCTCCCTCATCTATTTCAGCACAAAGCTTCTGAGCCGTGGATAGCAGTTCGTCTGCATTACAGGTATCAGGTACAGAAAGTGCTTTGCACGTCAAGGGGAGCGGTGAGTCGAACATCAATTTAGTCGTGGCCAGTAGCTTGTGCCCCAGGTTGCCGTGCGTGACAGTGAGTATAGATACGGCCATATCAGTATTTTAAATCACGGTGCCGCACTAATACATGCCTGTCTGCAGGTTTTCTGAAGCGGTCTGCAAGAAACTCGGCAATATGTACCGAACGATGCTGTCCCCCGGTGCAGCCAATGGAAACACTCAGGTAATTTCGGCTTTCTCGGGAGAAGTGCGGTATCCAGTACTCGATGAAATCACCAATGGAACTGATCATCTGCTTTACTTCCTCGTGAGATTGCAGGTAGTCAATGACTTCAGGGTGGTACCCAGCAAGGCTCCGCAAGTGCTGCTCCCAGTAGGGGTTGGGCAGGAAGCGCACATCAAATACATAATTTGAGTCATTTGGGACGCTGTATTTAAAGCCAAAAGACTGTAACAACAGGGTCAGCGCTGCTGATTTGTTTCTGCATACCTGGTCCGTAATGATAGAACGTAATTGCCGCACATTGGTGAAGGTGGTGTCAATGTAGATATCTGCAAGCAGTATAACTTCTGCCAGGATTTGTTTTTCCGCATGAATGGCATCGATCAATGGCAGTCCGTTTTTAGTGAAAGGATGCTTGCGTCCGGTTTCCCTGTAACGCTGTATTAATGCCTCCTCGCTTGCTTCCAGATATACAAGTTCGAAATCAATATCTTGCTGCTTGAATTGTTTGATGATGTTTGGAAATGCATGAATATCCTGGCTGACACTGCGTGCATCTACCCCAATGGCAATTCTTTCATAAAGATTTGGCGAGGCTGCAGTGAATTGCTCGATACAGATGGGCATCATACTCAACGGCATGTTATCGATGCAGTAAAAATCATTGTCCTCAAGGGTATTGATGGCTACTGATTTTCCAGAACCAGACAGGCCACTAACGATTACCAATCTCATCAGTATTTACTGCATCCGCTCTTTCTGGTGTTCACTAAAATCCTTACTGGCAATGTAACCATGTTTGATTAGTAAATGATCACGTACCGCGGCTTCAACCAGAACCGCAAGATTTCTGCTTGGAGCTACAGAAAGGGCTATTGTAGGAATACTCACTCCGAGTACGTCAGTTTTTATTTCTGACAGTCGGCTCCGGTCTTCACTTTTCAAAGCACTGAGGTTGGGAGGGAGTAATTTGATAATCAACTCCAAGTGTTGACTCGACTTGACTGCCTTGCTCCCATACATTTCGCGTATATTTAATATCCCTAGTCCCCGCACTTCAAGAAAGTTTTGTAACAAATCCGGACAGGTTCCATTAATCGTGTCTGGCGCAATGCGGGCAAATTCGGGGGCATCGTCAGCGATCAATCGGTGCCCCCGGCTCACCAAGTCCAAAGCCAGCTCGCTTTTGCCCAGCCCACTTTGCCCTGCAATCAGCACACCGATCTTTATTATTTCCATAAGCACTCCGTGCAATATAGATTTTTCGGCTAATTTCTTCACCAGAAAACAACGTAGTTGATCAATTAATTCGTTACCGGAAAGCGAGGAACAAATGATTGGAAGATCATGTTTTTTGGAATATTCCCTGAATTTTTCTGGAGGTTTTAGTCCGTTGCTGATAAAAATTGCTGCTGATTTTCTTTGGAAGAGCTGGCTTGATGCATTTTCCGAGACGGCGGTATCTGCTTCCTCAAAAAATTTCAGCTCTGCTTCACCTAGAATCTGTGCCTGATTTGGGCAGGTAGAGTCGAAATAACCAGCCAGGCCTGATTTTGAGGAGGCGAAAGACAGGCGAGTGAACCCTTTACCACTGTGTTTGTTCCCTGCCCACCAAGTCAGCTTCAAATCATTTTTTTTCTGTGAAAACAGCTCTCTTGTAGTCAATGCTACAGTGTCTGTTTTTATCTTTGACCCTGTCATCAGGCTGCGTGTGTTTTATTGTTCTCTACATGTATACAGGAGTATGAACCGGGTTCGTAAAATGTAGTCGTTCTATGGATTCAAGTGGTAGGATTCTCTGGATTCTGGCACAGCAGCTTATACAGACACTTGGCATGGTTACATTTTTCAATGGATTGACGAACCTGGTCATTATCCAGAAGTTTGGCAAGACCGGCCAGCAATTGAAGCTGGTCGTCTGCTGCTTTTTCAGGCACCACCATGCAGAAAAAAAATTTAACAGCCAAGCCATCACTGGATTCAAATTCAACACCTTCGTTCAGTTTAAGCATTGCCACATAAATATTTTCGATTTCTGTCAATCGGCAGTGCGGGATTGCAATCCCTCTCCCGAGTCCTGTGCTGCCAAGTTTCTCCCGTGTCAGCAACGCATTTAGTACCTTGCTCTTCGTTAAACCTGAGTGCTGCTCTGCAAGTGATTCACTGAGAAGCTCCAGTGCCCTTTTTTTGCTGCTGACCGAGGAGGCAAATATCACTCTCTTTTCAGAGATGTAGTCTTTGAGGAGCATAATCTGAAAACTGAGGTGTCAATGGGTTGTGTGATGCCTTACTTCACTCTGGTGATGATCCTTCAGCTTTTCCTTGTGCTTTACAATCTGCCGGTCCAGTTTATCGACTAGGGAATCAACAGCTGCGTACATGCCGTCATTGTCTGAGTTGGCGAAAATCTTGCTGCCACTTACCTGTAAAGAGGCCTCGGCTTTGTGGGTAAGCTTTTCAACTGTCAGAACAACGTGAACATTAATTACATGATCAAAATGTCTGGTTAATCGCGCAAATTTCTTTTCAACATAATCTCTCAAGGCAGTAGTTATTTTAAGATGATGGCCAGTTATGTTTATTCGCATAATTATTCCTCGTGGCACAGATAATAGTTAAGCATAGACGTAATAAGATTAAAACTTTTTATATGAGTTGTCTGCGTTCATTAGATGGTAGAATAGTCAGAGATTCACGATATTTTGCAATTGTGCGGCGCGCAACACTGATGCCTTTTTGCTCCAGCAGGGTGGTAATTTTGTTGTCGCTTAACGGTTTTGCCCGGTTCTCTTCCTGTATCAACTTTTTAATCATCGCCTTGATTGCAATGGCGGAGCATATTCCCCCATCATTTGTGTTGACGTGACTTGAAAAAAAGTATTTGAACTCAAGGATCCCTCTTGGGGAATCCATGTATTTATTGGTGGTTACCCGTGAGATGGTAGATTCATGCATATCCAGTTCATCGGCAATATCTTTCAAAACCAGCGGGCGCATAGCCTCCTCGCCATACTCAAAGAAGGCTTTTTGATGTCTGACGATAGAAGTCGCAACCTGCACTAGAGTTTTGTTGCGACGTTGCACACTCTTTATTAACCAGCGCGCTTCCTGCAGCTGGTTGCGCATATAATCCGCTTCGCTGTTCGCTAGATTTTTGATCATACCTGAATATGCATTGTTGATACTTAACTTTGGGGTGGTGTCTGAATTCAGTCGTACCCTCCAGACTTTCTCACATTTTTCAACATACACGTCAGGTACAATATACTCAAACTTTTGCGTATTGATCAAATCTCCGGGTTTTGGATGCAGGGTTTGTATCAGCACGATCGCATTTTCAATTTCCTCAATACTGAATCCGCTGCGCGTGCTTAACTTTTTGTAGTCTCTCCTCCCTGCCAAATCGAGGTGTTTCTCTACAATTGAATGTGCCTGTGGCAGGAAAGGGGTATCACTGGGCATTTGCTGCAGCTGTACGCCCAAGCATTCCTGAAGACATCGTGCACCACAGCCGACCGGATCAAGGCGCTGCACAAATTTAAGAACTGCCTCAATCTCATCCAGTTCGATTTCATATGTCTGGCTCAGGCTGGCGTGAATGCTTTCCAACGACTCTTGCAAATAACCGGATTCATCCAGAGCATTGACCAGAGTGCCTGCTGCTATGAGATCCTGGCTGGGCAGCGAACTGAGTTCAAGTTGCCACAACAGGTGTTTTTGCAGAGAACCACCATCAACCGTGTTTTGAGTTTCCAGATAATCAAAATGGTCTTCAGCCGGGTGACTTGATACCGGTGTATAGGGAGGTTCATAGATGTCATCCCATTGACTGTCTACAGCAAGTTCGTCCGGCAGTGTTTCGTTATTGGTGCCTGTCTGGATTTCAGGATCGTCTTCTTCAGCTTTTCCGTTTTCTACTATCTGGGTTTCAGGTTCATTGTTTTCTTCGGTTTCCAGCATGGGGTTGGATTCAAAGGCTTCCTGAATTTCGGCTTTGAGCTCCTGTGATGATAACTGCAGCAGGCGGATTGCCTGTTGCAGTTGCTGCGTCATGGTCAGTTGCTGACCCAGACGGATTTGTAGTGTGGGCTTTAGCATGCCTGAATTATGGCATGGAAATTGCCCGAATATATTGGAGATTTGTAAAATGCGTGTTCAGCCTGCGCCTGCCGGAGCACGGGGACTGCTTTCAGGGGCCTGATTCAGGATCAGTCAGTATTCAGCCATGCTCGCCGAGAGAGAAGTGTTTGCCAAGGTAGATGTCACGTACCTGCTGGTTTCCCAGTATGCTGGATGGAGACCCTTCAGCCAGCACGCAACCTTCGTTGAGAATATAGGCACGGTCACATATGCCCAGTGTCTCACGTACATTGTGGTCCGTAATCAGCAAACCAATTCCTTTGGCACACAGGTCCTTAAGTATTTGTTGTATGTCTTTTACTGAAATGGGGTCTACTCCTGTAAACGGTTCATCCAGTAAAATAAATTTAGGCTCCATTGCAAGTGCACGTGCTATTTCTGCACGGCGTCTTTCGCCGCCTGACAAACGCACACCTTTGTAATCGCGGATGTGCTCAATCCGCAAATCGGCCAGCAGGGTATCGCATAGCTGCTTGCAGAGTCTTTTTCCCAAACCGCCACGTGCTTCAAGGCTTACCATTATATTCTGTTCAACGGTAAGGCCACGGAAGATGGATGGCTCTTGCGGCAGATATCCAATGCCGTGTCTGGCACGCATATGCATGGGCATGTGCGTTACATTCAGGTTGTTTAAAGTGATTTTCCCCTTGGTGGAGCGCAGCAGCCCTGCAAGCATATAAAAGTATGTTGTCTTGCCAGCGCCATTCGGGCCTAACAGGCCAACAATCTCACTGGATTGAACGGCTAGGCTGGCGTTATTGACGACTGCATGGGCATGGAACCGTTTGTACAAATTTTCTGCACGTAGACTATTCATCCTGTGAGCATCTCAATCGACCAGGCCCAGTATAGTGAAGGGATCAGGGGCTGGTTTCTGCTGGTGTTTCGCCTGTGACTGTCTCAGGGAGAACAGTTATATTAACTCTTTTATTTCCAGCAGGACTTCCCCCTCTGACAGTTTTCTTATCGACATGAAAAACAATATTGTCACTTGCGAAAGTGTTACCGGCCTCTGTCAGTTTTGCATTTCTGGTTAATGTGATTTCCTTCTTGCTGATGTTGTAAACCATTATTTCCGCTTCTGCATGCACTGTCTTTCCATCATCCGTAGTTTGCTTGAACGTACTTAAACTACCTTCGGATATAATTTTCTGGACTTTCTTGTTATCGGCTTTAAGTACCACCTTGTCGCCTGTAAGCAGCATGCTGCCTTGCGTAACCCTGACATTGCCGCGATATGTACTTGTTCCTGTCGTATCATCGATTTCAGCAGAATCGGCCTTGATACTGATCGGCTTGCTTGAATCGTCCGAGTATGCCCCCAGCCAAGTACTGTATGCCATAAAGGTCGCCAGACAGGCTAGCCACACTATGTGTCTATGGTTCATAAATACCTTCAACATTGTTGTGCAAACGCAGCACTTCTGTTTTCAAATCCAGGCTCATGCCCCGTGCTGAAAACCTCTGTGAGCCACGCGTAGCCGTTATAGCTGAGTCAGTAGTCGCACGTTGTTCTTCTGGGAACACAGTCAACGTATCCGTTATTATTTCCAACTGGTGTGGACCGGTGTTAGGTTTTGCCTGATTGATTATGACATTGCCCGTCAAGGTAATTACACTGGTGTGACTGTGTGCCTCTCCCTGTAATGCCCGAGCATAAATCTGATTGCCTGAACTATCATAGAGGGTAATATCGGGAAGATCAAATTCGCTGCGTTGCTCGTCATCATACAGCTGGTAATTGGACGCCAACAGCTTGTATTGAGGCTTTCCGTCCGGGGAATTGATGAGCATTTTGACATCATTGAAGCTGGCAGAAGGAGCATCTGGTGAAATATCCGGGAGGTTCACTTCGATCGTCGTATCGCGTTGATTCAAAAACCACAACGCCACCGCAGTACCCATAATAATCAAACAACCTATCCAAACCAGTCTAGACCACATGGCGTATCTTAACGCAGGTTATACGACATGGCCTTGTCCAGTAGACCCTGCGCATCCAGCAGCAGTTCACATACCTCCCTTACCGCACCGTGCCCACCTGTATTGATCGTCTCAAAATGTGCATGCTGTTTTACAAATGCATGCGCATTGGCAACGGCAACGGCTAGACCACAGCGAGACATTACCTGCAAATCAAAAATATCATCCCCAACATATGCGGTCTGATGTTCGTCCAGATTTAGCTTGGATAACAATTCCTGAAATACAAGGAATTTATCTTTGCAGCCTTGGTATACATGCTTCACTTTCAGATCCTGCATTCGATACTCGAGTGCTTTGGAAGTACGTCCTGTAATAACCCCTACTTCAATACCATAATGCAGCAGCAGCCGGATGCCGTGGCCATCATGCGTGTTGAAAGCCTTGGTTTCAGCGCCATTGGCATCAATATAAATACTGCCATCCGTAAGCACCCCATCGACATCAAACAGTGCCAGACGAACTGTCCTCGCACGTTTGTAGGTTTCATCTGATATGTTCATGGATACTGGCAAGGCGGTATGCAGTGACTATGTTTGCAAGGCGTGTTGATAGAGTAGGAATATATACGCAATATAGGAGGATATAAATAAAATACTGAAGCTGCGCGGGATTTTTTTCATGTGCGAAAAGACCAGAATCAGTACAAGCAGCATTGCAGTTGCACCTGACATAACAGGGAGATCCCGCATGTAAATCTCGTGCGGAACGGCATAGCCAGCAATCAGGCCTGCAGTACCGGTAACCCCAAGGGTGTTGAAAATATTGGAGCCTATGATATTCCCCAGAACCAACTTACTGTGCCTTTTCAAGGCACTCGCTATACAGGTAGCCAGTTCTGGCAAGCTGGTTCCAATTGCCACAATTGTTAAACCTACAATCAAATCACTGATGCCCAGATATTTTGCAATTGAAATAGAGCTCCATACTACGAGTTTTGAGCTCAGTAGCAGCACTACAAGACTGACAAGCAACCCTGTCAGCAAGATTGTCAGGTTTTTTGGGGAGGGGCCCTGCGCGAGTTTTTCTTGCATGTGCCTTTCTAACTCGGGACGTGTGATGTAATACAGGATGATCACCAAGGCGATTAGCAGAATCAGGCCATCATGAAACTCCAATTGCCGGTCAAATATCAATCCGGCAAATAATACGGTGGCAGTGATCAGTATAATAAAGTCCCTGTGTAAGGTACTTTTTTCCAGGTAAAGGGGCGACACGCATAATGTTATACCCAAGACCAGCAAAATATTTGTGGTGTTTGATCCTAGGGCGTTGCCGATTGCCAGGCCAGGATTGCCCTGCCATGCAGATAAACTAGAGACCAGCAGTTCGGGTGCGGAGGTACCGAATCCCAGTACCAGAAACCCAATGATGTATCCTGAAGTATTGAAGTGTTGTCCCAGTCGGGATGCACTGTTTACCAGTTGATTGGCACTCCACATGAGAAGTACAAAACCTGCGACGAGCGCTGCAATGAATAGGTACATATCCGGAGTGTCTAGAAAATATCCTGGTTTACAGGTAAATAACAGTTGTCAGGTTGTATCAGATAAAGCTGTGAATCGCCAAGGATTTAGCAAATGAGCCGGGTACCGTGCTGAATTCAGGCATCTATAGAATTGGTCCGAATTAGGAAAAGTTAATGGGTGAATCGATCGTACAGATTCGCAAGCTGCATTTCGCGCAGGGTGCTCGCAGGATTTTCAACGGTGTCAATTTCGATGCCCATGCTGGGGAAATTACTGCTTTTATGGGGCCTGGTGGTGCTGGGAAAACTACTTTGCTTAAGATTATCAGTGGCCAGCTGCGCCCGGAAAGCAGGAACGTGAAGGTGTTTGGCGAGGATATTCACCGTATTGACCCAGTCGGCGCTGGTTCTTAAGGAGATTATTGGCAAAATCGTTGTTAAATGTAAAGGTTCAGATACCTATGGCACTTTTCAGTGATCGTGAGCAAGGGATCTGAATGAGGGGGTGCAGAGGGAGGCGTGGCCTCTCTCTGCACCGGATCGGGTATCCTCCAGTGAACCAACCACAGCCACTGGAACAGGAGACCCGAGCATGGACATTAAATCCCTTCGTATTCGATCATACAAGAGCTTCAAGGTCGACGAACACGTACCCGAGGCGGCGGGTGAGCGCTACCGCAGGTTGCAGGCGTACCAGCGCTTGCGTGCGGCGGGCTGCAGCGAGGCCGGCGCCCTGGAGCAGCTGGAGATCAGCCGGCGCACCCTGTACCGCTGGAAGGCCGTCCTGGCCGCAGGCGGTGTGCACGCCCTGGCGCCGCATTCGAGCCGCCCGCGGCGGCACCGGTGTCCGGCCTATACGCCGCAGGACGTGAGGGCGGTGCTGGCCCGCGGTGTGATCCGGCCCGCCGCGTTCTGCGAAGGCAGGCATGCGCCGAAGCGCCCGCGCCGCTTCGCCCGCTGGGCACGGCGCTGGAAGTACGGCGCGAAGGCGCGTACCCCGGGCGAGCTGATGCAGATCGACCACATGACCTATGTGCGAGACGGCGACACCGTCAAGGAGTTCCGCGCCGTGTGCCCGGTGTCGAAGTTCATGGTCACGCGCGCCTGCTCACGGGCCACTGCCGGGCACGCCCGGCGCTTCCTGCACGAACTGCTGGCGGCCCTGCCGTTCCCGCTCGTCTCCATCCAGGTCGACGGCGGCAGCGAGTTCATGGCCGGCTTCGAGGCGTCCTGTGAAGCGCTGCACATCCCGCTGCATGTGTTGCCGCCCAAGCATCCCCAGTACAACGGCTGTGTGGAACGCGCCAACCGCGCTGCCCGCATCGAGTTCTGGGGACGCTACGATGGCCCCCTGAGCATCGACCCGGTGCAGGCCGCCCTCGCCGGCTATGAGTTCTTCTACAACTATGAACGCCCCCACGCAGCACTCGACTGGAAAACGCCCAACGAGTACCTTGTCACCCTGGAGGCCGCCTGATCCCACAGTGCCATAGGTACTGAACCCATACATTAAATTGACGTCAGGGTGATATTTAACTACCCTGCATGTGCGTTCAACTCATGCAGTAAAATTAACAGATTGTATGGAATACCGGAGGGATCAATTGTGAGTAACTTCAGACAGCTGGCGCGGGCTGCTGTCCAGTATGGTGCCATTGCGCCTGTATTGTTTTTGCTGTTGGCTACGCGACTCCTTGCTATTGATGAACGTTTGCCTGAACAGATCATCGAAGAGACCTCAGCGGAAGTGCTGAGGGTGCTGAATGAAGAGCAGGAGCGCCTGAAAGCAGACCCTGCTTTAATCAATGACTTCATCGGTAAGGCGATTGTTCCTGTTGTCGACCTGGATTCGATGGGCAAACTGATATTGGGCAGATACTGGAAGCAGGCAAGTGAAGAACAGCGGTCGAGTTTTGTCTCGGGGTTTAAAGACATGCTGGTTCGGATCTATGCAAAGTCACTGGTGGATTATGGGCATGCACGGATCAGTGTACTGCCTGATCGAAGCAACAAGGCAAGTAAATACCGTACTGTACAGACGGAACTGGATATTGGTTCCGGAAGCACTCCTTTACAGGTCGCTTATGTTTTTCTTAACAATGAACAGAATGAATGGAAAATATTTGACTTCTCCGTAGATGGCTTAAGCCTCGTGAAAAATTTTCGCACCAGCTTTAATCAGGAGATCAAGGAAACTTCACTGGATGCATTAATTGAACGTCTGGCAAATGCTAACAGGTCTGGTGTTGCGGATGGAACTTGGGCAGAGTAAATTTCAACGTACAGGCCCAGGCAGATTTGTAATCACCGGTGATCTTACATTTTCCAGTGTAACTTCTTATGGGATCAAGCGGAGAAAATATTGCTTGGTCTGGAAGAAACAGGTTTTGAAATTGATATTGGTGCTGCACAGGAGTTGGACAGCAGTGGTCTTGCTGGGCACACTGTAATAAAAAGGAACTCAACTTCAGTAATGCTTCCAGCAAGGTGCACAGGCTGATTGAAATAAACAAGCTTCAGGGCCTGCTGAAGCTTACCTAGTCAGCAGCGATTTATATTCACTGGTTATGCGTATGCCAGGATTCCCGTATTTTGTAGCTGAATTGATCTGATTCTGACTTTCATGACACATCCCTGATTATGGAAAAACTATTAATTGACGGCGGTCGGGTACTGGAAGGTGAGGTACGGATCTCGGGTGCCAAAAATGCCGTGCTGCCGATACTGGCGGCAACCCTGCTGGCGGATGGACCCATGCAGATTGCCAATGTCCCGCATTTGCAGGATGTGACGACGACCATGGAATTGCTGGGACGCATGGGTGTTTCGCTGACCTTGGATGAGCGCATGAATATTGAGGTGAATACCAGCTCGATTAATGAGCTGTTTGCGCCTTATGAAGTGGTAAAAACCATGCGGGCTTCCATTCTGGTACTGGGGCCTTTGTTGGCACGTTTTGGGCAGGCCAAAGTGTCCCTGCCGGGCGGCTGCGCCATCGGTTCACGACCGGTGAATCTGCATTTGCACGGACTCGAAGCGATGGGTGCTGAAATTGAGGTCAAGGGCGGTTATATCCATGCTAAATCCAGGCGCCTCAAAGGTGCCCATCTGGTGATGGATAGCGTAACGGTTACCGGTACTGAAAACCTGATGATGGCCGCAACCCTGGCTGTAGGCACAACCATTATCGAAAATGCAGCGCGCGAACCTGAGGTAACGGATCTGGCAAATTGCTTGATCAAGATGGGTGCCAAAATAGAAGGCGCAGGTAGTGATAAAATCACGATTCATGGCGTGGAAAAACTACATGGGTGTCAATACAGCGTACTTGCAGACCGGATTGAGACCGGGACTTTTCTGGTTGCAGCAGCAATCACAGGCGGACATGTGCGGCTGAAAAACACACAGCCAAGGTTTTTGGAATCCGTACTGCTGAAGTTAAAGGAAGCCGGAGCAATCGTTCATTATGATGAAAACTGGGTCGAAATTGAAATGTGCGAACGTCGTCCTAAAAGCATAAATATCTGCACTGCACCGTATCCTGCATTTCCTACAGACATGCAGGCACAGTTTACTGCACTGAACTGTGTTGCGGAAGGTTCAGGTACAATCACAGAATCCGTATTCGAGAACCGTTTTATGCATATACAGGAAATGCAGAGGATGGGTGCAAAAATAAAAGTGACTGGAAACACTGCTATCATAATGGGAGTGGATAAACTGGTTGCCGCACCTGTTATGGCGACTGATTTGCGTGCATCGGCCAGCCTGATACTGGCAGGCTTGATTGCAGAAGGCCAGACTATAGTGGATCGTATTTACCACATTGACCGGGGATACGAGTGTATTGAGGAAAAGCTGATGCAGTTAGGCGCCAGCATACGTCGTGTCCCACACTGACCGGTAATGATTCATTGAACTTTCCATTCCTACTTTGATCTGGGTATGACGACACAAGCTGACAAGGATTTGATTACCATAGCTGTCTCGAAGGGACGTATCTTTGAGGAGAGCCTGTCTTTGCTTGCGTCAATGGAAATTACCGTTGCAGAAGAGGACCTGGACGGCCGCAAACTTTTATTGCCGACCAGCCATCCAGGGATTCGTCTGCTGGTTATTCGCTCCAAGGATGTGCCGACCTATGTGCAATATGGTGTAGCTGAATTAGGCATTGTGGGTAAGGACGTGCTGCTGGAGTTTACCGAAGATGGGATCTATGAACCGGTAGACCTGGGTATAGCGAAATGCCGTCTCATGGTGGCAGGGACTGAAGCCAGGGTTGGGAACAGCAGGCGTTTACGTGTGGCCACTAAATATGTACGGAGCACGCAACAGCATTTTGCAGCAAAAGGCCAGCAGGTCGAATTGATAAAGCTATACGGTTCGATGGAGCTTGCGCCGGTACTAGGTCTTGCGGACTGTATTGTAGACTTGGTCGCTACGGGTAATACACTCAAGGCGAATGGTTTGGCACCTATTGAACATATCGCTGATATCAGTTGTCGTCTCATAGTCAATAAGGCAGCAATGAAGATAAAATCTGCTACACTTAAACTTCTTATTGAGCAATTTAAGCTGGCAGCGAAGAAGTAACAGATTTTTTTGAAGGCAAAGTTGATCATGGCTTATCAGACGGACAATCTCAGAATTGTGGAAACCAAGGAGGTGATCGCTCCCTCTGTTTTGTGCAGTGAATTTCCGATTACCGACAATGCCTCCAAGTGTGTATTCAATGCGCGTACGGATATCCAGAGGATTCTGCATGAGGAAGATGATCGCCTGCTCGTAGTCGTGGGTCCCTGCTCTATTCATGATCCTGGCGCAGCGTGTGAGTATGCAGGCCGCCTGGTAGCCTTACGCAATGAACTTATCAGTGATCTGGTAATTATCATGCGCGTCTACTTTGAGAAACCACGTACGACTGTAGGCTGGAAAGGCCTGATCAATGATCCTGATCTGGATAACAGTTTTGAAATTAACAAGGGTCTGCGCATCGCCCGCAGCTTGCTGCTGGACCTGAGCGAAATGGGCCTGCCTGCAGGCACAGAGTATCTGGATTTGATCAGCCCCCAGTATGTTGCTGATTTGGTGAGTTGGGGTGCGATTGGAGCACGTACCACTGAAAGCCAGGTGCATCGTGAACTGGCGTCCGGGTTGTCCTGTCCAGTTGGTTTTAAAAATGCGACCAGTGGTAATCTGCAGGTCGCAGTGGATGCAGTGGGTTCCGCGACGAACCCGCATCATTTTTTATCCGTAACTAAAGCCGGCAGGTCCGCGATATTTTCTACCATGGGCAATAAGGATTGCCATATTATCTTACGTGGTGGCAGGGAGCCGAACTACAATCAAGAAAGCATCGATACCGCCGCACATTTACTCGAAAAGTCGGGTCTGGACGCTCGATTAATGGTGGATTGCAGCCATGCCAACAGCTTCAAGCAGCATGACAGACAAATGGAAGTGGGCCAATCGATTGTTACCCAGGTGAGTGCGGGTGATACACGTATATTTGGAGTGATGATTGAAAGTCATCTTGTTGCAGGCCGTCAGGATGCGAAGCCTGGTGCAGAGTTGACCTACGGCCAAAGCATCACAGATGCATGTATGGGATGGCAGGAGACTGTAGATCTGCTGCACTTGCTTGCCAGGGCCACACGTGCGCGACGTCATGCCAACTCCGCAGTAAGCGCGGCATAATACTGGGCCTGTATTTTGCCCACGCTGGACATCACATGTCTTCATACCCAAGACGCAGGTTTTCCTGCGCAATTTGAAAGCTGGCTCTATAGCAACCAAATAGCTGAACAGGATGTGCAGCACAGTGTTGCAGAAATAATAGGAGCTGTTCGGGTACGCGGTGATGCAGCGATTCTGGAATTTACGCAACGCTATGACCATGTTTCTGCACAGTGTGTGAGTGATCTGGAAATCACAGACGCACAAATACAGGAGGCCCTGCGAGCCATTAGTGAAGAACAGCGCTTAGCGCTTGATACCGCAGCATCCCGTATTCGGAATTATGCAGAACAGCAACGTATACAATCCTGGTCGATTCGGGATGAATATGGAAATGAAATGGGTCAGAGAGTTACCGCCTTGCAAAAAGTGGGTGTCTATGTACCCGGCGGAACCGCTGCATACCCATCTTCTGTACTCATGAATGTAATTCCGGCAAAAGTTGCTGGAGTTGAATCCGTTTATATGGCAGTTCCTGCTCCGCATGGGAAATTGAATCCGATGGTGTTGGCAGCTGGCGCAATTGCGAAAGTAGATCGGGTGTTTACCATTGGTGGGGCACAGGCCGTTGCAGCATTTGCTTATGGCACGCAGACAATTCCTGGGGTCGACAAGATTGTGGGTCCGGGCAATGCGTATGTGGCAAGCGCAAAACGCATGGTGTATGGGCAGGTCGGAATTGACATGATTGCTGGTCCTTCCGAGGTGTTGGTGATTTGTGATAACAGTGCAGACCCTGAATGGGTCGCCATGGATTTATTTTCACAGGCTGAGCACGATACCCATGCACGTGCCATACTGATCACAACCGAGAACGTATTTCTGGAGCAGGTCTTGAAGCACATGCAGAGACTGCTGGGCCAACTAGATCGCGCGGACACGATTATGCAGTCGATGAATAATTCCGGTGCATTTATACAAGTTAATGATCTGGACGAAGCAGCTGAGTTGAGTAACAGGATTGCACCAGAACATCTAGCGCTGTGTGTATCAGAACCTGATGTGCTACTGAAAAAAATACGTAATGCGGGTGCTGTGTTCTTGGGGCATTATTCCCCCGAAGTGCTTGGAGACTATTGCGCGGGTCCCAATCATGTATTACCTACTGCCAGTACGGCACGCTATTCTTCACCCTTGGGGGTATACGATTTCCAAAAACGTACCAGTGTTGTGAGTTGTTCCCGTGAAGGCGCAGGGAAACTGGGTGCAGTGGCTGCAATTCTGGCGCACAGTGAAGGCTTGTCAGCACACGCAAGATCAGCAGAATACCGGTGTAAGTAGACAACGGCTACCTGAAGAATACTGTAATGGCTGCTGTTATACCGCAACAATTGCTGCGCACCGAACTTGCCAGCATGCGCGCATATCGCGTGGCAGATGCAGAGGGCTTTATCAAGCTGGATGCAATGGAAAATCCTTACGTGTGGCCTGCGACGTTGCAGGAACAGTGGCTGGATGTACTTGGAAAAGCAGTGTTAAACCGTTACCCAGACCCACAGGTGACCCACCTCAGGAAAAATTTCAGCAAGGCATTTTCAATTCCTTCCAGCATTGAACTGATTTTCGGAAACGGGTCTGACGAATTGATCCAGTTGGTTATTCTGGCAATTGCCAGACCGGGTGCCTGTATTCTTACTGTGACGCCCAGCTTTTCCATGTATAAACTTATTGCGGAATTCATAGGCGTACGGGTTATTGGGGTTCCTTTATTGGCTAGATCCTTTTCCTTGCAGGTTGATCAGATTTGTAAAGCAATCCAGGAAAATGATCCAGCATTAATATTTCTGGCCTGCCCAAATAACCCGACCGGAACGCTTTGGCCGCAACAGCAAGTTGAGCAGATTGTGCAACAATCCAGGGGGCTGGTAGTCATTGATGAGGCATATGCCCCGTTTTCTTCTCACACAATGATGCCATTGGTTGAAAAATATCCGCATGCATTAATGTTGCGCACGCTGTCAAAAATGGGTCTTGCAGGGCTGCGCCTGGGTTGCCTGCTGGGAGCAGAACAATGGTTAAGGGAACTCAATAAGCTTCGTTTGCCCTATAACATCAATGCGCTCACACAGATAAGTGCTAGTTTCGCGCTAGACAATATTGCTGTTTTTAATGAGCAGGCTAGGTTGATCTGTGAACAACGGGAACGACTAACCACAGCCATGCGCAGCATGAATGGTATCCAGGCATTCCCAAGCGAAGCGAATTTTATTTTATTCAGGACAGTGAAGACCCCCGCAGGTATGGTTTTCAATCGCCTCATGGAGCGCAAAATCATGATCAAAAATGTTGCAGATAACCATCTTCTGGAGAATTGTTTGCGGGTAACCGTGGGTACAGAAAAAGAAAACCAGGCTTTTCTTGATGCCCTGGACAGTTCCTTGATCTGACAGGACCCTAGCGGGAGCGTTTGCGTACAGGCACAGGCTTGGATACCCTGTCATTAGGACAACCGGATTGCTGCAACATAAATGGTGACCATACAAGAACTCACGCAGTACACAAATACCTTATTGCAAACAGACTGCTTCAGGGATTACTGCCCAAATGGACTGCAGGTAGAAGGTAAGGAAACGATACAAAGCGTAGTAACCGGAGTGACTGCAAGTCAGGCACTGCTTGATGCTGCCTGCGCCAGGCAGGCCGATGCAGTACTGGTCCACCATGGTTACTTCTGGAAAAATGAGGATCCGTGTGTAACCGGAATTAAACGGACACGGCTTGCAGCACTGTTGCAAAACAATATCAATCTTCTTGCCTACCACTTGCCGCTGGATGCACATCCGGAAGTTGGCAATAATGCACAGTTGGGGCAGTTGCTCGGAATCCAGATCGATGGGGTACTGAAATCCAGGGGACAGGTTGCTTGCGGGAGCTATGGTCACCTCGGCCAAGCCATGCAGGCGGAAGCGTTCAGACATTTTATCAATGTAAAGCTACAGCGTAGCTGCATACATGTGGACGCAGGACCCGCTAGGATAACAACGATAGGGTGGTGTACCGGAGCTGGACAAGGATTCATCGAACTGGCAATGGAAAAAAATTTGGATGCCTATATAAGTGGTGAAATTTCAGAGCCTACGGCACATGTCGCAAGAGAGGCAAAAATCCATTATTTTGCTGCGGGTCATCATGCAACAGAGCGCTATGGGATCCAGGCCTTGGGTGAGCATCTGATGCAGAAATTTGATCTCAGGCATGAATTTGTCGACATCGATAACCCTGCATAGATCAGCATTTATTGCACTTTTACTTGACGGATTTTCGATCTTGAGCCATCCTAAGCATCTTTCACAGGCTGACATTCTTAATCAGACATCGAGAGTGCTCGTGCTGGGTTTTCTGAATGTGAATGCTCATTAATCCGTTGTCTGCGTCATGAATTGGCGCTTCGTTTATTGTGAGTGAGGGAATCTGTTACATGGCAAATGATGATATTGATCATAGCCGCCGCAAAGCGCTGACTGGTGGTGTGGCGATTGTTGGGGGTGTTGGTGCGGTAATCACGGCTTGGCCCTTCATTTCAAGCATGACTCCAAGTGCAAGTGCACTGGCTGCGGGTGCTCCCGTCGAAGTGGATGTAAGCAAAATGCAGCTAGGGCAGCAAATCCAGGAAATCTGGCGCCGAAAACCTGTGTGGATCATTCGCCGTACACCTGAGATGGTAAAAACCTTGAGTACGCTGACCCCTAAATTGCGTGATCCTTCTTCTGAGGAAGATCAGCAACCAGCTTTTGCGCAAAACGAATTTCGGTCCATCAAGGAGGAGTTTCTGGTACTGATTGGTATATGCACTCATCTTGGCTGCTCTCCAGAATTCCGTCCTGAACCGGGAACAGTCAGTGCGAACTGGTTAGGTGGATTCTATTGCGCCTGTCATGGGTCAAGATTTGACCTGGCGGGGCGTGTGTACAAAAACGTACCTGCGAACAAAAATCTTGAAGTACCGCCCTATTACTTCCTGAGTGATGGTCGCATATTGATTGGAATGACCAAAGAAGAGGCCGCAGCATGAGCGGGGAAACACAGGGTTTTATGGGATGGGTCGGTGCACGATTTCCAATTGCCAGAATGTGGAAAGAACATCTGTCTGAATATTACGCACCGAAAAATTTCAACTTTTGGTACTTTTTTGGTTCCCTGGCGCTGCTTGTTTTGGTGATCCAGATTGTAAGTGGCATTTTTTTGACAATGCATTATAAGCCTGACGCCGAACTGGCTTTTGCCTCGGTAGAACACATTATGCGTGATGTCAACTGGGGCTGGCTGATCCGCTACATGCACTCTACTGGCGCATCGTTTTTTTTCATAGTGGTGTACCTGCATATGTTTCGTGGTCTGATGTACGGCTCGTTTAAAAATCCGCGTGAGTTGATATGGATTTTTGGGATGCTGATTTACGTTGCATTGATGGCCGAAGCATTCATGGGCTATTTGTTGCCCTGGGGCAATATGTCGTACTGGGGAGCACAAGTCATTATCAATCTGTTTAATACGATCCCGTACATAGGTGAGGCCATTTCTGAATGGATACGTGGGGACTTCGTCATATCAGATGCTACCCTGAACCGGTTTTTTGCCTTGCATGTGATTGCCATGCCGCTTGCACTACTAGGTCTGGTAGTAGGCCATGTCCTGGCATTGCATGAAGTGGGTTCCAATAATCCTGATGGAGTTGAAATCAAGAAGAACAAAGATGCGGACGGGATTCCGGTTGATGGCATTGCTTTTCATCCATACTACACTGTCAAGGATATTTTCGGTGCGGTCGTGTTTCTGGCTATCTTTTCAGTGGTAGTATTTTTTATTCCTGACATGTACGGCTACTTTCTGGAACATGCCAATTTTGATCCGGCGAGCGCCTTGAACACACCGGACCACATTGCACCTATCTGGTACTTCACGCCTTTCTATACAGTACTGCGTGCAATCCCGGATCCTTTTGGCGGGTTTGTAGGAATGGGTCTTGCAATCGTAGTGTTGTTTTTCCTGCCGTGGATTGATCGCAACCCCATCAAGTCAATTCGCTATCGAAGCTTTTTGTTCAAAATCAATCTGCTTCTATTTGCTATTGTATTTGTTATTCTCGGGTATCTTGGGTTAAACGCAGTCACACCCTTATATTCACAGTTGGCTTTGCGCTTTACGGAACTGTATTTTCTGTTTTTCATTGTACTGTGGACTTACAGCAGATCGCATGGGGCAGGGTTCTGGATCAGCAGCTTTGTGCTGCTGCTTGGTGCCATTACCTTGTATGATATTTTCATGAACACCTCTGAGAGTCCTGAGCTTATCTGGCAAACATGGAGCATTCCGGCGGTGTATCTAGTGATTACATTGTTATTGCCATTTTTAACGAACCTGGGCCGCGAAAAAGAAGTGCCTGTGCGAATTACATCATGAAGGTAGGTATGAAAGCTCTGGCTGTTGTACTCACTCTGGTGTTTGTGAATCCTGTCTGGTCCGCCGGGACAAGCCTTTATGACAAAGGGGCCTTTGGGAAAATAAATATAGATTTGAGTAACAAGACTTCATTGCAACGGGGTGCAAAATATTTTGTTAATTACTGCCTGAGCTGTCACCCAGCACAGCATAGTCGTTACAAACGGGTAGCTGATGACTTAGGCATCAGCGAAAGTTTGATGAAAAACAATATAATTTTTACTGACCAGAAGTTCGGTGACCTGATGACCGTAGCTATGAAGAGAAAAGATGCTGAAAAATGGTTTCTTGGCATTGACCCGCCGGATTTGAGCACTCATGCGCGTGCAATCGGGCCGCAGGCAGTGTATGAGTTTCTGAAAACGTTCTATGTAGATGAAACACGCCCTTTCGGTGTAAACAATCTGCATTTACCCAACACGGCAATGCCACATGTACTGGTAAATTTGCAAGGTTCGCAAAAAGCCGTGTTCCATGATGAAACGGACAAAAATGGAAAGGGACACCATGCTTTTGATAAATTTGAAGTGCTGCAGCCAGGCGCACTTAGTGAAAAGGAATATGAGCGTGTGGTGGTGGACCTTGTGAATTTCCTGGCTTATTTGAGTGAGCCTGCTCAGTTGGTGCGCAAAAAAATAGGCATAGGCGTATTGTTTTTCCTCGCTGTACTGGGGGTACTCTCCTATTTTATGAAGAAAAACTATTGGAAAAATATCCACTGATGTGCCTTTCAGGCTGCTAGGGATTACAAAATTAAGGGAGCCACATGGTTTTGGTAGCAAATCGCTGTTCTGGCATGACATTGTTTTCTGATCCGAGTTGTGCGCAGAGTCATCGTGTACGGGTTGTTCTGGCAGAAAAGGATATCGCGGTCGATGTAGTGTATATCGACCCGGATAACAAGCCTGCGGATTTGCTGGATATCAATCCCTATAACTTGGTTCCAACCCTGACTGACCGCGAACTGGTGTTATATGATGCGCGTGTCATCATGGAATATCTGGATGAGCGTTTTCCACACCCACCATTAATGCCTGTGGATCCGGTATCACGTTCTAAATCGCGCCTGATGCTTTTTCGCATTGAAAAAGACTGGTACGAGCCACTAGCAAGGCTATATTCTGATAAGCCAAGTGTGGCAAACAAGGCGAAAAAGGATCTGCAGGAGAGCCTGCTTTCGGTTGTAGAATTATTCAAAGCCAAACCATATTTTTTGAGTGATGACTTCAGTCTGGTAGATTGTAGTATTGCCCCTATCCTCTGGAGGTTGCCTCGCCTTGGAATTGAATTGGGCGCAACGGTAAAGCCCATTACAGAGTATGCGCAACGCGTATTCAGCCGGCCCTCTTTTAAAAGCAGTTTGTCAGAAGAGGAGGCACGGCCAAATACGGGTTGAGTGAATTTAGTCGGGACCCTTCCTGGCGGCTCTGCCAGCCTTTTGTTTCTGAAATGACACCGAGTAGTCCTTACTTGATCCGCGCGATGTATGAGTGGATTATTGACAATGGAATGACTCCGCATATCCTTGCAAATACCAGTAGTGAGCAGGTTCAGGTCCCTCGCCAGTTTGAGGAGGATGGCAAAATCGTCCTTAACATTGGCCCAATGGCAGTGCAATCACTCGAACTTGGTCAGGAGATAATCAGGTTTGATGCGCGGTTTCAAGGCAGGCCAATGAGCGTACTCATCCCAGTCAAATATGTATCGGCCATTTATGCCCGAGAAAATGGACAGGGCATGATATTTCCTGAAGAAGATAAATTACCTTCTGCAACGGACCCGGCCAAACCTGGTCGTCCCCATTTGTGCATTGTTGAATAACGCCGATCCTGTATTGGATGCTTAACCTGTTTTACCTTATCCCGGCAGGGCTTTGTCCGGATTTAAAATATTGTCAGGGTCAAACTGCTGTTTGATTTTCTGCATTAAGCCCAATGCTCCAGGCTCAATTTCCCGGCTGACCCAGTCCCGCTTGGAAATTCCAACGCCATGCTCGCCTGATAGGGTTCCATTGAGCCTTAAAACCAGTTCAAAAATTTCGACAAGGCACTGGCGGGCGGAAGCAGCTTCCCTGCTGTCTGATTCGTCATATAAAAGATTGACGTGTATATTTCCATTCCCGGCATGACCAAAATTAAAAACAGGAATAGAGAATCTTTTGCTGAGTAACTCAAGTTCCTGCAGCAGTGTTGGTAATTGTGAGACAGGTACGACCACGTCTTCGTTGATTTTATCTGGCGCAAAGCTACGCAAAGCCTGGGACAGTAGTTTACGTGCCAGCCATAATTCTTTTTTCTGTTGCGGTTCACTGGCGTTTTGCAAATCAACGCATCCCGGGTTATTTGCAGTCTGTGAAACAGCGGCAACGCCTGCATCAACAGTCTGTATCAAGCCATCCACCTCAATGATTAGCATTGCTTTTGCGTTGGCATCAAGGTGTACCCTTTTCTGCTTGCGAATCAGATTCAGGGATCCCTCATCAATGAATTCAAGTGCACAGGGCATGACATCTTGCGCAAGGATATCAACCACTGCATTGATGGCAGATTGAGTGTCCTGATAGGATGCGCGAATTGTATCTGTGCGTTCAGCGGTGGGACTCAGTTTTAGCCGCGCCTCGGTGAAAATGGCTAGAATACCTTCGGAGCCAATAAGCAAACGCGTCAAATCCAGGCCCACCACACCTTTCGTAGTGGCATTTCCGGTACGAATCATTTTCCCGGTTCCTGTAATCGCACAAAGTTCCAGTGTATTCTCGCGACACGTGCCGTATTTGATTGCACGGGGGCCTGCTGCATTGCAGGCTAGATTGCCGCCGACCGTACAATAGTCGGCACTGCCCGGGTCCGGCGGCCAGAACAATCCATACTCCGCAGCCTGTTCCTGAACGGCTGCATTCAGTACGCCCGGTTCAACCCGTATATTTCGGTTGGGGACATCCATTTCCAGTATCTTATTCATTCGTTCCGTTGAAAGTACGACCCCTGAATGGAGCGGCACGGCAGCTCCGGTAGTATTTGTGCCGCGACCTCGTGTTGTCAATGGAATGCCAAACTGTCTGCAAAGCTGCACACAGCCTTGAATTTGCTCTGATTGTTGTGGCAGTACAACCAGGTCCGGACAGGCATGCTGTTTGCTGTTGTCATACCCGTAGGCCCAACACTCGCTCGGGTCTGTGAGTATGGCCTGTTGCCCACATATATCAACAAAACTGCGGATGATATGTGATTCCAAAGGTATCCTGGCTTGAGGAAAGTTAATGATTGAGGAGTTTTTGGTCGATCAGATCACACAGACAGTGCAGTACCAGTAAATGTACCTCCTGTATTCGTGCAGTAGATTGGCTCGGTACGCGAATCTCAACGTCTTGCCCCTGCAGTACAGAAGGTATGTTTCCGCCATCCTTGCCTGATAATGCAATCACGGACATATTTTTCCTGTGTGCAGCAGAGATTGCCGTAATCACATTTGCAGATTTCCCGCTGGTTGTAATCGCAATTAATACATCTCTGCTGTTTCCCAGTGCCAGCACCTGTTTAGAAAAAATTTGTTCGTAATCATAATCATTGGCGATTGAGGTAAGCGTTGAACTGTCCGTAGTCAGGGCTACAGCAGCCAATCCGTCCCGTTCGCTTTCGAAGCGATTTAACAATTCGGATGAGAAATGCTGTGCATCTGCAGCTGAGCCTCCGTTTCCACATGTCAAAATCTTGCCTTGGTTTTCTAAAGACTGAACAATCAGTTCTGAAGCCTTGATGATAGGCGTTGCTAATTTTGCTGCACTGGCCTGTTTTACGGAAATACTGGCATTAAACAGCTCTTCGATTCGTGCTTCGGTTTTCATGAGCATGCTGTCAGGATACGCTTTTCTACTTTGTTTTTATCAGTACAGCCGGATTGTTGCAGCTATTGACATGCCTTTTGTCCGGCAGACAGGCTTTCCGCATGCGCTGTTGCTGTAGAAAAATTCCTGGGAAAGTTTTGTTCGGAGGAATAAAGTACCTGTGGGTGCCCATTCTGAAATTGCGCCCAGGTCAGTTCACGGAAAATACGATTTTGGTCACCAATGCTCAGTTTTCCTGTCATGCCTTCGTAATAATCATAGTTATATGTTGCGAGTTTTTGTAGGTGAGGGATGATCTGATATGCATCCAGACCCAGGGCAGCGAGACGCGGGAGCCGTGACTCGCTGCTTGATAACTGCAGGTCTAATGAGTCGCGCAAAAGCTCAACGTCAGGGTTATTTGATAATAACCAGGGGATATCACAATATGTGATACCGTCAATATCCTGGTCGGCTGCAATATTCTCATTGCCGGAGAAAATATGTGATGTAGCATATATGGGCAGGTCCGATGCATAGTGGTAGCTGAGCTGCGGACGAAGCAGCCTAGCCTGCCGCGGTGAGGCAGCCATGAAGACAAAGCCTGCGTCCCGACGCCGTCGTGGTTCAAATTTAACCTCCTGCCTGATCGTTGCCTGTATGTCGTGACGACGTTGTTCACTCTGGTTGAGGTGTAGCAGACGCTTTATAGGGCCAGAGTAGTCTGAATTTTCTGTAGTATACCGCTCGGATTGCAGAACCACGCCGCCGAGTTCAGAAAAGCGGGTTCTGAATGTTTCGAGTAATCGTGTCCCCCATTCGCCTTCCGGGACCAGTGCTAGGGCCTTTTGAAAATTATCAAGAGAAGCGCGTTCTGCTACCTGCCTGGCTTCATTTTCAGGCAGCAAGCCGAATTGAAATAGTTGCGAAGAACCTGCAAGCGCATCATTTGCATAGTTAAGTGAAAGTGTAGGCACAATGAGCTGATCTTGTTTGGCAATCATACTCACTGCCTCTTTTTGAAAAGGACCAATAATGAAATCAGCGCCCTCATGTACCGCACGTTGGTAGTGACTGACTGCAACTGCTGTATCACCTCCAGTATCGTATAGAATGAGCTCAGGCAGTGGGGCCAGGGTCTCCTCAAACTCGCGTGCCGCAGCGATACCTGCATAGATGGCTTCAGCGATTGTGCTGTAACGGCCTGTCATGGGCAGAAGAAGGGCAATTCTGTCTGGCACAATCTGGGAGGATACCCAGTCCTGTGTAATCGAGTCTACAATGTGGGCGGGTACCGTATGACGAGGAAATTGCGCAAGCCATTGTTGCATCTCATTTTCAAGAACGGACCGGTTTGCATGCGCTCGCTTATAAATGTGTGCCAGACTGAGCCACGCATCTAGGTCGCAATTACTGCTGCTGCTGGCCCATGCACTGATTTCCTTTAAATCGGAATCCATAAGGGATTTCCATATCAACTGATTATTCTTTTCCTTCTGCCCAGGGTCAGTGAGCAAAGGGTCAAGTGCTATGAGGGTTTTCATTAACTCGTCCGTACGTCCCACAGCACGCAGGGCTTCAGCACGTACAGCCAGTGTGCGTGATTTGTGTTTTGGTGAGAGGTCAGTTATTTGGGTAGGCACTGCATCCAGTGCGAGTTGGGGTTGCCCATTCAAAAGTTCCAGTTCTGCAGTCACGATACGTTTTCGCACAAGCAGGTTTTGGGTAAGCGCGGTTTCATCAATGGCGTTGAGATATTTCCGGGCCAGATTTCTGGTTTCAAGTCGCAATACAGTCTCTGCAGCTTGTATTTGCAGTATTTCGCGCTGCGGGGTGTGTTTTGTTTTTGCAATGGCCCAAAATATACTGGCTGCCTGTTGATAATTACCTGATCTGAGGTGAGCTTCAGCAAGACTGAGCTGGGATTTTTCAGGATCAGGGGGCGGGCTGACAGGAACTGGAAGGTCTGCACAACCGGGTAATGCACATACCACAATTATTAGGACTACAATAGGTGCAGTTTTTTGCATGGCTGAAAGCGCTTTATCTATCGATTTGTATGTCACAGGGTACAAAACCTAAACAGTATATGGGTATAAAATGGCTGATCCAGGTACTTTATATATTATTGCTACGCCAATTGGTAATTTGTCGGACATTACCTTGCGGGCTCTGGATACCATCAAAAAGGTCAGGCTTCTTTTAGTCGAAGATACCCGGGTTACAAAAAAGCTTCTGGATCATTATGGTATCCAAGCCAAGCTGGAGTCGCTACATGATTTTAACGAATCCGGGAAAATCGCAATGCTTACCCGGTATTTACGCGCTGGTGCAGATATTGGGCTGGTTTCAGATGCTGGCACACCCCTGATCAGTGATCCTGGCTTCAAGCTAGTCTCTGCAGTTCAGGGAGAGGGAATTGTGGTGCGGCCCATACCCGGTCCGAGCGCCGTGATCACTGCATTATCTGTATCGGGCATCCCAACCGACCGGTTTGTTTTTGAAGGCTTTTTACCGAAAAAGGCTACTGAGAGTGAGGGATTTCTGCAAGCTCTTCGATATGAGCCACGTTCGATGGTGTTTTATGAGACCCCACAGCGAATTCGGCGCACCATTGAGAGCTGTATCCATGTATTCGGGAAAAACAGGCATGCTGCGCTGTTGCGCGAATTAACCAAAATCCATGAACAGCATCTGACAGGCAGGCTTGAGCAGATTGGCCATGCCCTGAATAACCCTGCCCAGGTCATAAAGGGGGAGTGTGTACTGGTTGTGCGTGGGAACACATCATCGGTAAATACAGAAACTGTCGAGAAAGCCAGGCTTCTTCTGGCAGATTTGCAGGAACGTATCTCCCATAAAGATGCCGTTGAGGTGGTTGCAAAACATACCGGACTTGGGCGAAATCAGTTGTACTCTCTGGGCCTTGATACCCGCCTGAAAAAACAGTCGTGAATATGGTACTGTTAACTTGGGAGTCTGCCGGGCAGTCACCTCCCTGTTTCTTTGCGGAAAATCAGGGCGGAGGAAAGTCCGGGCTCCACGGGCACGGTGCCAGGTAACGCCTGGAGGATGTGAATCCATGGAAAGTGCAACAGAAAGTAAACCGCCCAGCCGCTTTGCTTGAATATCATTCAGGTGGGTGGAGGGGTAAGGGTGAAACGGCGTGGTAAGAGCACACCGCGCAGCTAGTAATAGTTGTGGCTAGGTAAACCCCACTGGGAGCAAGACCAAATAGAGGGGCATGGAATTGTCCAGCATATGGCCCATATGGCCCCCGGGTAGGTTGCTTGAGGTTCATGGTGACATGAATCCCAGATGAATGACTGCTCACGACAGAACCCGGCTTACAGGCAGACTCCTAACATTTGGGCACAGTCTTTTAGTGGAGGCAGCTTGAATCCTGTACTAGGAACACCTTGATTGGGTGTTAGCGCTGTGTTCTTAATCTAAAACCTTACCTTTTTGCTTTAAGCCCCCAGATTAAAATAATTTATTTGCGGGGCTATCCGGTTTTGACTGGCAGCTATGCCTCTTAACTATCTGTCTCATAAGTATTTTTTTAATTTTTTATCCAGTTTTGCTTGCAATCCAGTAAACTCATTTCTATAGTGTTAAAAAGTGGGAGATTGTGGGAGGCTATGGAACAAGGTTCCATGATATTAAATCAATGTTTAGGGGTATTAACGATCTTAATCTAGATGCGAAAGGTCGGCTGTCCATGCCAGCCCGCTACCGTGAGTGCATTCAGGAAAATTGTGGCGGCAGTCTGGTTGTGACCGTTGATATTGATCGTTGCCTGCTGGTCTATCCGCTTCCTGAGTGGGAACGTATTGAGCAAAAGCTGATGCAGCTACCCAGCATTGACAAACAGGTCAGGCGTCTGCAGCGCCTGCTTCTTGGTCATGCTACTGAATGTGAAATTGATGGCCAGTATCGTGTTTTGCTGCCTCCTCCATTACGCCAGTTTGCGGGCCTGAACAAACATACAGTGTTAATTGGCCAGGGCAACAAATTTGAGCTCTGGGACCGGGATGCGTGGACGGAAATACGTGAATCCTGGATTAAGGAAGAAAATAAATTGAACAGTATTGCTGCCTCGCTTGAAACGCTTTCCATTTAACGATGCAGTCCAATGCGTATTGCCTGCATCAGCCTGTTTTGCTTTGGGAAGTCGTTGAAGCCTTGAAAATTGATCCGGATGGCATCTATATCGATTGCACATTTGGTCGTGGAGGGCATAGCTGTGAAATTTTGAAAAGTTTAAGCAGCAGGGGCCGTATTTTAGTTTTTGATCAGGACCCGCAGGCGATTGCATATGCGAGGGATTTGTTCGCTGATGATCGACGAGTGGTAATTGAGTCAGAAAATTTTTCAAGGATAGTGTCGGTAGCTGAAAAATACGGGTTTGAGGGAAAGGTGAAAGGCATTTTATTTGATTTGGGTGTTTCGTCTCCACAACTTGATGATCCGGAGAGAGGATTCAGCTTTATGCAGGATGGGCCACTTGACATGCGAATGAATACAAATGAAGGCATCACTGCTGCTCGCTGGTTGCAGCGGGTCAGCCTTCGGGACCTGGAAGAAGTATTAAAAGTGTATGGGGAAGAGCGATACGCAAAAAAAATTGCTGCTGCGGTCTTGGCACAACAGAGAATCAACCCTTTGGAAACAACCAGACAGTTGGCGGAGGTTGTGCAAAGTGCGATTGGCAGATCCAATGAGAAAAAGCATCCCGCAACACGTACTTTTCAGGCAATTCGTATATTTATCAACAAGGAACTTAAGGTCCTGGAGACAGCTCTGGATGACAGTGTGGAGTTATTGGCTGAATTTGGACGCCTGCTGGTTATCACATTTCATTCACTGGAAGACCAAGTAGTAAAAGGTATATTTCGAAAATACAGCCAATCAAGTGTGTTACGTAAATTGCCTGTGGTTGACCAGCCTAGGCCAAAATTGAAAAGGGTATGTAAACCGGTCTTCCCTTCTGTTGATGAAGTTGCCATGAATACACGAGCACGTAGCGCAAAACTGTATGTTCTGGAGCGTGTCGTATGTTAGGAAAGTTTGTGCTCACAGTAATTTTTCTGGCGGCCAATGTGTTTACCGGGGTGGGCATTGTGTATTCAAAGCATTCAATACGGAAAGAATTTATTGAGTTGCAGAGTTTGCAGAACAGGTTTGATGAGTTGCAAATTGAGTGGGGTCGTTTGCAGTTGGAGCAGAGTACTTGGCTGACACATGGCAGGGTAGAGAAGCTCGCACGTGAAAAGCTAGGTATGAGCCTGGTTCACAAAGAAAGATTAGTGCTTTTAAAATCACAGTAGCGCCATGAAGCAGCAGGTACCGAATTACAGGTTGAGACGTATTTTCGTTTTATCTGTTTTTATGCTCGGGCTCGGTGTCTTATTTGTGCGAGCTGTGAATTTGCAATTGTTTGAGCATGAATTCCTGGAGGAGGAAGGTAAGGCGCGCCACTTGCGGGTAGTCGAGATGCCTGCGCATCGTGGAATGATCTTAGATCGGAACGGTCAATTACTCGCAGTGAGCACGCCAGTTTATTCAGTATGGGCAAATCCGGAAGAGGCATTGGACAATCGTGAATCAATTGCACATGCCGCAAAAATTCTGGATTTGAAGGAAGGCGAACTGATTAAGAAACTTGACCAGAAAAAGAATCGGCAGTTCCTGTATATAAAGCGCCGCATAGACCCCCAGCAAGCTGAGAAATTAAAACAAGCCGGGTTATCCGGAGTTTATTTGCAACGTGAGTATCGACGCTATTACCCTACGGCGGAAGTCAGTTCGCATGTGCTCGGGTTTACAAACATTGATGACAAAGGGCTGGAAGGCATCGAACTTGCGTATGAAGACTGGCTGGCCGGACAGCCAGGTGCCAAGAAGGTGATCAAGGATCAGTTAAACCGGATTGTTGAAGATGTTGAAGCTGTCAGAATTCCCCGGCCGGGTCAAAACGTGACGTTGAGTATAGATCGAAGGGTTCAGTATCTGGCATACCGTGAATTAAAGGCAGGCTATATGCAGCATGGTGCCCGTTCAGCTTCTGCCGTTATGATTGATGCTAGGACGGGCGAGGTGATTGCCATGGTCAATGTACCTTCGTTTAACCCGAATAACCGTAAAGGGTACAAGCAGTCCACGTACCGTAATCGTGCAGTTACAGATGTATTCGAACCCGGTTCGACGATGAAGCCTTTCGTGATTGCGCTAGCTCTGGAGTCCAGGCGTTACTTCCCGGACACGGTGGTGGACACTACACCGGGCACCTATAAAATAGGCAGATACACCATCCGGGATGTCAAAAATTTTGGTCCGCTCTCTGTAAATGATGTGTTACTTAAATCCAGCAATGTAGGTGTTGTAAAGATTGTGTTAACAATCCCGCGGCAGGATCTGTGGAACACTTATAATTTCATTGGCGCTGGGCAATCAACAGGGTCCGGATTTCCAGGCGAAGTCAACGGCTACCTGAAAAGCTTCCATGACTGGCATGAAACGGAGCATGCAACGTTGGCCTTTGGTTATGGCATGTCGATGACAACACTGCAATTGGCACATGCCTACACAGTCTTGGCATCCGATGGCAGGCAAGTATCAGTTTCGATGTTACGCAAGGCAGATGCGGGTGCCAGCCAGAGTACTTTACCCAGAGTGGCTTCACCACAAACGATTGAACAGGTCCGCTCTATCCTGAATGCTGTAGTTTCTGAACATGGTACGGGTTTTCGTGCTGTAGTGCCTGGATATCATGTTGCCGGGAAGACCGGTACCGTTCATAAGTCCACAGGAAACGGATATTCAAAAAATAAATACATTGCTTTGTTTGCGGGCATGGCACCGGCAAGCGATCCAAGGCTGGTACTTGCGGTCATGGTGAATGAACCGAGCAATGGAGCTTATTTTGGTGGTCAGGTAGCAGCCCCTGTTTTTTCAAGAATTATGGGCGGGGCTCTACGTATACTAAATATTGCTCCTGATAACGTACCCTTGCGTGCAGACACCGTTAATCTTTCTCAGGATCATGCAGGCTAGTCCATGCGAACGACCGCTACTATCTCCCTGGCCCCTGGCAAGGTTGCTGGATGGGTGGGCGCAGATGCAAAAGATGTATAACAATACAATGATTAGCGGTCTCGGTCTGGACAGTCATACAATTGAGGCAGGCAACTTGTTTTTTGCTGTACAGGGCATCCAGGAGCACGGACTGCAATATAGTCAGCAGGCTGTTGCAAGGGGTGCGGCAGCAGTGGCTTGGGAATCTGGTTTTGGGGCAGAAAAATGTAATCTGCCTGACACGCTGCCATGTATCCTGATTCCTGATCTACAGCAGCAGGTTGGGTTCATCGCCAAACGTTTTTATCAGGATCCCTCTGCGCATATCAATGTTATCGGTGTTACCGGTACGGATGGAAAAACTTCAGTCAGCCAGTTTATCGCGCAGGCACTCAAGCAACTGGAAATTTCATGCGGAGTGATTGGTACACTGGGATATGGGGTTTACCCTGATCTTGAACCGGGGACCCACACAACTCCCGATGCAATATGCATGCAGGCGCTGCTGCATGACTTTTCTGGAAAAGAAATCCCGCATGTGGTCATTGAGGCCTCGTCCCATGGCCTCAAACAGGGGAGGCTGAACGGCGTGGCCGTGGATACAGCTGTCTTTACGAATCTTGGCCGTGATCACATGAATTATCATGCATCTTTAAAGGACTATGAAAACTCCAAACGTATCTTATTTCAAACGCCAGGTTTAAAAAATTTGGTAATCAATATTGATGATGTGTTTGGTTGCCGGTTGATGGATGAGGCAAGTAAACACCTTAATATAGTCTCGTATTCCTGTGATAAATGTAATTTGAGCGAGGGACCGTATATTTATGCACAGAATATTTTCTCCACGCAAAAAAGTACTGCAGTCGAGATTGATTCGAGCTGGGGGAATGCCGTTATTGAAACCGGGCTTTGTGGAAAATTCAATGTCAGCAATCTCCTTGCTGTGACAGGGGCACTGCTTGCGAATGGTTATGTATTTGATCAAGTGATCAGGGCTGTTTCTTCTGTGCAGACAGTGCCGGGAAGAATGGATAGGGTCACAGATAAACAGGATTTGCCAGCCGTACTTGTGGATTATGCTCATACCCCCCAGGCATTATCCAATGTCTTGCAGGTTTTGCGTGAAACCTGTGCTGGCAAGCTCTGGTGTGTATTCGGTTGTGGGGGTAATCGTGATACCGGTAAACGTAAATTAATGGCTCAGGTGGTGGAGTCATTCGCTGATTATGCGGTGGTTACTGATGATAACCCCAGGTATGAAGACCCGGATGTTATCACCCAGGATGTGATATCAGGATTTACACCTGCTGCCAGGTATTCTGTAATTCATGGCCGCAAGCAGGCAATCGCGTACGCAATTAACAAGGCAAAACCGGATGATACGGTTTTGATTACAGGCAAGGGTCATGAGACCTTTCAAGTCATTAATGGCAAACACGTGCCTTTTGATGACAGGAAAACAGCCGCACACTGTTTGCAGAAATACCCAGTATGAAATTTACACTTTCCGAAATTGCACAGGTTACAAAAGGCCAACTGAGGGGTGATGACAGAATCGTGTCTGGTCTGTCTACAGATACACGAGAGTTGCGGCAGGGCAATTTGTTTGTTGCTCTGGTTGGCGAAAGGTTTGACCCGCATGAACTCATTGCTGTCGGGCAAGCAAAGCATGCGGGAGCTTTGCTGGTGGAGCATGAACTGGATGCTGTGAACCCACAAATTATTGTGCGCAGCACTCATGCGGCCTTGCAGAGCCTGGCCAAGGCATGGCGTGAAAAATTCAAAATACCTGTGATAGGCATCACTGGCTCCAACGGAAAGACTTCCGTCAAAGAGTTGACCAGGCAGATCCTAGGTACGCAAGGTGACGTACTGGCTACCAGGGGAAACCTGAACAATCATATTGGCGTGCCTCTTACATTATTGGGTTTGAATGAAAATCATCGTTATGCCGTTATAGAGATGGGCGCTAATCACGCGGGTGAGATTGCAAGTCTTGCAAAGCTTGCAAATCCAGATGTAGGTGTAGTTCATAATATTGGACCAGCACATCTGGAAGGATTTGGCTCGCTGGAAGGTGTGGCGCGTGCAAAAGCTGAGTTGTATCGCTATATGAATCCGCAGGGTATCGCCGTAGTAAATGCAGATGAACCGTATCGTCCCCTTTGGCGGGAAGATATCGGTGAGCGCACGCAAATATCATTCGGTATTCGGCAGGATGCAGAGGTATCCGGTCAGAAAATTGATTTGGACCTGACCAGGATCAATACCCCGGCAGGAGAAATGTACGTAAAGTTGCAAGTGCCTGGAGAACACGCCATATATAATGCACTTGCTGCCACGGCTGTGTGTATGGGTCTCGGAATTGAACTTGTACATATTCAAGTCGGAATTGAATCAACCAAGCCTGTGCCGGGACGACTAGTACGGCTTGAAGGCATCCATGGTGCATGCGTTCTGGATGATACCTACAATGCTAATCCGGCTTCGCTGTCTGTAGCCCTGGATGTACAGGCACAGGAGCCCGGGACACACTGGCTGGTACTGGGAGATATGGGTGAACTGGGTGGAGAACGTATAGCCCTGCACAAAAAAGCTGGAATCATGGCCAAGAAATCCGGAGTTACACGATTGTTGGGGATAGGTGAACTGGCTATTCATGCTGTTGAGGCTTTTGGCAGTGGTGCAGAACATTTTTCAGACCACCCTGCAGTCACAGAGATTTTACGGCATGAGTTGCATGAACAGGTCTGCGTCCTGGTAAAAGGCTCCCGTGCCATGCATCTGGAAAAGGTTGTCGAAGGTATCCGCATTCACCTTGACTTGGAGGACACCTGTAAAGAGCATGCTGCTTGAACTATTCGAATATCTTGAGAGCTTCCATTCTGGATTTAATGTTTTCCAGTATCTGACGTTGCGTTCTATCTTGGCCGTGCTTACGGCCTTGATCATCTGCCTTGTAACAGGACCGTTCATGATACGCAAACTGAGTGATTACAATGTGAGCCAGAATATCAGAGATGACGGGCCACAAACGCATCTTGATAAGGTAGGTACACCAACCATGGGCGGGGTTTTCCTGTTATTGGCGATTTTCTCAAGCGCAATATTGTGGAGCGATATGACCAATCGTTACGTATGGTTTGTACTGGCTACGACACTGTTATTTGGCCTGATCGGTGCGGTCGATGACATCAAGAAATTACTGGGTGGATCGAGTAAAGGTCTTTCTGCAAAAAACAAGTATTTCTGGCAGTCAATCATAGGGATCAGTATCGCACTGCTTTTGTTTTACACTGCAGAAAGCTCCGTTGAATACAATTTATATGTTCCATTTTTTAAAAATATAATCGTCCCTTTGGGGGCCTTCTGGTTCGTATTGCTCACATATGTAGTCATTGTTGGTTCCAGTAACGCGGTGAATCTTACAGATGGTCTGGATGGCTTGGCCATCATGCCTGTAGTTATGGTGGCAGGCACATTGGGTATATTTGCTTATGTGAGCGGTCATATGAATTTTTCAAGTTATCTTTCGATCCCATATTTGCCGCTTGCTGGAGAACTGGTGGTTTTTTGCGGCGCGATTGTGGGCGCAGGTCTGGGGTTTCTCTGGTATAACGCTTACCCTGCACAGGTGTTCATGGGTGACGTTGGTGCACTTGCTTTGGGTGCGGCGGTAGGGTTGCTTGCTGTTCTGGTACATCAGGAAATCATCCTGATGATAATGGGTGGCGTTTTTGTAGTCGAAACAGTTTCCGTGATAATTCAGGTCGTGTCTTTCAAGCTCACGGGTAAAAGAGTTTTTCAAATGGCACCTTTGCATCATCACTTTGAACTGAGAGGCTTGCCTGAACCAAGGGTGATTGTGCGCTGCTGGATTATTACGTTTGTTTTGGTGCTGATCAGTCTGGCAACTTTAAAAATCCGGTGATGCAATGGGAGTTGCACTTCAAAAGCAGATGACAGACAGAAATAATGAACGAATCGTTATTGGTCTTGGCAAGACCGGCTTGTCTGTTGCACGTCACTTTTACAGCCGAGGTGTACCCTTTGTTATGGCGGACACACGGGACAATCCGCCCCGGATCAACACATTCAAAAAGGAATTTCCAGATGCTTGTGTCTGTGCAGGAGCGTTATCGAAGCAGCTATTCGCCGGTACAAAACAAATCATAGTAAGCCCTGGTGTGGATATAAGAAATCCGGTCATCCAGTCTGCAATAGTGCAGGGTGCAGAATGTTTTGGGGATATAGAATTGTTTGCCAACGCGAATCAGATACCGGTAGTTGCCATCACGGGTTCAAATGGTAAAAGCACAGTTACACAACTGGTTACCGAGATGGCATGTGCTGCCGGGGTACAGGCGTATGCAGGGGGTAATATAGGTGCGCCGGCACTGGATATTCTCGAATATGACGATGCCGAGCTTTTTGTACTGGAATTATCAAGTTTTCAACTTGAATCTACCCGATCATTAAGGTCTCGTGTCAGCGCGGTCTTGAATGTATCTGCAGACCATCTGGACCGGCATGACAGCATAGAGCGTTATGCGGATATCAAGGCGAAAATTTATAAGCATACAGCCTGCAGCGTGATTAATCGGGACGACGAATTCGTTACAAAAATGAAAACTTCCGGGACTGTGACAAGCTTTGGTATAGGCCGTCCTGCATATCAGGGATTCGGGTTGTTGCACCAGGGCATGCGTGCGTTTCTGGCAAAAGATGGTGATTGTCTGCTTCCTGTAGATGAGCTTGCGATGCAGGGTGAGTCAGGAATCCTGAATGCACTTGCAGCATTGTCAATAGGCACTGCACTGGGCCTATCAATGGGGGAAATGTTATTGGTTCTGACAAGCTTCAAGGGGCTGCCGCATCGGCTTTCTTGGGTCGGTGAATCTCGGGGTGTGGCATGGTTTAACGACTCCAAAGGCACTAATGTAGGTGCGTCAGCCACTTCATTACGGAGCCTGAAAAGCAATATTGTCTTGCTGGCTGGTGGCGTTTTTAAAGGTGGGGACCTGGATTATTTCCGTTCTGCTGTTACCAAGCATGCAAAGCATGTCATTTTATTTGGGCGGGATGCGGGTTTACTGCAGGAAGCCTTACGTGGCGCAACATGTATTCATTCAGCAGATTCAATGCGTGACGCTGTTATCAAGGCAAACAACCTCTCTGCTGCAGGTGACAAGGTATTGTTGTCCCCCGCCTGTTCGAGCTTCGATATGTATGAGGACTATATTGAGCGTGGCAGGGATTTTGAAAATTGTGTCAGGGAGCTTGCCTTATGAGGCCATCAAAGCAGGCTGTCCGTGGAGTACAGGCCAACCTGGATATCAAATTATCCAAACGTTGCGATGTAACGCTTATCATGTCAGCCATGCTGCTATTGGGCATAGGCTTGGTGATGGTGGCATCTTCTTCAATAGAAATTGCAGATCGTGCAACAGGAGACCCGCTTTACTATTTTAAACGCCAAGTAATTTTTGCCGTGATCGGGATAATGGCAGCTATGGTGTTCACTAAAATCCGACTGGCGCATTGGGAAAACTCCGGCATAAGCCTGCTGGTTCTCATGGTTGCCCTTCTGGTACTCGTTTTGGTACCAGGCATGGGCCGCACTGTGTATGGAAGTACACGGTGGCTGGCCCTGGGGCCATTTGGTTTGCAGGTGTCTGAAGTCGTGAAGTTATTACTCATCATATATCTTGCCGGGTATCTGGCTAAGCATGGAAGGCAGGTTGTCGAGTCGTTTGTCGGGGTTATAAAGCCCATGCTGGTCCTGGTTGTGCTGTTTACCTTGTTACTGCTGGAACCGGATTTTGGTGCAGCAGTCGTTTTACTCGTGACCACACTGGGTATGTTTTGTCTGGCAGGTGCGAAAGTCTGGAATTTTGTAATTTTATTTACTGCATCTGCAGTCTCCATGGCGGTGGTTGCAGTTTCTTCCCCGTATCGTATGGAACGCCTTACTGCATTTCTTAATCCCTGGTCCGACCCATTTGGCTCAGGCTTTCAGCTTACGCAATCACTTATTGCAATTGGTAGCGGTTCTTGGACAGGCCTGGGTCTTGGCGCAAGCGTGCAAAAATTATTCTATTTACCCAAAGCGCACAATGATTTTGTGTTTGCGGTCATCGCAGAAGAGCTTGGCTTGGTTGGTGTCGCTGTAGTGTTGCTCCTGTTTTTGGTTCTGATTTACAGATGCTTTGTTATTGGCAAGCTGGTTGAGGAGAAGGGCATGAAATTTGGTGCGCAGATAAGCTATGGAATAGGAATCTGGTTAGGCTTGCAGGCTTTCATCAATATAGGTGTGAACATGGGGGTGTTGCCTACAAAAGGGTTAACGTTGCCGCTTATAAGTGCGGGAGGTAGCAGCCTGCTGGTTGTATGTATGGCAATTGGTTTGATCACACGCGTATATACAGAAGGCGTTATAGAGAAATCTGCAAAACCGGCAGGGGTTACCCTCTGATTTATGAAGACTTCACGCTCCCCGATAATGATTTTTGCTGGTGGTACAGGAGGCCATGTGTTTCCTGCGCTTGCTGTGGCAAAGAAAATAGAGCAGCAGGGTATCCCGGTTGTTTGGGTAGGCACGAAAAAAGGGATTGAATCCAGAGTGATAGCGAACACGGCGTACCGATTTGAAAAAATTTTTGTAGAGGGTCTTCGAAACAAGAGCATGGTGACGTATCTGTTTGCGCCGGTGAAGCTGGGTTTTGCCGGGCTGCAGACCATATGGCTGGTACTTAAACACCGGCCCTGTGCCGTATTGGGCATGGGTGGATTTGTCTCCGGTTCAGGCGGGTTGGTAGCTGTTTTGTTTCGACGACCATTGATCATTCATGAACAAAATGCAATTTCAGGCCTGACAAATCGCATTCTTGCGCCGTTTGCCAGACACATTCTGACCGGTTTTCCGAGCGCGTTTGTGCGCAAGAACGTTGAGGTAGTAGGCAATCCAGTACGTATGGAAATTTCACAGGGCAGACGGGAATATACTGTTGCCGAGCCTGACGACAGACCGCTGCGCGTACTTGTAGTAGGTGGAAGTCTTGGGGCCCATATTTTTAACAAAACAGTACCTGCGGCACTGGTGCAGCTTGCCATTGAAGAACGTCCTGAAGTCTGGCACCAGACTGGTGAGAACAAGCTAGAATTCACGCAGCAGGAATATAAAACCCACGATGTTGAAGCTCGAGTGGATGCCTTTATTGAAGCAATGCACGATGCTTATGCCTGGGCAGACCTTGTCATTTGTCGCGCAGGCGCTATTACTGTTGCGGAGCTTGCTATGGCTGGCGTTGGTGCTGTTTTTGTCCCATACCCTTATGCCGTAGATGATCATCAGACAGCCAATGCAGCCGCACTGGTCAAGGCGGGTGCGGCATTCATGATTCAGGAACGCGAGTTCAATGCATCATCCTTGGTCAGGTTGTTACGCGATATGGGAACAAATCGCTTTAAAATCAAGGATATCGCGTATGCAATCCGCAGTTTTGCAAAGCCCCAGGCTGCCGATGATGTTGCAAAAATATGCACGCAGGTGTGCTTGGGGAAAAATGATAACAGGGCGGGGGTTGTCAAGGATTCCGGGTCATGACATTTAATATTGGACATTTTGCGACCCGTAAAATCAAACATGTACATTTTGTTGGCATTGGCGGGTCAGGTATGGGAGGCATTGCTGAGGTAATGATCAATCTGGGTTACCAGGTTTATGGTTCTGATATACAGAAAAATGCGATCACGCAGCGCCTGTCAAAGCTGGGCGCGACCATTTACACGCAACACAATGTAAGTAATATCAGGGATGCAGATGTAGTGGTCATGTCGAGCGCGGTAGGAGATGATAATCCGGAAATTATAGCTGCCCGCGAACGACGTATTCCTGTTGTTCCACGTGCAGAAATGCTGGCTGAGTTAATGCGTTTTCGTTATGGCATTGCAGTTGCTGGTACGCACGGTAAGACAACTACTACCAGCCTCATTGCATCCGTTCTTGCTCATGCAGGGCTGGATCCGACCTTTATCATAGGGGGCCGGGTCAACAGCTTTGGAAGTCATTCAAAACTTGGTGCAGGCCAATATCTGGTGGCTGAAGCAGATGAAAGCGATTCTTCATTCTTATATTTGCAACCGATTATGTCGGTAGTTACCAATATAGATTCAGATCATTTGTCTGCTTATGGAGGTGACTTCAATACATTGCAGGATGCATTTTTACAGTTTATCCATCATTTGCCTTTTTATGGCATTGCAGTTCTATGCATAGATGATGAAACTGTCAGTCGCCTGTTGCCAAAAGTTTCGCGTCCGTATATTACATACGGCTTTTCAGATGACGCTGACTACCGGATTACTGAAGTTGAGAAGTCAGGGACACAGATAAAATTTTCTTTAACCCGCCCAGGCAAACAATCCTCAGTCCAGTTTATATTGAACTTGCTGGGTGTTCATAATGCCCTGAATGCAGTAGCCGCTGCAATCATTGCGTTACAGCTTGATGTCAAGGAAAGCTATATACAGTCAGCCTTTGAGCATTTTCAGGGCATCGCAAGACGTTTTCAGATCTATCCAGATATATGCATTAACGATAAACATGTTCAGATGGTTGATGACTATGGCCATCATCCCGCTGAAATTGCTGCCACGATGACCGCAGTGCGGGATGCCTGGCCTGAACGAAGGCTGATCGTGTTATTCCAGCCGCATCGCTATTCGCGCACCCGAGACCTGTTTGATGACTTTGTACGTGTATTGAATGAAGCCGATATATTAATGCTGTGTGAAGTGTATGCAGCAAATGAAGATCCGATCGCAGGGGCTGACAGCTTGGCGCTAAGCCGTGCATTACGTGCGCGAGGCAAGCTTGACCCGATACTGGTAAAGGATTTGTCTGAGATTCAGACGACGCTGGAGCATGTCATAAAAGGGCAGGATGTTTTGCTTACTTTGGGTGCAGGCAGCATCGGCGGTACTGCACAATATTTAAATGAATCTTTTGCGGCGCATTAAAGATGAAAGCGGCTCACAATATTGAAATGTTTCGCGGGACACTTGAAAAAAATATTTCACTGGCACGGTTTACTAGCTGGAAGGTGGGTGGTGTGGCTGATATTTTGTACAGACCTGCAGACCTGCAGGATTTAAGGGATTTTTTAACGGCACTGGATGATGATGTTCCAGTGACTTGGCTGGGTGGCGGTACAAATGTGCTGGTACGTGACGGGGGCATACGTGGTGTGGTTATTTTATTGCACGGCTGCCTGGGTCAACTGGAGGCTGCAGGGCCGGGCATGGTTCGGGCCGAGGCAGGTGCATCATGTGCAAAGCTGGCGCGTTTTTGTGCAGACCGGGAACTACAAGGCGCAGAGTTTCTGGCAGGCATACCGGGCACCGTTGGCGGTGCACTGGCTATGAATTCGGGTGCCTATGGAAATGAAATATGGGAATTTGTTGCAAACGTAGAAATAGTAGATCGCCATGGCAAGTCACATACACGTTACCCTGAAGAATTCCAGCCAGCGTATCGCACGGTTCATGTGTCTGGAGAAGAATGGTTTGCGGGGGCTTTATTTGAATTTGCAGCCGGGAGCAGCACACAGGCAAGGAACACAATGCGCGCTTTACTTGACAGGCGAAATGCATCCCAGCCCATGGGAAATCAGAGCTGTGGCTCTGTATTCAGGAATCCGGAAAATGATTATGCCGCCAGATTAATTGAAAGGTGTAGCCTGAAAGGTATCCGCACAGGAGGGGCGCAGGTTTCGGAAAAACATGCAAATTTTATTGTCAATCTGGGGCATGCAACGGCAAAGGATATTGAAGAACTGATATGGAAAGTGCGTGCAACCGTGGAAAATGAGTTTGGCATCATGCTGGTGCCGGAAGTAAGGATTATAGGGGAAACTGCATGACCAGCGTTTCCCAGTTTGGCAAGGTGGCCGTTCTGATGGGAGGCCCGTCTTCAGAGCGTGAAATCTCCCTGAAAAGTGGTGCTGCAATATTGAATGCACTAACTGAAACGCGTGTTGATGCAACAGGTATTGATGTATCTGGCGATGTGTTTGAACGGTTACGTGCCGGGAATTTTGATCGTGCCTTTATCGCGCTGCATGGGTTTCTGGGTGAGGACGGTTGTATACAGGGCGGTCTGGATGTTATTGGCATGCCGTACAGTGGCAGTGGGGTGCTGGCCTCAAGTATTTGTATGAACAAGTGGATGACCAAGCAAATCTGGTTAGGGCAGGGGATTCCAACTCCCGGTTTCCGGGTATTGAAGGATTCCGTTGACCCTGATGCATTGGCAGAGGAACTTGGTTTGCCCATGATCTTCAAACCTGCATTACAGGGTTCGAGTATTGGCATCACCAAGGTTCGCGCCAAGGAAGAAATTACTGCAGCCTGGAAGCATGCACGTAATTTTGGGGATGCCGTGATTGCCGAAAAATGGATTGATGGTCAGGAATATACGGTAGCGGTCGTCGGCAATCATGCACTGCCAGTGATTTGCTTGGAAACTCCACGAGTGTTCTATGATTTTGATGCAAAGTATCAATCTGGTGACACCCAATATCATTGTCCTTGCGGGTTGTCTGCAGCACAGGAAACAAGCATCAAGGAGCAAGTGTTACAGGCATTTGCAGCCACGGCTGCCACAGGATGGGGACGTATTGATTTGGTGCTGGATTCCAATGGTCAGCCATGGTTTCTTGAAATCAATACTGTTCCAGGTATGACGGATCACAGCTTGGTTCCCATGGCAGCCAAAGCTGAAGGCATGGATTTTAATGAACTGGTAATCAAAATTCTGGAAACTTCACTGTTGTAGCATGCTCATTATCAAACGAAAAGCCCGAAATAAGGGGACTGCGCCAAAAGCAGTAACAGAATATTTTTCAGTACGTGGCGCATGGGACGTTCTGGTGATCATATTGTTGCTGGGCATTGTGGTTTATTTTTCATATTACGTTCGGAATAACCATGTCTGGATATCGGTATGGCCGCAGATCAGGCAAGTAAAAATAGACGGCAATGTACGCCCTGCAGATCATGAGGCATTTAAAGAAATTGTAGTCGCTAACGTGGCAAAAGGGTTTTTTCACATCCCCATGGACCAGCTGGAACAGGAACTGACAGAGCTCCCTTGGGTACATCATGCAAAGGTACGGAGAATCTGGCCAAACACTCTGGCAATCAGGGTGCATGAACAAAATCCAATAGCCCGATGGGGAAAAGCGGGGCTCATGAATGCTTACGGGGAACCCTTTTTCCCTGAATCCATAGAACCTTATACAGCGCTGCCCATGCTGTATGGAGAAGAGACCCGTGCCAAAGAGCTGGCCGGTATATTTGAGAATAGCCTGCGGCGACTGGAACCTTTGGGTTTGCAACTGCAGGGGTTATTTGAGAATGAACGCCAATCCAAGCATCTGGTACTTTCGAACGGGATGATACTGGTAATCGGGAATGGGAATGTTGGCAGGAAGATTAAATGGTTTATTACTGCATACGAGCAATATTTGTCGTCTCACATAAGGCAGGTGAAAAAAATTGATCTTCGCTATACCAATGGTTTGGCAGTTGAATGGAAGGACCCGCAACTAGCAGGTAACTTTGAACTGGAACGTAATTTATGAGCCGTAAAACGGAAAAAAACATGATGGTAGGTCTGGATATTGGAACTTCCAAGGTCACAGCAATCGTGGGTGAGGTGAATGAAGATAACCAGATAGAGATTGTGGGTGTCGGTTCACATCCGTCGCGCGGATTAAAAAAGGGAGTTGTTGTTAATATTGAATCGACTGTACAGTCCATTCAACGTTCCATTGAGGAAGCTGAGTTGATGGCAGGATGCCAGATTCATTCCGTATATGCCGGAATTGCAGGTAGCCATATTCGTGGCATGAATTCGCACGGCATAGTCGGAATCAAGGACTATGAAGTTTCAAGAGGGGATATAGAGCGTGTCATTGATGCTGCGCGGGCAGTTGCCATTCCTGCTGACCAGAGAGTGTTACAGGTTATGCCACAGGAATTTGTGATCGACCAGCAGGAAGGCATTCGCGAACCTATCGGGATGTCAGGTGTGCGTCTTGAGGCGAAAGTTCACTTAGTAACAGGTGCCGTCAGCGCGGCGCAAAACATTATCAAGTGTGTGCATCGTTGTGGACTTGAAGTTGACGATATTATCTTGGAGCAGCTTGCATCGAGTTGCGCGGTACTAACTGAAGATGAAAAAGAGCTGGGAATCTGTTTTGTCGACATTGGTGGGGGCACTACGGATGTGGCAGTGTTTACGGATGGTGCAATTAAGCATACTGCTGTGATCCCGATTGCAGGGGACCAGGTAACTAATGATATTGCAGTTGCAATGCGTACCCCGACACAGTATGCCGAAGAGATAAAAATCAAATATGCATGCGCATTGCGACAACTCGCAAATCCTGATGACACGATAGAAGTTCCCAGTGCAGGGGATCGGGAGTCAAGACAGTTGTCACGTCAGACCCTTGCTGAAATTGTAGAGCCACGTTATGAGGAATTGCTTTCTCTGGTTCTTGCCGAGTTGCGGCGCAGTGGTTTTAAAGACCTAGTTGCGGCGGGTGTGGTTCTTACCGGTGGAAGTTCAAGAATGGAAGGTGTAGTGGATCTGGCAGAGGAGATTTTCCACATGCCAGTGCGTTTGGGCGTCCCGCAATATGTAACGGGATTGATAGATGTTGTACGTAACCCGATTTATGCAACAGGTGTTGGGTTACTTTTATTTGGTTTTCAAAACCGGAAGTTGGATGAAGGTTCCTTGTCAGGCGAATCCGGCATGGTGGGTGTATTCAAGAGAGTGAGGAATTGGTTTCAAGGGAGTTTTTAAAGAGCTCATATTTCTGCAACATGCAAACTAGAGGAGAAAGGTAATGTTTGAATTAATGGATACTTATAGCCAAAATGCTGTAATAAAGGTGATTGGTGTCGGTGGTGGCGGTGGCAATGCTGTCCAGCATATGGCTAGTTCTAACATTGATGGAGTTGACTTTATTTGCGCAAATACTGATTCGCAAGCGCTTAAAAGCACTGATGTCAAAACGGTGATACAACTGGGGAACGACATCACTAAAGGTCTGGGTGCGGGGTCCAACCCGGTTGTGGGTCGTGAAGCGGCGCTTGAAGATCAGGATCGGATCCATGAGGCGATTTCTGGAGCGGATATGCTGTTTATCACTGCAGGAATGGGGGGTGGCACCGGAACCGGAGCAGCACCTGTAGTCGCAGCGGTTGCTGAGGAGTTGGGAATTCTGACTGTAGCTGTGGTGACCAAACCATTTCCTTTTGAGGGCACCAAGCGCATGCAGATTGCCAACGCCGGCATGGAAGAACTGGTCAAGCATGTCGATTCATTGATCACGATACCTAATGAAAAACTGTTGGCCGTTCTTGGCAGGGAAACCAATTTACTGGAAGCGTTCAAGTCGGCCAATGATGTCCTGCACGGTGCTGTACAGGGTATTGCCGAACTGATTACCTGCCCTGGACTCATTAATGTGGATTTTGCTGATGTGCGCACAGTGATGTCCGAGATGGGAATGGCGATGATGGGGTCAGGTACCTCATCGGGTACAGAGCGTGCGCGCGAATCAGCTGAATCGGCTATATCCAGTCCGCTGCTGGAAGACGTAAATATAGCGGGCGCAAAAGGTATCCTGGTAAATGTCACGGCAAGTACTAGTCTTTCCATAGGCGAATTTGATGAGGTTGGCAGCCATATCAAGGGCTTGGCTTCTGATGATGCCACGGTGGTTGTAGGTACGGTAATTGATGAATCCATGAGGGACGATTTACGGGTAACACTGGTGGCAACAGGCATCGGTTCCCTGAGTCTGCCCATACCAACCAAGCCCGCAATAAAGCTGGTGGAAACGCCTGTAAAAAAGGCTGAGGACGTGAATGAGAGGTTGCATGCCGGTGCGGTTCTCGCCGAAAATGGTGCTAAAGTAGCCGGGAAAAACCAAGCTTATGATATGGATTATCTGGATATCCCTACTTTTTTACGTAATCAGGCCGACTGACTGGAACAGTTTTCGGGGTTAGGGATTCAAAATCCTTGGTGAAGTCACTGGAAAATTGTGTAATATTGACACAATTTTCATACTTGTTGTGTGTCGGGCATCAGCGGATACTGAAACTAGGCCCGCTACGGGTAGCGATTAATAGGATGTAAGGTCTGTGATACAACAAAGAACTCTAAAAAACGTCATACGTGCTACGGGAGTTGGCCTGCATACAGGTGAGAAAGTATATTTGGCGTTACGCCCTGCACCTGTCGAAACAGGGGTTATATTCAGGCGCATCGACCTTGATCCGCCAGTGGAGATTAAAGCCAGTCCTGAGAATGTAGGTGATACGAGCCTGTCTACAACCCTGGTTTCTGAAGGTGTACGCATTTCCACGGTAGAGCATTTACTCTCTGCAATGGCAGGACTTGGTATAGATAATGCTTATGTGGATGTCAGCGCACCTGAAGTACCCATTATGGATGGCAGTGCAGGCCCCTTTGTGTTCCTGGTGCAATCAGCGGGCATTGTTGAGCAAAAAGCAGCCAAAAGATTTATCCGGATCAACAAGTCTGTCAAAATAAAAGAAGGCGACAAATGGGCAAAATTTGCTCCATTTGATGGTTTCAAAGTCGGTTTTGTGATTGATTTTGATCACCCTGTTTTTAAGGCAGGTCCGCAAAAAGCTGAACTGGATTTTTCCACGACCTCCTTCGTTAAAGAAGTATCGCGGTCGCGCACATTTGGTTTTATGCGTGACTTTGAGGCTCTTCGATCGCGCAATCTGGCTTTAGGGGGTAGTCTTGATAACTCTATTGCTGTGGATGATCATCGCATATTGAATGAAGATGGTTTGCGCTATGAAGATGAATTTGTCAAACACAAGATTCTGGATGCCATTGGTGATTTGTATCTGCTTGGGCATGGCCTGATTGGTGCCTTTAGCGGCTATAAATCCGGGCACGCACTGAATAACAAGCTGCTAAGAAAGCTGCTTGAGGAGGAGGATGCCTGGGAGGAAGTTACTTTTGAAGATGGTGAAGAGACAGTGCCGATATTCTACAGTTTACCTATAGGTGCGAACGTATGACGGTTGCGCAGGTAAACTACTGGTCGGTCAATGACCTATATTGCGTTTTGCTAGATGTTGCAAGGCCTCTTTCAGGGCACTATCTTCCACATGATCAGCACATTCTTTAATGTGACGGGCACCATAATCGGAAAGGGTTTGTGTCGGGGTCGGCAGTTTCAAATCACCGTCGGCTTTTCTGATTTTAATCTTTATTCGATTTAGGTATTCTCTTACAGTAAGGCCAAGCTCCTGGTTCAACTGCTTCAGGATTTCATATTGTTGAAACCGGACGAGGCTGGCTTGGCTGGGGTTATCGGTGATAATTGTAAGAGTTCGGTCTCCGATATTTGCTACCCAGCAATGGCTGGCCAGTTCTGCGGGTAAATGCATTCTTATGCTCAAGGTAAGCCTGTGCAAAAGCTTTGTTTTATCCTGTAAGCTTGTACCTATGTATGACGATAGTTTCTGCATCGAAATGACTTCAGGTAAAAATATTCAATAACAGGTGTAAGCAGCAGCAGACATGAACATTATCATTTTTCTCCGTTCGCGCACACGCTTTATTTCTGTTGACTATCTGCCTGGATGGAACAGAGCCGGATTGTTTCTTGGTGTAATCATACTTTCGATGATTTTACTTGGCGGTGGTTGTATAGCTGGTATTTTATTCGGCAATCAAGTCATTTTAAGCGAATGGAAAAGAGATATCGCGGCGCAGGAAGAACGCTTGCAACTGGTCAGCCAGGAAGCTCAGATACAGGTTAATGCACTGACCGCACAAGCCGGACTATTGCAGGCGCATATGAATCATATCGATGTATTAGGAAGCATGCTGGTCGAGATGGCAGGTTTTGAACCTGAAGAATTCAGCTTTGATCCCATTCCTGCTGCAGGGGGTCCAGGTCTTGTCCCGGACAGCAATTCGCACACAGATATGCAGATTGATGCTGTATTTGAAGAAATTCAGGCCGGTCTGGAAGCGCGTGAATATCAATTACAGGTACTCAGCGATACATTTGTGAACAGGAAATCCGAACAGGCCACGTACCCACAGGGACGCCCTGTAGCTGATACTGATAGCTGGATTTCATCCTATTTTGGTAAGCGCCGCAGCCCCTTCACAGGCAGGCCTGAAATGCATGCGGGTGTGGATTTTGGCGGCAAGTCCAGCAGCGACGTGGTGGCTGTTGCTGGAGGGATTGTCACACAGGCAAGCAAAAATGGCGGTTACGGTTATTTTGTAGAAATTGATCATGGTACTGGCTATATGACGCGTTATGGGCATAACAAGACGCTGCTTGTGCAGGCAGGTGAGGTCGTCAAACGCGGTCATATAATTGCCAAGCTGGGCAGTACCGGTCGCTCAACCGGTCCACATGTCCATTTTGAGGTTCTCAAGGACGGTGCCCAGGTGGACCCAATGAAGTTTATTCAATAGCTTCGTTGTAGACCCTTCTGAATCCGGTTAATCTTCATTTTGTCCAGTTTTACTCAAAAGCTGGTTTTTCTATGTGAATCAGCTTGTAGAGCACGTGAAGAAAATATATTTTTGCTGAACGGCCTTTACAGGATTTATCCATTCGTTTTTTCTCAGGTACTTTAATAGTCGCATGCTTAAAAAATTTACCAAAAAAGTTTTTGGCAGTCGTAACCAGAGGGTATTAAATCGTTACTACAGGGTTGTCCAGAAAATCAATGCATTGGAAGGGTCCTATAAAATGCTTGATGATCAGGCCTTGCGGCAAAAAACCACAGCTTTTCGCCAGGAAATTAAAAATGGCGTAAGTCTGGAAAAGATATTACCTGAAGCATTTGCTGCAGTACGTGAAGCTGCAAGCCGCACACTTAGTATGCGCCATTTTGATGTTCAACTGGTAGGAGGCATGGTATTAAATGATGGCAGAATTGCTGAAATGCGCACAGGCGAGGGCAAGACCCTGGTTGCAACCTTGCCGATCTATCTTAACGCCTTAAGTGGCAAGGGAGCGCATGTCGTGACGGTCAATGATTATCTGGCCAAGCGTGATGCAGAGTGGATGGGGGGGATCTACCGTTTGCTTGGACTTGATGTAGGTGTGTTGACAGGTGGGATGGTGCATCAGGAACGTCAAAAGGCCTATGCAGCAGATGTCACGTATGGAACCAATAATGAATTTGGTTTTGATTATCTGCGCGACAATATGGAATTTTCCATTGGAGGTTGTGTGCAGCATGACCTTAATTTTGCAGTAGTGGATGAAGTAGATTCAATTCTTATTGATGAGGCACGTACACCCCTGATTATTTCAGGTTCTACAGGTGAAAACCTGAGTATGTACAAGGCTGTTAATGTCTTGGTACCCAGGCTGGTTAGACAACAGGAAGAGGACGGGCCGGGCGATTACAGTGTTGATGAAAAAAGCAAGCAGATTCATTTGACAGAAGATGGCCACCAAAGCATTGAAGATTTGCTGCTCGGGGAGGGCTTGCTGGCTGAAGATGAAATGCTGTATGACGTTACGAATATCAATTTATTGCATCATGTGAACGCAGCGCTGCGCGCAAATGTGTTATTTCAGAAAGATGTCGATTATATCGTACGCGATGGTCAGGTCATCATTGTAGACGAATTTACTGGTCGTACGATGCCCGGCAGGCGCTGGTCAGACGGGTTGCACCAGGCGGTTGAAGCCAAGGAAGATGTCAGAATACAAAATGAAAACCAGACGCTAGCCTCTATCACTTTCCAAAACTATTTTCGCCTGTATAACAAGTTATCCGGGATGACTGGAACGGCTGACACAGAGGCTTATGAATTTGAGTCGATTTATGGTTTGGAGGTAGCAGTTATCCCGACTCATAAACCAATGATTCGTGATGACATGGGGGACTTGGTATACCTTACCATGCAGGAAAAATATGATGCCATCATCAGCGATATCAAAAGATGTGTAGATTGTGGTCAGCCGGTTCTGGTAGGAACAACGTCAATTGAATCATCTGAACTCATCTCAAATATCCTGCAAAATTCCGGGATAGCACATCAGGTACTGAATGCAAAACAGCATGAGAAAGAGTCTCATATTATTGCCCAGGCAGGCCGCCCAGGTACTGTAACCATTGCAACGAATATGGCAGGTCGGGGTACCGATATCGTGCTTGGGGGTAATCTTGATGCAGAGTTGCAAAACCTTTCGCCGGAAACGCCAGAGACTGAGCACAGCCTTGTCCAGGCTGACTGGCAGGAGAGGCATGATGCTGTTATTCAGGCTGGTGGACTGCATATTATTGGCACAGAAAGGCATGAATCAAGGCGTATTGACAATCAATTGCGCGGGCGTTCGGGCCGCCAGGGTGACAGGGGGTCGACCCGGTTTTATCTCTCAATGGAAGATAACCTGATGAGAATTTTCGCTTCCGATAAAGTGCGCGGATTGATGCAGAAGCTGGGCATGCAGCAAGGTGAATCGATTGAGCATCCCTGGATATCAAAAGCCATTGAAAATGCACAACGCAAAGTAGAAGCGCATAACTTCGATATTCGCAAGCATTTGCTTGAATATGATGATGTTGCCAATGACCAGCGCAAGGTAGTGTATGAACAACGTCGGGAGCTGATGCATACAGATGATATATCTGAAAATCTGGTGGCTATACGTGAAGACGTTATTGATAGCACCATTAGCGAATTCCTGCCCGATGGAAGTGTGGAGGAACAATGGGATATCGAGGGTCTTTGCCAGGCGCTCGAGAATAAGTTTGGTTTGTCCCTGCCAGTCAAGCAATGGTTTGATGAAGATGATGCCATTGAAAAAGAAGGTGTGAGCGAAAGGATTTTCCAGTGTATTGCTGATTTATTCAGGGAAAAAGAAGACCGTGTTGGTGCGGAAATAATGCGCCGACTTGAAAAGGACCTTATGCTGAAGGTACTGGATAATCGCTGGAAAGAACATCTCGCAGCAATGGACTATTTGCGCCAGGGTATTGGCCTGCGCAGCTACGCACAGAAAAATCCTAAACAGGAATACAAGAGAGAGGCGTTTAATATGTTCCAGCAAATGCTGGATCAGATCAAACATGAAACCATCTCCTTAATTTCCAGGGCAGAACTGCCTACCCTTGAGGAAATCAGGGCCTTGGAAGCTGCACAGCAAGTTCCGGATGATATTGAGTATCAGCATGCACAGGTGGACAATGTACTGCATCCCGAGCAACAGGCTGCAGCGACAGGAGGGCAGACAAGGCAGCAACCCTTTAAACGTACACAGAAAAAACTGGGCCGTAATGAACCCTGTCACTGTGGTTCAGGTAAAAAATTCAAACATTGCCATGGAAAGCTCGCCTAGCCGCCTGTGTACTAAAGTCGTTTTGTATGGCAATTCCTATAAATCCCCCAAAACCATTGTTACCTGTTAAAGGCATTCGCCTCGCAACGGCAGCAACGGGCATGCGCTACCAGAATCGGGATGATCTGATGTTAATGGAAGTTTGTGAGCATACACAAACAGCTGCGTTATTCACTACTAACCAGTTTTGTGCAGCCCCGGTGACGGTCTGTAAGCAACATCTTAGTGTTGCACAGCCAAGGTACCTGCTGATTAATGCCGGAAATGCCAATGCCGGACTGGGTGTACAGGGTCTGACAGATGCCTATGCAACATGCGCGGCCTTGGCACATGAAAGTGGTTGCATGGAAAATGAGATACTGCCATTTTCAACAGGCGTGATTGGCGAACGTCTGGCGGTTGAGAAAATGATCCGGCATTACTCCCAGCTTATCGACAATCTGGAGGAAGATGCATGGTTGCCTGCTGCGCAGGCAATCCTGACCACCGATACCGTCAGCAAAGGCTTGTCCAGGCAGATGGAACTGGACAGGCATACAGTGGTTGTTACGGGCATTGCAAAAGGGTCAGGGATGATCCGCCCGGACATGGCTACCATGCTGGCATTTGTTGCAACTGACTTGGAAGTTGATTCCAGGGACATGGATCGGATGTTAAGGGATGCTGTGCAACAGTCGTTTCATTGCATCACTGTTGATGGAGATACGTCCACCAACGATGCCTGCGTATTGATGGCAACTGGACAGACAGGCATCAGTTTCAGTGAACTGTCAGAACAAGCCAGGGCAGAATTTACCCAAACCCTGAATTCCCTGTTCCTGACCTTGGCACAATCGATTGTTCGGGATGGTGAAGGAGTAACAAAGTATATCTGCATCAGGGTGGATCAGGCTGAAAGCAAAGAAATGGCATACAATATCGCCTTTACCATTGCGCACTCGCCACTGGTCAAGACCGCAGCTTTTGCGAGTGATCCGAACTGGGGGCGCATACTGGCAGCGGTGGGTCGCGCAAAAGTAGCGCCTTTGGAAATGAGCAGGCTGTCCTTGTACATCAATGACCTGCAGGTGATTGCAAACGGTACGCTTGCTTCCGGTTATACAGAGGAAACGGGTGCTAAAGCCATGCAGAAAAGTGAAATTGAATTTCGGCTAGAGCTGGGTCTCGGGGCCTGTTCTGCCAGGGTATGGACTACGGATCTTTCGTATGAGTATGTAAAGATTAATGCGGAGTATCGATCCTGACCGGTTTTTCTTTGCCCTTGTGTACAGATAAGGATTATACACATGTCGTCTTGGGCATCATAAAAAATGCTAGGGGCGAGGTTCTCGTTACGAAACGAATCCCGGATACTCATCTGGGTGGATATTTTGAGTTTCCAGGTGGAAAGCTGAAAGAGAACGAGTCCCCTGAAGCAGGATTGGTGCGTGAGTTGAAAGAAGAACTGAATATTGAACTGCACCAGTGCAGGCCGCTGATTCAAATCCCATATTCATACCCTGAAAGGAAAGTATTCCTGGATGTCTTTATGGTTACCGGATACTCGGGAACGGCTCACGCAAATACAGTGCAAGAGGCATACTGGAAGAGAATTTCAGACTTGGGTAATGTGGGGTTTCCAGATGCAAATCATGGCATCATACGTGCACTGCAACTTCCCGGATTGATTTCAGTTACTCCCGGTCTGGACCAGGACAGGGATTTTTTGACGCACTTTGAGAAAATAGTAGAAAAAGAAGAGATTTCTATCATTCATCTTCGTTCTCATGAGTTGGGTACCCCGCAATATTTACAGTTGGCTGAAAGGTGTCTAAAAAAATGCCGGCGACACCTTGTGCATCTTGTTTTGAATGGTGAAGCGGGGCTTCTTGAAAAAGTTGATGCAGCAGGCCTGCATTTAACCAGCAACAGGCTGCTGGCGACCCAAAAAAGACCACTTGGGACAAGCTATCTGGTCAGTGCGTCATGTCATAACCTGAATGAGGTGTTGCATGCTTCGAGTATTGGTTTGGACTATATATTTCTGGGCCCGGTACTGGAAAAAGCCTTCGGTACGAATAGCAGGCCTTTGGGCTGGAAAGGCTTTAGTCAACTGGCACGGCAAAGCACTATCCCTGTTTACGCGATTGGAGGTCTTGGAGTTGGTGATACAGGTTTTTCCACTGAATACGGTGGGCAGGGTATTGCAGCCATCCGTGACATATGGCAATAGGTTGTGCCCAGATTGGCTAAAGGGCACAACAGGTTAGTTTGAATTCTATATCCTTATTCGTTTGCTTGGGGTTTGAGTTAGGGTCAGTTTGCGTAAGGAAGCGTATCGAAAACCGTTGTTTCCCTGCGCTGCATTCTGGGAAATAAGTGCTTTCTACACTCACGCAGATCAACTGGCTGGACATACTAGGGTCTAGGTTCTGGTTATAGAAACCTTTGGGTGCAAGTTTTTTTTTGGGTTGCGCACTTTGTCTGATGAGTTGTAAAGAATGCGAAATACCTTTTTGGACAATCTCAAATGGCTCAATCCAGCCCACGAGCGCCTTCTTGCGCTGTAAATGTGACTGTCCTAGCCAATGGTGGTATTCAGGCAAATCAAAATCGCACGTACCCCCCGGTATGGACGCACGTTGACGGATACTGCTTATAAAATCATTTTTTTTCAGGTGATCATTAATTTGACCGCGAACCGCATGCAGTTCGTTAAAAATTGATTTATGTTTTGACAGGACTTCGTTTAGCTTGGCAGTGTTGACGTTGGGTTTATTTGCAAGTTGTTCCAGGGTATCGATTTGTCGTTTGATTTCTTTTAATAATTCCTGTTTCAAGTCACCACGCGATACCAGATTTAAAATCTCAATCAATGTGAGCAAAGCCCCATGTGTATCGAAAACCTTTTCTTGCTTTGCAAAGAATGCGAAACGATGTGTTAATTGCTCATAACGCAGGAATGTGCGCATTCTTTCGTTAAGCGGCTGTTCATAATTGATAGTGCGGTTTTGGGTGCTTATATTCACTGTGCATTAAAGGGTTTCACCCAAAGTACTGTACTGATTATGCAGTATAGCAACCTTTTTTTTCAGAAATTCCATACTATAATAATTTTTGATAGTATCATTTGCCAGCCTTAACCGCTTGTCCCGGCTGATTTGTACTGAAATGATAGCCTTGACGTGTGTTTTACTGCACTTGTCACGCAGCATAACCCGCTGCATTTGTTGTTCAATCGTGCAGTCAACGACCAAGATACGATCTGTCAATCCTGTACGCTTTGTTTCCAGTAGCAGTGGAATCACGATGATGCAATAAACTGCATCAAGCAGGCTGAGTTTCCGCTTGATTTCCTGGTACACCAACGGATGTAATATATCTTCCAGCATATTACGGATACCTGAATCGGAAAAAATGGCCTGCCTGAGCCTGTCCCGCAACAGGGTTCGGTTTTTATCGAAATACTCATCGCCGAAGTTTTTATATAGCAGTCCAGTGACTTCCCGGGTCTCTGTCAGTTGTCTTGTAATGGCATCAGCATCAATGACAGGAACATTAAAGTCTTTTTGGAAAATATCGGAAACGGTAGTTTTGCCGCAGCCAATACCACCTGTAAGGCCTACTACTAACATCGCTTATGATACCAGAGTATAATGCAGAGACTCACCATATAGCTCACGTTATGAATATACATGAATATCAGGCCAAGGCCATTTTTTCACGCGTTGGGATCCCTGTTTTAGATTCACACGTTATTAAATCAAGTGATAATATTGGGTCATTTTGTGAATCGGTAGACCAGCAGGCTTGGGTTGTTAAAGCGCAGGTGCATGCAGGGGGACGTGGTAAAGCCGGAGGAGTAGTACGGGTCAACAATAAAAAAGATCTTATATCCGCTGTTTCCAGTATGCTGGGTGCCAAGCTGGTTACGAAACAGACTGATGAAGAAGGCCTGCCTGTCAGTGCAGTCTTGCTTGAGGAAGCCACGCAAGTGAGTCGGGAACTGTATCTCGCTTTACTGGTTGACCGGGAGACGGGGCAGATCGCGATCATTGCGTCTGCGGAAGGTGGAATGGATATTGAACAGGTTGCGCAGCAAGCACCAGACAAGATCATTACAAAATTCATACATCCGGCAGCCGGTTTGCAGCCAAACCAGATCAGGGATATTGCTTATGCACTGGGCCTGCAAAAAAACCAGATCAAACAATTTCAGGACATTCTATTTAAATTGTTCGACCTGTTTGTTTCCAATGATTGCAGTCTCATAGAAATCAATCCGTTCATTGTTGATAGGAATGGCAGCCTCGTTGCCCTGGATGCAAAAATCAACTTTGATGACAATGCACTTTATCGACAGCAGGATATGGCAAAACTTCATGATGTCACGCAGGGAAACAGCTATGAAGAGAATGCCAAGGAACTGGGTCTGAATTATATCAAGCTGAATGGCAGTATTGGCTGCATTGTAAATGGTGCCGGGCTGGCTATGGCAACCATGGATCTTGTAAAGCATCATGGTGGCAAGCCGGCAAATTTCCTGGACATAGGTGGCGGTACCAGCCAGGAGAAAGTAGCCGAGGCATTCAAGCTTGTTATAAGTGACGAGAATGTTAAATCAGTCTTTATAAATATTTTTGGCGGGATTGTGCGTTGCAACCTGATTGCACAGGGTATCCTTGGTGCTTTGCAGCAAGTACCCTTGCAGGTTCCTGTAATTGTTTTGCTGCAAGGAACCAATGCATCAGAAGGCAGGCAGTTGCTTGAGAACCAGCATGAGAATATCTGCCTGGCAAACACCTTGACAGAGGGTGCGCAGCAGGCAATTAGTCTGGCTGGCACCTGAGTCGAAAAACAATCCATGCAGAACCTATGGGTGTTCTTATCGATAAAAATACAAAAGTATTGTGTCAGGGGATGACTGGCATACAAGGTACTTTTCACACACGGCAGGCTATTGCCTATGGAACGCAAATGGTGGCAGGGGTCACGCCCGGACGGGGTGGCGCATCACACCTGGAGCTTCCTGTTTACGACACCGTCGGCCAGGCCTTGAAAGACCACGAAGTAGATGTCAGCGTAATTTATGTACCTGCAGCCTTCGCAGCGGATGCTATTTTTGAGTCAGTATATGCAGGGATCAAGCTTGTTGTTTGTATTACTGAAGGTGTGCCTACTCTTGATATGGTGAAAGTGAACGCGGTACTGAACGATTCAGATTCTGTGTTAGTGGGACCGAATTGCCCGGGTGTGATTACTCCGGGTGAATGCAAGATCGGAATTATGCCAGGTGACATCCACCGCCCCGGTAATGTTGGTATCGTTTCGCGCTCAGGTACACTCACATATGTCGCGGTTAACCAGACTGTACAACATGGTATGGGTCAGTCTACCTGTATAGGCATCGGGGGTGACCCGATCCACGGGCTGGGATTCATCGACTGCTTGGAAATGTTTGAGCAGGACAATTCCACGCAAGGCATTATTATGGTAGGTGAGATTGGGGGGACCGCAGAAGAAGAGGCAGCCGAGTATATTCAGGAAAAGGTATCCAAGCCCGTAGTGGCCTATATTGCAGGTGTTACGGCACCTTCCGGTAAACGCATGGGTCATGCGGGTGCCATCATAAGCGGCGGTAAGGGTACAGCTGAGCAAAAGTATCAGGCGCTGGAAAAAGCTGGAGTGGTAACCTCGCATACACCTGCTGACATTGGCGCACAAATGAGCAGGCTTCTTGGTTCTGGTCCGGCATAGACCCCTTGATTCCAGATGAAGGACACATTGGATATTGCCCTTGCGCAATGCAATTTCCTGGTTGGGGATATTGAGGGCAATACTCAAAAGATTATCGAAAATGCCGTATATGCGCGCGATCATCTGTGTGCAGATATTATCGTGTTTTCTGAATTGTCGCTTACCGGCTATCCGCTTGAAGACCTTTTATTCCATCCAGCGATCCTGACAACTGTCGATCAGTCTCTGGAAAAAATTCGGCGTGAAGTCAACGGCATCCATATTTTGCTTGGCGCACCCACAAGGAAAGGGGAACACCTTTTTAATTCAGCATTCGTGCTTCGTGATTCGGATATTGTTGCGGTTTATCACAAGCAATATTTGCCCAATTACGAAGTTTTTGATGAGAAGCGTTATTTCCAGGCAGGTAACGATGCATGTGTGGTAGATATAAACAGTGTAAAGGCAGGTATTACAATCTGTGAAGATATCTGGTTTACGCACCCGATCCAGAAAACTGCAGATGCTGGCGCCGAACTGGTAATCAATATCAATGCAAGCCCATACCGGATTGATAAAACTGCAGAGAGGATCCGGATTCTAAAAACCCGTATCGAAGAGCAGAAAATTCCCATCCTGTATGTGAATCAGGTGGGTGGACAGGATGAGCTTGTTTTTGATGGTGGATCTTTTTGCATGGACAAGCAGGGCGGGTTATGCATGCTGGCACCTGCTTTTGAGTCCGGTATTTTTACAGTTCAATATTCGAAAACCCAAGCGAACCTGCTGAAAAGTAGCTGTTTGCATACACCGTTGCCGGAACCTGCTTCAATTTATCAGGCGATCGTATTGGGTATCAGGGACTATGTGTTAAAAAATCACTTTGATGGAGTAGTGCTGGGATTATCCGGAGGTATTGATTCAGCATTAACTCTCGTACTTGCAGTAGATGCACTTGGTGCAACTTGCGTTCAAGCAGTCATGATGCCTTTTCGTTACACCTCGGACATGAGCATTGAGGATGCCAGCCTGTTAGCCGGTCAACTGGGTGTTCAACTGGATGAAATACCCATAGATGGTGCTTTTACATCGATCATGGGTGGCCTTCAGCCTGTGTTTCCAGATTCTGTACAGGATGATGTAACCGAAGAAAATATTCAGTCCCGCATACGTGGTCTGTTTCTGATGGCCTTGTCGAACAGAACCGGGAAAATGCTGTTAACTACAGGAAACAAGAGTGAAATGTCTGTGGGCTATGCAACGTTATACGGTGACATGGCGGGGGGCTTTGCACCGCTGAAAGATGTGTCCAAATCATTGGTGTATGAACTGGCAAGATACAGAAACAGGTTGAACAGGGTAATTCCTGAACGCGTGTTGACAAGGGAACCTTCTGCGGAGCTTGCCCCTGATCAGGTCGATCAGGACAGTCTTCCGCCTTATGATGTGCTGGACCCGATTCTGGAAAAATTTATTGAGCAGGATCTGACAGTCGATCAGATTGTTGCGCACGGGTTTGAGAGAAGTGTGGTGGAGCACATCGTGGAAATGGCGTTACGTAACGAATACAAAAGACGCCAAGCTCCCCCTGGAGTAAAAATTACCCGTCGTGCGTTTGGTAAAGACCGTCGTTATCCGATTACCAGTGGATTTTTGAGAAACCGGTAATTTTTGGAGATTAGTTACAGTAATAGGTTCTCAGACGCAGTTTTTCCAGTACCCTGCTCCACCTGCCTTTTGCGCAACTGCGCTTTTCCTGCGCAAATTTTTCATTAATCTTTCCATCTTTTCCAGTCTGAAAGTTTTGCGCATATACCCGATGGGTATCTTCGGCAAGGTCATCAATACCAAGCTGTATGTAGGCTTGTTCCAGCATATATACAGCTTCCGGCATGATCTCAGCGCCCTGATAGTTTTCCATAATATATTTGGCACGATTTGCAGCTGCTACATAGGCGCCACGGCGCATATAAAATTCTGCAACTTTCAGTTCATATTCAGCCAACTCATTGCGCAAATAAATCATACGCAACTTGGCGTCATCGGCATACTTGCTGTCAGGATATTCCTCTACAAGAAATCTGAATACTTCAAAAGCTTCATGCAATGAGGTAGGGTCATTGTTTGATGGATCGCGTGGCAACACATAATGAATGAGATTTTTTCCGCTATCGAAAGTAGCCAGTCCCTTTATGTAATGAGCATAGTCAATACTTGGGTGTTTTGGATTTAACTTTATAAATCGATTTACTGTATTAATCGCCTGTTCTGTATCATTCTGTTTATAGTATGCATAGCTCAGTTCAAGCTGTGCCTGCTGCGCATAGCGCCCGAAAGGATAACGGGCTTCCAGTAACTCAAATTTTTCAATTGCAGTGGTAAAGTCCTGTTTGGTAAACAGGGCTGCATGGGCATCTTTATAGAGTTTTGCTGCGGTTTCATCCTCAGCAATTTCCAGGTCTTTTTCTTGATTACCCTTACCATCAAACACATTGAGTACAGCGCAGCCGGAAAATAAATTCAGGAAAACAACGATTGCAAGCAGGCGTAAAATAAAAGTCGTAGAATTTAATGTGTAATTTTTCATTAGACTGCTAATAAGTATAGCTGTTTTCATACTAAATCCGTACTGACAATGAACGACAACGATCAATTACTGGCTGTAATCCCTGCGTCTTTTGAGGGGTTGCGTCTGGATTACGCATTGTCACATATTTTTCCGGACTATTCGCGCACCAGGTTGCAAAAATGGATACGTAACGGAGATGTTCTGGTGAATGGGAAAGTTTTGCGGTCGCGGGATATCGTAGCCGGTGGCGAACAGGTTCAATTGAGGGTTGAGCTTACAGATGAGAACCAGTTTGTGCCTGAGAAAATAGACCTGGATATCGTATATGAAGATCAATTCATCCTGGTCATTAACAAGCCGGCTGGTCTTGTGGTACATCCTGGTGCGGGGAATCCTTCAGGTACCCTGGCGAATGCGTTGCTTTATCATAACCCCGGGTTATCTGCCGTACCCAGGGCAGGAATTGTGCATCGTCTCGATAAGGATACAAGTGGATTACTGGTCGTGGCAAAACAGTTGCAAAGCCACTCCAAACTGGTAGAACAACTGCAACAGCGCGTTATGTGTCGAAAATATATTGCCCTGGTGTATGGCAAGGTGATTGCAGGGGGGACGGTAGATGCGCCCGTTGGCAGACATCCGGTTGATCGTAAAAAAATGGCTGTGATCTCTTCAGGGAAGACTGCAATTACGCACTATCGTGTACGTAAATGCTACGGTTCATGTACATTACTTGATGTACAACTCGAAACTGGCAGGACTCACCAGATACGTGTACATATGGCACATCTGAAATTTCCGGTTGTCGGAGACCCGGTTTATGGGAAAAAAACCAGGGCCACAAAGGATTTCGCTACAGATATGCTCGTCAGATTCCCTCGCCAGGCCTTACACGCTTCACGTCTGGAGATTATGCATCCGGATAACGCGCGAAAGTGTGAGTGGTTTGCCCCTTTGCCGCAGGATTTTCAGCAGCTTCTTGACGTACTTGCCCAACCTCCTCATGCAATACCCTGACTGGATCACGCCTGACTGGTTGGCCCCTGAAAGCGTGGCTAGTGTTTCAACAACACGTGGTGGTGGTTTCAGTAAAGGCAGTTTTTCAGGCTTCAATCTGGCTGCACATGTCGGTGACAAGGTACAGCACGTCATGAAAAACAGGCAGTTTTTACGCGGCACATTACATCTTCCGGGTGAGCCATACTGGCTGGATCAGCAACACAGTACACGGGTTATAAAACTCCCTACGGTAAATGGCAGCCTTGTGCAGGCAGATGCCGTTTATACAACTACCCATGGGGTGGTATGCGCTGTGCTGACCGCAGATTGTTTGCCTGTGTTATTTTGTGATCGGGAGGGAGGTTGTATTGCAGTGGTACATGCAGGATGGCGCGGGTTATTGAATGGCGTTCTGGAGAATACCCTGAATGCATTACCTGTTGAGACTTCAAGGCTCTTATGCTGGCTAGGTCCTGCTATTGGGCCCGGAAAATTTGAGGTAGGTAAAGAGCTGAGACATCGGTTTGTGAGAAAAGACCCCGGACATGAGCCTGCTTTTCGGGCAGGCAAAGCTGGCAAATATCTGGCTGATGTCTATCAGATTGCAAGAAATATAGTAACGGCAAAGGGTGTGCAGACTATTTCTGGAGGAGAGTACTGTACCTATACACAAAGCCAGAAATTCTTTTCCTACCGGCGCGACGACGGTATAACCGGTCGCATGGCAACCCTGATATGGCTGAAATATTCATAGAATTCCTGTTAGACGCTTGAATCAGTCATCATGAGTCCCCATTTCACGTACAGGCCAATACGTTATCTGGAGTCACATCATGCGCATGGAGAAACTGACTGCTAAATTTCAGCTTGCGTTACAGGAATCGCAATCGATTGCAGCAGGTCATGAACATCAGTTCATTGAACCGGTACATCTTATGTTTGCGATGCTTACCCAGGAAAACAGCTCAATTTCGGTATTGCTGCAACGTGCTGGTGTCGATGTAAACCTCATCAGGCAGCGTTGTGATGAGGCAATACAGCGTTTGCCCGTGGTGTCAGGTACAGAGGGGGAAATTCATATCTCCAATTCGTTGGGAAATGTACTGAATGTCACAGATAAACTAGCCCAGCAGCAGGGTGATGAATACATTGCGTCAGAAGTTTTTGCCTTGGCCGCACTGGAAGACAAGGGTGAACTGGGTAGCATCCTGCAAAAGGCCGGTGCAGAAAAATCTGCAGTCGCTATTGCATTCAGGTCACTGCGCGCAGGTGAAAATGTTACGAGTCCCAATGCCGAAGATACACGCCAAGCATTGGACAAGTACGCCACCGATTTGACAGAACAGGCCCTGCAAGGGAAGCTGGATCCGGTTATTGGGCGTGATGATGAAATCCGTCGTGCCATACAGGTGCTGCAAAGGCGTACCAAAAATAACCCTGTACTCATTGGTGCGCCAGGGGTAGGAAAAACCGCAATTGTTGAAGGGCTTGCGCAGCGTATTGTAAACGGAGAAGTGCCTGAAGGGATTAAAAGCAAGAAGCTCCTGTCACTTGATCTGAGTGCATTGATTGCAGGCGCAAAATTCCGTGGTGAATTTGAAGAACGTTTGAAAGCTGTGCTGAAAGAACTTTCCAGGCAGGAAGGTCAAATCATTTTATTCATCGATGAACTGCATACCATGGTAGGTGCGGGGAGGGCTGATGGCGCAATGGATGCAGGTAATATGCTCAAGCCAGCCTTGGCACGTGGAGAACTCCACTGCGTAGGGGCAACTACGATAAATGAGTATCGGCAATATATTGAAAAAGATGCAGCGCTGGAGCGACGCTTCCAGAAAATCATGGTAGCCGAACCTAGTGTTGAAGACACTATTGCGATTTTGCGAGGTTTGAAAGAGCGATATGAGACGCACCATGGTGTCGATATCACAGATCCTGCAATCGTTAATGCGGTGACACTTTCACATCGGTATATTTCTGATCGTCAGTTGCCAGACAAGGCCATCGATCTTGTTGATGAAGCTGCTTCATGCATACGCATGGAAATTGATTCCAAACCGGAATCCATGGATAGGCTTGACAGGAAACTGATTCAACTTAAAATTGAAAGAGAAGCACTGAAAAAAGAATCCGATGATGCATCCAGAAAACATCTGGCTGAACTGGAAGCTGAAATAAGAAAACTGGGAAAGGCATATGCTGATCTTGAAGAAATCTGGCGATCAGAAAAAGCTAATTTACAAAGTTCCAGGGAGCTGAAAGAAGCCCTGGAACAGGCGCGTATTGAACTGGATGCTGCACGTCGTGTCGGTGACCTGACGAAAATGTCGGAGCTACAGTATGGACACATCCCGGAACTGGAAAAGCAACTCCAGCAGACCAGTACCATAAACACCGAAGAAAACAAATTGTTACGCAACAAGGTGACGGATACGGCAGTGGCCGAGATTGTATCGCGCTGGACAGGTATTCCGGTCGCAAAAATGCTATCCGGTGAACGTGAAAAGTTGTTGCAGATGGAAAAGGAATTGCGCAAGCGGGTCATTGGTCAGGATGAGGCCGTGCAAGCTATATCGGATGCAGTACGCAGGGCCAGGGCTGGAATTTCTGATCCAAAACGGCCCAATGGTTCTTTTTTGTTCCTTGGACCAACCGGTGTCGGAAAAACAGAATTGTCCAGAGCCTTGGCAGAATTTTTATTTGACAATGAGGATGCATTAATTCGTGTAGATATGTCGGAGTTCATGGAAAAGCATTCAGTAGCCCGATTGATTGGTGCGCCTCCTGGATATGTGGGTTATGAAGAGGGTGGTTATTTAACGGAAGCAGTACGCCGCAAACCTTACAGTGTGGTATTAATGGATGAGATTGAAAAAGCGCATCCGGATGTGTTCAATATTTTGCTTCAGGTGCTGGATGATGGTCGCCTGACGGATGGGCATGGAAGTACTGTAGATTTCAAGAACACAGTCATTATCATGACATCAAATCTTGGCAGTGATGTCATACAAAAGTTTGCTGCTCAGGAAAGTACAGCCGTAGAAAACCATGAAAAAATGAAGACGGCGGTAATGGAAATTGTAAATAGCCAGTTGAGGCCGGAACTCATCAACCGTATTGATGACAACATTGTATTTCATTCACTTACAAAAGCACATATTCGTGCTATTACTGAAATTCAGCTGGGTCATTTGCAAAAAAGGGTTTCGGACAGAGATATTGAACTGGAGTATTCTGACGCCGCTTTAGCAAAACTTGCTGAGGCAGGATTTGATCCTGTGTATGGTGCACGCCCCTTGAAGCGGGCCATACAGGAGATGGTAGGAAACCCACTTGCGCAAGCATTACTGAAAGGTGAAGTACAATCAGGCCAGAGTGTGCAGGTAGACATACAGGGCGACAGGCTCAGCTTTGTCTAGCCGGTTGTACATAGGGCTATCACCCCCTTGAATAGTCTTCTTGAAGTTTTTATTTGAGGCAATAAAAAAGCCGGACTTCTGGCAGAAGCCCGGCTTTATTGATGCTCGAATCAGACCTTAGAGGTCGAAGTCATCATCATTATCAGTGGCTGTACAGGGTCGAACTGCAATCTTGTTATCGACTGCATATTTCTCTGCACCGGCATCGATAATGGCCTGGGACAACGGTACATCGCCCTCAATCCAGTCCGATACAATGTTCCACTGCCGCTTGCCCGCATCCCATTGCTGAAACTTGGCCAAATGACCCCCTACGTGATCCAAACACGTAAGATTGAGCTCCGGTACCAAACCGGTCGCTCCCAACGCCTCAATGCGCGCCGCGTCAATCTTCAGGTTCTCAAAACCCCAGCGCGCCTCCGCACTGCTCAACGGCCGATTGCCAAACCGCTCCTGCGCAATCCGTAACGCCTCCGTATGCACAATCCCAGCTAAAACCCCAAGATTCCAATACACAGAACCTAATCGACTCTTGTCCTGAAGGTCTCCCTTGCCCGAACCATACACCGTCTCAATAATATCCTGTATCACTACAAAATCCGTCCCCGCAGGATGCGTCGTGATCGCATGATACCCATCCGCCGCCTTGCCCGCCGGAATCACATCCTCGTCCGAATTACTCCAGATGTTGCCAATCAAACGACTCACCGGATACCCGGTCCGTACCGCCGTCTGCATCGCTACAGGATTCATCACACCCCATCCTCGTAACAACACATAATCCGGCTTCAACTTGCGTATGTTGATCCACTGCGACTGCTGCTCATTCCCAGGATGCGGAACCTCCAAAGGATGATGCGTGCAACCATGCTTCTCACACATGCTGTCCATAAAACCAATCGCCTCACGTCCATACGGTGAACCGTGATACAACATCGCTATCTTCTTGCCCTTCAACTTGTCCCGACCACCCTCAAGCACGTCACCTATAAAGTGAACCATGATCGAATGCTCGTCATACGTGTTGACCCCAGGCATGAAATAATACGGGAAAACATCACCACGCTGACCCGCCGTCTTGCCGTGATTCACCGCAATAATCGGCATCTTGTCCTTGCGCCCCGTCTCTACCAACGCCGTCGATATGCCTACACTCAAAGGATCAAAAAATACCGCTCCACCCTCGCGATCCTTCAAACGCTTGTAACACTCCACCCCGCGCTCAACCGAATACTCCGTCTCGCACTCAGACCATATCAACTTCACCCCATTGACCCCACCATCCCGCTCATTCAGCAAGTTGTAGTAGTCAAGTATCCCTCCAAAATATCCCGTACCCCCAGCAGCATACGGACCTACTCGATAACTCGGAATCGGTATGTACATGGTGTCGGCCGCCAGTACCCCCGTGCTCGATATCACCATCGAACCCAACATCACTATCAATAACATTATCTTCTTCTTCATCTACTTTCTCCTCCTCCTTGAATAAAGAGGTTAATCATCAGTGTATACAGACATACATCTGACTCGTACTAACAACTGTGAAACTTATTGCTCACGTGTCCCTAAAGCAACTCAATGATAGCTGCTTTTTTTCTCCAATCGCATAGTCCTGCATAATGGAATATATAGGGTTATGCAATACCAACCCCATAGTCTATCTATTATGAGATGGAATGCAAGATAAAAGTTCCATACAAGCAGGGCCGGAATATCAAGTCAGGTACATATTTAAATTCGGTCCGATACAGGCAAACCTGCAAGAGCCCACACGGATGGATCAGAAAAAGCAACCGGAAAGTTGCTGTTAGCAAGCCAGCAAAATTATGGGATACAGCGAAAGACTGCAAAAGTCTGTTGTCCGTTATCCACTTTTGACATGGGTACAACGGTATCCCCACCTATATGGACAGCACTGTTACGCGCCAGTATTTGCAGTTGTTTTGCGATCATAGAAGACTGTTTTGGTACAACGGTTAGCATTTTCTGACTGACACTTACGGTGGCAGCCCCGTTTTTCTGGCAGTTTGTCACATCATTAGGGCTTAGGACACGTGCTTTTTCCCCTTCATGCGTTAATTTGACCGTCGCACATGCGGTAATGGAAAGCAAAGTTACAGCAATTAGCCCCGCATTAAGAAGTTTGGTAACCATGGTTAGATTCAATGTGTGGATCAGTGTTGATGCGTTCTAAATATGCAATATCTTACCCAATCAACTTTACAGGAATCCCTAATAAAAAAATAGGCTGGCAGTTCCTTGGCTCGTCATTTCATTTTGTATCAGGTTTGACAGGTCGAAGTCTGATCTCGCAGAAAGCTGAGAATATTTTCCATAGGCACCTGGCGAATTTGTTGATCGCGTCTGTGTCTATACTCAATCTGGTTTTGTTGCAGCCCCCGTTCACTAATCACAATACGATGAGGGATGCCTATCAACTCATGGTCGGCAAATAATAATCCTGCGCGCAGGTCCCGGTCATCAAGCAGTATCTCCCAGCCCAGGTCTTCAAGTTCCCGATACAGTTGTTCGCAGGTACTGGCAACCTGTCTGGATTTTTTTGAATTGATGGGGATAATTGAAATACTGAAAGGTGCAATGGACTGTGGCCAGATAATGCCCTGTTTATCAAAATTCTGTTCGATGGCGGCGGCCACTACGCGCGTTACACCAATTCCGTAACAACCCATCGTTACAGTTTTTTCCCTGCCATCCTTGTCCAGTACGCTAGCCTTGAGCGCTGTACTGTATTTACTGCCGAGCTGGAAAATATGTCCTACTTCAATGCCACGCTTTATCATAACCGAACCCTTGCCATCCGGGCTGATATCGCCATCAACAATTTTGCGCAGGTCCTGACTCTCATATTGGTTAAAGTTCGCCAAGTCCCGGTTCCAGTTTACTCCCTTGTAATGAAAACCCTCTTCATTTGCACCGCAGATAAAGTTCCCGAGTGCATAAGCGGCATGATCGATAATGAGCGGGCAATTTAAATACAAAGGGCCAAGTGAGCCTACCTTGCAGCCCAGCAATGCCTGGATTTCCTGTTCGCTGGCAAACACTAGGGGGCTTGCCACACTTTTCAGTTTCTGAGCCTTCACCGCATTCAGTTCATGATCTCCACGCAGTACTAATGCAATCAATGAATCCGCTTCGCTTTTCACGATCAACGTTTTTGCAACCTGATCAGGCGATACACTCAAAAATGTGCACACTTCTTCAATGCTGTGCTGGTTCGGAGTTACAATTTTTTCAAGTGGTTGCATGGAGGTTGTTTCAGCATTTTTTACTGGCGAAACCGGAGCTAGCTCCACATTGGCCGCATAGTCGCTTTCGGTTGAGAATGCAATTGCATCCTCCCCGGATTCTGCCAGCACGTGAAATTCGTGCGAAACGTTTCCGCCAATACTGCCAGTGTCTGCGGCTACTGCCTTAAATTTCAGGTCTAAGCGGTTGAAGATGCGGGTATAGGTTGTGTACATCACTTCATACGTGGACTCCAGGGACTCTTTACTCAGGTGAAATGAGTAGGCATCCTTCATACTAAACTCGCGTGCGCGCATAATTCCAAAACGCGGTCGTATCTCGTCACGAAACTTGGTTTGTATCTGGTAATAATTTATAGGTAACTGCTTATAGCTGCGTATTTCACGTCGCACTAGATCAGTGATCACTTCTTCATGTGTGGGGCCATAACAGAAATCTCTGGCATGCCGGTCCTGAATACGTAATAACTCAGGCCCGTACTGGTTCCAGCGCCCAGACTCCTTCCAGAGTTCTGCCGGTTGTATAGAAGGCATGAGTACCTCAACAGCGCCCGATTTATTCATTTCCTCGCGAATTATATTTTCTACCTTGCGTAAAACCCGAAGGCCAAGGGGTAGCCACGTATACAGTCCTGAGGCGAGGCGACGAATCATTCCCGCACGCAGCATAAGCTGGTGACTCATCAGTTCTGCATCGGATGGAGACTCCTTGAGCGTAAATAATGGAAACTGACTTACACGCATACTCGTTTGATCTATGTTCTGAGTTTTAACATGGTAAAAAGCTGCAGGTGCTGAATAACAAGTTGGCGCATGTTTCTAGTTTGAAAATACCCGCTTCATGCTTGAAGTCGTGACTTTGCAAGGCTCTATGGCCCGGTCAAGGAGATGATAGATGCCAGGCTGGCTGCCTGCTGTGGTACGTTACCTGTTCGGATTTTCCCACATATTCAGTTTTATATGCTTTAAAAATCATACGCCTATGTTAATTGCATGCGTGTATACTATGTTAATAGGTATATCCAGACAAGCTCGAGAGAGGTCGAGATGGCGGACCGTCGTTTACAAGTTTTCTACACCGTTGCAAAATTGCTCAGCTTTACCAAAGCTGCAGAAACGTTGCACATGACACAGCCAGCCGTTACTTTTCAGGTACGACAACTCGAAGAGCATTTCAATACTCGTTTGTTTGACCGAACCCACAATCGTGTCACGCTTACTGAAGCCGGACGCAGGTCTTATGAGTATGCCGAACAGATATTCGAACTATATGCGGATATGGAGAATTCCGTCAAGGAACTTACTGGTGACGTACGTGGAGCGTTGACATTGGGTGCAAGCACAACGATTGCCGAGTACATGCTGCCGAGTCTACTGAGCGGGTTTACCAAAAAATATCCCGATATCCAGTTGCGTCTGAAGGTTTCAAATACGGAAGGCATTGTGTCCCTGATCGAAAATAGCATGATTGATCTGGGTATTGTGGAAGGCCCGGTAACCAACAAGAATTTACTGGTAGAAGTGTGTCGTATCGATCATCTGATAGTGATTGTTTCGCCCGGGCATGAGTTGGCCAGTCGTGTCTCCATTTCAATGGAGGAGTTGATGCATTATCCATTTATCTGCCGTGAAGAAGGTTCAGGTACACGGGATGTAATCATGGGATATATGGCAAAGCTGGGTCTGGACAGGAACAACCTTAACATATGTCTGGAACTAGGTAGCCCGGAATCCATAAAAGGAGCGGTCGAGGCCGGCATGGGGGTTGCGATTGTATCCAGTGCCACGATTGAAAAAGAAATGAAATTACATGTGCTGAACAAACTAGACCTTGATCCTCAGCTTGAAAGGGCATTTTCCTTTGTGCGTCAGCGACAGAAGTTCCGGTTACGTGCAATGGACGAATTACTGGAGTATGCGCGTGGCTATTGCAGCCCGGGAAAACAGGCAGTATGAATTTCCGTACTGTTTACTTGTTACCGAAATACCAATGACAGGTTCGGGCACTGCACCAGGTGAAGCTGCCTGTAAAATGCTCTGTATCAAAGTGTAATCTAACGTAGTTTCCTCACTCACGGTATCGAATCGATACATGATCGAATACATTAAAAACTGGTATCACCATAACTTCTCAAATCCGCAGATTGTAATCCTTGCGCTATGTCTGATTATCGGATTTGCCAGCGTATTGCTGCTTGGCGACTTTCTGGCACCTCTTTTAGCCAGCATTGTCATTGCCTATGTTCTGGATGGGGGTGTGGCGATTTTGCAGCAGGGCAGGATCCCGAGATTTCTGGCACTGATACTCGTGTTTCTTGCCTTTATAGCCTTGTTAATCCTGATTCTGTTTGGGCTGATTCCAAAATTGTCGCAACAACTTACGCAGTTTTTTCGTGAGCTGCCAAACATGATCACGCATGGGCAAAACCTGTTGATGCAATTACCGGATAAATACCCAAGTCTCGCACAGATCTTTACTGAAGATCAGGTTAGGGAACTGATACAGTTCGTCCGGTCGCAATTGATTCTAGCCGGTCACAATTTTATCAGCCAGCCTTTAGAGTCTGTAGTGGGCCTGATCACGATCATGATTTATCTGATCCTTGTTCCGTTACTGGTTTTCTTTTTTCTCAAGGATAAGCACAAGATTCTGGGATGGGTGGAAAGCTTTTTACCATCCAATCGTGAGTTAACGAACGAAGTGTGGATTGAGGTCAATAAAAAAATTGCAAGTTACATTCGTGGCAAGGTGCTCGAAGTGCTGGTGGTCTGGTCTGCCACCTACGTGACATTTGTGTTTTTCGGTCTCGACTATGCAATGTTACTTTCATTCCTAGTGGGCATTTCTGTGATCATTCCATATGTAGGTGCTGTTGTGGTCACCATTCCGGTTACATTTGTAGCGTATTCTCAATGGGGATCCAACTCCCAGTTTGCGTATGTTCTGATTGCTTATACCGCGATCCAGCTTCTGGACGGAAATGTTCTGGTGCCCTTGCTGTTTTCCGAAATTGTAAATTTACACCCTGCTGCGATTATTGTTGCTGTACTGATTTTTGGTGGTATCTGGGGGCTCTGGGGGGTGTTTTTCGCAATTCCGCTGGCGACACTTTTTCATGCAGTGATCCGGGCATGGACGGCGATCAATAAAGAATCCCGGCAAAAACAGCAATCCCTGTCCAGTTGATATCGTGCATCCTATTGCTATAGTGAATCCGCAAGGCAAGTAATCAGGCCTGTTATTTTCTTGTAATGGCATGACTCCACCAGTACTATCCAAGGCCTTCCTGATTCGCAATCCATTTGGGGTGTCTGGTGTTCAAAGGTAGCATGGTCGCAATTGCCACACCTATGCATGAAGATGGCGCAGTTGATTATGGCTCTCTGGCCGAGTATATCGAGTTTCATATCGAAAACAGCAGTGATGCGCTGGTGCCTGCCGGTACTACGGGTGAGTCGGCGACGCTGGATCATGCTGAACATTGTGAGGTGATTCGATTTGCAGTCGAGCAGGTCAGAGGACGTGTTCCTGTCATTGCAGGCGCCGGGACAAACTCCACTCACGAAACCATTGGACTGACCCGATGTGCCAAAGATGCAGGTGCCGATGCTTGTTTGCTCGTTACGCCCTATTATAATAAACCGACCCAGGAGGGATTGATACTGCACCATGAGGCCATTGCCAAAGCTACTGCTATTCCACAAATCCTTTATAATGTGCCCGGGCGCACGGCATGTGATATGTTGCCCCAGACGGTAATCCGTCTTTCCCATGTGGATAATATTATTGGTATTAAAGAGGCGACTGGTGATATAAGTCGCTGCAAGGAGATTCTCGCAGAAAGTAAAGGAGATTTTTTGTTAATCAGTGGTGACGACGCCACCGCTATGGAATTTCTGCTTGCAGGAGGTCATGGCGTGATCACCGTTACGGGAAATGTTGCGCCCAAGTTGTTTCATGAGCTATGCGTGGCGTGCCTTGAGGGAGACCTGGCCAAAGCGCAACAAGTCAACGCCAGACTGAAGCGTCTGAACAGCGATCTATTTGTAGAGTCGAATCCAATCCCTGTTAAGTGGTGCTTGATGGAAATGGGGTTGTTTCCGACAGGCATACGCCTGCCCATGACAATCTTATCGAGTACCCATCATGAAACACTACGTGAAGCATTACGAATTGCTGGCAGTTTGTAAAAATGACCAGAGACCTGTATGAGTAACTACCCGTTCCCAATACGATATGTAACCTTCGTTGCTGTGCTGCAACTGGCCCTCAGCGGTTGCGGTGTCCTGAAACAGCTGGGCAGTGATTATACGGACAGTACCACTACCAATACGCTCGAAGCCCCACCCGACCTGGTTACCCCAGAGTGGGAAAACAGTTTAAATATCCCAAAAACTGCGAATGACCGGGTCAGCGCACTGGAAACACGGGAACCAGCACTCGGGGCAGTGGTGTTACCCGAGTTTCTTGAAATACGCGTGCGACGTGAGGGGCCTACACGTTGGCTGGAAGTGGATACCGACCCGGTCACATTGTGGCCGTTGTTACGTAAATTCTGGCAAGACGAAGGTTTTGGGATTGCTGAAGATGAGCCGGTACTGGGCTACATTGAAACACAATGGCTACAAAATCTGGACCGTTTCCAGGACACGCGATCTAGTCGGGAAAGTTTTGATATTACCAGCGAAAAATTTCGTGTGCGTCTTGAGCGCCAGCCTAATGCGGTAACAAATATATTTCTAACGCAACGCGGCGTAGAAGTAGCTGCCATCAATGCAGACGATCAGATCCTGTGGAAACCGCAGCCGCCTAATGGCGAGCGGGAGGCAGTGATGATGATCAGACTGATGGAATTCCTGGGCACTTCGAAAGAAGAAGCAGAGCTTAAGTTTTCCACTTCAGACTCCCAGTTTTTATACCTTGATGTCAAAGACATAGAGGGGGTGCCGGTCTTGATGGTGGGGGATGTCTTCTCCCGGGTCTGGCGCAGAACTGGTGTAGCTCTGGATCGTTCAGGCCTGGTGGTTGAAGATCACAATCGCAACAAGGGAATATACTTTGTATCAGTGGACACGAACGCTGTTCCCACGCAAACTGATATACAGGAAGTTGACACAGAAGAAGAAGCGTATTACCAGATTCATCTGCTTGGACAAGGCAAGCAGACTTTGATCACAGCACATGGAGTGGATCAAAAGAAGGACGTTATTCATCCGGAGACTGCAAGAAAGTTGTTACGCAGGATTGTTTCAGCCTATCCAGGCAACTACCCCCGCGGGTGACGTCACGATGCGCTAGCTCGAACTCGCTTTCTGGTTCCTGACTTGGCGCCCTGATTTTCAGTTATAAAGCGCCGGATCGATTCCAGTATGGAGTCCGCATCCAGTCCCGCGTCACACAGCTGTTCTTCACGTGTGGCATGATCCAGATACTGGTCAGGTAAGCCCAGATTTTTGACACAAACAGGGACTTTACAGACAGCAAGAACCTCATTGACTGCAGAGCCCGCACCTCCCATCACAGCATTGTCTTCTATCGTAATGATGAAGTCATGAGTTTTGGCCACATCAATAATGAGGGCTTGGTCAATCGGTTTGACAAACCTCATGTTGACAACAGTTGTATTCAGCTGCTCGCCTGCTTTCAGGGCATTATGTACGGGACTGCCAAAGGCTAGGATGGCAGTGCGTTTGCCTTGGCGCATTACTTTTGCCTTGCCCACTTTAACAGCATTCATGCCTGACTGGACAGGTGTACCCGGCCCGGTGCCACGGGGGTAGCGCACAGCAGCAGGACAATCCTGCAAATATGCCGTGTATAGCATGCGGCGTGTTTCGTTTTCATCGCAGGGTGCCATAACTACCATATTGGGTATGCAGCGCAGGTACGTCAGGTCGAAACTGCCAGCATGTGTTTGGCCATCTGCTCCGACGACACCGGCACGGTCAATTGCGAACATCACAGGAAGGTTCTGAACCGCTACGTCATGGATCAGTTGATCATAGGCACGTTGTAAAAAAGTCGAATAAATTGCGACTACAGGTTTGATTTTCTCGCAGGCCATACCTGCGGCAAGTGTGACTGAATGCTGTTCTGCAATGGCAACGTCAAAATAACGATCGGGAAATTTTTTGGAAAACCCGACCAAACCGGATCCTTCACGCATGGCAGGTGTAATTGCTACAACCCGATCGTCCTGCTCGGCAATGTCGCAAAGCCAGTCACTGAAAACCTTTGTATAGGTCGTTTTAGGTGGGCCGCCCGACTTTACGACCCCGACATTTTTGTCAAAAGCGGGTACCGCATGATAGCCTACCGGATCCGCTTCGGCTTTTGCATATCCCTTTCCCTTGCGCGTGCAAATATGTAGCAGGCGAGGCCCCTTCAGCCGCTTCAGATTTTGCAGTATCTTCACCAGACTGCCCGCGTCGTGTCCGTATGCGGGTCCGAAATAACTCACACCCAACTCTTTGAATAATGTGCCCGGGGGAGTCAGCACCCCCTTGACATGTTCTGTAATGTGTCCGACAAACTCGTGGGCAAAGGGAATGGGTTGCAGCAGCTTTTCACTGCTTTTGCTTATGGTCCTAGACATTTTCCCGGATAATATGCGGGTCAAATAATTTGTCATGGCACCAATATTGGGTGAAATCGACATCTCATTGTCATTGAGTATGACCAGCAGATCTGCATTGCTGCCGCCCAGATGATTCAGTGCCTCATAGGCCAGTCCAGCCGTTAGCCCACCGTCTCCAATTACTGCAATCACCTTGCGATTCGTATGCTGCTGGGCGCTGGCAATTGCCATGCCCAATGCTGCACTGATGGAAGTGCTTGAATGGCCGGTACCAAAATGGTCGTATTCACTCTCGCTCCGTTTTGGAAACGGAGCGAGTCCACCCCGGGTCCGGATCGTCGTGATACGGTCTTTCCGGCCTGTAAGAATTTTATGCGGATAACATTGATGTCCTACATCCCACACAATCCGGTCATGCGGGGTGTCGAAAACAAAATGCAATGCAGTCGTAATCTCTACGGCACCCAGGCCTGCTCCGAAATGTCCGCCACAACTTGCAATGGAATCCACCAGATAGGCCCGCAGCTCCTCTGCGACAGCAGGAATCTGGCGTATGTCCAGTGCCCGCAGGTCTGCAGGACAGCTGATTTCGGACAGTAAAGGGTAATGGGTGTCAGCCATGATCAGTATTCCGGGCGGAAATCAGTGGTTGAAGTATACCGGGTACCGCTATGAAACGCGTGTCATTATATGATGGCTTACAGCGTACAGAGTTTCCCATTGAAAATCCAGATGATCGATCTCATGACAAGCCTGTCTGAATAAATTATTGGCGACATGTTCTGCTTTCTCCATCCCTACAATGCTTGGATAGGTGGGCTTGTTTTGTGCAGCATCAGATCCTTGTGGCTTGCCCAGAACTTCTGTATCACTCTGGATGTCAAGAATATCATCGCGTATCTGGAACATGAGGCCAACACGATCTGCGAAGCGTGCGAAGTGGTTGTATATTTCAGGATTGTCTACCTGACTGGCAGTGACGGCCATTAATATACTGGACTTGATCAGTGCGCCTGTCTTGAGGCAATGCATATGTTCAATTTCTTTTTGACAGAGCTCTTTGTTTACTGAGGCAAGGTCAATGGCTTGTCCGCCCACCATGCCCAGTGAACCTGTGTATTTCGCGAGGAGCTGAATCAGCTTGATCTGCTGGTCGGGGTTGTTGGAAGGGTCGTTGGCCAGCACGGAAAAGGCCAGAGCCTGAAGGGCATCACCTGCCAGGATTGCGGTGGCTTCATCGAATTCCTTATGACAGGTCGGCCGACCGCGGCGCAGGTCATCATTGTCCATAGCCGGCAGGTCATCATGGATGAGCGAGTAACTGTGCATGAGTTCCACAGCACAGGCCGGGGAATCCAGCCTTTCCAGGGGCACGTTCAGGGCTTCTCCCGTTGCATACAGTAATATCGGGCGGATGCGTTTGCCGTTGCCCAAAACTGCGTAGCGCATGGCTTGGTGTAAGGTAGCGCAGAGGTCAGATTCTTCGCGCAGGCAGTTTTCAAGTTGTTGGGTTACCCGTCTGGTGTACTGGTCGAGAATCTCATCAATCTTTTTCAAGCGTTTCCCCGTTATCAAAATCCTTTTCTACCCAATCGCCGTTTTCCTTGTTCAATACCGAAATTTTCTGCTCTGCATTCTGCAGTGCCTGTCGACATTCACGTGTAAGTTTTACACCCTGTTCAAAACATTTAAGTGATTCCTCCAGAGACAATCCACCTTTTTCCAGTTTGTCGACCAGCGCCTCAAGCTGTTTCAGTGATTTTTCAAAATCCATGGTTTTTGCTGTACTTTCACAATGATTTATTGAGGACTTCAGAGTAAGGCCAGTTTCCTTGGGGCCCTCGGCAGAGAAGCCAGCTGCTGTAAGGGCTGCCATGCAACTTCCTGATGTACAAATACGGGCAATGCTTGTTCATGCGCGTATCATAGCATGGGGGCAACAGAGCCAAGGCCAATACTTCCAAACGCCATGGGGTATCCCGTCGGGATAAAGTGCTCAGCAGCACCCATGCCACGGGTTCGCTGTTAGGCAAGTCAACCATGCTGATTAGCACTTTAGTACGGCCTGGTCAGTCTCCAAGCTCCGATTGTGTGAACTGGAAGCTATATTAGAGCCTAAAGAAAGGGAGGTGTTTCAATTCAATATGAAACGCCTCCCTTATTTCTAAGATTAGGCAAGGTCGGAACGGTCAAGGTTCATTACCTTGTCCCACGCCTCTACAAAGTTTTGCACAAACTGTTGCTTGGAGTCCTCACATCCGTAGAATTCCGCGAGGGCTCGAAGCTGTGAGTTCGAACCGAAGATAAGATCGACACGTGTGCCGGTCCATTTTAGTTCACCCGTTGCGCGATCACGCCCTTCGAATAAATCGCAGTCTTCCGAGGTCGGCACCCAAGTTGTGCTCATATCGAGCAAATTCACAAAGAAGTCATTGGTAAGCGTCTCTGGCTGCTTAGTGAAGACACCGTGTTGAGCCTGCCCAAAGTTTGTATTCAAGACGCGCATGCCGCCAACGAGAACCGTCATCTCAGGTGCAGTAAGTGTCAGCAATTGTGCCCGATCAACCAGCAACTGCTCTGCCGTTACGGTGTGTTTTGCTTTGAGGTAATTACGGAACCCATCTGCTGTCGGTTCGAGTACGGCAAATGACTCAACATCGGTTTGCTCCTGAGTTGCATCCGCACGACCTGGCGTGAACGGAACCACCACATCGTACCCAGCGTTCTTCGCAGCTTGCTCAACGCCTGTGCAACCAGCTAGAACGATTACATCAGCAAGCGAGACTGCCTTTCCGTCCGATACCGAGTTGTTGAACTCCTGCTGGATGCCTCCAAGGGTCTGCAATACAATCGCAAGTTGATCCGGTTGGTTAATCTCCCAATCTTTTTGAGGTGCAAGACGAATACGCGCCCCATTCGCACCACCACGCATGTCGGAACCACGGAAGATTGACGCTGATGCCCAAGCCGTAGAAACTAGTTGGGAAACTGACAATCCCGAAACAAGTATCTTGCCCTTAAGATCGGCAATATCTTGCTCATCAATCAATTTATGAGTAACTGCAGGAATTGGGTCTTGCCAAATGAGTGCTTCCTCCGGAACCTCCGGGCCAAGGTAGCGGGCGCGGGGTCCCATATCGCGGTGTGTTAACTTGAACCACGCACGGGCAAACGCATCTGCAAACTCCTCAGGGTTCTCGTAAAAACGCCGCGCAATTGGCTCATAGATAGGGTCCATCCTCATGGCCATGTCCGCCGTGGTCATTATCGGAGCATGGTGCTTTGACGGATCGTGCGCATCGGGCACAGTGTCAGCTGCAGTGCCATCCTTCGGAACCCACTGGTACGCGTCAGCAGGGCTCTTTGTCACCTCCCACTCATAACCAAACAGATTATCGAAATAGCCCATGTCCCACTTGGTTGGATTGGTCGTCCAAGCGCCTTCAAGTCCGCTGGTGATTGCATCTCCAGCTTTACCAGACCCGTAGCTGCTCGTCCAACCGAGGCCTTGCCCTTCAATGCTAGCACCTTCTGGTTCTGGACCAACAAGTGCTGCATCGCCAGCACCATGGCATTTACCAAAAGTGTGTCCGCCGGCAGTGAGTGCAACAGTTTCTTCATCATTCATCGCCATGCGGGCAAAGGTTTCGCGGACGTCGACTCCTGAAGCAACCGGATCGGGGTTACCATTTGGCCCTTCTGGATTCACATAGATCAAACCCATTTGCACAGCAGCAAGTGGATTTTCGAGATCACGTTCGCCAGAGTAGCGCTTGTCACCAAGCCACTCGTCCTCAGAGCCCCAGTAGATGTCTTCTTCTGATTGCCACGCGTCTTCACGCCCGCCTCCAAAACCAAACGTCTTGAATCCCATCGACTCCAAAGCGCAGTTGCCCGCTAAGATCATAAGGTCGGCCCAAGAGATTTTCTCGCCGTACTTCTGCTTGATCGGCCATAGTAGTCTGCGCGCTTTGTCGAGGTTTCCGTTGTCAGGCCAACTGTTGATGGGTGCAAAGCGCTGGTTGCCGGTCCCGGCGCCACCGCGGCCGTCACCGATACGGTAGGTGCCAGCACCGTGCCACGCCATGCGAATAAAGAATGGTCCATAGTGACCGTAGTCGGCCGGCCACCAATCTTGTGATGTGGTCATCAACTCATAGAGATCCTTCTTTAGGGCATAATAGTCGAGACTCTTGAACTCCTCAGCATAGTTAGAATCTTTATTCGTCGGATTCGATTGGGGGGAATGTTGATGCAATATATTAATATTTAACTGGCTTGGCCACCAATCTCGGTTCGTGATGCCACCGCCAGCTGCATTGTTTTCTAGTACGAGCTTAACAGGGCATTTACTCACTTCAGTCATAAAATTGTCTCCTTATTTTTACCGGGTCTTTTCACTGCTAATTTATACTGCATTTATACTGCACAGGTATAAAATTTACTAATTTATTTTCCTGAACGTAATGATCGATTTTTCTAATGAATGGGAAACTTGGAGGATTATCGGGAATTAGAATAACATAGCACTATTCTTTATACAGAGCGCAAAATTTGGAGACAGAGCGGCCTTTGGCAAGCTCGCTCTAACTTTTAAGTAATAAAAAATCTAATCATCAGTAAACGTCAAGAAAGAGGCCCATAAAGATTGGATCTTGCACAAAGTACTTGTGTCATGTCTCTTAAGCTTGATGCCGGGATGATCGCTGCGCTCAAAAATGGCGTATTTCTCAGCGCAGGGATCAGTCACCCGACGTACTAACATACTGTAGAGCCATTGTCCGACTCAGTACGTAATTCACCGGTTGCGGACCTGGATTGGAGGTCTTCAGGCTTTTGCAGGACTGGAGTTTACCCACGTTCCCATGGATGGATTCACAACGGGCCTTGGCGATGGTTAGTGCAGACAGTCCCGGAAATCATGAATGCGTTTTCCTGAAATGGAGCGGAACCGGAGGCTTTGCAAAACCGAACCTGTAAAAGCAGTCATGCTGCAGGCGGGCGTTTGGGCAGCGCATCAAATTCAATCTGTTCTGCACCATGGTATACCAGAAATGCACGCCCTTTGGCGCGCGCGATCATAATAATGCCCAGGTCTCTCGCCAGCTCCAGACCCATGTGTGTTACCCCTGAACGTGACAGCAACACCGGTATACCCATATGAGCGGACTTCATGATCATTTCGGAGGTCAAACGCCCGGTGGTATAAAATATCTTGTCCTCGCCTGTAATATGTTCCAGCCACATCCAGCCTGAGATGGCATCCGCGGCATTATGTCTGCCTACATCTTCAACAAATTTTAAAATTTCAGTGCTGTAGCAAAGTGCGCAGCCATGTACCGCCCCAGCACGTTTGTAAATTTCATTGAACCGGGTAATTTCCGTTAACAAATCATAGATTTTCGATTGTTTTAAAAATACTTGCGTAAGCCTTGCATCATAAAGCTTGTCCAGGGTGCAACTGAACACGGTTCCCTGTCCACAACCAGACGTTACGATGCGTTTGCTCAGCTTCTCTTCCCAATCGGTAATTTCCCTGCCTTTACGGGTAATGATTTCCACCGTTTCCTTGTCCCAGTCAACGTTGACGGATGCGATGTCAGAAATGTTTTCCAGCAGTCGTTGATTGCGCAGGTATCCCAGAGCAAGCTCTTCTGGATGGGTGCCCAGAGTCATTAAGGTCACAAGTTCCTGGCCGTTTACTTTCAAAGTAAGCGGTGACTCGCCTGCAACATGCACTTCCCGTTGCTCATGGAACTGGTTGGTGACCGTAACCGCGTGTGTAGGGGCCAGACCTTGGCATGACATTTGTGGTCGATAAGGTATATTCATTGTATTAGGTAATGTGCTCAATTGCTTGGCTGAGCTGACTGATTGCAATGATTTCCATACCGGACAGCTTGGCCTTGGGCTGATTGGCTTCAGGTATGACTGCTTTCGTAAACCCATGCTCTCGGGCTTCTTTTAAACGTGCCAGACCGTTGTAGACTGGACGAATCTCTCCTGTCAGTCCGATTTCACCAAATACAGCGAGACCCCGGTCCAGGGTCTGGTTTTTGAAGCTGGAATAGATTGCAAGTAAAACTGCAAGGTCTGCCCCGGTTTCCTTTAACTGGATCCCGCCAACAATATTTACAAATACGTCCTTGTCGTAAACGGCCACCCCGCCGTGTCGGTGCAGAATTGCAAGCAGCATGGTTAACCGGTTCTGTTCAATTCCAATCGCAACCCGCCTCGGATGTGCAGCAGGCGTGTCCTCTACCAGTGTCTGCACTTCCAGCAATAAAGGTCGTGTTGCCTCACAGGTTACAGTAATCACGCTGCCAGACGCGGTATCGCTGCGCTGTGATAAAAAGATTGCCGATGGATTTTTGACGCCCTTCAGACCGGTGTCCTGCATCACAAAAACGCCTAGTTCATTGACAGCTCCAAAGCGATTTTTCGCCGCACGTATAACGCGATAGCGCCCACCCTCATCGCCTTCAAAGTACAACACCGTATCCACTACATGCTCAAGTACCCGTGGCCCTGCAATGGATCCTTCTTTTGTGACATGGCCTATCACAAAAACCGTGGTACCGGTCTGTTTGGCAAATTGGGTGATCCGGTTTGCACACTCCCTCACCTGTGTGATCGAACCTGCAGCTGAAGGGGTCTTTTCAGATGCCAGGGCCTGAATTGAATCGATGACCATAATACCCGGCTGTTCGCGCAAGGCGCAGGCCAGGATTTCTTCAAGGTGGGTCGATGCAATGACACGCAGCACTGAGTCTTTATAACCGAGCCGCTCGGCACGCAAGGCTACCTGTTGCAAGGATTCTTCCCCGGTTACATACAGGGCATGCTGATGGTCCAGGGCGCACAGTGTCTGCAATAACAGGGTCGACTTGCCAATGCCGGGGTTTCCGCCTACCAGCACGACAGAACCCGTTACAATACCACCGCCCAGCACCCGATCAAGCTCGGGGAAAGTGGTCTGGATACGGTCCCGTGACTCAAAGGTAATTTCATGGACGGTCTGTATTTCAGCAGCCGCCTCCGCGTGCGCCAGGGAGAATGCCTTGTTCTGCTTAAAGACAGCTGCCTGTTTTTCAATGGTGTTCCAGGCACCACAATCCGGGCACTGGCCCACCCATTTGGTGAACAGGCCTGTGCATTCCGTGCAGACAAAACCTAAATCTTTAGCCATGTGAGCATTATACCTGAGCCGTTGTTACACCTCTGACCTGTCCGGGCGCGAATTCAGGTCTAGACAGTCTCTTCACGTTTGGGTAAACGCGGACTGATTCTTGCTGTGCGAACCGCATTTTTATGCATTTTCACAACTTCGATAGGATAGCCATCGATCAACACGCTGGTGCCAGACTCCGGAATGGATTCCATCTGTTCCAGGATCAGGCCATTGATCGTTTTTGGGCCATGGTCATGCAGTTCCAGGTTGAGCGCCTTATTGACATCACGTATATGCATACCTCCATGTACGACGAAGGTGCCGTCCCGCTGAGGATGTATTTCCACATCGTAGGTGCCAGGGTCATTGGTAAACTCGCCTACAATTTCCTCCAGCAAGTCTTCCAGCGTAACCAGCCCCTGTATATCACCAAACTCATCTACAACCAGGCTGAAACGACGCTTTCTGTTTTGCAGTTCAAGCAGAAGTTTTTTCAAATTTGTACCTTCAGGGATGAAATACGGCTCACGCAGCGCCTGCTCCAGGTCTTCAAGTTCAATTCCCTTGTGGATGATGTTGCTCAGCAGTTTTCGTAAATGCAGAAATCCTATTACATTATCAATGTTACCGCGGCAGACAGGAATTCTTGTATAGGGGATGTTTTTTAACTGGTTGACAATTTCTTCCCAGTCATCCTCCAGATCAAGGGCGACAATTTCGTTTTTAGGAATCATGATGTCTTCAACTGTGACTTTTTCCAGATCAAGAACGCCCAGTAACATCTGCTGGTGTTCGCTTGATATAGAAGTGTGCTTATCGTTAACAACCGTACGTAATTCCTCATGGCTGAGTGAGGTCAGGAGATTGTTTTTTACATCCACCCCGAATACACGCAGCAGGGAATTTGCAAATAAATTTATAACCCAGACAATAGGGTAGGTTACAGCAAGCAGAGGTGTGTAAATGACGGCTGCGGGGAGTGCCAGTTTTTCTGCGTGCAGCGCGGCAAGTGTTTTTGGAGTCAGTTCGGCAAAAATCAGGATTGCAAAAATCAGTACGAATGTGGCAGCTGCAATCCCTATGTCACCATGCAGGCGATAACCGATGTAGGCAGACAGCTGTGCAATCAGGATATTGACTACATTGTTGCCGAGCAGAATCAAGCCGATTAAGCGATCGGGCTTTTCGAGCAGTCTTTCCGCCTGTTTTGCGCCACGCTGCCCGATACGGGCCATATGATGCAGGCGATAACGATCCAGCGCCATCAGGGCAGTTTCCGAGCCGGAGAAAAATGCTGAGAGGATAAATAAAATAAACAACACTAAAAACAGTGTGCCTATCGAATAGTCGTCCAAGGTCTGTGCGACCCTCCGGTAATCAAGATGCCTACATTAACAGCTGTGCTGCGTGAATTGTCAAGTGACAGGTATGGTAATTACCCTGTGCAGGATCAATTCCTGGACAAACTTGCTGCCCAGATAAGCCAGAATCAGGAATCCGAAGCCACCCAGGGTCCAACGCATGGCAGCGGAACCCCGCCAGCCAAATTGCCAGCGTCCCCATAACAAAAGTGCAAAAACCAGCCATGCCAGGATCGACAATATGGTCTTGTGCGCCACATGCTGTTCAAAAATGTTTTCCAGAAACAGGAACCCGGTGATGAGCGCAACACTCAGTAGCGCAAATCCAACCGCAATGGTCTGGAATAAAAACTTTTCCGTATCGTGCAGGGGTGGCAAGGCGCGCGTCATTCCCCCCAGTTGATGCTTGCGCAGATGCCGGTCCTGGGTAACCAGCAGTATGGACTGCAAGGCAGATATTGCCAGTACACTGAAAGCAAACAGGGAGGTCACAATATGCAGTTGCAGGCCATGCAGATTGAGTGAAGATGCTGCCACTTCCGGCCTGACGATGGTCAATATAATGCTGGCTACAACCATCGGCAGCACAAGCAGGCCCAGGAATTCTGTTTTTCTGGCAATGGACAGCACAAGAATTAACACAGCAACAATAAAAAACAAGACCGATACGGTATTGTAGAATGTTAGGTTGAGGCCCTGTACAGTAAAGGTTTGCGGGTATAGATAAATGGCATGCAGGAGGCATGCCATGCCCCAGGCGGTAAGCATTGTGCTGCGTTTACCATCCTGTTCATTCACGCTCAAGTAATACGTACGCCATAAAATAACCACAAAAGTCAAGGCATAGAGCGCAATTGCTGCATATTTTAAAATGCTTGACATGGCCAAGAGAGGGATTGGCTGAACGGGAAGATTGCTTTCATACGCGATACCAGAATAATGTTGTGGTGCTCATTCCATTGACAAGTATACAAAGTGCAGCAGGTCAGGTCAGATATTTATCTGTTGCCTGGGGGTGATGCTGTCCAGGGATCAGCGATCAGGATGACCAGGTTGCCGCAGAGGGCGTATTCATGCACCTGATTCCGCTATAATGTGCCGCAACCAAGTTACCAGGACTCCCTGACTGATCAGGGAGCACAAACCTGATTTATGTTTGATAATTTATCCAGCCGGCTTTCGGGGACCGTAAAAAAACTGCGCGGTCAGGCGCGTCTTACCGAAGAGAATATTCAGGATACGCTACGTGAAGTACGCATGGCCCTGCTTGAGGCAGACGTGGCGCTACCTGTGGTGCGCGGATTTATTGAAAGTGTCAAGTACAAGGCTCTTGGGAGAGAGGTATTGCAGAGTCTCTCTCCGGGTCAGTCCTTTATCAAGACGGTACATGATGAACTGGTACATCTTATGGGGGATGCCAATGAGGCACTCACCCTGGCTGTGCCCCCTCCAGTGGTTATTCTGGTTGCAGGTCTTCAGGGGTCGGGCAAGACTACCAGTGTGGCCAAACTTTCACGCTGGCTGGGTGAGCAGCGAAAAAAAAGTGTGGCGGTAGTAAGCTGCGATGTATATCGGCCAGCGGCAATTGAACAGTTGCAGACTCTGGCCAAACAGGTCGGTGCAGAGTTTATCCCGAGTGAATCCTCGGAAACACCCATCAACATCGCTCACCGTGCCGTGGACCATGCCAGGAAACAGTTTAAAGATGTTTTACTGATTGATACTGCAGGCCGTTTGCATATCGATGATGACATGATGCAGGAAATCATCGCACTGCATACTGCTGTACAACCTGTAGAAACCTTGTTTGTGGTAGACAGCATGAGCGGTCAGGATGCTGCGAATTCGGCGCAGGCCTTCAATAATGCCTTGCCTCTCACAGGTGTCATTCTCACAAAAACGGATGGTGATGCGCGTGGGGGAGCCGCATTATCGGTGAGGGAAATTACGGGCAAGCCGATCAAGTTTTTAGGGACAGGCGAAAAAACCACGGCACTGGAGCCATTTTATCCGGACCGCATTGCCTCACGCATTTTAGGTATGGGCGATGTTGTGAGCCTGGTTGAAAAGGTTGAGCAGGAAGTCGATCGGGATCAGGCACAGAAACTTGCCAAAAAAATCAAAAAGGGCAAGGGTTTTGATCTGGTCGATTTAAAAAATCAGCTTGAGCAGATGATGAATATGGGGGGTCTGACAGGTCTTATGGACAAAATTCCTGGCACTGCGGGTCTGCCCAAAAATGCCAAGGCACTTGCAGATGACAGGATGTTGCCGCGTATGATTGCAATTATCTGTTCGATGACCCCGCATGAGCGATGTTTTCCGGATGTGATTAAAAGTACACGCAAGCGAAGGATTGCAGCCGGTTCCGGCACCCAGGTACAAGATGTGAACCGCTTGCTGAAGCAGCATCTGCAAATGAAAAAAATGATGAAAAAGGTTTCCAAAAAAGGAGGTCTGCAAAGAATGATGCAGACCATGCAGGGGAAAGTTCCGCCTCCGAGATAAATGCAGGGGTTCGGGTTGTTTTGAGGACGGTATCGCCTGCAGGGAATACCGGATTCCGGGAATTGGACTTTCTTTTCAAATTAAATTGCGTAGAATGCACGGTTCGATTCGATTTTGCACTATCCTGCTACAAACTGAACTATTTTTATGGTAACAATTCGATTATCTCGTGGTGGGGCTAAAAAGCGCCCTTTCTATAACATTGTAGTCACTGATTCCCGCAAACGCAGAGACAGCGGGTACATCGAACGCATTGGTTATTTCAACCCCATTGCCAAAGGTCAGGAGATCGGCTTCTTTATTGAAGCGGAGCGGTATGAGCATTGGCTGGGTCATGGTGCGCAACCGTCTGGGCGTGTTGCAAGTCTGGTCAGACAAAACCTTAAACAGGCGGTATAACAGGGTCCGCGACCCGTCCGGGAATTTGGATAAAACTCCAGACATTCAGGTTGGGTATATTCAGGGAGCCTTTGGAATAAAAGGCTGGTTAAAAGTCCACTCCCATTGTCGCCCGAAAGAGCAGGTTCTTCAGTACGCATTGTGGCACTTGCGTCTGAACCACGATGAAAATTCCTATCAGCTGGGCCAGAGCAGGCTGCATGGCAAGGGCATCGTGGCGCATCTGTCAGGCGTGGACACGCGTACCGAGGCAGAAGCACTCAAACATGCGCAGATATGGGTATCCACTGCAGAATTGCCTGAACTGCCTGCAGATGAGTATTACTGGTATCAGTTGATTGGCCTCGATGTGGTTACGGGCACCGGACAGAGTCTGGGGAAAATCGAACGTTTGATGGAAACGGGTGCGCATGATGTGCTTGTCATTAAAGGCGAGGCGGGTGCAACCGAAATCCTGGTCCCGTATGTCAGGGGTGAGGTGGTGAAAGAAGTGGACCCTGACCGCAAACTGATGACGGTAGACTGGCATGCAGAATTCAGCTAGACCCTATTGGTGATGCAGATCCATATTGTTACCCTGTTTCCCGAAATGGTGCTGAACCTGACCAGGTTTGGTGTGATCGGTCGCGCGATAGGGCGCAAACTGGTGGATGTGCATGTGCTGGATCTGAGCGATTTTTCAACTGATCCTCATGGTCGTGTTGATGACCGGCCCTACGGGGGCGGTCCGGGTATGGTGATGCAGTTTGAACCGCTGCAAAAGGCGATTCGTCAGGCAGTCCGGAATGAGGAAAACAGTCATGTTGTGTGTCTGTCTGCTCAGGGCAAGCTTTTTGAACAGGAGGATGTAACCCGGTTACAGGCATACTCCAATCTGGTGCTTGTGGCTGGACGCTATGAAGGCATCGATGAAAGACTGATTGATGCCGAGACCGACGAAGAGCTTTCTGTGGGTAATTTTGTCGTCAGTGGCGGGGAATTACCGGCCATGCTGCTGGTAGATGCCCTGATCAGGCATGTGCCCGGGGCACTGGGGCACGAGGAATCAGCCCGGCAGGATTCCTTTATTGACGGATTGCTCGATTGCCCGCATTATACGCGCCCGGGAAGCATTGATGGTCGCGAGGTTCCGGAAGTGCTGCTCCAGGGGAATCACCAGGCGATTAAGCGCTGGCGAAAAAAACAGGCATTGGGTCGCACTTATCTGCGCAGGCCTGATCTGTTTGCCGGGCTCGATCTCAGCGAGGACCAGCAGACCTTGCTTGAGGAATATCTGCAGGAGTACAGGATTTAGTTAAAACAGGGTAAGAGATAATCATGGCCAATATCATTGAAGAGTTGAATCAGCAGCAGCTTAAGGACGATATTCCGGAATTCAATCCCGGGGATACCGTGGTGGTGCAGGTTAAGGTAAGAGAAGGTAACCGGGAGCGGTTGCAGGCTTTTGAAGGGGTTGTCATTGCCAAACGTAATCGTGGGCTGAACTCCGCTTTTACGGTGAGAAAGCTCTCTCATGGAGAAGGTGTTGAACGCACCTTTCAGACGCATAGCCCAATGATTGCAGGTATCAAGGTGAAGCGTACAGGCAAGGTAAGACGCGCCAAGCTTTACTACCTAAGGGGCAGAACGGGCAAGGCAGCTCGAATCAAGGAAAAAGTCTAGAGGCCTGTGGCGTCCTGCAGGCCGTGCTCCTGTTTTCTCCATATGGCTGCAACGACCGGGCCAATGCATGCCTGCTCGCCTTCTTTCAGGGCTTCCCGCCGACACAATTCCGGTTTTCAAGGAGTCATGCACGTATAACCCTGAGGTAATGGCTTAGGGGTCCAGCAGACCCAGGTAGAATCAGTCATCGATATGAAAAAAATGATTACAAAGACCCCGATAGGAAACCTGGCGGTTGAATATGAAGGTGGTTTCGTCACTGGAGTCCACGCCACACACACACACACGACTGCTGCCAAAGAACCATTTGCCAGAGAAGTACAGAAACAGTTGCAGGCTTGGTTCGCCGGCAGGTTGCAGAAGTTTGAGATTCCGTTTTTGTTCCCTGAAGCTACAGACTTTCAAGTACGTGTCTGGGACCAGATTACAAAAATCCCGTTTGGCGCTACGCTAACGTACGGTGAGATCGCCAGAAAAATCAGGTCTGGGCCACGTGCCGTGGGTAATGCATGCCGACGCAACAGTCTGTTGCTGATCGTTCCATGTCATCGCGTAGTGGGGGCTACAGGTCTAGGGGGATTTATGGGAGATGCAGATGGAAGCTTGGTGCATCGCAAACAATGGCTGCTCGATCATGAACAAAAGTATCTGCGCAGCACATGAGCCATACACTTGTCGAATGACTGCCTGTTAGGCGATGCACATACATTATCTGAAACACGTTTCTTTTGAAGGTCTGGGAAGCATGGAGAATATCCTCATCTCTAACAGGCACAGGCTTTCAAGTACGTGCCTGTATCAGGACCAACCATTGCCGCTTGTTCACGATATCGATGCATTGATCATCATGGGTGGCCCGATGGGCGTGCATGACGAAGCCCGGTACCCATGGTTGCGGCTGGAGAAGGAATTTATTGAATCCGCGATACAGCGGAAGATTCCTGTTCTGGGAGTATGCCTGGGTGCCCAGTTGCTTGCCGAGGTGCTCGGGGCAACTGTAACGAAGAATGTACATGAAGAAATTGGCTGGTTTCCGGTGCGGCGCACGCTAGGACTCCAGGGCGAGCGCGTACAAAATTTACCGGCAAGCTTTGACGCATTGCACTGGCATGGCGATACGTTTTCGACCCCGTCAGGCGCCAGCAATTTCATCGTGAGTGATGGCTGCACAAATCAGGCCTTCGTGTATGATGAAAACGTACTGGCCCTGCAGTTTCACCTTGAAATGCTGCCCAGCCACGTACAGGCCATCTATCAGGAATGCGGCAGGCCTGATAAAACTGGTCCCTATATACAAGGTGTGGATGAAATGCTGGCACCGGTCGATAAATTTTGTCATGCCCAAAAAATTCTTGAGGAATTCATCAAGGCCTTTATTTTTCAGAAAATGACCGTATAAACTAGGTATTGCACCGCTACAGGAGAAAGAAAATGGAAGACAACAGCAGGAAAGGTATACGTGCATTGCTCAAGACATTCGGTGTTCAGGCGGACGAGGCCATCGTGAAGCATCTTGCCAAAAATCCCGGGATCAACACGCTAAGGCTGAAAGTACATCTACAGGATCAGACCGACTACGGTGCTTCGCCACCGGACGGACCCTTGTCGCTGGAAGTGGATGGTGAAATTAGCCGATAAATTCTTAACCAGTAATTTTCGCAGGTAAAAAATGAATACGGAAACCAGAAAAGAAACCTTGCAGTTTGAGACAGAAGTTGCACAGCTTTTACATTTGATGATTCACTCTCTTTACTCAAATAAAGAGATATTCCTGCGCGAGTTGATTTCCAATGCATCCGACGCATGTGACAAGCTGCGTTTTGAGGCAATCTCTGATGACACCCTGTTGAGTAAGGATGCCAAGCTTAAAATACAGGTTGAGTTTGACAAAGATGAGCGCACCATCACGGTTCGTGACAATGGCATTGGTATGAGTCGTGAAGAGGTGATTCAGAATATTGGTACCATTGCCAGGTCAGGTACCCGGGAGTTTCTTGATCGGCTCACTGGCGATCAAAGCAAGGACTCAAACCTTATTGGTCAATTCGGAGTCGGGTTTTATTCTGCATTTATTGTAGCGGATAAAGTCACCCTGACCACGCTCAAGGCAGGTCTGGAAAAGGATCAGGCTGTGTGTTGGGAATCCGAGGGGACCGGCACGTACACACTGGAAGATGTGGAAAGAGCCAGGCGCGGGACTGAAGTTGTCCTGCATTTAAAGAAGGATGAAGATGACTTGCTCAACAGCTGGCAGTTGCGTTCCATTATTGCAAAGTATTCGGATCATGTGCCGCTACCAATTGAAATGCGCGAGCAGAATGACAAGGGTGAGCCTACGGCAAAATGGGAACCGGTCAATAAGGCCTCAGCACTCTGGACCCGACCTAAAAGTGAAATCAGTGATGAGGAATATACGGAATTCTACAAGCATGTGAGTCATGATTTTGCGGAACCCCTGGTGTGGACCCACAATCGCGTTGAAGGTAAAACGGAATACATCTCACTTTTATATATCCCGAAACAGGCTTCTTTTGATCTGTTTGAACCACATCCTGCACACGGCGTAAAACTTTATGTGCAGAGGGTATTCATCATGGATGATGCTGAAAAACTGTTGCCGCGATATTTGCGCTTCATACGTGGTGTGATTGATTCAAATGATTTGCCACTTAATATTTCGCGGGAGATTTTGCAGAACAACAAGATCATCGACAACATTCGCTCAGGTTCAGTAAAGAAAATCCTGGGTCTGCTTGAAAATCTGGCTAAAAACAAAACAGAACAATATCAGGAGTTCTGGTCGGTATTCGGCAGGGTCCTGAAGGAGGGTCCTGGAGAGGATTTCGCAAATCGGGAAAAAATTGCCGGACTACTGAGGTTTGCCTCCACGCATCGTAATGATGAGACCCAGAATGTTTCATTGGAAGATTACGTTGCCCGTATGAAGCCCGAGCAGGACAAGATTTATTATATCACCGCAGACAATTATGCTGCCGCAAAGAACAGTCCTCACCTGGAGATCTTCCGTGACAAGGGCATTGAGGTGTTGTTGCTGGTTGATCGTGTCGATGAATGGTTAATGAGCCATCTGACCGAGTATCAGGAAAAATCCTTTGCTTCCATCGCCAAAGGTGAACTGGATCTTGGCAAAATAAGTGATGAGGAAGATAAAAAAGAGCAGGAGAGGAAGGAAAAAGAAGCCAAAGAGCTGGTTGAGCGTATCGGGAAAGTGTTGCAGGACAAGGTAGAAGAGGTACGGGTCTCACACCGCCTGACTGCTTCTCCTGCATGTATCGTCCTGAATGAACATGATATGGCACTCTACATGCAGCATCTGATGAAGCAGGCTGGGCACGAGCTGCCATCGACCAAGCCTGTTCTGGAAATTAACCCTACCCATGCCTTGGTTAAGCGCATGGAAAATGAACAGATCGAAGGCCGGTTTGAAGACTGGGCCAAAATCCTGTTTGATCAGGCTATCCTTGCAGAAGGAGGACAGCTTGAAGACCCTGCCACCTTTGTAAGCAGGCTGAATCAGATGATTAGTGAAATCGCAAACTGATCCAGAGCCACGGAATCTCTGCCAGTTGTTTTCAGACCAGATGTTCGTCTGTGCGGGAACTCAGTCTAGGGATGGGTTGTGTTTGCTGTGTAGTACAAAGTGCGGGCTGAATCCAGGTTTTTACAGAATGCTTCCCAAATAGCCGTCCTGCACCTTGATTTTATTTGTGTAATGCAATTTAAAATCGTCAATGATTGATTTTTGTACTGACTGCAGGTTTAGCAGGTTTTCTTTCCATGTGTTCAATTTGGTGAAGTTATTCCGGCCCAGCAAATTTATTTTTTTATGCATGAAGTCCAGGCGAATCAGTAACGGAGCATAGGCTGTGTCAATCAGGGTCAAGTCATCACCATTAAAGAAAGTGGAATGACCCAGAACATTCTCCACGCGTAGCAGTCGTTCAATACATTCATTTATCCGTTTGTGCATGTCCTGTTCGGTTTTACAGTCTGCAATCATGTACAGGTCTGACAGACATGCGCTCCCATATTCAATCCATGCACGATTTTTCGCGAGCGTGAGCGGGTCCGAAGGTTTTAATGTCCCGGGTGTAACATCGTCAATGAATTCATTGATCACGGCAGACTCAAACAACACTTCAGCATCATCTACTTTCAGTACCGGCACTTTCCTCAGCGGTGAAATCTCCAGAAACCAGTCAGGTGGATCACTCAAATCGATAAAGGTAATCTTGTAATCGCAATTTTTATGGTTCAGTGTGATTACGCTACGCTGTACAAACGGGCACAAATTAAAACTGACAAGTTCTAGGTTCATGATTATCCGGCATGAAATTCAGAAAGTGAGGCATTATACGTATTGGAGATAAAATAGGAAAATGAATGCCCGGCAAAAGATCCGCGTAGACAAATGGCTATGGGCAGCCCGTTTTTTCAAAAGCCGTACGTTGGCCTCGGATGCCGTAAACGGAGGCAAGATCCATGTCAATGGCCAACGGGCGAGGCCTTCACGACCCGTGCAAATCGGGGACAGGCTTGAAATTACACGGGGACAGCATCGGGCCACCATCGTCATCCGTGCGCTGGATGAAAAAAGAGGTTCGGCAAAAGTGGCGCAGACGCTTTATGAGGAAACACAAGCAAGTACCGCGCAGCGGGAACTGGATATTCAGCAACGCAGATTGCTGAATGCAGGCATGCCACAATCAAAAGGCAGGCCTGACAAGCTCCAGCGTCGTCAACTTCGAAAAGCAAGCGGAAAATTGTAGCCGGCACATCCTCGGCGGCCTGCTGGCCTCTTCATCTCCTGCATCCTTGAGTGATCTGGCAAGGGCCAGATAGTCCTGCAGGGTTTTGACTGTTTTTTCAACCCGGGCCAGTAACGACTGGCCGAGTTTTTCATCGTTCATTTCCTGATGTGCGAAATTCGACATGGCGAGCAGTTCACCCGGTTCGCTGGCTTCACTCGCAGCTTTTTCCAGACATTCACGGGCCTTGTCTTTATCGCCCAGATGTCGGGCTAGGCTTTTTGCAGAAGCTCTTTTGCATAATCTGCATCGGTGGGTTCGTCCAGAGCCTCTCTGGCCAAGTGTATAAAGTCATTGAGTGACTTGCATTGTGCTTCTTTTGCTTCCAGGTCGGCTCGGATGGCCATCGCGACGTACTCCTATATTGTCCATATCTGTATCTCGACGGGCTTGAGTATAAATAAAGTTTGAGGCCCAGTGCATTACCGCATTGGCTATAGAATGCCCGTTTTCGGTTGTTTTTGAATGTAACATGGTTATGATCCAATGGTATATTGGATAAAAGAGTCCTTTTCAAACAGCATTTCCTTTTTTATGAAGCTTTCCAAGACTGACCAGCGCAAGTCGAATCTGGGTCCCGGGGCACAGGTAGATATTGACGTATCCCACATCAACCGGGATGCACTGCGTGTAATTTCCAGGCTGCACGCGGCAGGATTCCAGGCCTATCTTGTTGGTGGCGGGGTTCGTGATCTGCTGCTAGGGCTTTCTCCCAAGGACTTTGACATTGCAACCGATGCCCATCCTGAGGATGTCCGCAGCCTGTTTGAAAACAGTCGTGTGATTGGGCGGCGCTTTCGGATCGTACATGTATATTCTTCGCAAGGGTACGTAGAAGTCGCAACATTTCGTGCTGCGGGGCGTGCCCATGCGAATCAGCAGGGCCGCATTATTACGGACAACACCTATGGGAGTATAGAGGAGGATGTGTTTCGCAGGGATTTCACGGCCAATGCCCTGTACTACGACCCCGATGTGGGACAGCTGCTGGATATGGTCCATGGCAGGCCGGACCTCGATGCAAGGCTGTTACGTGTAATCGGTGACCCGAATTTACGGTTTCGTGAAGACCCGGTACGCATGCTGCGTGCAGTACGGCTGGCAGTCAAGCTGGCTTTCAGGGTTGACAGGCAGGCTAAGGAAGCAATTTATCGTTTGGGTCATTTGCTGTCAGAAGTGCCTCCGGCGCGTCTGTTTGATGAAATGCTCAAATTGTTTCAAGCAGGTTTTGCAGTACAGACCTTCAGTGCGTTACGTGAGTACGGTCTGTTTCAATACCTGTTTCCGCTGACAGAAAAAGCACTCAAGGATACCTCCCTGCAGACGTTTTCCGATCTGGTGTACGGTGCCCTGCAAAACACAGATGAACGGATTCGTACCGGTAAACCCGTGACCCCTTCGTTTCTGTACGCAGTATTTTTGTGGGGTCCCATGCGGGTGCTGGCCCTGCAACTGGAGCTGGATGGCCTGTCTCCGAGGGTTGCCCACGAAGCTGCAGTCAAAGATACCCTGATCTCGCAATTACGGTACACCTCGATCCCGAGGCGGATCAGTTATCCAATACGCGATATCTGGGACCTCCAGTACCGGTTCTATCGCAAGCGTGGCAAACAGGTGTTCCGCCTGTACCAGCATGCCCGGTTTCGTGCAGCGTATGATTTCTTGTGTTTGCGTGCAGGTGCGGGTGAACCGGTTGACAAATTATGTGAGTGGTGGACGATCTTTCAGAGTGCAGATGAGTCCGCACAAAGAAAAATGTTGCGTTCATCGGGGGACAAAACCGGCAAAACACTGTACCGGCCCGAAAACAAGACCTATCACTAGGCATGTACTGTCTGGATTACTGAACAAGGGGCAGATATCATGCAGGCATATATCGGTCTTGGCAGTAACCTGAAAGACCCTGAAAAGCAGATATGCCGCGCCTTGTTTACGCTTCGTGAAATACCTGACACTGAGTTGCTGCAAAGTTCAAGCCTGTATAAAAGCAGGCCGATGGGGCTCGCTGAGCAGCCTGACTTTATCAATGCGGTTGCCAAGGTCTCCACCGACCTCTACCCTATGGAGTTATTAACCGCTCTGCAAACGATTGAACAGCAGCATCAACGTGTTCGGAATACGGGGCATTGGGGCCCGAGAACCCTGGATCTGGATATCTTGATTTACGGTAACCTGGAGGTGGATACAGAGGTACTTCAGATACCGCATCCCGGTATAAGCGAGCGGGAATTTGTATTAATTCCTTTACAAGAGATAGAGGAAAATCTCATTATTCCGGGTAAAGGCAGTTTGCGCAAATTGATTGAAAAGCTCCCTCAATACCGGCTAACGAAGATGGCAACTCCAGATGTCAGGCCCTAACCCTCAATACATCGTCGTAGAAGGTTCGATAGGTGTGGGCAAAACCAGCCTTGCGCAACGTCTGGGTGATGAGTTTGGTTCGTATCTGTTACTGGAGCATGTGGAAGAGAATCCTTTTCTTGAACAGTTTTACCAAAATCCCAGAGAGGCGGCACTGTCTACGCAATTGTATTTTTTACTGCGGCGTACCAAACAGCTTCAGGAATTCAGGCAGGCTGATATATTTTCTCCGGTACGGGTGTCTGATTTTCTGATTGAAAAGGATCAGCTGTTTGCGCAAATTACCCTGAATGCCAGTGAATATGAGTTGTATGAGCAGGTATATTCCTATCTTACCATTGATGCACCCAAGCCTGATCTGGTCGTGTATTTACAGGCCCCTGTGGAAGTACTGCTGCAACGTATACGAAAACGCAAACGAAGCTACGAACGTCTGATCGAATCGGCCTATCTGGAACAGCTTAACGCAGCCTATGCGAAATTCTTTTATCATTATAATGATGCGCCATGCCTGATTGTGAACGCGAGCGAAATTGATTTTATTAATAATGACAGGGATTATAAGCAGTTGTTACAAAAAATCCTGAGTACCAAAGCCGGTAAACGCTATTTTAACCCCTTGCCATTTGCAAGCTGATTTTGTGGGGGTTCGGGAGTATCAATGAGCATTCATCACCGCACAAAAAATATCACCCTGAAACGACTGCAGGCGATGAAGTCGGAGGGTGAGAAAATTGCCTGTCTGACGGCCTACGATGCAAGCTTTGCTGCCTTGCTGGATCAGGCAGGAGTGGATGTTATTCTTGTAGGGGATTCACTTGGCATGGTCGTACAGGGCCATACCAGCACGGTATCTGTGACCATGGAAGACATGATCTATCATAGCCAGTGTGTGAGTTCGGCTGTCAGACATGGTTTTGTGATATCCGATATGCCCTTCATGTCGTACACCAACGTGGAGCAGGCCCTGAGTAATGCAACCGACCTGATTCAGATGGGAGGTGCGCAAATGGTCAAGCTGGAAGCTTCGGCCCGTCAGGCGAGTATCGTGCAGGAACTCAGCGAATGCGGGGTCCCCGTATGCGCACATCTGGGATTACGCCCCCAGTATATTCACAAGCTTGGCAGTTACTCGATGCAGGGCGGTGATGAGAAAAGTGCTGATGAATTATTTAGCAACGCAGACAGCCTGCAGACTGCAGGTGCCGATATGTTACTGCTGGAATGCATACCTGACGAGCTTGCCAGAAGTATTACACGTCATTGTTCCATACCTGTAATTGGAATTGGTGCCGGACCGGATTGTGATGGGCAGATCCTGGTGGTGCATGATGTCCTCGGCATTACCCAGGGAATTTCACCAAAATTTGCAAAGAATTTTCTTGCCGACGCAAAAGACATTCCGGCCGCGATCGAAACATACGTAGACGCCGTGAAAAATTCCGGTTTTCCCACGAGATCCTGATCGCTTCAGCGATATCTTATGCAAACAGTTACCACGGTTGCTGCGTTACGCCAGCAAATCTCGGTATGGAAGGGTCAGGGCGAGAGGACTGTACTGGTCCCCACCATGGGAAACCTGCATGCAGGGCATCTTGCCCTGGTCAGGCATGCTGGCATCTGTGGTAGCAAGGTGGTGTGCAGTATTTTTGTCAATACCCTGCAGTTTGATAGTGAAGAAGACCTGGCTGCGTATCCGAGAACGCCGAACGAAGATCTGGATGCCCTGCAACACGCCAATGTGGACCTAGTGTTTATGCCGGAACATGAGGAAGTGTATTCTGAACGGCAGCGCGTACAGAAAAGTATTCCTGAAAATCCACTGCGCCAGCAGTTGTGTGGAAAGTTTCGGCCGGGATTTTTTGATGGTATCGTTGAGGTGGTGACCCGGTTGTTTCACATGGCAGACCCTGATGTGGCGGTGTTTGGCGAGAAAGACTATCAGCAACTGGTCATCATCAGGCAACTGGTGAAAGACTTGGGTTTGGCGATACAGATTGAACAGGTTCCCACCCAGCGTGAAGAGGATGGCCTGGCATTGAGTTCGCGCAATGTGTATCTGAGCAATGCAGAACGCGCACTGGCGCCGCAACTGTATGCTGCACTGGTCAACGTAAAGCAGCAGATTGAAGAGGGTGTTCGCCCTTATACACTTTTGGAATCCCGGGCGGAAAAGCGCCTGAAGCAGGCTGGATTCCGTCCGGATTACGTGGCCATCCGGAATGCCAATACTCTTGAAGGGGTTCTGTATGAAACTGATTGTATAGCCATTCTGGCAGCCGCCTGGCTGGGCAAGGCACGCCTGGTTGACAATATACTGGTACGGATAGCCTAAACAGGTATACTCTGGGGAGTAGTTTTTTATTTTTTTGGTCAGGAGAAAAGTATGTGGGTCGTAGTCGTAGCCTTGGTGGTAGCGGTATTTGTTATCGCGGTCGCAGCGCAACTGGATGTGTTTAATCTGAAAGTTACACAGTTAATCCAGTACAAGCGTATCACCAACGACAATTCCTAGCGGTCAGGCATCTCAGGGACGGGGGCTGTCTGGCACCCTTGTTTTTGTGCATGCAATCCTGTAGCACCGCCGGTGCGTAAGCCACTTTCACAGCTGGCTTCCTATCAGGCACTTTACGCACACGCGCAGGAAGTCAAAAAACATACCTTGCACGAATGGTTTGTGCAGGACCCGGACCGGTTCACGAAATTTTCACTGGAAAACGAGCATTTCCTGTTTGATTTTTCCAGAAACTGTATTTCTGAAAAAACAGTAGACAAGCTGCTTTCCCTGTTTGCCGAATGCGAAGTAGGGTTCTGGTGCGACAGGATGTTTGCCGGGGAGCGCATCAACCTGACCGAAAACCGGGCCGTGCAACACACCGCACTTCGTGATCTGGGCGATACATCTTCTGATTTGGCCAAGGCCCGCAATCAGGTTTTGCGACGCATGGAGGGGTTCATCGAGCAGGTTCGGAAAGGAGGGTTTACGGATGTGGTCAACCTTGGTACCGGAGGTTCGCATCTGGGTCCAATGCTGGTATGTGATGCATTCAGCGATGTTGCCGGCCAGGGCCCGAATATTCATTTCGTTGCCAATGCCGATGCTACGGAAATCAATCGTGTACTGAAAAATCTGGTGCCGGCGACTACACTTTTTATTGTTGCCTCAAAAAGCTTTGCTACGCCGGAAACCCTGGCCAACGCAGAGACAGCAAAAAACTGGCTTTCAGAAGACACACAGGTAAAAAGGAGCATTGCCCGGCATTTTGCTGCGGTTTCCGCCAGGGTCGAAAAAGCAGTGTCATGGGGTATCCCGCAGCAGCAGGTTTTCCCTATATGGGATACAGTAGAGGGGCGCTTTTCTGTCTGGTCAGCAGCAGGATTGAGTATTGCGCTTTATCTAGGCATGCCTGCATTTAGAGAGTTGCTGCAGGGTGCGAACGTGATGGATAAACATTTTAAAACGGCCTCTCCGGGGGAAAATATCCCTGTACTGCTTGCCTTGCTGGGTATCTGGAATCAGCATTTTCTGGGTGCATCCGTACAGGTTGTGCTGCCCTATGATACGCGTTTGCGTTATCTGCCTGCTTATTTGCAGCAACTGGAAATGGAAAGTAATGGCAAGTGCGTGGACCGGGCCGGAAGAGTATTGGATGTACCGGGTTCTGCAATCGTATTTGGAGAGGTGGGCACGAATGCCCAGCATGGGTTTTTCCAGTTTCTGCATCAGGGTGCCTATGCCGTGAGTTGCGATTTTATCGGAGTGGTGAGGCCTGACCATGCAAATCGGTCACAGCATGACATGCTGGTATCCAACATGATTGCCCAGACCCAGGCCTTGATGCTAGGCCAGGCGCCCGAAGAAATACAGGCTGAGGACAATGTACAGCAGGCCATGCATACAGTATTTCCGGGCAATCGCACCAGCAACACGATCTTATTCAGGGAACTTACGCCACGCACCCTGGGTCTGTTGCTGGCGCTGTACGAACACAAGGTATTGGTACAGGGTATTGTTCTGAATATAAATTCTTTTGATCAACCAGGTGTGGAGTTAGGGAAAAAACTGGCACACCGCCTGCTTGGGAGGATACAGGATGGTGGGTCTGTTTCGGGCCAGGATTCTGCGACCCGCGCACTGCTTGATTATTACAGGAAACACTCCTGATTTTCCGGTACTGCAATGCCGCGGTTTATACCTGTCACATTTCAGGCCCCGCAGAACACCCCGTGTTGCTGCAATGCCCACGCAACGTGTTCGCGCACCAGTGCGCTCGGATGATGCTGTTTGTCTTTCAGTGCCTGGATGACATCCGACGTGGACGTTGCATTGCCGAGTGCCACTGCAATGTTCCTGAGCCAGCACTCGTACCCAATACGGCGGATTGCGGAGCCTTCAGTATTGGCCAGGAAGTCATCCTGACTCCATCTGAATAATTCAATGAGTTCCGGTGCATCCAGATGATGACGCACTGCAAAATCTGCAAGCGTGCTTTTCTTTCCAAACCGGTTCCATGGACAATACAGCTGACAGTCATCGCATCCAAAGATACGATTGCCTATCGCTTTTCGGAATTCAACAGGAATCGCCTGTTTCAGTTCTATCGTGTGATAGGAGATGCAGCGTCTTGCATCCAGCTGATACGGGCCTGTAATTGCCTGGGTAGGGCAAATTTCCATACAGGTGCTGCAGGTACCGCAGTGATTTTCGGAAGGAGGGTCGACGGGCAACGGCAGGTCCGTGTACAACTCGCCTAGAAAAAACCAGGAGCCGGATGTACGGTTGATCAGGTTGGTATGTTTGCCGATCCAGCCCAGTCCTGCTTTTTCTGCAAGCGCCTTTTCCAGCACCGGCGCACTGTCTGTGAACGCGCGATACCCGAAGGGCCCTGCTTTTGCAGTAATGCGTTCTGCCAGTTTCTGTAACCGTTTGCGAATCATCCTGTGATAATTCCGACCCAGTGCATACCGGGAGATGTACGCCTGATCCCGGTTGCCGAGCACCTCCTTTTCATCCCGGGCATCGGGTGCCTGATAGTTCATGCGTGTGGAAATGATGCGAATGGTGCCAGGGATCAGTTTTTCAGGCCGGGAACGTTTACTGCCGTGCTGGCTCATGTAGTGCATTTCTCCGTGGTACCCGGCCGCCAGCCAGTTTATTAAACGGGCTTCATGCTCATCCAGCCGGGTGTCGGTGATACCGACTTCATCGAATCCGAGCTCTTTCCCCCAAGCCTTGATGTGCCGGGCCAGGCTGGCAAAATCTGAAAAGGAGGTGTTCATTGAGTATGTACTTTAATCTGCCATAATCGTACAGGTTTTAATTACGTATAATCTGCTGATGCATTCCATTCCTGAAAATATTTATCTCGCCAGGCAGGTTCGTGAGATGGATCGTATCGCTATCGGGAAGTTCAGGATACCCGGTTATACGTTGATGCAAAGGGCCGGTGAGGCGGCTTTAGGCCTGATTCAGGAAAACTGGCCAGATGCCAGGCACCTTGTTGTGCTGGCAGGTGCAGGGAACAATGGCGGGGACGGATATGTCATTGCCCGTCTGGCCCGGTCTGTCGGGATGCAAGTGAATGTGATTCAGCCAGGCGACCGCTCCAGGCTCGCGGGGGACGCCAGACGTGCCTGTGATGAGTATCTGGACAGCGGCGGTCAATGTACCGCCTTTGCCGGGCAGGCTCTGCCAGACTGTGATCTTGTAGTCGATGCCTTATTAGGTTCCGGCCTGACCCGCCCGGTCGAAGGGGAGTTTGCAGCAGCCATACAGGGCGTGAATGCACATCCGGCTCCGGTCTTGAGTGTGGATATTCCTTCAGGACTGGATGCAGACCGAGGCGTGCCTCTGGGAGACTCTGTAGTTGCGCAGGCAACGATTACATTTGTGGGGATGAAGCTGGGGTTGGTTACCGGGGCAGGCAGGTATCACTCAGGCAGGGTTTTTTTTAACGATTTACAGATTCCGGATGAGGTGTCCCGATCAATGCCAGCCATTGGTCACACCATTGATCTGGGGGACCTGCATGCGCAGCTGGGAGCGCGCAGGCCGGATGCACATAAAGGCGATTATGGACATGTATTGCTGATCGGGGGCAATGCAGGTATGGCAGGTTCAGTGATGCTGGCTGCAGAAGCGGCAGCAAGGGTCGGCAGCGGACTTGTATCCGTGGCGACTGCACCGCAGCATGCGGCCATGATGGTCACTGCCTGTCGGGAGGTAATGGTACATGGTGTGGAAGATGCCCGGGAGCTTGACCGGTTGATACCGCGTGCCACCGTGGTTGCGATCGGCCCTGGGCTTGGGGAAAACCAGTGGGCAAAGGGTCTGCTTGCACGGGTTCTGGAGCTTGACCTTCCGATGGTACTGGATGCCGACGCATTGAATTTGCTTGCCCGGGAGCCCATGAAAAAACAGTCCTGGGTACTCACGCCGCATCCCGGGGAGGCGGCACGTTTGCTGAAGGTGACTGTACAGGAAATACAGCAGCAACGCCTCGAACAGGTACAGGCTCTGCAACGACAGTATGGCGGAGTATGTGTTCTGAAAGGTGCCGGCACGCTGGTGGCTTCACAGGAACAGGTTTCTGTCTGCACTGCGGGGAATCCCGGCATGGCTTCGGGCGGCATGGGCGATGTGTTGACGGGAGTCATTGCCGGACTTCTTGCGCAGGGTCCTGGCTTGTATGATGCGGCGCGCCTGGGTGTTCAGTTGCATGCCCGCAGCGCAGATGCTGCAGCACAGAATGGCCTGCGCGGCCTGCTGGCAAGCGACCTGTTTGTACCGCTGCGCACCCTTGTCAATGCTATGGATAACTGAATTGTATGTACCTGGAAGGTGATGCATCGACTCTGGAACTCGGTGCGAGAGCAGCCCGTCCCTGCACCCCGCCTCTGGTTATTTATCTAAGTGGAGACCTGGGCAGTGGCAAGACCACGTTTGCACGTGGTTTCATTCGGGCCCTTGGATATCCTGGCAAGGTCAAAAGTCCAACTTTTTCCCTCGAGGAGACCTATATTCTGGAGCATGTGAGGCTTTTTCATTTTGATTTGTACCGCATACGGGATCCGCGTGAACTCGAGTATATTGGGATTCGGGACGTTGTTGCCGGCGCGGATACGATCTGTCTGATTGAATGGCCGGAGCGTGGGGGGGATGCGGTACCTGGAGCCGATATTGAATTTGTCTTTGAACATCATGGGAGTGGGCGCAGTGTCGAGTACCGTGCCGGGTCATCACATGGCCGTTCAATTATTGACCTGATGTGAGACTGGACTCTAACTATAGCGTATAGGCCAATAATTCCATTACATAAATTTCTTGTAGTTCTGTAAAAATTTTGCCACACTTCCTGTACGGTTTCATAACCAGGGTTGTTATTTCTCAGTGCGACAGCGAACTGGCATGATTTTGCAGGTATTTTCGTTTGGCGGAAATGTGCGTCAGGGGGGCATCTGCGCTTTGTTGGTTCTGTTGATCCTGCTTGTTCTTCCCTGTGTCTCAATTGCCGGGACAACCAAAGTCAAGGGGGTTCGTATTGCAGACCGCGGGGACAGCACGCGTGTAGTGCTGGACCTGTCTTCCCCTGTAAAACACAAGGTATTCGTACTGAATGATCCATACCGGGTGGTACTGGATATTGAGCAGTGTGATGCCAACGGCAAGCTCAGCGCAGTTCAGGCTACGGGCACTCTTTTGAAAAGCATGCGTTACGCACAAAAGTCGCCGGGAAAACTGCGCGTGGTGTTTGATCTTCGTGCAGAGGTGGCTCCAAAAAGCTGGTTGTTGCAACCGGTTGCAGGAAAAGGGTATCGACTTGTACTCGACCTGGTCTCAGCGTCTGTGAAAAACAGTACAAAACCTGTACTGGCTATGCCGGATACCCCTCTCATGCAGCGTGATGTCATTATTGCCATTGATGCAGGGCACGGTGGCAAGGATCCAGGTGCGATTGGGCGGGGCAGGACCCGTGAAAAGATCATCGTGTTAGCAATTGCCAAGCGGCTCAAGAAGCTTATGAACAAGGAAAAAGGCATGCGGGGCATACTGATCCGTAGTCGTGACACGTATGTGCCTTTGCGGGCCCGGATCGGGAAAGCGAGCAGAATGAATGCCGATATATTTATTTCCATACATGCCGATGCAGCCGTGAACCGCAATGCGCGGGGTTCGTCAGTGTATGTATTGTCCCAGCATGGTGCCACGAGTGAGGCTGCCCGGATCTTGGCACGACGCGAAAATGCAGTCGATAAAATTGGTGGAGTGAGCCTGGAGGACAAGGATGCAGTACTCAAGTCCGTGCTGGTTGATTTATCCCAGACGGCAACCATTGACGCCAGTATTGATCTGGCTGAAGATATTCTCAGTGAACTCGGTTTGATTGGCAATGTACTGCGTGACCGCGTGGAGCAAGCCGGTTTTGCAGTATTGAAATCCCCTGATATCCCCTCTGTGCTGGTTGAAACCGCCTTTATCTCCAATCCGCAAGAGGAACAGCGTTTAAGGAGCAGTGCGCATCAGCAGAAACTGGCGCTGGCGATTCTGAAAGGGGTGCGGCGGTATCTGAAAGATCATGCGCCAAGCAACATGCTTCTGGCCGATGCAGGTACCGGCAGCAGGCACGTGATACGGCGGGGCGAAACCTTGTCCGCGATTGCAGGTTATTATCAGGTCAGTATCGGTGAAATACGGAAAGCCAATGCCCTCAAGTCGGATGCAATTCGCGCAGGGCAGGTGCTGATGATTCCGGCATCCACCGGAACCTAGTCCAGAAATTACTCAAGAGTGTCAGCAGTCAATTTTTGAAATGAGAGGCTGCAGAATAGTCAGCCCGCAGTATTTCTGCGTCAGGGTTCGCTTCCAGTGCATGAGTGGATACCTGTCAGGAATCAAGCAGCTACGAGCATTGGCGAGGCGTTTCAACAACTCCAGAATGTAGTGCTTCAAATGAGTCCGGCCAGAACATCCTGTTCAAACATGTTCTTTAGAAAATCAGCCCAGAAACCTTGAGTTCTGGCCTTGTTGCCACCAGGAAAAAAACAACTTTTCCATACTTGCCTGTACGGTAGCCGCGACGCGCTCACTGACAGTTTTAGGTATTGTGTACGTGATCTCGTAAATGTCGGCATCATTACTCGCCTGTAACAAATAATCGTCACTGGTAATCAATGTATCCACCAGATTGAGGGCAAGTGCACGGCTGGCGAGCCAGTGTTCGCCGGTTGCAACCCTGTCAATATCGAGCCCAGGGCGATGGTCTTTTACAAACTCCTTGAACAGGGCATGGGTATCTTCTAGTTGCTCATTAAAATGTTCACGGTCTTCGCGCGTGTTTTTGCCAAACATGGTAACCGTGCGTTTCAGTTCGCCAGCTTTCATGAGTTCAAAGTCAATACCGTGTTTATCGAGCATGCGGTTAAAGTTTGGTAATTGTGCCAGCACACCAATTGAGCCAACGATAGCAAATGGAGCGGCAATGATTTTGTCGGCAACGCAGGCCATCATATAGCCACCGCTTGCAGCTACCTTGTCGACTGCAACAGTGAGGGGAATGCCTTTTTGTTTGATGCGTAATAACTGCGATGCAGCAAAACCATGCTCATGCACCAGCCCACCTGTACTTTCCAGGCAGACAACTACCTCATCCTTGCTGGATGCCACAGACAGTATCGCTGTAATTTCCTTGCGCAAATGGCGCACTGCCGTAGCCTTGATGTTGCCCAGAAAATTCAATACAAAGACACGTTTCCTGGTTTCGCCAGACGTTTTTTTCTTTTCCTTTCGGGCTTCTTTTTTGGTCTGCCTCCTGATTTTCTTAACTTCTTTTTTGGGTAACAGGGAGAAAAAGAGGGTGTCCGTCATGGATTTGTATTTCTTGTTCAAATGTGTGATCTCAAAATGATCTTCTCCGCGTGCTCTCCTCGAGAAGGAAAGCAGCAGGCTGATGAGTATCCAGATGAATACCAGCAGAGTCAGCACCTTGGTTAAAAATAATCCGTATTCTGAAATGAATTCAAGCATGTTGGAGGCCTCTTGTTTTTTTATTTGTCATAAATGCATTCGTAACTGATAAAGAACTGTCCGCAGCCATTATCCGAGGCTTCATGAAGAAACAGCGAACTCAATCGAAGGCTGCACCGGGTCAGTCTCTCACCATCCAGCAGGGTCTTGAAAACCGTTCCGCCCAGCAACTGATGCGAGATGCTTACATACAGTTTGTCCAGTTGCTGATCCTGAAGCATGGTGTACAGCATCTTTGGGCCCGCTATGAGGTAAATATTCCTGTACCCACGTTGTGCAAGGGCTGCAATCAGGGGTCCGCCTTCAACCGAATCTGATTGTCCGGCAAGCAGTACTTCCAGTCCCTGCTGCTGCCATCGATCGCGCAGGCCGGGATCAGTGCCTTGTCCGGTTGCAATATAGATTTTTTGTCCGTTTTCCTTCAGGGAAGGATGCAATGGAAAATCCAGACTCGAACTTGCAATCACAACATCCGGATATGGCGGGAGTCCCTGTTGCCGGCGCCACTGATATAAATCCTCAAAGTCAGGGCCGCTTGGCAGCTGCAGGATATTTCCAAGTCTGCCTGCTGCCAGATTCCGCAGATATTCACCGTGCGTGATCAGACAATCGGCCTGGGCATGGAGTTCCAGAAATAGCCGGAAATCTTCCCGGCTGGTCAGGGATTCCGGAACGTGCACCTCTGGCGTTGCCTGAGTGGCAATGGCAATCCGGCCATCCAGGCTAGTGACAAAATTGGCAGCTACGGCCGGTTTTTTCCGGGCTGCCAGATCCCAGTTGTGTTGTTCAAGATAGACATTTTCCAACTCATACTCTGCAGAGGGTTGGGGAAAAAGCCGCAGCAGCCGTTTTGTACTCATTTGCTGAAAATATAGGTATACGCCTGATTTTGTATTATCCTAGCATGTGAATATCCAGGACCCATGCAGAAACCGAATATTTCCAGTGCAATCCCGAAGCAGCGTTACAGGCTTGGGGCCTACACAATTGTTGTGCTTGGAGAAATCGAATCCACAGACGAAACAGAGTATGAGTATTTGCTAGCGGCTGTTGAAGACGGACACAATGAGCCTGAGGTGTACATTACCTGTGAAAAGGCACCGGCTGAAACAGCAAACGACCTGTACATTGTCAGAGCCTTTGCAGTACAACTTGGGCATCAGGAGTCCGGCAGGATCATTGACCGGTCGAGGAAATGGGGCAGTCAGGGCGCATTTGTTTCCTATGCCCTTTCAGGGTTTCAGCAAATGCTGCAGTTGCAGGACGAAACACCTGTTCTCATAGTATGAGTGTGATATCCATGAGACCTATCCAACATCTGCCTTCCCAACTTGTTAACCAGATTGCGGCAGGGGAGGTCATCGAACGCCCTGCCTCGGTTTTAAAGGAACTGCTTGAGAATGCGTTGGATGCCGGAGCCACAAAAATTTCAGTTGAGCTTGAGCACGGAGGCACAGGAACCATACGGGTTACCGACAATGGGAATGGAATTCCCAAGGAAGAGATCATGCTTGCCCTGCAACGCCATGCAACGAGCAAGATTTCCGTTCTGGAAGACCTTGAACATATCGCAACTCTTGGATTTCGTGGTGAAGCCCTGCCCAGTATTGCGTCAGTTTCCAGGTTCAGTCTTGCATCCAATCATCTGGGTCATAGGAACGAGGGCTGGGAGCTCTCGGGAGAAGGGGGTGAATTTGCTGAAGAGGTTGTGCCGGCGCGTCAGGCGCACGGCACCACGGTGGAAGTAAAGAACCTGTTTTTTAATGTACCGGCCCGCAAAAAGTTCTTGCGGGCCGAAAAAACCGAATTGCAACACTGCCAGTCCATGCTGCTCAAGCTTGCATTAAGCCGTTTCGATGTGGCGTTGTCGGTCAGACACAATGGTCGCAGCTGTCTTGAACTGGATGCTGTGGACAGCGAGCAGGGCGAGGCAGGACGCCTGGGGCAGGCATGCGGGCGTAAATTTGCAGAACAAAGCATCTACCTGGAAAATTCCGCTCAGGATATCCAGGTAAAGGGGTGGATCAGTCTGCCAACCTTTTCACGCAGCCAGACTGACCTGCAGTACCTCTATGTGAATGGACGCACGATACGCGACAAGGTGATTTCGCATGCCATCCGGCAGGCCTATCAGGATGTTCTGTACCATGGGCGCTTTCCGGCCTTTGTATTATTTCTGGAAGTGGACCCGGCTCAGGTGGATGTCAATGCCCATCCCATGAAACATGAAGTACGTTTCCGTCAAGCCAGGCACGTGCATGATTTTGTTCGGCATACGGTGGGCAAGGCCATAGCAGAAACGATGCCCGAAGCCGCGCAGCAGGATGCCGGGAAATATCGTGAAATCGTGGATGATTACGTGCGGGCCCCGCAGCCGGGTACGCCACATCGCACACCGCCTATGGGTCAATATACCGGTGTCCCGCACAATGCATTCCCGGTGCAGGCAGCGGCACAGCTTTATGCGGTATCGGCACAGGATCCGGTTTCGACAGTACAGGAAGGTGAAGACGCTGCAGAGGTCGCAAAACAGGCACCCCCCCTGGGATATGCCCTGGCACAGCTGCACGGAATCTATATCCTTGCACAAAATGACAAGGGCCTGATTATTGTGGACATGCATGCCGCTCATGAACGCATTGTGTATGAACAGTTAAAGGCGTCGTATAAACGGAAAAGCGTCCCTGTGCAGGCGTTGCTGGTACCCCTGACGATAGAGGTCAGCCAGCAGGAGGCAGCCCAGACGGAACAGCACGAGCGCCTGTTTCTGGAATTTGGTTTCAGGATTGAGCGGTTCGGTGATGAGAGTATTGTGGTGCGTGAGGTCCCGGCATTATTACAACAGGCGGAGGTAGACATCGAGGGTCTGGTTCGGGATGTACTGTCGGAGTTAGGCGTATATGAATCCTCGGGAAAACTCGAGCAGGCCGGTAATGAACTTTTATCTACCATGGCCTGTCATGGTTCTGTACGTGCAAACCGTAAATTAATGGTTACTGAAATGAATGCCCTGTTGCGTGAAATGGAAGCTACAGAACGAAGCGCGCAATGCAATCATGGGCGCCCTACGTGGGTGCAGTTAAGTGTTGATCAACTGGACAAATTATTCCAGCGTGGCCAGTAGGAAATGGCGGATTACGTTGTGTGTTTCCGGACCTGATCTGGACTTGTAGCCGTTGGATGCAATACCTGCAGTTTTTCTGATGGGTCCCACGGCCAGCGGCAAGACAGCTCTGGCACTAAAGATTGCAGCAGAATTCCCGTGTGAAGTCATCAGCGTGGATTCGGTCATGGTTTATCGGGACATGAACATTGGTTCTGCCAAACCCGATAGTGAAACTCTGCAGGCCTGTCCGCATCATCTGATTGATATTCTCGATCCCGTCGAAATCTATTCAGCAGCAAACTTCAGGACCGATGCCTTGCGCTTGATCCGGGAGATTCACAATCGAAAGCGCATTCCCCTGCTGGTGGGCGGTACGATGCTTTACTTCAGCACCCTGCAGCGCGGCTTGTCAAACATGCCGGGCGCCAATGCCCGGATCCGGGAAAAAATCAATCATATGGCCGCAAGGCAGGGATGGGAAACCATGCACACACGGCTTGCAGAAGTCGATCCAGAGGCCGCCTCGCACATTCATCCCAATGACCCGCAACGCATACAGCGTGCGTTGGAAGTCTATGAGGCAAGCGGGATTCCAATCAGTGTGTGGCATGCAAAATCCGGAGTACCCGGGCCGACATTTCGTGCGTTGAAAATAGCACTGGTCCCTGAGGACCGCAGTGTATTGCACCAGCGTATCCGGCAGCGTTTTGACGCCATGCTGGCGGATGGTTTTCTGAGCGAGGCAGAAAGGTTGTGGCGCAGGAAGGAATTGCATTCCGGTCTGCCTGCCATGCGGTCTGTAGGATATCGGCAGGCCTGGAAGTATCTCGCTGGTGAATGCAGCTATGAGGCCATGCGTGAGCAAGCGGTGATCGCGACGCGTCAACTTGCAAAAAGGCAACTTACCTGGTTACGGCGTGAAGCAGATCTTACCCGTGTTTGTGCCGGGCAATATGATATTGGTGATATTTGTCATACAATTCATTCCCATATTGGGACACCAAACTGGTACACTACGGGCATCCCGAATTGGTGAGGGTGGCAGCTCGTTAGTAGCGAACAATAAACATAATAAAAACTAGGGGTACTACAATGATGTCAAAAAGCCAAACTCTGCAGGAGCCCTTTCTGAATGTATTGCGGAAGGAGAAAGTACCTGTTTCAGTCTATCTTGTAAATGGAATTAAACTACAGGGCCAGGTTGACTCGTTTGATCAATTTGTGGTTTTGTTGAAAAACAGTGTGAACCAGATGGTCTATAAACATGCGATTTCAACCATCGTTCCGGCACGCATGGTGAAGATTCCCTATAGCAGTGAGCAGCGAGAGGAGTAGGTAGCATTGAATGTACGGTATCCGACCGGAGCAGTTGTTTGTTTGAACGCCCAGATATAGGCGAGCGTGTCATCCTCGTACATACGAGGTTTCGAAGCGCGGCGAATAATCAGGATCTGAACGAATTCAAGGAGTTGGTCCGGTCAGCCGGTGCAGAAATTGCAACGGTGATTACGGTACAGCGTGACACACCGGATGCAAGATTGCTGATTGGCAGCGGCAAGGCAGAAGAACTGGGTGAGCTGGCCTGCCTGCTGAATGTAGATATCATCATTTTCAATTATTCCCTGTCTCCGAGCCAGGAGCGCAACCTGGAAAAAATCTGCGAAAAGCGGGTATTGGACAGAACCGAACTGATACTGGATATCTTTGCACAGCGTGCGCGTTCCTATGAAGGCAAATTGCAGGTCGAACTCGCGCAATTGAAATATATGTCGACCCGTCTGGTGCGGGGATGGAGCCACCTGGAGCGCCAGAAGGGCGGTATCGGTCTGCGCGGCCCGGGTGAGAAGCAGCTGGAATCAGACAGGCGTTTACTGAGGCTGCGGATCAAGCAGATTTCCAAGCGTCTGGAAAAAATACGTATTCAGCGCAATCAGGGGCGGGCTGCACGACGCAAGACCACAACGCCGACCGTAGCGCTTGTCGGCTATACCAATGCGGGAAAATCTACCCTATTCAACAAACTTACCGATGCGGACGTGTATTCCGCAGATAAGCTTTTTGCCACCCTGAACCCCACCTTGCGGCGCATGCAGCTTTTGAAAAGCCAGCATGTAGTGCTGGCTGATACAGTAGGTTTTATACAGGACTTGCCGCATGACCTGATTCAAGCATTTCATGCGACCCTGCAGGAAACCCAGGAGGCAGATCTGTTATTGCATGTTGTGGATGCCGGCGATGAAAACCGGGTCAATCACATTTTTGAAGTCGAGTCTGTACTCAGGCAGATTGATGCTTTGGATATACCCCATATTATGGTTTACAATAAGATTGATCTGACTAATATGCTGCCCAATATACAACTGGATCAGCACGGCCGTATACAACAGGTCTGGGTGTCTGCATTGAAAGGCCAGGGTCTGGATCTGTTGCTTCAGGCATTGCGACAGTATTTCGACATTCAGTGTGAGTGTATCTGGCTGCGGCTACCCCCTTCCGCAGGAAGCGTACGCAGCGAGTTGTATACTAAAGACTATGTCGTGCAGGAATCTGTCGATGATGAAGGATATTGGCAGATTGAGGCCGAAGTGCCGGTGCAAAGAGTCAAGCATTTTGCAGAATACCAGATCACTGTACAGGCTGTGCAGTCTGGGCAGTTAGCGGGTTGAAGCTGATTTCACCCAATGGCTTGATACAATATCAGTCTGTTTCAGACTGTAAGCATTAATTAAATAATCATTCTTGGAGAAGACCATGCCCTGGAATAGCCCAAACGGCAACAAAGATGATGATCCCTGGGGTCAGAAGTCAAATCATCAGGGACCGCCCGACCTGGATGAAGTGTTTCGCAATCTGGGCAAGAAATTCGGCGGGATTTTTGGTTCCGGATCACCACGCGGCTCAGGGGGTTCCAAAAAACGGTACCTCTGGTTTGCACTGATCGCGATCATTGTCGTCTGGGGCGTGTACGACAGGTTCGGTTTCTATACCGTGCAGCAGGCCGAAAGGGGTGTTGAGTTGCGGTTTGGAAAATTCAACAGAACGACTACCGCGGGACTTAACTGGCATCTACCATTTCCTATCGAAAGCGTCGAGATCGTAAATATCGATGAGGTGCGCGAAGTATCGAACAAGACTTCAATGCTGACCCAGGATGAAAATATTGTCGAGGTGTCTCTGGAGGCACAATATAAAATCAAGAATGCAGAAGACTACTTATTCAATTTACGTGACCCTGACCTTACCGTAAAAGATGCCATGGAAAGCGCAGTGCGTGAGATTGTGGGCAAGAGCACGATTGATTTCGTGCTGTTTGAAGGGCGTGGGCTGATTTCCAGTGCCACACGTGAGCTTCTGCAAGGCATCATGGATGAGTACGAGGCCGGCATCTACATCCAGAAAGTGAATCTGGAAAAGTCCCTGCCACCGGACCCGGTCAAGGCGGCATTTTCGGATGCGATCAAATCCCGTGAGGACTATGACCGCTACATCAAGGAGGCTGAGGCCTATGCGAACAGTATTCTTCCCCTGGCACGTGGTGAAGCGGCAAGATTTATGCAGGAGGCCAGTGCCTATCGGGACCGCGTCATTGCAAATTCGGAAGGTGAAGCGAAACGGTTTCTGAAATTGCTGACTGAATATGAAAAAGCGCCGGACGTGACACGTGAACGGTTGTACCTGGAGGCGGTAGAGTCAGTATATGCGAGCAGTAACAAGCTGCTTATAGACGTCGAAGGGGGGAACAACCTGATTTATCTGCCGCTGGACCAGCTTATCAAGCAGCGCTCGACCGACACCTCTGTCGGTAGCGTACAGGACCGGTTCTCGTCTGATGACGGTCTGAATAACCAGCCGGGCGGCTTGACAACAAGGTCCGAGCGCAGCAGGGGGAATCGCTAATATGAATACCAAGGCAGTTCTGGGAATCATTGTCATTGCAATCATTGCAGTCTGGGCATTTGCCTTCCAGGTAGATCAGCGACAGAAAGTCATCAAGGTGCAATTTGGTGAAATCAAGGATGCAACCCTTGATCCCGGATTGCATTTCAGAATTCCATTCGTACACAAGATCAGGCGCAATGACGGGCGCATCCTTACCCTGGATGTCCCGCCTACTGAATTTCCGACCAGTGAGAAAAAATACGTAAAAGTCGATTTTTATGCGAAATGGCGCATTGAGGACGTGGAAAAATATTTCATTGCCACAGGCGGACAGGAATTGAGAGCGAACCAGCGTCTGGAACTGATTCTTGTGGATGGCCTCAAGAATGAATTTGGTAAACGTACGATTCAGGAAGTGGTGTCCGGTGAGCGCAGTGAGATCATGGATGTGATTCAGGTGCAATCCAATGAAGATGCCGAGAATTTTGGGATCAAGGTGGTGGATGTGCGGGTCAGCAAGATTGACCTGCCCGATGATGTAAGTGATTCCGTGTTTAATCGCATGCGCGCTGAACGGGATCGTGTGGCCAAGGATTTTCGTGCACGTGGCAAAGAGCAGGCAGAAGTTATCCGGGCAACATCAGACAAGGAACGTACCATTATTTTGGCGAATGCCTATAACAAAGCCGAGCAAATTCGTGGGGATGGTGATGCGAAATCTGCACAGATTTATGCAGATGCCTACCTGCGCAATGAAGAGTTCTACAGTTTTACAAGGAGCTTGAAGGCGTATATCAATACGTTTAGCGGAAACAACAATTTTCTGATCATGCAGCCGGATTCTGATTTTTTCCGGTACTTCAAAAAATCCGAACAAGACTAGTTGTTTCCCTGACTTATCTGTTTCCATGTGGAATGAATTACTGGTCGCAGTTGCACTAGTGCTTGTGCTTGAGGGCATTATTCCTTTTCTGGCACCGGAAAAATTCAAACAGGCCCTGGTTCAACTGGGGCAGTTATCCAGCCAGGCGCTTCGCACGGCGGGACTGGTGAGCATGACGATTGGAATCATTCTTTTATATCTCCTCAGACTGGGCAGCTAAAATTTTATGAACGACCAGAATCGCTGGCTATTACCGGAGGGTATAGAAGAATCATTGCCGGATGAGGCGGCTTGGCTTGAGCAGTACCGGCGCGCGTTGCTCGACATGTTTTCCACATGGGGGTATGAACTCGTGATCCCGCCATTCATAGAATACCTGGAATCCCTGCTGATCGGCCCCAGCGATGATCTGGACCTCCAGACTTTCAAGGTAACGGATCAGCTCACCGGGCGCATGATGGGTGTACGTGCCGATATGACATCACAGGTGGCACGCATTGATGCCCATATGCTGAAACAGGACGCACCGGCGCGTTTCTGTTATCTGGGCACGGTCCTGCACACCCGGCCTGGCGGGCGTGATCTGACACGCAGCCCCCTGCAGCTGGGGGCGGAGTTGTACGGTCATGCCGGAATTGACAGCGACGTGGAAGTGATCTGTTTAATGCTTGAGGCATTGCAACTGGTCGGGATTGAGAATATCTGTCTGGACCTGGGGCACGTTGGCATTTTTGACGGCGTCGTTGAACAAGCCGGACTCAGGAAGGATCAGCAAAGAACCCTGCAGGCATTGCTGCAGCAAAGAGCATTGCCGGAGTATGAACAATTTTTGTCGGGTTGTTCCCTGGCCGGAGGGTGGCAGGAAATCCTGATGGCACTTTCGGATTTGAGCGGTGATGAAAGTATCATCGGGTATGCGAAAAAAATGCTGGAAGAGACAGGCAGCAATGCGATAGAAGCTATCAATTATGTTGAGGTGCTTTCAGAACGGATCAAACAGCGTGTTGCGGACATCCGGTTACATTTCGATTTTACTGCCCTGAGCGGGTACCACTACCATAATGGTGCGGTGTTTGCAGCGTACATTTCCGGACAGGGTGAGCAGATTGCACGTGGCGGCAGATATGACATGATCGGGAAGGTATTCGGGCGGTCCCGCCCTGCAACCGGGTTCAGCCTGGATCTGAAAGCGCTTGCCAAGATCTCACCTCATACACAAGCTTCCCGGCTTGGGATTTTTGCGCCCTGCGATGAGGACCCTGAGTTATACGCTACCATTGACCGGTTGAGAAAACAGGGCGAGCGGGTAATTTGCGGATTGCATGGACAGCAGGCCAGCCCGCTGGATATGCAATGCGATCGTATTTTACAAAAAGAAAACCGCCAGTGGCGGGTCAGGGAGATTGATTGAGTCAGCTATGAGCAGAAGTGTGGTCATACTCGGAATCCAGTGGGGTGACGAGGGAAAAGGGAAAATTGTGGATATGCTCACGGAGCAGGCGGATGCCGTGGTTCGTTTCCAGGGGGGGCATAATGCAGGCCACACCATTGTGGTCGAAGATCAGCAGACGATCCTGCATCTGGTGCCTTCCGGCATTTTACGCGACGGGGTCGAATGCCTGATCGGGAACGGAGTGGTGCTGGCGCCCGATGCATTGCAGGAGGAAATCACGATGCTTGACCAGAAGGGTGTGCAGGTTGCCGAACGGCTGCGGGTGTCTCCCGCCTGTCCGCTGATCATGCCGTACCATATTCTGCTGGACCAGGCACGGGAAAAAAAACAGGGCAAGGCTGCAATTGGTACGACCGGGCGTGGCATTGGCCCTGCGTACGAAGACAAGGTTTCAAGGCGAGGTCTGAGGGTCGCAGATTTGTTCGATGAACGGTATTGCAATCAGCGCCTGGAAAATATTGTTGATTATCATAACTTTGTGCTCAAAGGGTATTTTGGATGTGACACGATTGATCTGGACCGTGTCCAGGGGCTCTGCAGGCACTATGCCGAAATGCTTGCCCCGCTGGTTGCCGATGTGTCGGCCCGTATCCATGCGTTGCGTGCAGACAACAGGAATATTCTCTTTGAAGGGGCCCAGGGTACGCTACTGGATATCGACCATGGTACGTATCCCTTCGTCACTTCCTCCAATACCACGGCAGGCGGGGCCTGTGCCGGAAGCGGTACTGGTCCGGGAGACATTGATTATGTGCTGGGTGTGGTGAAGGCCTACACCACACGTGTGGGCGGAGGGCCGTTTCCAACGGAACTGTTCGATGATGCCGGCAAGCGACTTGCCAGCCGTGGCAGGGAATTTGGCGCCACCACAGGTCGTGCACGGCGTTGCGGCTGGCTGGATGCCGTGGCATTACGTCGTGCCGTACAGATTAATGGGGTAAACGGACTGTGCATTACCAAACTTGATGTGCTGGACGGGCTTGAGGTAATCAGGATCTGCACAGGTTATACCCGCGAGGGACAGGCATTCAATCCAGTGCTCATGGATGGCCGTGCGCTTGAGCAGTGTGAACCCGTTTACGAGGAGCATGAAGGCTGGCAGCAGTCTACATCCGGGGTAACTGAACTGGATCAGCTTCCGAAGCAGGCCTGGGCGTATCTGGACCGGATTCAGGAGCTGTCCGGTGTGCCCATCGATCTGGTTTCAACAGGATCCGACCGGAGTCACAGTATTATCTGTAACACAATATACTAGCGTTTTTGATCATGCAGAATACGGGCAGGTATCCTGTCAGGAATCGCCCCGTGGGATTTGGGGCCGAAATGAAAAATCCGTTAAGGTGACTTTACATTGCTCCAGATAATATAAACTGCTACCAATGCCATGATGAGGAAGATGAACTCGTACATATCTGCTCCAGATTTCAATCCTTAAACTTACAGGCCTTCTTATTGTACTTGTTTGCGCAGGAAATGCGCAATTGCATTCTGCACATTATGACTTAAAAGCAATACCAATGCAGCTTGTGCATGAAGGGAACGGTCAAAACCTTGGTTTTACAATATAGCTCAGCTACTTAAGGCAGAGTGTAAGCAAGGTTTTGTCCATGACAGATTGAGTTCAGGAATCGTTCGTATTTTCAAGCTGTAGAGATTGTCCAGGTGGAGACGAGCTTTGCAGGCGGTGACATGACCCGCGATGGCGGGGATGTGGAGACCGGATTCAGGGTGGATGTTGGTACCAGGGTTTCCTGGGCCGGTCTTGCACATGGAATCTCGGAAGCGCTGGATGCGCGTGGTCTGCTGACCTGTGAAGACAGTGATTTAGCAGGCCCAGTTCTTCGTGAACCCTCTTCCACAGACATGGGAGGGTTCCGGCAAGGGGTTTGTTTTCTGTGTACAGGCTTATGCCAGTCCTTCAGCGGTTCTGGCAGTGGACCTGTTCAGTGTCAGGGGGTAAAAAGGTGTGCTGCGCAATGCGCCTAGCTGCAGGTTGAGATTTTAAAGGGCAGATACGTCGGGCACCACCCGGTAATGCCTGTGAAGACTGGGATAATGCCCAGCAGGCCAAACCACCATCCTCCCCCCAGTGCAAAGGCCAGGCCGATCAACAGGAGGCCTATCAGGATTCGGAACATACGCTCGGTCTCGCCTACATTGGTAATCATGGTTCACTCCTTTGGCAGTTGGTATTGCGTGTGCCCGAACGGGGCCTACGCTGGTATTTCAGGATAGGTCTATCGTACAAAAGATATGGCCCGGAGTCATGTTTTCATTGAATATACGGGAAACCTCATGCCCTGACCGGGGTTATTCTGTCCATACTGCGTACTCCACGGGAAAGCTGCGCCCTGACAGGAACCGTTTGTCGACGATTATGAAGAACGGCTGTTCACGGATCGCCATGCATTCAACCGGGAACGGGCTGACCGGCGGATGAAATACAGCTGTATCGAACCTCCCCAAGGGGCCCGGTTGAAAACACCTGTACAATACATCATTCAACATCAACAAAGTGCAATAGGCACTGGACGCATTACGATCTGAAAAGCCTTTTAATTTTCTGCAGGAATTATCATGAATTATTTTGCTAGATATTTACGGTACGTATCTATTGTCACGTTATCATTAGGTGTTGTCGCTTGTTCCGACAGCACTGAATCAGAAAATGCTTCAAATGTACAAGCTCATTCGCCCGGAAAGATAAAACTGGAGATTTATAAAAGCCGGACCTGTGGGTGCTGTGTAAATTGGGTTGAGCATGCTGAAGCAGTCGGCTTTGAAATAGCTGTTCATCATCCTGCAGATCTAAACCAGGTCAAAGTCGAGCACTCGATTTCGCCTCGCCATCAATCCTGTCACACGGCTGTTTCCAAAGATGGGTATGTGTTTGAAGGGCATATCCCGGCCAGACATATTCGACAGTTCTTTGTAAGCCCGCCTGAAAATGCAGTTGGACTTGCAGTACCCGGGATGCCTGTGGGGAGTCCGGGTATGGAAATGGGGCATGAATTTTCTCCTTATCAGGTTTTATTGCTCAAGGCCGATGGCAGTAGTGAGGTTTTTGCGGAAGTTAAAACTGCACAGGCGCAATACTGATGATGGTTAATATTTCTTTCTTTAAAATCATCAGGCGTCGTCCTTTTTATTGGCATGGTATCTTTGGCCTTTGCACAAAGCATGGCATAGCCCAAAAGAACCGTTCCTGATTTACCGGGAGTCAATATCGTGAAGAGGCGGCAGACGGCGATGACAGGTATGCTTTTCGTAGGTTTTGATAGTCTCACAAGTTGGTGCCGAGGAGAGGACTCGAACCTCCACGGGATTGCTCCCACTAGCACCTGAAGCTAGCGCGTCTACCAATTTCGCCACCTCGGCAAGTACTCTGAGTTGAGCTTAGTCTGCTTAACCAGAAGGTGGTGCACTCTACGAAGCACTTGGGCACTTGTCAACACAACATGACTTTGTTCTACGTCGTGTTCACCAGATTAAGAAAGTTTTCAGTTTCGTGTCTGAAAGGGTAAAGTGTACGCCCTATGGCGCGTAAGAAGAAAATATCCAAGGATCCCTATGCCAAACGTGAAGGTGCCAAGTATAAACACCCTATTGCCAGCCGGGAGTTTATTCTTGGAGTCCTGGATGGTGGTGATGGTCCCCTGTCGCTGGCTGCATTGCATCAGGCGCTGGATATCCGTTCTGATCAGGCTGTCGATGCCTTGAAGCGGCGCCTGGGGGCCATGGAGCGCGATGGCCAGATCATACGGAATCGACAAAACCACTATTTGCCCATTACCAAGGTCAATCTGGTGCGAGGCCGGGTGATGGGTCATACCAACGGGTTCGGATTTTTAATCCCGGATGAAGGGGGTGAAGATCTTTTTTTATCTCCCCATGAAATGCGTGCCCTGATGCACGGAGATCGTGTGGTCGTGCAACCCATCGGAAACTCCAAGCGGGATAAACCACAGGGAAAGCTGGTTGAGATTATCAAGCGCCACAACAAGCAGATTGTGGGGAGATATTACAGGGAGTCCGGCATTGGGTTTGTAGTGCCGGATAACAAACGCTTAAGTCAGGACGTCATGGTCCCTGCAGACTCTTCTAACGGTGCCGTGAATGGGCAATTTGTAGTCGTTGCTATCGTTGAGCAGCCAAACAGGTCACGGCAGGCGATTGGAGAGGTCATTGAGGTACTGGGAGACCATCTGGCACCCGGCATGGAGATCGATGTTGCCATTCGTTCCTACGACATTCCGTATCAATGGCCGGAAGAGGCATTGCGTGAAGCGGATCGGTTCACTGAAAGCTCGATTCGCCAGCGGCTTAAGCATCGCAGGGATTTACGTGCACTCAAATTCGTTACCATTGATGGCAGTGATGCCAAGGATTTTGATGACGCGGTGTATTGTGAACCGCGTGAGAACGGATGGCGGTTGTGGGTGGCGATTGCAGATGTCTCGCATTATGTGAAAATAGGTTCGGCACTGGATCTTGAAGCCCGCAAGCGTGGTACATCCGTGTACTTTCCGGAACGTGTAGTGCCCATGCTTCCTGAGCAGCTTTCCAATGAACTTTGTTCACTCAAGCCTGATGTAGACCGGCTTTGCATGGTATGCGAGATGTTTATCTCCAAAGAGGGCATGTTAAAGCGTTACAGTTTTTATGATGCGATCATGCGTTCAGCGGCACGACTTACTTACGACGAAGTGCAGCGGATCCTGTATGACAAGGATAAAAAGACGCGCAAGCGATACTCCCATGTACAGTCTGACCTGAAGCATATACAGGGCGTATACCGCGCCTTGAAAGAACAGCGTAAAAAAAGAGGCGCGATTGATTTTAACAGCAGGGAAACCTATTTTGAATTTGACCAGCACAAGAAGATCAAGGCCATCATGCCGCGTGAACGCATTCAGGCACATATGATTATTGAAGAGTGCATGATCAGCGCAAACGCTGCGGCGGGCAAATTCATTACCAAACACAAGGCACCTACCCTGTATCGTGTGCACGATGGCCCGACCAATGAAAAAATAAGGGATCTGAGAGAATTTTTGCAGTCTCTGGGTGTCGGTTTCACCCAGTCCAATAAGCCAGAACCCAGTGATTATCTGGCAACCCTTAAAAAGATTTCACATCGCAAGGACAAGCATATTATTGAAATGATGTTGCTTCGTTCCATGGCACAGGCCATCTACAGTTCAGACAACATCGGTCATTTCGGGCTGGCATTGCCCCTGTATGCGCATTTCACGTCACCTATCCGGCGGTATCCTGATTTGATTGTGCATCGAACCATTCGGCATCTACTGGCCGGAAATACAAAAAATCAATTTCCGCTTTCCGAAAACGACCTGCTTTTGCTGGGTGAGGAATGCTCAATGTGTGAGCGCAGGGCAAATGATGCCACGCGCGACGTGGATGCATGGCTGAAGTGTGAGTTCATGCTGGATAAACTGGGGCATCAATTTTCAGGTGTGATCAATTCGGTCACCGGATTTGGCTTTTTTGTAACGCTGGACGAAGTGCTGGTAGAAGGTCTGGTGCACGTTACATCATTGAAAAATGATTACTATCATTATGACGAGCAGTCACAGTGCCTGTTCGGTGAACGCAGTAAAAAACGTTACAAACTGGGAGATGTGGTGAACGTTATCGTTTCGCGTGTAGGCCTGGATGAGCGAAAGATTGATTTTGTTCTGGCAGACCCGCCGCGTAGCATGAGGCATGCATCCAGGAAATCAAAAAAACGCAGGTAACGCCGGAATCAACGTACTGAAAAAGTAAAGCCGGAAAACAAGCGCTCAGAGGGAACAGGGTGTTTCCTCCCAATGGCTTTATATTTCGTGCAAGATTTCAGTTAGGCTCCGGGCCAGAAAGTATCATGTGAAACGATGCTGAATCCTGACTTTTCATTTGTACAGTCTTTCTTATAGGGGTGCATCATATAGGGGAATACCGTCTCCACAAGAATAAAATTTCATGGTGAGTCACTGCCGTTCGGAGTCCGGGCTTGCCCAAAGCAGACACTTCCCGTAGACTCCGCTGTTCCTGAAAGCATCATTAATTCCTTGTCTCACTGGGCGCTAAACAAAAGCTTGCTTAGGAGACATGAACCCATAAGGAGAACTGAATGCGTCATTACGAAATAATGTTTCTCGTGCATCCTGACCAGAGTGGCCAGGTGTCGGCAATGATTGAGCGCTATCGCACGATTATTGAAAAAGAAGGTGGAGGTAAAGTCCACAGGTTCGAAGACTGGGGTCGTTTGCAACTCTCATATCCGATTCAAAAAGTTCATAAGGCACACTATGTGCTCATGAACATTGAATGCGGACAGGAAGTTCTGAATGAAATGAACAGTGCATTTCGTTTTAACGATGCGGTAATTCGCAATATGGTGATTTCCACAAAAAAAGCAGTTACTGAGCCTTCCCCGATGATGAAAACGATTGAAAATGAAAAGGTCGAGGCTGAAAATCGGGTTGCCGAGGTTGAAGAGCAGAGTACTGGAACTAAAAATCAGGCTGCCGCAGAAAAGCCGCAGTCATCTGTTGAGGCTGAGGAGGATTCGGATGAGAAAACTGCAACCGAAACAAAGCAGGGGGTCCGGATGAGAATCCATAACCATCCACCGAAGCGGTGGACCCGGATGAAAATACCCTGTTTAGCAAGAGGATATTGATATGGCGCACTATTTCAGAAAAAGAAGATATTGCCGTTTCACCGAAGAAGGCATAGAAGAGATAGACTATAAAGACGTTAAGCTGCTCAAGGATTTTATCACTGAAGCAGGTAAAATTGTCCCGAGCCGAGTTACCGGTACCAAAGCAAGATACCAGCGACAGCTGTCTACGGCGATCAAGCGTGCCCGTTATGTTGCGTTGCTGCCATACAGTGATCAGCATTGAGCGTAATTGCAAACAGCACCGTGGTTGACCTGTAGTCAGCCATGCGTTCATTAGCGCGTTTTATTCTTGCCGGACCGTTTCAGGCTGTTACGGTTGTATTCGGTTTTGCATTGTTGTCATTTCCTTTTCCCTTCCTGATTATCCTGAGTGGAGGCGCACTCGCATTAATTACGCTGAAAATAGGGGTCAGGCAGGCCGTCAAGGTTTTGCTTATATGCGCCGCATTAGTGGCGGCAAGCACCTTTTTGCTGTTTGGTAATGTTACGGCAGGCCCTTTGATAGTATGGGGGTCTATCGTCGTGTTCGCATATGTGTACCATTACTTTCAGTCACTGAGTGCTGCACTGCAGGCGTTGACGGTATTTGGTATGGTGATTACAGTACTGGCAATGGTCCTGTATCCTGACTTGCAAGCGGACTGGCTGCATTACCTAAAGATTCTGCTGGCTGCTATAGAACAGGGTCCGTCATTCCAGGTTATGCTGCAGAATTCAAGTTTTAACCTTGAAAGAGCGGAGCAGTATCTTCCTGGGGTAGCATCCCTGATGACCGGCATGGTGGTCGGTGTATATTTGCTGACGATAAGTGTAACGCTGTTTCTTGGGAGCTGGTGGCATAGCCTAGTGGATAATGTTCATACTTTTCGCGAGCAATTTGTGCGTCTCAACCTGGGGCCGGCGCTTGCAGCCCTCACTTTGGTGCTTGCAGGCGCAGCATGGATCGTTAAAACTGCAATTTTCTGGCAGTTGGCGATCATATGCCTTAGCATGTTTTTTTTACAGGGTCTGGGCCTCGCGCATGCTGTGATCGGGCAGCTTTCAAAATCAGTGCTCGGATTTGTAGCGGTATACGGCCTGCTTTTTATCGCAGCCCCTCAAATGGTGCTGATACTTGCCTCGACCGGCGTGCTGGACGGCTTTGTAAATTTTCGAAAGCGATTTGTAAAATCCGGAATGTGAGCTATGCATGGGCAACGGTTTATAATCCACATTATTTGATAATAGAGAGATCGAGATGGAAGTTATTTTGCTTGCTAAAGTGGACAATCTTGGAGACCTTGGTGAAAAGGTCAAGGTAAGACCTGGCTACGCACGCAACTTTCTTGTACCCAGTGGGAAAGCAAAGTTTGCGACGGCGGAAAATATTGCTGAATTTGAAGCACGACGGGCTGAACTTGAAAAGATTGCAGCCGAGTCATTGACCGAAGCTGAAACCCGCAGGGCAGAACTGCACGGGTTTTCAGTCACAATAACGGCCAAATCTTCCGGGGAGGAAGGCAAGCTTTTTGGTTCGGTAGGTACTGTGGATATTGCGCAGGCCTTGAATGAGGCCGGGAAAACAGTTGAGAAAAAAGAAATCCGGCTGCCTTCAGGCGTATTCAAACAAGCTGGAGAATATCAGGTTGATGTTCATATACATGCTGATGTAAATGCCACGATTAATCTGGAGATAGTCGGGGAAGAATGACCAGATCAATTTTATAAAAGCGGGGGCTGGATGAGGATGTTAGGAAAGTTTTGTGGCTGAACCAACAAAAATTGGCACTGATTACGATGCCACCAGTGCAGACAGTTTACGCATACCTCCCTATTCGCTGGAAGCTGAGCAGGCAGTGCTTGGCGGGTTGATTCTGGATAACTCGGCCTGGGATCAGGTCGCAGACAAAATCAATGAAGATGATTTCCATCTCTTCAATCATCGCCTGATTTTTCGCGCGATCAGTGAATTGGCCGACAAACGTCAGGTGTTTGACGTGCTGACTCTGTCGGATCTACTGTGCCAGAAGAGTGAAATTGAGAATACCAACGTTCTGGCCTATCTGGGTACCCTAGCGAATGATATCCCCAGTGCTTCGAACATCAAGGCCTATGCGGACATCGTACGGGAAAAATCTGTTTTTCGACAACTGGTTCATGTAGGTAATGAAATCGCTGCAAGCGGGTTTTCTCCTGAAGGCAAAAATATTCATCAGTTACTGGATGAGGCTGAGCAGAAGATATTTCATATCACAGACCGTAGCGCACAAACCGGGCCGGGCTTTGTCAATATCAAGTCCTTGCTTAAAACGACTGTTGAACAGATTGACGAGTTGTTTGAACGTGCAGACCACATTACCGGTATCCCGAGTGGCTTTGAGGAGTTTGATGAAAAAACAGCAGGCTTGCAGAATGGTGAGTTAATCATTATTGCGGGCCGCCCTTCGATGGGAAAGACCAGTTTTGCCATGAACATCGTCGAATACACGGCACTTCGCATGAAAACCTGTGTCGCGATTTTCAGCATGGAAATGCCAGGCCGTTCCCTGGCCATGCGTATGCTTTCCTCCATGGGCCGGATTGATCAGCAACGGGTGCGTACCGGCAGGCTGAATGATGACGACTGGCCGCGTCTTACCAGCGCAGTATCAATGCTGTCCGAGGCAAATTTATTCATTGATGATTCCGCTGTATTATCGCCGACGGAGTTGCGGGCTCGTGCACGTCGGTTAAAACGCGAACATGACTTGTCGCTGATCGTTGTGGATTATCTGCAACTCATGACGGTTGGCGGCAGTTCCGAGAATCGTGCAACTGAAATCTCCGAAATCTGTCGCTCGTTGAAAGCGCTTGCCAAGGAACTGAATGTACCTGTCGTGGTGCTGTCCCAGTTGAATCGAGGTCTGGAGCAGCGTTCGGACAAGCGGCCGATCATGTCCGATTTGCGTGAATCGGGGGCGATTGAACAGGATGCAGACCTGATCGTTTTTATCTATCGTGATGAAGTGTACAAGGAAGACTCTCCTGATCAGGGTACCGCAGAGATTATTGTCGGCAAGCAGCGCAATGGTCCCATATTCAAGACCCGGCTGACTTTTCTGGGTCAATACACGCGTTTTGAAAATTACGTCCCGGAGATCCAGACCGGCGAGCACTTTGCGTAAGCGGGCAATATGGAAAAGGTCTGGCTGAAAAGCTATCCGGAAGGCATTCCCGAATTTGCTGAACTGGACCGGTACACGTCTCTGGCACATATGTTTGATGACTGTGTCGAGCGTTACCGCCACCTGCCTGCCTTTGCAAACATGGGCACAAGTATAAGCTTTTCAGAACTCAGTGTTGAAAGTTATAACTTCGCTGCATATCTGCAAACCGAACTGGGCCTGGAAAAGGGTGAATGTGTGGCGATCATGCTGCCCAATATCTTGCAGTTTCCGGTTGCAATGTACGGCATCCTGCGGGCGGGATTGGTGGCAATTAATATCAATCCCTTGTACACCTCAAGAGAACTTGGGGAGGCCCTGAAAGGTTCAGGTGCAAAGGCAATTATAATTCTGGAGAACTTTGCTGATGTGCTTGCTGAAACCATCAGAGGTACTTCTGTAAGGCATGTAATCCTCACAAGAGCAGGAGACATGTTCGGTTTTCCAAAATCTGCAATGGTGAATTTTGTACTGAAATATGTACGGCACAAGATTCCGGAATATACACTGGACAATATTGTTTCTTTCAGGGAAGTCCTGGCCACAGGGCAGCAAAGACAACTTGTCAAACCTGAGTTGACCCAGGATGATCTGGCGTTCCTGCAGCTTACAGGCGGTACAACGGGCCTGGCAAAACAGGCGATTCTGACGCATGGCAATCTGCTTTCGAATATCGCACAGGTGGAAGCCTGGTTCAGGCTGGTTCTGGAAGAGGGAAAGGAGACAGTGATTACCGCATTGCCGCTGTACCACATATTTTCGCTGACGGCGAACTGCTTTTTGTTTATCCGTCTTGGGGGCCTGAATTATCTGATCACAAATCCCCGCGACATGAAGGGCTTTGTCAGGGAACTGGGCAGGGTAAGGTTTTCAGCGATCACGGGCGTGAATACCCTGTTTAACGGATTATTGAATACAGAAGGTTTTTCAGCACTGGATTTTTCGCATCTCAAGATCACGCTGGGTGGCGGTATGGCCGTACAGGAGGCCGTGGCAGAAAAGTGGCAGCAGGTCACAGGCTGTGCACTGGCAGAGGCCTATGGTCTGACGGAAACCTCACCCGCCGTTACGATCAACCCGCTTGATCTGGAAAAATATAACGGCACGATCGGATTGCCGATTCCGAATACGGAAATTTCCATACAGGACAACGATGGCAAGCACCTGGAGATGGGAGAAGCGGGTGAGCTTTGTGTGCGAGGACCGCAGGTCATGCAGGGGTATCTGAACAATCCCGAAGAAACCGGAAATGTATTGAGTGAGGATGGCTGGCTGCGTACGGGTGATATTGCTGTGGTGGATGAAAAGGGTTATGTAAGCATTGTGGATCGCAAAAAAGACATGATCCTGGTTTCAGGGTTTAATGTGTACCCTAACGAAATCGAAAAGGTTGTAGCAGCGCATGCTGGTGTCTTGGAAGTTGCTGCAATAGGGGTGCATGATGAAGAATCGGGTGAGGTGGTAAAACTGTGCATCGTCAAAAAAGACCCTGCGCTGACCGAAAAAGATGTTCTGGAATTTTGCAAGGATCGTTTGACCCGTTACAAGTGGCCCAAACATATTGAATTTCATGCCGAACTGCCAAAATCAAATGTGGGCAAGATCCTGCGCCGGGTCCTGCGTGACGGGGCGTCACCTGAATAGTCTGCAAAACCATATACGCTGAGTACGCTGACTCGTCCGCATTGAGATCATGGACGGGGCTGGACAGAGTCCGGGCATTCAGGCTCAGATTTCTGCGGGTACCCCGGTGGAAATCACGTTGTGCTGAATCAGTTCAACAGGCGTTCAGGCTGCCTTGTCTGGTGATAGTGGCTTGCCACATATTCCTGCACAATGTTCTGGAATTCCTCTGTGATATTTTCTCCCCGAAGGGTTGTGAATTTGCTTCCGTCCACATGCACGACGGCTGTAGGAGCTTCACCGGTACCTGGCAGGCTGATGCCGATATTGGCATGCTTGCTTTCACCGGGGCCGTTCACCACACAGCCCATGACCGCAACTTTCATGGTTTCAACTCCCGGGTATTGCTGTTTCCAGGCTGGCATTTTCTCCTGGAGGTAGTTCTCGATACCTGCGGCCAGATGTTGAAAATACTCGCTGGTCGTGCGTCCGCAGCCTGGACAGGCTGTTACTGAAGGCGTAAATGAACGCAGGCCCATGGTTTGAAGAATCTGTTGGGCAACGCGCACTTCCTGGGTGCGGTCACCACCCGGTTGCGGTGTAAGGGAAATGCGAATCGTGTCACCAATCCCTTCCTGCAGCAATACAGACAGCGCTGCCGTGGAGGCCACCACACCTTTGGTGCCCATACCTGCTTCGGTCAGGCCCAAATGCAGCGCATAATTACAGCGTGCAGCGAGGTCCCTGTATACGCTAACCAGCGCCTGGACTTCACTCAGCTTGCAGGACAGGATGATTTTATTGTGGGCCAGCCCGATTTGTTCAGCCAGTGCGGCACTTTCTATTGCCGATGCAATGAGTGCCTCATGCATTACTTCCGGAAGTGATTTGGGGCTGGATAATTTCGAGTTGCCGTCCAGTTTTCTTGCAAGCAGGTCTTGGTCCAGGCTGCCCCAGTTCACACCGATGCGCACGGACTTGTCATGTCGACATGCGATTTCAACGATTTCACTGAACTGCTTGTCGTGTAAATTTCCACGGCCCACATTGCCAGGGTTGATACGGTACTTGTCCAGAGCCTGCGCACACCCGGAATATTTTTTCAGTAAGCGGTTACCATTGAAGTGGAAGTCGCCTACCAAAGGTACCGTGATCCCTTTACCCAATAACTGATCCCGTATGCCCGGAACCGCCTGGGCAGCTTCCTTGTCATTCACCGTGATGCGTACGATTTCTGATCCGGCCTCTGCAAGAGCTGCAATCTGACGCACTGTTTTATTGATGTCTGCAGTATGGGTATTTGTCATGGACTGTACCACGACGGGGGACTGGCCCCCTACCGTAACATTGCCTACCTGTACTGCAGTGCTTGTGCGTCTGGTAATCACTGTAATTATCTAAACCATCTGGTTTGTCGTGAGCCCGTAATATCGATGGATTTCATTGTATCTGAACTGGGTCTGACCGCAATCAATAACATGTATCCGGACCCCCGGTATCGGGTCATGATATTAACTCATCTTTTGGATTTCAGTTAGAATTCATGACGCATACGATCGAAAATACAGAAACCATGGAGTGCAGTAGGGTCTGGAGGATTACTTCACCACACATCTATTCAGGTGCTGCACGTATCCGATGCGCCATGACATTGAAAGCATGATTCAGTCCTCCAGGATCAGGCAGACCTGTACCCCCTGTATTCGACGCACGGGTGCATCACAGGTCCCATGTGAATCCAGACCCTGCAGCTCATCAGGCCCATGTGGATCATGCTTGCATACCGTTTTGAATGCGAGAGGGGATGCAGGCACCCTGTATACTCACCACAATGTGGGTTCTGTCCTGAATGAATATTGGCAAATAACACGGGAGTATCAAAAATGAAAAGAGAGTTAGGTCTTGAGGAACGTGTGCGAAATCTTGAACGCACGATCCGAACGGTCCGGATCGCCATTATCATTTTTGTAGGGTTTTTGCTCTACGATGTGATATCCGAAGATTCAGGTTCAAGCATCGTATTTGCAGACAAGATCAAATCCAGGGAGTTTGTTTTACTGGGACCGGGCGATCAACCTGTCGGCCACTGGGACTATAAAGACACAAACGGTTTCAAAATGTACTCAAAAGAAGGTGATCATATTGTACTGACCCCGGAGGCCGTTACCTTTTATCAGGACCGGCTCAACCCGGTTGCTCATGCAAAGTATGATTAGTGGTGGCTTCAAATATTTAAAGTAGAAATTTCCAGCATTTTCAATGTTCAAATAAGGACTTTCGATTGATCTTAACAGTATGCTGGTATGTAATTAGTTGAATCTCATCACTTTTTCGGGTACTGGCAAGTAAACTGGAATCAGGGGCAATTTCTGTATGGGTGTTTATAAATACTTCCTAAATGTTTCAGGATGTTAGTGGAGAGCTCAAATGGCGCCCTCCGAGGAACCAGTTATCGGCTCCGCCTTTGTGCCTGTGGTCCCTACCAACAACGACAAGATAGATATGTGCAAGGCATGGTGCGTCTGGCTGAATTCTACTGCCGGGATTATCTGCTTTCTGAATACGCGTCAGAAAAAACTCACGTATCCCAGTTTCTCTCTTGCCGGCCTTCGGTCGCTTCCGGTGCCGCACCCGAAACATTGCGATATTGCAGCATTGGTCGCAGCTTATGACAAATATGCGAGCCATGTCTTGAGGCCATTTTCAGAAATTCACGAAGACCCGGTTCGTCACGCAATTAACAAAGTTGTTGCGGTAGCGGTCCCTAAATTGGAGTACAAAAACTTCGTTCAATGGCGGAAGTCTATCGCTATGGAGCCGAGCGTAAACAATGAGAAAGAACCGTTTCGTCTCTGTTAGGGCGTTTATTCATAATGAAATTGGAATCACTTTTCATTACTGTCGCAATGACTTTCCTGACCTTCTCCGTAGTCTCGAACAGATGTTCCCCAGCGACGTAGGCGTAGACTGCAGTTGTGCGTTGCCGCCTGTGCCCGACTGTCCTGCAAACTAAACTTGGCCCTTACAGACAAAAAATTTTAAGCTGCATTAGTAGCAATCGGTAACAAATCACAGCCTGTATAATAAACTCTCTAGTCACGCGTAGCACAGAACTCATGTCAGAGAAATATGAAGCATTAAATCATGCTTGGAAGTGGTTTGAATACCACGCTAAACAACGGCTTATATTCATAAGATTTTATATTATTGTAACCGGCGCAATAGGTGCAGGTGTCAGTTACCTATATATCGAGGAGTACTATTTTTTTGCTGGACTGTTATGTTTATTTGGAATGTTATCGTCTTGATCGGCGGACGGCAGATTTAGTCAAAATTGGTGAAACAGCATTGAAGGCAGAGCAAAACAGGCTGGTATCGGAAACTGGTTCTGAATCCTTAAATATACGTGAATTAGCAGACAACAAGAAAAGATGTTTTCCTTACAGTTATAAAGTAAATCTTGGCCTATTGCTCTATAGTGCGATGACTCTTTTCCTTCTAGTACTTTTTGCTTGCCTAGACGAATACTAATTTGATAACTGCAAATTTCAAACTGATCGACTACTAAACTTTGAATTTCTTGATAAGTAAGCGATTGGCAAACAATTAAAAGATCAGTAGTAACATTTTGTTTAATGTAAGTTTTTAGATGTGGAAGTAGAACAATATAAAATTGAACAGCTATATAACCTTTACGTCAGCGTTAGGAAAAGCAATTTTTCAAAGACCAAGCAAGGCATTGTGATTCGATTATTTTTAGTAGGCGAAGAATGGAGAATGATGACCTTCGGAAGTAAATCAGTTATGAAAAATTTCGCATTAAAACCTGAATCAAATTTAAATAACAGGTAGTACTGGAAATAGGACGCGAGTGATTAGACGCAGATTTCGAACGGGAATTTACGAAATTTCAATTGGGCGTGCCTGTATGAATTTGCTTTTTGTACGATTTCATACTCTGCGATGCTACTCTAAGTCTGGATATCAGGCCTAAATGTCAGTTAATAAAAGTTATCAGACATTTGAGGGTAGATCAGATATTCGGTACACCTCATACTGAGGAAATCACGGCCTGATAATTAGAGGGCAGGGGTGGGGCAAGCGATGAGAGCCATCTGCATGCGTAAAATAGGCGCTGGGTACGCCTAATGTTGGATTGCGTGAAGGGGGGTATCCCACCATGGACAGGGCTCCTCCCCGACCGCTTGCGGGGAAGTCATAATACACCTCAAAAAAATTTTCTAAAAAGAAGAAGTGCCTTATTTTGAATTTTCCTTTTGATCAGCATGTAGTGAAACCTCCATTATCTGTAGATTCCCGATAAGGTATTTATGCCCCTCCCCATTCCCAGGAATCATGCCAGCTTTCGCAACCAGAATAGATCAAATTATGGGTTGAACACCATAGCAAATTAGTGGACTTGGCAGCACGGAAGCAGAAAAGCAAGTGAAAGACTTTTTGCAAACGATCGGGGTCATGTCAGCCATCATCCCGATGGTGTATGGGTTGATGTGTGTTGGCAGTGCCGTATACTGACTGCTTGGTTTTCTGGATAAGCCCCTTGATTTCAGGTATATGATCAGTTTCCAAAGTATAGTGATCGGACTGGCTGTTCTAATTGCTGCAGTGATCTGGTCTGATTATCGGGAGGCAATGAAAGAGCCTGAGTTGGCATGCGATCGCTATGTCAATGAATCAAGTTCACCATTTAAGAGAGTGGCGAATTGGCGTGCCTGCCAAAAGTATCTGAAGTTTATACCCTGAGTTATATTTGCGATTCGAGAACTGTGAAATTCAAACTGAAACACTACATAGAAAGAGTCTGTACAGGGTTTTTGGCGAGTATTTCAGTAGCACTCCCCGTTTTTCTCCTAATTTGCCTTCAGGCAAATGCCGCCTCACCTGATGCGTTGACTGAAAATGTTTATGTCAGAGTGGGCGGGGGCGTTTTCTTTCTGGACATGTCGGAGTCAAGCCCGTTCATCCGAACAAACGGTAAGGAGGAGATTGTCGGTTTCCTTGACCACTATGATGCTGCGTATGAAGATGGGGGATTGGTTAACCTTACTATAGGAAGGGAGTATGACCGCCGGTTCACCGAGTTGAGTGGTTTTCTTACCTCCTATACCTCCAGGCACACCAATGAGTACAATGAAGACCCCTCCCCATGGACGGATATTCGGACCAAGTTCCAGGACCAGCATTGTCCACCAGGAACGGAAATCGGAGCGTGTATCACTCCAGAGACGGAGCAACATCTGGTGACACTGATAAAAGATGATCCGCACGTCAGGTCGGTCGGCTGGGTCGGAAAGATCGATGGTGGTGCCATGCCTTTCGGATCTCCCAATTTTGTATGGGGGGATCCCATACGCATACGTACGAAAAGGGAGGTGGATTTCCATGGTGTTGATCTTGTAGCTGGAAAGCATCTTGAGCAGACAGGCCGATCAAGAGCTTCTATATACATTGGTCCAAGCTACAAGAAACTGAACCAGGAATCCGAGACTTTTGCGTACGAGTCCAACCGTCCTCCAACGGTCAATAACCTGACTCTCAAGGAAGACCTGGACGCATCCTATTATGGCGGTGCTGTGGGTACTCGAATGGACTTCCCGCTCAGGCAAAGTGTCAAGCCCCCTGGGTATGTACCAGGTGTTGAGAGAGAACTGGAACGATTGGAGGTCACCCATTTTTAGTACCAGACCGAATGCGAATCTGGCGGGTTATGCGGCCTTTAAAACCGCGTACTGACTGGGCGACAGATCATTGAGAGCCCTGTGAGGTCGACTCTCATTATACTCCTGCCTCCAGGCCTCTATCTTCTCCTTTGCTTCCTCCAATGACAAGAACCAATGCCGGTTCAAACACTCGTCCCGAAAACTGCGGTTAAACGATTCGATGTACGCATTGTCGGTCGGCCTGACAGGTCGACTGAACATCAAGGTGACTTGGTGCTGATACGCCCACAGGCCCGTAAGCCGACCGGAAAACTCGCTGCCGTTATCACAGTACATCCGTTTCGGAACCCCTCTCTGGCACCGGATCTGTTCCAAGGCCTTTACGACCTCGACCGCACCCATCCTGAACGCGGAGGCTGCCGCCAGACACTCGCGCGTATATACGTCGATCACCGTCAGTACCCGCAGCCTGGAGCCCCATGCAGCCGATCCGCCACAAAATCCATCGCCCAGGACTCATTCCGCCTGGTGGCCCGAACCGGCGGCTTGTGACGGTGTGCCGCACTCACATGCCGGCGAGGCCGTTTGCGGTATAGCTGCAGCCTCTCCAGGCAATACAGCCGGTATACCCGCTTGTGGTTCACCCGCATCCCCTCACGCCTGAGCAGCACATGAATCCGTTTATACCCGTAGCGCACCCGTGCGTGGGACAACTCCCGGATCCGCTGGCGTAATGCACCCTGACCTGGCTTGCAGCTCACATACCGGCAGGTCCCCCGGGACAACCGTAATACCCGACAGGCATGCCGCTCACTGACCCGGTACGCCCCCTGAAGATCGCGCGCCGCTTGCCTGCGCTGCGCCGCGCTCACCACTTTCGACGCGTGATGTCCTGCAACATCGCCTTGTCCAGACTTAAATCCGCCACCAGCTTCTTCAGACGCTCGTTCTCCTCCCGCAACTGCTTGAGCTCCCTCACCTGGTCCGGCTCAAGCCCGCCGTAATCCTTCTTCCAGCGGTAAAAGGTCGCTTCCGAAATCCCCAACTTGCGGCAAATACCCCCTATCGATGTACCGCCTTCTTGCGCCTTGACCGCGGCCACAATCTGCTCAACTGAATAACGCTTGCGTGCCATGATGCCTCCTCCCCATTCCAGGAATCAATCATGCCAGTTTTTCGCACTCGCTCTGGACTAAATTATAGGGTGAACACCAAGCTGCTGCCCTGGAACCCTCCGAGCCTGTCAAGCTGATACCGAGGTGAGGCGCTCGCACCGCTTACCGAGAGAACGCTTTGAAGCAGGATCTTTGGCATGCCGCCAACGCTATCGGGCAATACACTGAAAGGCCAGCATTGCTCCCGGATCGAATTTATAGGAGGGACAGGGGGTGGCGTCAGGCCGGAGAGCGCTATCGGCGTCGATCAGGCGGTAGTCCTGGTCAGGTGTAGCAAGATGTTCTCGTCATGCCAGCGGAGAGCGTCAAGATCGTCGAATGCCCGGCGGATTCGCTCGGCGAAGACCCGGCAGGCCTCCTCGAACGCCCGCTCGTTATAGAGGGAGAAGGTCGAATAGTGCCTGCTGCGCGCCTGCTGCATCAGGCGTTCCAGGCTCGCCGTCCGCGGGTAGCGAAACGGCTTGGCCTCGACCAGCGCGAGGCCGGGCGTTTCGGCGATCCATGCCTCCAGCCGTTCGGTGGTGTGCAGCCGGGCCTCTTTCTCCGTGAAATCCGGGAAGAACCGCCCCCATATGCTGCCTGCGTTCTGCTCGGGCGTGCGGGTGTAGATGAACAGGCGCCCGCCGTCGCCAAGCGCGCGCCGGGCCATGTCGAGAAAGGCCGGCACGTCGAAATGGTGGATCGCGTTGAAGGTGAGGACGGCGTCGAGCGATTCCCCTTCGAGCGACAGCGCGTTGACGCCGGCCAAGCGGGTCGTGAAAGCGCAGATGCCGGCCCCGGCGAGGCTCTCGGAGAGTCGCTCCAGCATCGGCACGCTCCTGTCGACGCAGATCAGGTGCAGGCCTGGGATATGGTCGAACAGCAGCCTGTCGTAGCGCCCGTCGCCGCAGCCGATATCGGCCACGCGCACGCTGGCCCGATCGGCCATTGTGTCGCGCACATAGTGGACAAGCTCCAGATCGGTGGTCCGGACCTCGCCGTAGACCCGCGCCACGTCGGCAAAATGGGTGGGCATGACGGCGCCCGTCGGATGCAGCACAGGGCTATTCCACCGCCACCATGATCCCGGCCGCCGGTGCGCCGGCGGCCTTCTCTTCGATGAACGCATCGCACAGGTCGCGAGCGACGGAGTCGCGCATCTGCACCGGCGGGGACTTCATGTAGTAGGCGGAGGGCGCCTCCAGCGGTCCCGCCATGCCGCGCGCCATGCCGAGCCGGGCGCAGCGGATCGCGTCGATGACGACGCCGGCGCTGTTGGGCGAATCCTGGACCGAGAGGCGCATCTCGAGCTCGATCGGGGCGCCGCCGAACCCGCGCCCTTCCATGCGGATGAAGGCGACCTTGTTATCGTCCTGCCAGGACACATAGTCGGACGGGCCGATATGGATGTCGCGCGCGGCGAGACGCCTGTCCAGTTGCGACTGGACGGATTCCGTCTTGGAGACCTTCTTCGAACTCAGCCGGTCCAGGGCCTTCATGTTGAGGAAGTCGGTGTTGCCGCCGGTGTTCAACTGGTAGGTGCGGTCGAGCGTGTAGCCCCGGTCCCCGAACAGGCGCGTCATCAGCCGGTGGGTGATGGTGGCGCCCACCTGGCTCTTGATGTCGTCGCCCACGACCGGCAACCCGGCCTTCCTGAACCTCTCCGCCCATGCGGGCGCCGAGGCGATGAACACGGGGATGCAGTTCACCATGGCCACTCCCGCGTCGAGGCAGGCCTGGGCGTAATGCGCCGCTGCCTGCTCCGAGCCGACCGGCAGGTAGCAGACCAGTACCTCGGCGCCGGTCCGCTTCAGCACGTCGACGACCTCGACCGGGTCGTCATTTGCCGGCCGGAACGCCTCGTCCTCCGGATAGTCCGCCATGTGCGGCGCCATGCCGTCGAAGACGGGACCCATCTGGACGGTGACGCCGGAGGGAGGGAGATCGTCCTCGAAGATCATTGCGCAATTGGGTTTGGCGAAGATGGCTTCCTCAAGCGGCCGGCCGACCTTTCGCTGGTCGATGTCGAACGCGGCGACCACCTTCAGATCTCCCGGCCTCCAGCCTCCGATATCGGGGTGCATGAGGCCAGGCAGAGTCTCGGCGTCCCGATCCCTGTAGTGAGTGATGCCTTGGACCAACGAACTCGCGCAATTACCGACCCCCGCAATGGCAACCTTGACATGATTCGAGGGCTTCCTGATACCCAGCATTATTTTCTCCCTGTCTTCTTTCGGACACGTTGTCGGCTACTCTGGTTATTTTCTGGCGCCGATCGGGTCATGTGTGAATTGTGAGCATGAACGACCATATGAGTGTAAAATAACTATAACATCTGTGGGCAGCGGCGCCAAATAAGCAAGCGGTAGCTACGCCCCACCACGCCGGAAACGTGGGGTATCGGCGCCGTCATGCGCCATGGCACCCTTGCAGCTCGCCCACAACGACCGGTGCACCGACCCACGAAACGAGGAGACACCGCCTTGACCAGGGGGAATCAAGGTCATCTTGTTAGCGGCAATGTAAAAATGACCCCCTTCGGCAACTGAATATTGACCCTCCTTTCGCGTAACCTGCATCTCTACAGGAGGTGCGCATGCTTGATCAGGAAAGGTGTATGGAGCTACGAATATTGAGTAAACAGGGCAAGAGCATCAAGGATATCTGTCGGCTCACCGGTCATTCCCGCAACACTGTGCGGCGACACTTGCGCTCGGGGGCGCCCGCTACTTACCGACGGCCATTGCGCGGCAGCATTCTGGATCCTTTCAAGACGTATATTGGTGATCGGGTGCAAGCCAACCAGCCCCACCGGCTGCCGGCCACTGTGCTGTTCCGCGAGATCCAGGAACTGGGGTATCCTGGCGGGGAGCGCACTGTCAGGAGCTACGTCAGCAACCTCTACCCCTTGCCGCCCCCTGATCCCGTCATCCGCTTCGAGACCCGTCCCGGGTGCCAGCTGCAGGTCGACTGGTGTGTCTTTCGGCGGGGCAAGTATCCTCTGTCAGCGTTCGTTGCCACCCTGGGGTTCAGCCGCTACAGCTATGTGGAATTTGTCACCACGGAGCAGTTTGACCAACTCAGGCAATGCCACATCAACGCCTTTGAACATTTTGGCGGGGTCCCGTTGGAGATTTTGTACGACAACATGAAGACGGTCGTGCTGGAGAGGAACACCTTTGGTGCCGGCCGCCACCGGTTCCACCCTGGATTATGGGATCTGGGCAAGTTCTATGGATTTACCCCCAGGCTGTGCCGGGTGTACCGGGCCCAGACCAAGGGCAAGGTAGAACGTTTCAACCGGTATTTGCGCAACAGCTTCTATTATCCCCTGCAGAGTTCACTAAAACAGGCGCACCTGACCCTGGATGTCGATACTGCCAATGTCCAGGTGGTGAAGTGGCTACGCGATGTGGCCAATAGCCGTACCCACAAGACCACCGGTGTGGTGCCGGCCGTTCGCCTGGCACAGGAACGGCAAGTCTTGCAGTCGTTACCGAGGTTCAATGCACAGAAGCCGAAGCCCATCGGATCACGGCCGGTGCGAACCTGGCCGGTAGAACCGCTGCAACGGTCACCGGCTGAGTATGAACAGCTCGTGCGGGCCTTCTCATGACATCCATGCTGTTGCATGAGCAAATTGCGGACCTGTGTGAGCGCCTCAAGCTCCAGGTGGTTGCCGACCAGTAGGTTGACTGGGCACAGGCGGCTGCCAGCCATGAAGACAGCTACATCGACTTCCTGGTGCGGGTGCTGAAGGCAGAACATGAAGCCCGGCAGGCCCGAAGCCGACAGATGCTTGTCAAAATGTCGGGCTTGCCCACCATCAAGACCCTGGATGAGTATGATTACACCTTTGCGGCCGGGGCACCTGAAAAGACCATTCAGGCACAGGCGGACCTGGCTTTTATCAGGCGCAAGGAGAACCTCATCCTGCTGGGGCCCAGTGGTACCGGAAAAACCCACCTGGCCATTGCCCTGGGGTATCTGGCCACCCAGCACAATCTGAAGGTCCGCTTCATGACGGCGGCGGACCTGATTTTGCAGTTGGAGACCGCCCGGCGGCAGGGACGTTATCAGGAGGTCATGCGTCGATCCATCATGAGTCCCAGTCTGTTGATGGTTGACGAGATCGGTTATCTGCCGCTCACCGGCGATCAGGCCAACCTCTTCTTCCAGGTGATTGCCAAGCGCTATGAGGCCGGGTCGGTAATCCTGACATCGAACCTCAGCTTTGGCGAATGGGAGCAAACCTTCGGCGGTAATGCCGCACTGACATCGGCAATGCTGGACCGGCTACTCCATCATTCCCATGTTATCCAGATCCGGGGGGATAGCTACAGACTGAAGGGAAAATACAAGGCCGGAGTGATCCGGAAAGAACCAAAGGAGAAGTCAAACTAACCAGGGGGTCAGTTTTAACTTGCCGTTGACAACCCAGTGGATCGAGTCAAGACAACAAGTATGATGTAGAAAAAATACTAAGACTTTTTGCTCAGCTGTTGGCCGCTTTGGAGAAGATCGGAATCACCTTCCCGGATACGCGCATCTCATCCAGGTAATCGGCCCACCATTGCATCATTGTCCTGCGTTCGTCCAGATAGCGGGCATGGTAGGTATACGCAGCCCGGACACTGTTTCGCTCCTTGTGGGCCAGCTGGCGTTCAATCGCATCCGGGTTAAAGCCGGTCTCGTTCAGGATCGAGGAGGCAGTGGCACGGAAACCATGCGGCACCGCCTTGCTCTTGCCTTCATGTGTACCGTCATAGCCCAGCTTGAAAATCGCACGGCGCATGGTGTTGTCCGACATCTCGCGGGTGCGGTTCCGTTCCGACGGGAACACCAGATCATACCTGCCGGTCATGCCCCTCAACAGCTCAACCACTTCCAGGGCCTGTCTGGACAGTGGAACCAGATGCTCATTCCTCATCTTCATGCGATCCGCAGAGATACGCCACACCTTGTCCCTAAGATCAAACTCCTCCCAGCGGGCACCGCGCAACTCTCCGGAGCGTACAAAGGTCAGCAGCAATAACTTGATCGCACGTTGAGTCAGCATGCGGCCCCGGTCGCTGTAGGTTTCCAGAGCTTTCAGAAACGGTGGCAGTTCCTCTCTGGGCAAAGAAGCCCAGTGCCGGGCCCTGCGCTGCCTGACAATGCCATCCAGATCACCAGCGGGATTATTGGTGGCAATACCCTGCTGGATCGCAAAGCGGCAAACAGCATGGATTGCCTGCTTGACCCGGTTGGCAACATCCAGCGCACCACGAGCCTCAATCTTGCGAATCGTGGCAATGACCCGTTTTGGAGTGATCTCATCGATGTACAGATACCCCAGATCCCGGAAGGCATTGCTTTCCAGCCGTCTGAGTACCCGGGCAGCATGCCGCGGAGTCCAGGTATCCTTGTTGTGCTCCCACCATTGACGGGCGACAGCCTCAAAGTCATCAATTTGTTTTGCCTGCTTTTCTTCCTTGCGAACTTCACCAGGATCTTGGTTATTGTCGAGGTGTATCTTGGCTTGCCTGCGCTTTTCCCTGGCATCCTTGAGACTGACCTCGGGGTAGACGCCCAGAGCCAGTGTCTTTCGCTTGCCGCGAAACCGGTAATCCAGACGCCAGTATTTGTGTCCGCTCTTCTTGATAAGCAAATACATGCCGCCACCGTCTGCCATCTTGTAGCTGCCGGAGCGGGGTTTAGCTGCCTTGATGCGGGTATTGGTCAGGGTCATTTTTGACGGTACTTTTTTTAAAACGAATCGAGATACCGACAAAAGTACCGTCATTTTTCTGGATGTCAATAAATCTTGTCGGATACTAAAAAACGAAAGAATACGTGTAAGTTATTATTTTAATTATGTTTTATAGACGTTATTGGATTTTTTAGGACGTTATCAGACAGCTTAAATGGCGCCCCGAGCAGGATTCGAACCTGCGACCTTCCCCTTAGGAGGGGGACGCTCTATCCAGCTGAGCTAACGGGGCAATACGTGGAATTCATTTTATCATGAGCAGCCTGAAAGGCTTGCATTGCATGTAACGCCTGTACGTGCAGGAAGCGCAAGGTTATCCCCGCATAGGCTATACCCATTCCTGCTAGCCCCATTGGTGCCGGGAGAGAGACTCGAACTCTCACTCTGTTTCCAGAACCGGATTTTGAGTCCGGCGCGTCTACCGGTTCCGCCACCCCGGCGCACTCTTGAAAAATTTAGGGTAAATTAGCAGGCCAGCAATATCCAGACCGTTAACACAGAAAATATACCATACGTTTTGAATTTAGTTCAGTTTGACTACAAACTTCCCGAAGCACTTATCGCTCAATTCCCGTTTCCGGAGCGAACTGCAAGCAGGCTGCTTCGTTTTGCATGCAATGGCAGCGTATTCGACGATTTGAATTTTATCGATCTGCCGCACTTATTGCGCGAGGGGGATCTGCTGGTATTGAACGATACCAAGGTCATCCCTGCACGCTTATATGGCAAAAAATCATCGGGAGGTAGGGTGGAACTGTTGTTTGAACGGATGCTTGATGCTGGCAAGGCAATCGTACAGCTTAAAGTCAGTAAATCCCCTGCGCCAGGAAGCCATTTGATTTTTGCAGGCAATGTCACCGCAGAAGTTGAAGGCCGACAGGATGATTTTTTTGTTCTTCAGTTCAAAAACCGGATGGAAATTGAGACGCTGTTGCAGCAATCCGGACAAATTCCGTTACCTCCTTATATCAGGAGAAAACCGGACCAGACAGATATTGAACGTTATCAAACGGTCTATGCGCAGCATAAAGGTGCAGTTGCTGCACCGACTGCGGGACTGCATTTCGACCGACCCATGCTTGAACAGTTGCAACGCCAGGGCGTGGAGCATGTTTGCATTACCCTGCACGTGGGCGCAGGCACATTTCAGCCCGTTCGTGTACAGGAGATTGAGGCACATACCCTCCATGCTGAACGGGTGCATGTCACGCAGCAGGTATGCCAGAGGGTAACCGACTGCAAGCAACGTGGCGGGCGCGTGATTGCAGTCGGCACCACTGCAGTGCGTGCATTGGAGTCCGCGGCACTTGATCGTGGCATCGGCCCGTATGCGGGCGATACAAGTCTGTTTATTTATCCAGGGTTCCAATTTAAAGTAGTGGACGGATTGATTACCAACTTTCATTTGCCAAAATCAACATTGCTGATGCTGGTGTGTGCCTTTGCAGGCTATGAGACCACAATGGCTGCCTACCGGCATGCGGTAGCACAACACTATCGTTTTCATAGTTACGGCGATGCCATGTTTATCGAACAGGCAAAATAAACGGCGTAACAGGTAACGATTATGCAGTTCACGATTCATGCAACGGATGGCTGTGCCCGCAGCGGGAGTCTGACGTTTGCCCGCGGCAACGTGGACACCCCTGCATTTATGCCGGTAGGCACCCATGGCACAGTGAAGGCAATGACTCCGGAAGAGCTGCGAACGTCCGGCACACAGATCATCCTGAGCAATACCTTCCATCTGATGCTGCGACCCGGGATAGAAATTATCCGGCAACATCAGGGGCTGCATAATTTTATGCAGTGGCAGGGACCTATTCTGACGGATTCCGGTGGATTCCAGACCTTCAGTCTGGCTTCGATGAGAAAAATGACCGAACAGGGGGTAACGTTCAAATCACCGGTAGATGGTGCAGAAGTGTTTCTCAGCCCTGAACTTGCAATCGAGATTCAGCAACAGCTCGATGCGGATGTCATTATGGTGCTGGACGAATGTACAGCGCATACGGCAACCCGGACCCAGGCCCTTGATTCGATGCAGTTATCGTTGCGCTGGGCCCAGCGCTGCAAGGCTGCGCATGGTGCCCACGACAGTGCCTTGTTCGGCATTGTTCAGGGAGGCAGGTATACGGATTTACGAAAACAGTGCGCAATGGAACTGATCGGGACGGGTTTCAGCGGGTATGCTCTCGGCGGTTTATGTGTGGGGGAAGAGTTATCTGAACGTGAAGCCCTCCTTGATGCCATGTTACCGATATTGCCTGAGGACAAGCCTCGTTACATGATGGGGGCGGGTAAGCCGCTGGATATCATCAAGGCTGTACAACGCGGGGTTGACATGTTTGACTGTGTACTGCCTACACGCAATGCGCGTACCGGCTTTCTCTATACACGCAGTGGGCTGCTGCGCATCAGGAACAGTCGATATCGCGACGATATACGTCCGGTTGATGACCGGTGCACCTGTTATACCTGTCGGCACTATTCACGTTCCTATCTGCGGCATCTGGACAAATGTGGAGAAATTCTCGGTGCACGCCTGAATACTATCCATAATCTGCATTACTTCCAGGACTTTATGCGGGAAGTGCGCCAGGCCATCGTGGACGGGAATTTTGCAGAATATTCCAGGGAGTTTTATTGTATGCAGCCCCATGATGCAGAGACTGTGTCATAATACGGCGCTGCAAATTCTGAGTGAACCCTGGAGGGATTCGAAATTTCCAGGCCCTGAACCAAAAGAAGGATGTTATGTTTTTAATTTCTGATGCAATGGCCGAAAGCCCAGCCGGTCCACTCGGTGGCGGGTATGAAATTTTCATCATGATCGGGATTTTTTTCGCGATCATGTATTTCATGATCATCCGCCCCCAGCAAAAACGCAGTAAAGACCATCGAAAACTAATTAGTTCACTTTCGAAAGGGGATGAAATTGTGACTTCTGGAGGTGTGCTGGGCAAAATCCTGAAAGTTGGCGATAATTCAATTACGCTTGAAATTGCTGAAGGGGTTGCCATAAAGCTGCAAAAAAGCTCAATTTCCTCGGTGCTGCCGAAAGGCTCAATGAAACATGATTGATGGATACGTATAGACGTTCCTCATTCCCCTGCAGAAATATTTTAAAAGGTTAAATGCATGGCTGTGGCGCCACTGAATCGGTATCCATTGTGGAAGCATCTGCTCATCCTGACGGTGATTGCAGTAACGGGTTTGTACACCCTGCCGAATCTGTACCCCAGCATACCGGCTGTTCAGGTGTCGCATGAATCCGGGAAGCTTGATGCGTCGACCCTCCCGACTCTGAAGCAGGCCTTGCAGGAAAAAGGTATTGAGATTCAAGGTGAAGACCGGGGAAATAACAGGATATTGCTGCATTTTGCGGATACCGAACAGCAGTTGCGGGCTTTTGAGGCAGGCAAGGAGGCATTGGACGGGCGCCATATTGTGGCGTTGAATCTTGCCACCTCGATGCCCGGGTGGTTGCGGCTTATTGGTGCATCGCCCATGAACCTTGGCCTGGATTTGCGTGGTGGTGTGCATTTTCTTTTGCAGGTCGATATGAAAGCGGCCAGCGCAAAAGCGATTAATAATTACGCGGCTTCATTCCGGGGGAACCTGCGTGAAGCCAAGCTTCGACGTTTTTCCGTGACCCAGACAGGCGATGAGGTACAGGTCAGGTTCAGGGATGCCAAAAGCCGGGCTGCAGGACTTGAAGTACTCAGGAAAGAGTATGGAGATGAACTGAGCCTCTCTGAACAGGACAGTGATGACGGATTTTCCCTCGCCGCAAAAATCAATGAAGAAACCATACGGAAAATCCAAAGTCTGGCAATTCAGCAAAATATACAAACCCTTCGTAATCGAGTGAACGAACTGGGTGTTGCCGAGCCGGTGATACAGCAACAAGGGGCTGAACGTATTGTCGTGCAGCTTCCTGGCGTACAGGATACAGCTCAGGCCAAGGAAATTCTGGGGGCGACTGCGACGGTAGAGTTTCGCATGGTGAACGAGCAGTCTGACCCGTTTGAAGCGGCCGAGACGGGACGTATTCCGGTAGGTTCGATACTTTACTATGAGCGGGATAGCAAAAATCCCATTCTGTTGAAACGGGCGGTGATGTTAACGGGCGACTCGATTATCAATGCCAACTCGGGTTTTGATGAAAATGGACTGCCGGCTGTAATTATCACTCTTGACGGTAAGGGTGCGTCCCGTTTTAGCAAGGTGACTGCTGAAAATATCAAAAAATTAATGGCCGTTGTATTTATCGACAATAAAACCGTCACGATCAACAAAGACGGCAAACAAACGAGAAAAACAGTCAAGAGCGAGGAAGTTGTCAGCGTTGCACGCATACAGGAACAGCTCGGCAAGCGTTTCCAGATTGAAGGCCTGGATTCCACGCATGAATCGCTTAAGCTTGCCTTGCTGCTGCGCGCAGGGGCACTGGCTGCACCGGTGGAGATTGTGGAAGAGCGTACTGTCGGCCCGAGTCTTGGCCAGCAGAATATCGATCTGGGCAAAAAGTCGATCATTATTGGATTTATCCTCGTGATGATTTTCATGGTCCTGTATTACCGTCTGTTTGGTGTTGCGGCTGACTTGGCACTGGCTGTGAATCTGGTTCTGATTGTCGGCACCATGTCCCTCATACCAGGTGCCACCCTGACCCTCCCGGGTATCGCAGGGATCGTGTTGACGGTAGGGATGGCAGTAGACGCCAACGTTTTGATTTTTGAGCGCATTCGTGAGGAATTACGCAATGGGAATTCACCCCAGGCCAGCATTCACGCAGGATACAGCAAGGCCCTTTCCACCATTGCCGATGCCAATGTCACCACGTTAATTGCTGCAATCGTATTGTTTGTATTCGGTACGGGTCCGATCAAGGGTTTTGCGGTGACCCTGTCGATCGGGATCGTGTGTTCCATGTTTACTGCCATCATGGGTACGCGCGCACTGGTCAATCTGTACTACGGCAGTAAAAAATCACCAAAACTTGCGGTGTAGTCATGCAGTTACTGAAAGACAAGCTTGATATAGATTTTATGGGGAAACGCAAGGTTGCCCTGTTGTTTTCATGTGCATTGATCGTGCTCTCAATCGCGGCAATGGGTACGCGTGGATTGAACCTGGGGATTGATTTTACCGGTGGCACGCTGGTTGAAGTAGGCTATTCCGACTCGGTAAAACTTGAAACGGTTCGCCAGGCCCTGTTTGAGAACGGGCTTGACGATGCCATTGTCCAGCACTTTGGAACCACCCGGGACGTGTTGATTCGCTTGCCGGTTGTGGAGTCTGCTCAGGATAAGTCCTCACTCAGTACCCGGGTCATCCGTGCGTTGGGTTCCACCGGGTCCCTTGAAGTGCAGCGTGTTGAATTTGTGGGTCCGCAGGTGGGAGGCGAACTGCGCGACAAGGGTGGGCTGGCTATGCTGTATGCATTGATCGGCATCCTTATTTATGTTGCGTTGCGTTTTGAGTGGCGTTTTTCCCTGGGCTCGGTTGCAGCCCTAGTGCATGATGTCATTCTGGTTGTTGGTTTTTTTGCGCTCACCCAGACTGAGTTTGATTTGACCGTGCTGGCGGCACTGCTGGCAGTGATTGGTTACTCGCTTAACGATACGATCGTTGTGTTTGACAGGATCCGTGAGAATTTCAGACGCACCCGCAAAGCCACCTCGGAAAAGGTGATCAATACCTCAATCAATCAGACGCTTTCACGTACCCTGATGACCTCTATGACCACGTTACTGGTACTGGGTGCATTGTTTTTGTTCGGAGGCGAAGTCATTCATGCATTTTCAATTGCATTGATTGTCGGTGTGCTTGTCGGAACGTATTCATCTATTTACATTGCAAGTTCCTCCTTGCTTGCCCTGAAGGTCAGCAAGGAAGATCTGATACCGGTTGAAAAGGCCACGGGGAATGAAGATGGCAGTCAGGTTTGATTATCGGCTTTTTACTACTGCGTGAATCGTACCCAACATCAGATAAAATAATTTTGGATTGGCCGTTACGATATCGCCGGTCTCAAGATGGGTGTGACCACCGGTATGATCTCCTACCAGACCCCCTGCCTCCTGGATAATCAGACAACCTGCAGCAATATCCCAGGTGTTCAGGCCGAATTCCCAGAACCCGTCCAGGCGCCCCGCTGCGACATACGCCAGGTCCAGGGCCGCGGATCCCGCACGACGTATTCCCGATGTGCGTAGCATGAGGGCCTTCAGTGTTGCAAGATAAGTATCAATATCCTGACCTTCACGAAACGGAAGACCGGTTCCCAGCAGGGTACCTTCAAGGGTTGTCGGTTTTGCTACCCGAATTTTTCTGTCATTCAAGGTTGCGCCGTTTCCCCTGCTGGCACAGAATAACTCATCTTTGAACGGATCATAAATAACGCCTGCCTCCAGACGTTGCCGGTGGCGCAGTGCAATTGAGACAGCATAATGTGGAAAGCCATGCAGGTAGTTCGTAGTTCCGTCAAGCGGGTCAATGACCCACTGGTATTCACTGGCTTCATGCCTGCCGGCAGTGTAACCACTTTCTTCGGCAAGGATGTCATGATTGGGGTACACACGGCGAATTGTACTGATTATTTCATGTTCTGCCTGATAGTCGACTTCACTCACAAAATCATTTTTCTGTTTTGCGTGTACGGAAAGTGAGCCCACGTGTTCCAGATTTCTGGAAATTATTTTTCCTGCCGCACGCGCGGCAGTAGTTGCAATATGTAAGGCGGTTTGCATGGAAGTAAAGTTGGGCAGTCAAGGGTCTGAGCCAAGACAGCATACCAAAAATTGTATATATTTTTGGGACAAGTTTAGGGGAAGGATCCTGCTGTATCCGTGAACGCCTCCAACCAGATCAACATTGTACTCGTAGAACCCTCGCATCCTGGCAACATTGGGGCCGCCGCACGTGCTGCAAAAACCATGGGGATCGGGAATCTGGTTCTGGTCAATCCAAAGCTGTTCCCGGACCACCAGGCGACGGTACGTGCTGTGGATGCTGTCGATGTGCTGGAACGTGCCGTGGTCTGTACTTCATTAAAAGACGCAGTCAGCCATTGCACGTTTGTTGTCGGAACCAGCGCCCGTGAACGTGGCCTGCCCGGTCCGCAGATTGTGCCCCGGCAACTGGGTGGAGAAGTCTGGCGAGAGTTAAGACGAGGCTCCGTTGCGATAGTCTTTGGCCGGGAAAGCAGCGGTTTGTCGAACGAAGAGATGGACCTGTGCCAGTATGCGACCAACATTCCTTCAGTGAGTTCGTTGAATCTGGCGGCGGCTGTACAGGTCATCTGTTATGAAATTTTCATGGCTGCACCAGAACAGCAGGGCCCTGTCGATACTTGTGCTGAAGATACGCTTGCAGGTTCGCAAGAACTGGAGCGGTTATTCGAGCACATGCAAACCGTGTTACTGGAGGTCGGATTTCTCGACCCCAGGCAACCAAAACTTTTAATGCGGCGCCTCAGGCATATATATTATCGTGCCCGTCTGACACAGGTGGAAGTCAACATCCTGCGCGGGATTTTAAGTTCCACACAAAGCCCCGCATCGCGGTGACCGGACAGGGTATCCCCGTTTCAGTGCATGCGGACACAAGATTCCCCCACTAACGGGATAGGGTGGGCCGGGTGGAGCTATTCCCTAATATACCTGAGCGATTTACTGGGTTATTTGCTATACTTGCAGGTCAGAGAACCCGGTTTTATTGGACAGCAGAGGGCATTGTGACGTGAAACTCAGTACCAAAGGGCGATATGCAGTTACCGCGATGTTCGATATTGCGCTGCATCATGACAAGGGTCCGGTGTCACTGTCCGACATCTCGGAGAGACAGGGAATATCCCTGTCTTATCTGGAACAGCTGTTTACGCTGTTACGCGATCAGGGTCTGGTGAAAAGCACACGCGGACCGGGTGGCGGGTACTCGCTGGCGGTGGGTTCGGAAGAGATTGCCATAGTCGATGTTATTGATGCCGTGGATGAGAGTGTGGATGCTACCCGTTGCGGGGGCAGTGCCGATTGTCAGAATCATCAGCGTTGTCTGACGCATGACCTGTGGGAAAACCTGAGCGGTCAGATTCGCAGTTATCTCTCGGGCATCAGTCTTGCGCAGGCCGTGAGCGATGCGCATGTGCTGGAGGTATCCAATCGGCAGGAGCATCGAATGGACCGGGTGAAAATTTAGATAAGGAACAGGCTGTAACGAAACATCATGTATACACTTGCAGGAGCCAGAAAGTGACAGGCATAAAACTACCGATATATCTGGATTACAGTGCCACGACGCCCGTTGATGCGCGTGTGGCTGAAGCGATGATGGATTGTCTGACGGTGGATGGAAACTATGGAAATCCGGCCTCCCGCAGTCACAGCTTTGGCTGGAGTGCAGAAAAGGCAGTCGAGGACGCGAGAAAGCATGTGGCAGCATTAATCAATGCGGACCCGAAAGAAATCATCTGGACCAGCGGAGCTACCGAGTCGGATAACCTGGCCATAAAAGGCGCAGCACATTTTTACCAGAAAAATGGCAAACACATTATTACCTGCAAGACAGAGCACAAGGCTGTGCTGGATACCTGCCGGCAACTGGAGCGTGAAGGATTTGAGGTGACCTATCTGGAACCACACAGTTCAGGGCTGATTGATCTTGATGGTTTGCAGGCCGCCATCCGGGACGATACGATTCTGGTTTCAATTATGCATGTCAACAATGAAATTGGTGTCATTCAGGATGTCCGGGCTATCAGCGAAATTACCCGAAAGCACAAGATCATCTTTCATGTGGATGCCGCACAGAGTCCAGGCAAGGCGGCCATTGATTTGCAGGATATGAATATTGACCTGGTGAGCCTGTCGGCCCATAAGGCGTATGGGCCCAAAGGCATTGGGGCCTTGTATGTGCGCAGGAAACCGCGTGTGCGGATTGAAGCCCAGATACATGGTGGCGGACATGAACGCGGCATGCGCTCAGGTACTCTGGCCACGCATCAGATCGTGGGGATGGGCGAGGCATTCCGTATTGCAAAAGAGGAGATGGCAACGGATAACGCGCACATTCTCATGTTGCGGAACAGGCTGCTGAATGGTTTGAAGGATATTGATGAAATTTATATTAATGGGGATCTGGAGCAACGCATCCCGGGCAACCTCAATGTCAGTTTCAATTTTGTTGAAGGCGAAAGTCTGATTATGGCCCTTAAGGATATTGCCGTGTCATCGGGTTCGGCATGTACCAGCGCATCCCTTGAACCCAGTTACGTATTACGTGCATTGGGTCGTGATGATGAACTCGCACACAGTTCGATTCGTTTTACAATTGGCCGGTTTACCACTGCCGAGGAGATTGATTACGCGGTCGAGTTAATCAGGAGTGCTGTAATTAAATTGCGTGACCTTTCTCCCTTGTGGGAAATGCATAAGGAAGGCATCGACCTCAAGTCTGTGGAATGGGCAGCGCATTAAGGAATCGGTTAATTTTGAGAGTTATACATTTGTAATCCATACTGGATAAGAAAGAAGGAGACGTTACCATGGCATACAGTGATAAAGTGTTGGACCACTACGAAAACCCGCGCAATGTAGGGTCGTTCGACAAGGATGACCGGAGTGTTGGCACAGGTATGGTAGGCGCGCCGGCATGCGGTGATGTGATGAAACTGCAAATCAAGGTCGGTGATGATGGTGTGATTGAGGACGCCAAATTCAAGACCTATGGTTGTGGCTCTGCCATTGCTTCCTCCAGCCTGCTGACTGAATGGGTGAAAGGCAAGACCCTGGAGCAGGCCTCTGAAATCAAGAACACGGATATTGTAGAAGAACTTGCCTTGCCACCTGTGAAAATCCATTGCTCAGTGTTGGCAGAAGATGCGATCAGGGCAGCAATCGATGACCTTAGATCCAAAGATGCAGATGGAGCCGGGCGCGAGAAAATTGCATAAGGCAGGAAAAGACAGTGTCCATTTCCTTGACAAACAGTGCTGCTGAGCACGTAAGAACCTACCTTGAGAAGCGCGGGAAAGGAATCGGGGTGCGCCTCGGTGTGAAGGCTACCGGTTGTTCGGGAATGGCCTACACCATTGAATTTGCGGATCAGGTTGAAGAAGAAGATCATATTTTTGAAGACAAGGGCGTCAAGGTGGTTATCAATCCCAGAAGTATGGTGTACCTAAGTGGTACTGAACTGGATTTCACACGCGAGGGGTTGACAGAAGGCTTTCAATTCAGAAATCCGAACGAAAAAGACCGCTGCGGCTGTGGAGAGAGCTTTAACGTCTGACCTCCTCCCGGTTCTGATCTTTTTCGTCTACCCATTCAGGCAACCATGAACATTGACCTCACTCGAAACTATTTCGAGTTGTTCGGACTTTCTGAGAGCTTTGAAGTGGACCAGGAAGAGCTGGCTTCGAAGTACCGCGCCTTTCAGAGTGCCCTGCACCCGGACCGCTTTGTTGGCAAAAATGCCCAGGAACAACGCATCTCCGTGCAGCATACTGCATTCGTGAACGAAGCGTACGGCGTTTTGAAAAGTGACCTGAAACGCGCGCACTATCTTCTGGAGTTGCAGGACATGGAGTTCGATGCCGATACTGAAACTTCAAGAGATGCAACGTTTCTGATACAGCAGATGGAGTTGCACGAGCGTGTTGCAGCACTTGATCAGGCCGCAGACCCCGTTGCAGCCGTGGATGAGCTGGCCTGTGAGTTCAGGCAGCAACAACAGGAACTGATTTCCCGGTTTTCAACCGAGTACGCACAGGGAAGCCTGGATGCGGCAAAGGATTTAGCGTTAAAGCTGCAGTTCTATGAACGCCTGACAAATCAGCTCAGGGAAAAGCAGGAAAAGCTCGAAGAACAGCTTTTATAGATCCTATATGTCACTGTTACAGATTTCAGAACCGGGTCAATCCACGGCTCCACATGAGCATCGTCTTGCAGCAGGTATCGATCTTGGAACGACGAATTCACTGGTAGCAAGTGTCCGCAGTGGTGTTGCAGAAACCCTGGCTGATGCAGAGGGTGCAGATATACTCCCTTCAGTTGTGCGGTACACTGGTCATGATGAAGTCATGGTGGGCGCGGCTGCATTGCAGCATGCCATACAGGACCCGCTTAACACACTTGCCTCTGTAAAACGCATTATGGGTCGGTCGGTGAGCGACCTTGCCACCTTGCAGGGTCATCTTCCCTATCAGTTTGCAGATCAGGATAGCGGTGTACCGCAGATTCAGACTGTGGCAGGACCGGTTACGTCCATAGAGGTTTCCTCAGAAATCCTGAGAGCCCTGCGGGATCGCGCCGAGCTCAGTCTCGGAGGCAAGCTTGTCGGCGTTGTGATTACTGTGCCGGCATACTTTGATGATGCACAGCGCCAGGCTACAAAAGATGCTGCCAGGCTGTCAGGCCTCAATGTTTTCAGATTGCTCAACGAACCGACTGCGGCAGCGGTTGCATATGGACTGGATCAGCAGGCAAAAGGTGTGACGGCCGTATATGATCTGGGGGGCGGCACGTTTGATGTTTCTGTTCTTGCATTGACTAAAGGCGTGTTCGAAGTATTGTCAACGGGAGGGGATACTGCACTTGGCGGTGATGATTTTGACCGGGAAATTGCAGCCTGGATTCTGGAGCAGGCAGACCTGAATCCGCAGCATGACCATCAGTTCATGCGCAAGGTCCTCGCTGCAGCACGCAGCGCAAAGGAGTCGTTGACGCATACGCATGAAGCAGTGATTCATCTGGAACACGGCAATGATGTAAAGGCAGAGATCAGACTGACGCGCGACCGGTTTGAGCAGCTGGTAGAACCCTATATCAAAAAAACGATTGCATGGTGTCGCAAAACCCTGCGCGAGGCGGGCGTTGAACCTTCGGAAGTCGAACACATTATCATGGTAGGTGGATCCACACGAATGCCCTGTGTCCGCAGGCAGGTACAGGATTTTTTCGGCAAGCCGCCGTTGTCTGACATCGATCCTGATAAGGTGGTGGCAATTGGAGCGGCTCAACAGGCCGATATACTTGCAGGCAACGGCTCTGACGAGGGTATGCTCTTGCTGGACGTACTGCCACTGTCGCTGGGTGTAGAAACGATGGGCAACCTGGTTTCAAGGATTATCGAGCGGAATACCGTTATCCCTGTGGCCCGTGCACAGGAGTTTACCACGTTCAAGGACGGGCAGACTGCGATGTGCATCCATGTTTTGCAGGGCGAGCGTGAAAAAGTTGAGGACTGCCGGTCCCTGGCTACGTTCGATCTGACAAATATTCCGCCCATGGTGGCAGGTGCGGCGCATATAAAAGTCACGTTTCAGGTGGATGCTGACGGGTTACTGAGTGTGAGTGCACAGGAAAAAACCAGCGGTGTGTCTGCAAGTGTCGAGGTGAAACCCTCGTATGGGCTGACTGACACGGAAATCGAAAAAATGCTGAAGGATTCTTTTGAGTATGCAGAAGAGGACATGCGCGCAAAGCAACTGGCTGAACAACAGGTCAAGGCAAGGCAGGTGCTGGAAGCATTGCATTCTGCACTGGTACAGGATGGAGACGAGTTGCTGTCTGTGCAGGAGCAGGAAAAAATCAGGCAGGCCAGGACAGACCTGGAAGATGCCTGTCAGGGGGATGACAATGAGCGGATCAAGCAGGCTGTTGAAAATCTGGAACAGGCAAGCGAAACATTTGTGGCACGCCGTATGAATCGAAGCGTACAGCAGGTGATGCGTGGCCATCGTGTTGAGGAATTTGAAGGAGACTGAACACCATGCCAAAAATCACGTTTCTTCCGCATGAGGGTGTATGTCCGGAAGGCAAGACAGTCGAGACTGAAGCGGGAATCAGCATTTGCAATGCTGCGCTCGCAAATCATATTGAGATTGAACATGCCTGTGAGAAATCCTGTGCCTGTACCACATGTCATGTGTATGTACGTGAAGGCCTTGATTCACTGAATGAGGCCGAAGAAAATGAAGAGGATTATCTGGACAAGGCCTGGGGTCTGGAGCCGGATTCGCGTTTGAGTTGCCAGGCGATTGTAGGCGAGGAAGATCTGGTGATTGAGATCCCGAAATATACCATTAATATGGTCTCGGAGAGCCACTGAACATATACGTCCAAATATTCTTTGAATGCCTAATGAATACCATGTACATTCCATTTTTCAGGTGGTACTACGGGCGGAACCGTTCACGAAGGGGTCGGGTTTACCGTGCTTTTGGATATTTATTTACACTTGAGTGAGTCAGCATGAGTTTAAAATGGATTGATTCTCTGGAAATAGCGATTGCACTGGATGAAGCCCATCCAGATGTGGACCCCCAGTATATACGGTTTACAGATCTGCATGAGTGGGTTTGTGTGCTGGAGAATTTTGATGATGATCCTGAGACATCCAATGAGCGCATTCTTGAAGCAATCCAGATGGCATGGCTTGATGAGCGTGACTGATCGTCGGCATTTTATCTTGCCTTTTTGAAGCCTGCCGTGTCCCCAGTAATAAAATACTCAAGATTAATTTTAGCTAAGTTCAGGAGCATTATATATGGCTGGGGAACGCACTTTGTCCATCATCAAACCGGATGCTGTACAAAGGAATATGATTGGAGAAATTGAAGCACGCATAGAAGAAGCAGGTTTATTAATTGTTGCAGTAAAAATGTTGAGAATGAGTCGTGTACAGGCAGGCGATTTTTATGATATTCATAAGGGTAAATCGTTTTATGATGATCTGGTGAATTTCATGACATCAGGTCCCGTACTGGTGCAGGTACTGGAAGGCGAAAGTGCAATTGCACACTACCGCAAGGTGATAGGTGCCACAACGTTTGGTAGCGCAGAACCCGGGACCATACGTGCAAAATATGCAACTTCAACCACGAAAAATGTCGTGCATGGATCGGACTCCAAGAAAAGTGCCAAACGCGAGATCAAGTTTTTCTTTGCTGAACATGAGATTTTTTCGCGTACCTGATTTCGGATGGTTTTTTCTATGCCAGCGAGGGGGGTAACGATCACATTGCAATGGAGCAGGATCCACAAAAGCGTAAGGTAAGTATCGGTGCAGTGCTGGTAGATGCGCGCAACCGCGTTGCACTCAGTCAGGCTGAAGTAGCTGTACAGATGAATCTGGCGGTCGGTGTCATCAAGGCGCTGGAAGAGGATGATTTTGAGAATCTGCCGGAATCGACGTACGTACGTGGTTACCTGCGTATGTATGCCAGGATTACCGGGATGGATTCAGGGCATCTGATACGCATTTACGATGAGCAGCATTATGTCGAGCCTGAGTACCATGACGAGCTTGGTCATCATGTCAGCCTCCACCCGAACATGGGTCGCAAAGCAGCCATTCTGTGGGGTGTCGCTGCAGTGCTCGCAATACTTGCGGGTTCACTTGTAATCTGGCAGGTATATGATGCTACACGACAGTCGGCCCCGATTGCTGAGTCGTTAGACGATCAGAGTGAGCCGGTTTTATCGGATCAGTCCCCGGCTTTGGAAATTTCCGGCGGGGAGGTCAGTGATGTCGGGCAGGCTGGTTTGCGCCCTGAAGAGGATCCGGCTCCGGTTTTTCCTGAACACCAGGCATCACAGGAGCATCCGGACAGTGCGCTGACAGCAGAGGGCACTCAGGCTGTGGAGAATAAACCCGGTGAGGGTGATCCGGCTGTATCCGATGATGGACTGGATGTGTTAAAGGTTACCTATACGCAACACAGCTGGACCGAGATTAGGGATGTCCATTCACAGTTGCTCATGCGGGACTTGGTTGAGTCGGGAGCCATAATAGAAATACGAGGCAAGGCGCCATTTGATGTGCTTCTTGGTAACTCGCCGGGTGTTGTACTTGAAGTCAATGGACAGCGTTTTGATCATTCCCGGTTTATCAGGAGTGATCGTACAGCACGGTTTAAGGTCTCCAGCAGTTTATTGGACTGAGCTCTCACTTTTAGAAAACAGGAAGTAAAAATGTCCGGGCGAATTCAATCGATTCGTGGAATGCATGATGTGTTACCGCCAGCCAGTGGCATGTTACGTGATACCGAACATGCCCTGCAGGCTGTATTGCAACAATACGGTTATCAGGAAATTCGCCTGCCTGTCCTTGAGCAGACTGAGCTGTTCAGGCGGTCACTGGGTGAAGTGACCGATATTGTTGAAAAGGAAATGTATACCTTCGAAGACCGTAATGGCGACAGTCTGACCTTGCGGCCGGAAGGCACTGCGAGCTGTGTGCGGGCCGGATTGCAACAGGGGTTTTTATATGGACAGCCTGTGCGGCTCTGGTACGGAGGTCCTTTTTTCCGTCATGAACGCCCGCAAAAAGGGCGTTACCGTCAATTTCACCAGATTGGAGCGGAAACGTTTGGGCTTTCCGGCCCGGACATCGATGCTGAACTGATCATTATGTGTCGGCACATGTGGCGAAAAATAAATATGCCATCCAGGCCGGCACTGGAAATTAACAGTCTTGGCACGCTGCAGGCCAGACAGCACTATCGTGCAACACTGATGGCCTATTTGCAGCAACATGAAAGCAAGCTGGACGATCGGGAAAAAAAGCGGTTACATACCAATCCCATGCGCATACTGGACAGCAAAAACCCGAAATTAAAGGAAGTAATCCGCAACGCCCCCAGTTTGCTGGAGTATCTGGATCAGGAATCTGTCGAACACTTTGAGGGGTTACAGGCACTGCTCAACGCTGCAGGAATTGAATACAGTATTAATCCGTATCTGGTTCGCGGACTGGATTACTACAGTAAAACAGTGTTTGAATGGATGGTGCCTGATCTGGGGACTCAGGCAACCATCTGTGCGGGGGGCAGGTACGATGGTCTGGTCGAGCAGCTTGGTGGCAAGCCGCATCCCGCAGCAGGATTTGCAATAGGGCTGGAGAGACTCATGGCCCTGCTGGAAGCATCTCAACTCCAGGATGCGAAAATTGATGCCTATCTTGTTCTGGTCGGGGAACAGGCGACCCTTGCCGGCATGCAGCTTGCAAACAGGCTTCGTGATCAGGTGCCCGCATTGTCTGTGGTCGTGAATTGCGGTGGAGGCAGTATAAAAACACAAATGAAACGTGCTGATAAGTCTAATGCTAAACTTGCGATCATTTTGGCTGAAAACGAACTCAGGAATGATACGATCGGGGTAAAGCTTTTACGAGAAGAACGCGATCAGGAAACGATACCCCAAGGAAATCTGGTGTCTTATCTGAACCAGTACCTTGATACAGAACGGTTTTAGGACAATGGCTGAATACGAAACAGAAGAACAACAGGTTGAGGCGCTCAAGAACTGGTGGAAACAGAATGCCACCGCAGTGATCACCGGTGTGGTGCTGAGTATCGGTGCGCTGGGAGGATGGCGTGGCTGGGACTGGTACCAGGAAACGCAGGCTGTGGATGCATCGGATGCCTTTGCAGCCGTACAGGAACTTATGGATTCAGGGGACATGCAGTCTTTTCAGCTACAGGCTGAAACGCTGCGCACCCAGTATACGTCAACGCCCTATGCAGTGTTGACAACGCTGCATGAAGCGAAAGCGCAGGCCGGGAATGGAGATTTGACCGCAGCCGCTGAAAGTCTGCATTGGGTTATCGATCATGGCGATCAGGAGTCCGTGCAAAATATTGCCCGGCTTCGACTGGCACGGGTGTTGATCGCAGATCATAAGCCAAGGGCAGCGCATGCTGTGATGGATCATGAATTTCCCGAAGCATATGATTCGCTCGCATATGAAGTTCGGGGCGATATACTGGTTGCCGAAGGCAAAATCGAGCAGGCAAAACAGGCATATGACCGGGCTATGGAGTCTGTACATGCAAGGGGTGTGGAATTCCTGCAAATCAAGCGCAATGACCTGGGAAGCTGAGCGCATACCTCAACCGTTCTGATGCTGTCCAAACACCCTTCAAAAACGGTTATCCTGGTTTTGGTTGCATACTGTCTGCAGCTTTCTGCCTGCAGTGGCATATTGAGCAAGCCGAAGCAGTGGCTTGAGCGGGAAGAAAATCCTCGTGAGCCTGTTGGACTGACTGATCTCGATACCGAAAGCCTGGAGATAAAGTCGGTTTGGAGCAATTCAATTGGTAATCCGGAAAAGGCATATAATAAAATACAGCCTTATATAGCCGGAGACCGGGTCTATCTCACGGGTGCGGAAAGCCGGGTTGAGGCCTGGCAATTGGGAGATGGAAAGCGTATCTGGTCAGTGAACGTACAGGAGCCGGTCTCGGGGGGTGTCAATGGAGGTGAAGGGATACTGGCTGTAGGGACAGAGAGTGGTTTGGTCATCGCACTGGATGCTGCCGATGGAAAAGAAAAGTGGCGTTCCCTGCTTACCAGTGAGGTGCTGGCACTTTCAGAAGTCAAACATGGTGTCATTGTTGCGCGTACCAATGACAGCGCCGTACATGCGCTGGATATCGGCAATGGAACCGTTGCCTGGAAGGCAAGTCGTGGTTCACCGCCGTTAACACTGCGCGGCGCAAGCCAGCCCAAGGTTGTGGGCAGTGCGGTACTGGTTGGCTATGACGACGGTAAGCTGGTCGCACTGAGCCTGCTTGACGGGGAAGAGTTGTGGAAGGCTACTGTATCCGTTCCCAGTGGCCGTTCAGAACTGGACCGTATAGCGGATATAGATGGGGAAATTGCATATCTGGATGGTATGGTTTATGCCGCAAATGTCAACGGTCGTGCAGTGGCCATCGACATGGATACAGGAAGAGTGAACTGGGTCCGGGACTTGTCTTCCCGTGTCGGCCTGAGTGTGGATGAATCACGTGTGTATGTGACGGATACGGATGACAGTATATGGGCACTTGACAAAGTTTCTGGAGCCACTCTGTGGCGGCAGGACAAGCTGCTATACCGGTCGCTCACGGCTCCCGAATCAATGGGGGACTATATTGTTGTTGGAGACTTCAAGGGATATTTGCACTGGCTTTCCAAGGAAGACGGAAAGCTGGTAGGCAGGCATAAGGTCGCAGGCGATGCGATTGACAGTACACCTGTCGTTATGGGTCAACGCGCCTATGTGTTTGCGGATAACGGATCATTTACAGTCTTGCAGTATCCCTGATTCATTGTTATCCAGAACCCGTTAAACCGATGGCTTGCTGAGCATCCTGAATCTAGGAATTGTGTCTACTCGGCGGCTTGAGCCAGTGTATTACAGACAGTGAAAGCCGGACGGTGTATGGTTCAAGGGATACGCAAGGACGGGAAGGTGTAGTAAGGATGCAAACTGCAAACCGCTTTCTTTACAATACCCACCTATCCACCCATACCCTGATCATGCATAACGTCCAGTGAAACCTGTAATCGCCCTTGCCGGGCGCTCAAATGTCGGCAAATCAACACTCTTCAATTTTGTGACCCGGTCAAAGGATGCGCTGGTGGCTGACCGGCCCGGGCTGACCCGGGACCGTATCTATGGCGTTACACACCGGTTCGACAATCGTTACATTGTTGTTGATACGGGAGGCATTGAACCGTTGGAAGACCCGGACCGGAAAGACAGCCTTCGCCTATCGATCGCTTCCCAGACCTGGCAGGCCGTTGAAGAGGCCGACGCGGTGTTTTTCATGGTGGACGGGCTACAGGGACTGGTGCCCCAGGATCAAGAGGTATTTGCTGAATTAAGGCGTTCCGGTCAAAAGGTATTTGTGCTGGTCAACAAGATCGATACGGAGCCTGCCCATCTGCTGGCGAGTGATTTTTTCAGACTCGGTGCAAAAGATGTTTTTGAGGTTTCAGCCAGAACCGGAAAAGGGGTAGGGGAGGTGTTTGCGGCAGTCGCCACACTCTATCCTTCACAGCCAAATCTGCCAGCTGAAGATGATCAGGGCGTGATCCGGGTTGCGATCACAGGCAAGCCCAATGTGGGCAAGTCAACACTGGCCAATGCGCTGCTTGATGAAGAGCGGTTTATCACTTCGGACGTACCGGGCACAACGCGGGACAGTGTTTCGGTGCGTATGGAAAAATCGGGGACTGTATTCGAGCTGATCGATACAGCGGGTGTTCGCCGACGCAGCCGGGTGCACGACATGATCGAAAAATTCAGTGTTGTGAAAACATTACAGGCGATTGAAGCGGCGCATGTGGTTATCCTGATGCTGGACGGCACCCAGGAATTTGCCGAACAGGATGCGCGTCTGGCAGGTACGATACTGGAAAGTGGCCGCGCGCTGGTGGTCGCGATCAATAAAACAGACGCCTGTTCAAGGGAAGACCATAAAAAAATACAAAGGGGACTGGATCTCAAGTTAGGGTTTCTGGGTTTTGCGGAACAGCAACGGGTTTCTGCCAGAAAAAAAGAAGGCATCGCAAAACTGATGCAGGCCGTCACACGTGCGTATGCCGCTGCCAGCATTCATGTCAACACATCCACCCTGACCCGCCTGCTGGAGGAAGCTCTGGAAAATTTTCAGCCTCCCCTGGTGCGGGGACAAAGAATCCGGCTCAAGTATGCAACGCAGGCGGCTACATGTCCTCCCACGTTCGTGCTGTACGGCAACCAGATTGGCAGGATTCCGGGTTCCTATAAGCGTTACCTGGAAAATTATTTCCGCAAGGCGCTGCAACTGACCGGGACTCCGGTTCAACTGATATTCAGACAACCTGATAATCCGTATGCGGGCAGGCGAAATACCCTCACGCCGAGACAACAGCGCACCCGCAGGCGCCTTGAAAGAAAAAATAAATAGTCAGGCATGTAGGCCACACATTGCATTCCTGCGGCATCAATTCAGGCACAGCAGGACCCATGGCTGCTCACGGGACAGGGTGGGCACACCTGCGATACCCTGAACAGACATTTCAGATCTTTTTTTAAATCATGAGGTTGGATGGGATGCTTATAGCTGACTGGGAAGAACGACCGGTGCTTCGGGCTGCCAGTCGTCCTGCCGATGTTCTGTGACAACTTGCGTATGGATTCCCCCGCGCACATTGAAATCCGCAGTAATACGCATAAATCTAGGCTTTAGCAATGTTGCAATATCGATTAGAATTCGATTTGTTATTGCTTCGTGGAATAGGCCTTTGCTTCGAAAAGAGCCCATATATAATTTGAGAGCTTTAAGTTCCAGGCATAACTTGTCCGGGATATATTCGATCAGGAACTCGGCGAAGTCAGGCTGGCCGGTCAGCGGGCATAGACAGGTGAACTCCGGAATGTGCAGGCGGATTGTATAGTCAACATCATGTTGCGGGTTTTCAAATGTATCTAAATGGTGGATATGGTGGTCAGGCATTGGTGCTAGAGTCTCATGCAATCAGACTGCCTATTATAGGCAAACTGGCATAGATGCGGCTCAATTCTGTAAAAATGTCAGGATTCAAGTCTTTCGTAGACCCGACCACGTTTTCCTTTCCGGCTTCCATGGTGAGTATTGTGGGACCCAATGGCTGTGGAAAATCCAACATCATCGATGCAGTACGCTGGGTAATGGGCGAAAGCAGCAGGCACCTGCGCGGCAATACCGTGGAAGACGTTATTTTCAACGGGTCATCGGCGCGCAGCCCGTCCGGGCAGGCTTTGGTCGAACTGGTATTTGACAACAGTGAAGGCAAGTTCGGCGGCAAATACTCCGCTTATAGCGAGATATCCGTGCGCAGACAGGCGATGCGGGATGGCCAGTCGAAATATTTTCTGAACGGTACCCGATGTCGACGCAAGGATATTGTGGCTCTGTTTCTGGGTACCGGCCTGGGTCCAAACAGCTATGCCATCATTGAACAGGGTATGATCTCAAGGCTGATCGATACCAAACCGGATGAGTTGCGTGTGTACCTGGAAGAAGCGGCAGGGATCTCCAGATACAAGGAGCGGCGCCGGGAAACCGAGAACCATATCCGGCATACCTGCGAGAATCTGGAACGGCTGAATGATGTGGTGGAAGAGATCACCAAACGGATTGAGCATCTGCAGCGCCAGGCCCGGGCTGCAGAACATTACAAGGTGCTCAAGGATAAAGAGCGCCAGGCCCGGATGGAGTTGCTGGCATTGCGCTGGCAGGCGCAGCAGGGGAACGTTGAAACACTCAGACAGTCTGTGGAGCGCAAGCAGACAGAAATTGAAAAGACCGTCGCGGATATGCGTGCTATTGAGGCCGAGATTGAAAAGTTACGCCAGCAGCATGCAGAGGAAACGGAAAGTTTTAATGAGGTCCAGGGGGAGTATTACAGACTGGGCGCGGAAATATCCCGGGTGGAGCAATCCATTCAGCATGCGAAAGAGTTAAGCGGTCATTATGGCGAGGAACTGAAACAGATCCAGGGGGCACGAGCCCAGGCTGAGCAGGCCTTCGGTGATGAACGGGCACAAGCGCAGGAACTGGAAGCCAGGATCAATGAAATCGAGCCGCAACTGGACGCTGCCCGGCGGGCGCTGGATTCGAATACAGAAAAACTGGGTGGGGCTGAATCGAAAATGGCTGTCTGGCAGGAGGCCTGGGAAGCGCTGACGGAAAAAATTGCCGGACCGGCGCAGACGGTGGAAATCGAGGCTTCACGTACCCGGTATCTTGAAACCCATCTTGAACAACTCAAAGCCCGCAAAGCCCGGCTTGCAGAGAGCCTGTACCAGTGTACTCAACGCAGCCAGTCTGGTGAGGCCGAAGACCTGGAAGCACATGCCAGCAAGACCGGTGCCACGTTGCAGGCCCTTTCTTCCCGTCTGGACCAAGTAACGGCAAAGATCAGTCAGGGTCGCGATACCAGCCAAAAACTCGGCGTCGAGGTCCAGCAGGCGCGTGAAAAACTGCAGGATATGCAGGTCCGGCTTGCCTCCTTGCAGGCCCTGCAAAAAGTGGTGCTGGGCGAGGAAGGTCAGGCTGTGGGCAATTGGCTGGAACAGCAGGGGTTAAACCAGGCACCGCGCCTGATGGACACGATCAAGACTGAACCTGGCTGGGAGGGGGCTGTCGAGACCGTGCTGGGAGACTACCTGGAGTCTGTCTGTGTGCAGGATATCGAACAGGCCGCCGTCTCGTGCAGCCAGATTGAAACAGGACGCCTGATCATGTTGGGCCAAAACAGTTCGGTTCAGACGATCCGGGCTCACGGCACCCTGGCTTCCAAGGTACAGGCGCCCGTGGACCTGACGGAGCTTCTGGGCAATATCCATATTGCCGCAGATATCCACCTCGCACTTGAGCGGCGCAAGACACTGGAGTCCGGTCAGTCCGTGATAACCAGAGAGGGGATCTGGATGGGCAGCAACTGGTTGCGGATTGCACGGACTGCCACAAATCAGGGCAATGTGTTGCAACGCAAGCGTGAGATCCGGAGGCTTGAGAAAGCGGTTACATCCCAGGGCCGACGGGTGGATGCCCTGGTGTCTGATCTGGATGCCAGTCAGCACGAACTGGGTGAGGACGAGCATGACAGGGATGATGTTCAGGCCCGTTTTGCAGACGCGCAAAAGCAGCATGTTCAGGCAAAAGCAAACATGGCAAGCTGGGAGCAGGAGCAGGAACATCTGGTGCGCCAGGAAGAGCAGTTACGGGATTATTCAGAAGAGGTGGACCGTCAGGTCAGACAGGCGCAGGAAGAACTGGGCGAATCGGCAGCTTCGAAGCAGCAGGCCGAGACCGTGCTGGAAGGGTTTGGCGGTGAGCGGGATGCCTTGTTGTGCCAGCGTGATGACGTTGTATTTCATCTGGATAATGTGCGCAGTGAAGAGGCTGAAAGCCGCGAGTCGATCCATGCACTGACCCTGGAACTGGAGTCCTGCCGAAGTTCACTGCACGCGGCACAGGCGTCGCTGGACAGAATGCAGGAGCAGACTGCACAACTGCAGCAGCGCAACGAGTCCCTGCAGACGTCTGTCAAGGAGAACGATGCCCCGCTCGAAGAACTGGATAGCCAGCTCAAGGAGCTTGTAGGCCAGCGTATAGAAATCAAGCAAAGTCTGGCTGAGGCGCGCATTGTCACAGAGGAGACCGAAGGGCTGATACGTGCCAGACGGGAAACTGTGGTCACCATGCAGGGTCAGCAGGAGCGGTTGCAGGATGAATTAAGTGATGCGCGACTTGCATGGCAGGAGGCGAAGGTTCGCAGCACTACCGTAGAGGAACAGCTTGATGAGTATGAGGCGTCCCCTGAATCCCTGATCCAGCAGTTACCGGAAGATGCGGCACTGCCGGAATGGGAAGAAAAAGTACAGGTACTGGGGCGCAAAATCACACGTCTGGGTCCGATTAATCTGGCAGCCATCAGTGAGTTTGAAGAACACAGTGAACGCAAGGAGTATCTGGACAGCCAGCATGAAGACCTCAGCAAGGCCCTGGAGATACTTGAGCAGGCAATCCGCAAGATCGACCAGGAAACCAAGGATCGTTTCAAGGACATTTTTGACCGGGTCAACCAGCGTTTGCAGGACATGTATCCGCGTTTGTTTGGTGGTGGAAAAGCCTTTCTGGAAATGACGGGGGATGACCTGTTAACCACGGGGATATCCATTATGGCACGTCTACCGGGCAAACGACTTTCGTCCATTCATCTTATGTCGGGTGGAGAAAAAGCGCTGACTGCAGTGGCCCTGGTGTTTTCCCTGTTTGAGCTGAATCCGGCTCCGTTCTGTCTGCTGGATGAGGTGGATGCGCCTCTGGATGACGCAAACGTTACGCGTTACTGCGAATTATTAAAGGATATGAGTGACCGGGTGCAGTTTATCTGCATTACCCATAACAAAAATACTATGGAATATGCAAGTCAGTTGCTGGGGATTACAATGAGCGAGCCGGGTGTTTCGAGAATGGTTTCAGTGGATGTCGACGAGGCCGTTGAGTTGCATGCCGTCTCATGATGGAGTAATGAATGCACAGGACACATACTTGGACAGGCAAGCTACATGATAATTGAACTGCGTATTGCACTATTGGTGATAGGGCTGGCTGTGCTGGTTGCACTGTACTTTTTCGGTCGCTCCAAAAAACACACAGCCCGTAGAAATAAAAGCAAGGAATTCAATTTTGAGGAGGATGGCCTGCCGGACCCACTGGATCCGGATTCCAGGATTCATATTGTTACCCCAGCCAGGGGAGTGCAGCGTGACCTGGATGACCCGGACGACCCCGAGGACAGTACCGGATTACCGGACGGGGTAAAACTGGCATCCGGATATCAGGCAAGCCTGCTGGAAGAGGAATCTGAGGAAGTCGCCCAAACGGAAAAACTGGTCGTGTTGCATGTGATGGCAAAGCCCTCCCACACATTCAGCGGCACCGCTATTGCGGACTTTACCCGGGAGCTTGAGCTTGAGTATGACGACATGCATGTGTTCCATAAAAAGGTCACACGGATCAGTGGCAAGAAAGCGCTTTACAGTATCGTTAATGCGGTCAAGCCGGGCACGTTCGGTCTGGACAGTATGGATGTATTCGAAACGCCAGGGATCAGTTTTGTAATGAGCCTGCCGGGCCCGGAAGAAGGTCTGAAGGCGTTCAATATCATGCTGGAAACTGCGAGAAAGGCGGCCGAGTGCCTGCATGGAGACCTGCTGGATGAAACACGTGATCACCTGAGCCTGCAGACGATCGCGCGTCTGCAGGAAGACGTACAGCTTTTCAGCCTGAAATACCCGCATCAAGGTGCATAGACACTATGTGCCTGCAGGAAAGTACTGTCTGAGCCGCTGCCCTGATTCTGCATGGTCACCTGCAGTCACTGACTGGATTTCTTCGCATCACGAACCGGTGTGGAAGGCTTTGGCATGACCCGCGCTGTCAAGCATACACTGAAAAAGTTGCGTGAGGAGATTGAGCGGCACAGTCATGCCTACCATGTACTGGATGATCCGGTCATTCCGGATGCCGAGTACGATGCACTTTTTCGTACCTTGCAAAAGCTTGAGGCAGACCATCCGGACCTGGTTACGGCCGATTCGCCTGCACAGCGAATCGGTGCCAAACCCCGGGATACGCTTCCGCCGGCCGAACATGAAGTGCCGATGCTGTCACTGGACAATGTTTTTGATGCCGGGGAACTGGAGGCCTTCGAGGCGCGCATCAGGGATCGTCTGGGAGGGGACGGCGATATTGAGTATATCGCTGAACCCAAGATAGACGGCCTGGCGGTGAGTCTGGTATACGAAAAGGGTGTGCTGGTACGTGGTGCCACACGGGGGGACGGGGTCACGGGTGAGGATGTTACGGGCAACATACGCACCATCCGTTCCGTTCCGTTACACCTGCAAAGGCATGCAGGCCTACCCGAAAAACTGGAAGTGCGTGGAGAGGTGTTCATGTCGAGGCAGGGGTTTGAGAGAATCAATGCCCAGGCAAGACATGAGGGCAAAAAAACATTTGTGAACCCCAGAAACGCTGCGGCGGGTTCCCTGCGCCGTCTTGACCCGCGCGATACGGCAAGGTATCCGCTTGATCTCTATTTTTACAATGCCACGAATATCACACAGCACACTTCCGTGCACACGCAGTTCGATGCACTGCAATATTTGAAAAAACTGGGCCTGAAAGTATGCGCTGAAGTCAAGCGGGTGTCCGGGTACAGGGGGTGCTTGGAGTATTACGAAGCAATCCTGGGTAAAAAAGCGTCACTGGATTACGAGATGGATGGCGTGGTCTACAAGGTCAATGAGTTGGCTTTGCAGGGAACACTTGGCGTGGTTTCACGTGCCCCCCGCTGGGCAGTCGCGCACAAGTTCCCGGCACAGGAAGCGGTTACCCGGGTCACGGATATCAGGTTTCAGGTCGGGCGCACGGGTGTGTTGACTCCGGTTGCGAAGCTGGAACCGGTATTTGTAGGCGGGGCCACCGTAAGCAATGCCACCTTGCACAATATGGACGAGGTGAGGCGCAAGGATGTGCGCGTTGGCGATGAAGTGATCATCAGAAGAGCGGGTGATGTGATCCCGGAAGTTGTGAAAACGGTTTTGAAGCCGGGTGCCGGGCGCAGTGAGGCCGTTCCTGTGCCCAAGGCATGTCCTGAGTGCAATGCGGAGGTTGTGCGGATTGAAGGCGAGACTGCGATGCGTTGCAGCGGAGGTCTGTATTGTCCGGCACAGCGCAAAGGTGTGATCAAGCATTTCGCATCCAGAACGGCCATGGATATCGAAGGCCTGGGACACAAGCTGGTAGAGCAGCTTGTAGACAAGGAGCAGGTCTCAAGTGTAAAGGATATCTTTTATCTTGCGAAAGAGCAGCTTGTCGCACTGGAACGCATGGGTGACCGGTCTGCCGAGAACCTGTTGAGTGCGATTGAGAAAAGCAGGCATACCAGCCTGGCACGCTTTACATTTGCCCTGGGTATTCGTGGAGTAGGGGAGGCCACGGCGGCAGCCCTTGCAGACCATTTCCGGGGCTTCTACCCCTTGTCGCAGGCCAATGCCGAACAATTGCAGGAAGTTCCCGATGTGGGCCCTGTCATTGCAGAAAACATCACTGCATTTTTCAGGCAGCCGCATAATCAGGAAGTTATTTCGGGATTGATCGATGCCGGAATTGTATGGGAGATCAAACCTGAGCCTGAAGAACGCAAGGCCCCCCTTGCCGGAAAGACCTATGTTCTTACCGGCAGGCTGGAAAAATTCAGTCGTACCGAAGCGGCGTCACAACTCAAGTCACTGGGTGCGAAAGTGACAGGCAGGGTGTCAAAGGAAACCACAGCAGTGTTTGCAGGGAAAAACCCGGGTTCGAAAATTGCACAGGCCGATTCACTTGGTGTGCCAGTGCGGACAGAAAAAGATCTGCTTGTCTTATTGAAGGATGAGTGAGGCTGGCAACCCGTCAGGTGCCGGACAGGTTGCAGTGTGCCAAATTAATAGGGGTCGTATGATGATATTCTGCTAGAATAAAAATGTTTCAGGTCAGGCATACGCCTGATGCCGGCTTGCCCGGCAATCGTTACGTTGATTTCCATACGATCAGTTTTGTTTTAGCAAATAGATTCAGTATTCCGGCTTGGCAAACATACACCCCACTGCAGTAGTCTCTCCCAGGGCAGAAATTGATACCGGTGTGACCATCGGTCCGCACAGTGTGGTGGAGGATCACGTAGTCATACAGTCCGGTACTGAAATTGGACCGCAGTGTGTGGTGCACCCGTTTGTCAGGCTTGGCGCCGATAACCGGTTGCATGCGCAGGTGGTGCTTGGCGGATTGCCGCAGGATATTTCGTTTGCAGGCGGAGAAACCTGGGTTGAGATCAGGGACGGAAACGTTTTCCGTGAAAACTGTACGGTACATCGCTCCACCAGTCCGGACGTCCCCACCCGTATCGGCAGCCGGTGTTACCTGATGAACAATTCGCATGTGGCGCACGACTGCCAGCTTGGGGATGAGGTGGTGTTAACGGCTTATGTGGGATTAAGCGGACATATCGAGATTGGTGACAAAGCCAATCTGGGCGGTCATGTAGGCACGCATCAGTTTATACGTATCGGCACATTGTCCATGGTGGCGGGCTATACCCCTGTGCGCAAGGACGTGATGCCGTATTGTTTGCTGGGAGGAGAACCAGTACGCCATTACCGGTTAAATGCCATTGGCCTGCGTCGTGCAGGGGTCAAAGGTGAGCGTTACGGCAAGCTGGAGCAGGCCTATCGGCGGTTACGCGAGGGTGAATCCGCAGAAAACCTGCACGGCACACCTGAGATCGAACTCCTTCGTGACTGGATGCTGGCGCCATCAAGGCGCGGCATATACGGGTTTTTGCAGCCGCAGGATTAGCCCAGTGCCATTTATTTTTATTTCACCCGTACCATGACCGGTTTCGTGAGAACGCTTTTCAATATATGCCTGTTGCGGGAAGGGCCGGAAGCGTTGCCGCATTCCCATGGGTTGCTGGGTGTGCTCATTGCCATCAGCTTTGCCGTTTCCGTATGCATTGGCTCAATGATCTACAGTGTAGCGGCTGCAGTGTTATCCAGCATTGCCGGATTATTCCTGTCGTTTGCATTTACAAAAATCTTGCTGTTTAAAAAACCGGAGCGCTTCCTGCAAACCTTCAGCGCGATGCTGGGTACGGTAACCCTGATCAATATTGTGTCCCTTCCGGGCAGCTATTCCCTGCGGTATCTGGAGCTTGGAGAGACCGCCGGACTGTTTTTTGGTATGGCCGGGTTTGCTCTTTTTGTATGGGTGGTCATTGTATACGGGTATATATTCAGCAAGGCACTGTCGTCTATGATGAGCTATGGCATTGCCATCAGCGTGGGTTATGCCCTGTTGCATATTATGGTGCTGGACCTGTTTATTTCCGGGAACATGACAGGTTGATGCATATACATATTCTTGGTATCGGTGGCACATTCATGGGCAGTCTGGCAGTCATTGCCCGGCAACTGGGGCATGAAGTGTCCGGTTCGGATGCCAATGTGTATCCGCCCATGAGCACGCAACTGGAGATGGCAGGTATCGAGATCAGGGAAGGCTATTCCGTCGATCATCTCCATCCCATGCCGGATCAGGTTATTGTGGGCAACGTCATGACGCGTGGTAATGAAGTTCTGGAGTACCTGCTGAACAACCGCCTGGCTTTTACATCCGGTCCGGCCTGGCTGCATGATCATGTCCTGCAGGATCGCTGGGTGCTGGCGGTCGCAGGTACGCACGGCAAGACCACTACCACCAGTATGCTGGCCTGGATACTGGAGTGTGGCGGATTGCAACCGGGATTTCTGATCGGTGGCGCACCGGAGAATTTCGAGTACGCTTCAAGGCTGGGGGAGTCGAAATACTTTGTAATCGAGGCGGACGAGTACGACACGGCATTTTTCGACAAGCGCTCGAAATTCCTGCATTACTGTCCACATACCCTGATACTGAATAACCTGGAATTCGATCACGCCGATATTTTTGACGGAATCGGGGATATAAAGCGCCAGTTCCACCATCTGGTGCGCATCATGCCGGGTGAGGGCCGGGTGATTATCAACCATGATGACCGGAATATACGGGACGTCATGGATATGGGGTGCTGGACAACGGTTGAATCCTTTTCCGCCAGCGACGCTTCGGCGACCTGGTTTGCCGATGAGATCGATGTACGGGCTTCGCGGTTTTCCCTGCGAAAGCAGGACAGGCCCTGCGGGACGGGCATGCTCGGATTGTCTGGCCGGCATAACATCGCAAATGCCGTCGCGGCAATCGCGGGTGCATGCCATGCCGGGGTACAGGTTGAAGAGGCGTTGCAGGCGCTGACGTCTTTTTCAGGCGTCAAATGCCGTATGGAGCATAAAGGAACGTTTGACGGGATCAGTGTATATGATGATTTTGCGCATCACCCGACTGAAATCGCAGCCACGATCTCGGCATTCAGGGGGCGGCAGCCGCAAGGCCGGATTGTGACGGTCTTTGAACCCCGCTCCAATACCATGCGCCTCGGAACACACACCGACCGGCTCGCTGGCGCATTCAATGATGCAGATACGGTGGTCATGTTTGAGCCCGGTGATCTTCAGTGGCCGCTTCAGGACGTAACAGACCAGATGAATCCGCCCGCCCATGTATGCACTACCGTTGATGCGATCATCGCCTTGCTACTGGATGAGGTCAAAGAGGGCGACAATATCCTGATTTTGAGCAATGGCAGTTTTGACGGGTTGTCTGACCGGCTTGCCTTGCAGCTGTCGAGGCGTGAATCCTCCATTTTGCGCTGACCGGATTTCCGAAGGGTATGTATTGACCTGAATCACAGCCAGGACGTATGATCAGCGGTCGGTTACAATCCTTGATGCATGAAATGCATACATCCAGTACCGGGGCATAGCGCAGTCTGGTAGCGCATCTGCTTTGGGAGCAGAGGGTCGGGGGTTCGAATCCCTCTGCCCCGACCAATCTACAAAGGGTCCATTCCGGTCACACCGGGGATTCAATTTCAAATTGCCGACTTACGAGAAAGTGGGTCCGCATTCAGCTGACGTTGATAAGATTCCTGTTTTTAACACGGGTAATAAATGGGGGAATTACCCGTCGAATCAAAAGATTCAGGCATTAATTCAGCAAACTTATTTATCGACAATAACTTTGAAATGCTCGACAAAATAAATAATAACCGGCTATTCTGATGAGGCTCTATTCTCAGGTAAAGCTTGTAAAAAGCTTGTAAAAAGCTTGTATCGCCTGATCTTGATCCGGTGCCGAGGTATGAAAATAAATACGATGGATGCTCGCCAATCCACAAAGATCGGGGTGCCCTGTCATCTGTGAAGGCTTAGATTATTAAGCAACACCCCGAAGTGTGTACACATTGCTGCTACCGCTGCATGAAGGGAAAAAAATTATTTTTTCTGGTAGATAATGTCGAAGGGTCTTGTGTAGGCCAGGTAAAAAATACATGGTTCTTTCTTGCCACAGATCAAAGCGTGTGGTGGTGCATTTCCAGGAAAGCTGATGTAAGCAGGGCCGCGAAAATCAGTTTCTTCACCTTTATCAGAAACTAATTTGAAAGTGCCACTGATCCACACGTACAACTCTTCACTTGTGTGCGTGTGGCTCGGCACAACATATCCTGGTGGAATTCTCAAAATTGATTCGGAATTGGCTTTACCAAGATCACCGCGCAAGTGCGCAATCTCAGCACCATCAGGCAGACCATCAACAACCAAAGGTTCCCATACGAGTTTGTCTACATCGACAATAGTTTGATCATTTCCATATGCTATTGGTTTTTTGTTTGAGCCTAGCTCGTGTGCATGGCTTTGCGTAAAGATAATGATTGAAACAAGAAACAATAAATAAAATAGATATTTAAAATTATTTGTATTAATTGCATCCATATCTAACTTCTCCTTCTAACAGTTATTGGAACAATTGTGTAGATAATAGTACATCAATTGTGCCAAACAGATGCCCACAAAAAATCAACAAGTTAGATAGCGATGTATGTGCTTAGTGCGCAGTGAATTTGGAGGATTAAATAATTTTTGCGAAATCTCGAGGATTTTGAATCTCATACAAGTGTAGAGTTAGACTCCGATATTACACAAAGGTAAATGATTAATGATGTCTGATAAAAACTTATACCAATTCTTTTATCAAACAACTCCTGTGATGTTGCAGTTCATTGAGCGTGCAGTAATTTTAAGTGAAGGAAGTTCCTCGCATATTGATTCTGCATTAATGCAAGGGCATACCCAATCACCTGGCTCACCCGATTCATTCACACCATCCAGACGAGAGTTACTTAAAGCCGATGAGATCAAGCATCTTGAAAGAGAAAATATACTGACGGCTCTCAATAAAGTGAACTGGAAAATATCCAGCAAAAACAGCGCATCTGAACTTTTAGGTATGAATGCATCGGCTTTAAATCCCAGAATCGCAAAACTTGGAATAAAGAAAAGTTAGATTAGCAGCCTGTCTAAGTTTCAGAGGAGTAGTTGGTGCTTTGGCAGAAAACCTGCTGCAATGTGCCGACCGGAAAAAGTCGGGTATTGATTTTTGCGTCACGCCATACAAAAACAAAGGGTCTTCTATCAGGCCAATCAGTCTCGCAGTCGTAATCGAAGCCAGTTGGCAAGTTCATGCTTATCGATATGACCGGCCTCCACATCTTCTACGATCCAGACCGCATCCAGTGGGTCAAAGTCAAGATTACAACCGTTGTCGGCCAGAAATACGCATGCCGTCCGTCCCGCCATGTTCGGAAATCTGACGACCACGGATCCCCAGGACGACGCTCGACGCAACCCAGATCCACGGGCCGGAGCCTCGACAGTCATTTTGCCAGCACTAGCAGCACCTTACGGTCGTCATGCATGATCTCCTCGGCAAGCGCCATCTGGCGGGCGAATTCCGGAGAATAAGGGGTAAGCCGGTAGCCGCTGTCCGCCATCTCGGTCAGATAACAGGTCCGAATCATATGAATGGGCAAGCACTCCGTTACTATGAACCATCTGAAAACCTGATCATTCATTATTTAATGTACAAATTGTCATCACTATTTTCTTGCATCATATTTGTGTATTGGTAATCCAGCAGAGTGATATTTCCTGATTCAATTTTTTCGCTGTATCAAAATAGTATAGAACTGTTATATTTGCAGGGCGTATCTGGGTTATAAGGAATTCTTATTTTGCGTTATTCAGCCGACTGTATATACTGTCAGTTAAGTAAAGTTATCAATAGTAACTGCCAGCAGTTTAATTCCTTAAGACTTTATCCACACGCAATTCCGTGTACGCGTACGTAATGTATTTGTTGGCTTTGTTAAGAAATAGTGTAAGGTCACAATGCAGTGGTCGACAGTCCATTGTTAAATATCCAAGGCAATGCAATTTCATATAACCCATTCATTTGACACCCAGTTTGGTAGGAGAAAGTGATGAGTAACGAAGAAAAAAAGATGAACAAAAACCAAAAAACAAGACGTAATATTTTGAAAGGTGTGGCAGCCGGAGCTGCAGTTTCTGCATTTCCAGCGCCCTGGGTCAGGCGAGTGAATGCTTCGGATAAGATTCTTCTAGGTGTACCGTCATCACTCTCTACGCCTTATGGGGTTGCGGATGACCAGGATCATCTCAATGGAACGATCCTTGCCCAGGAAGAAATCAATGCTGCCGGGGGTATTCAGGGGAGAGAGTTGGAGCTTTTTGTGCCGGATGTAGACAAGCTGAATCCTGAAAGTTGCAGACAAACCATTGCGGCATGCATAGATAAAAAAGTGCATGCAATTTCGAATGCATTTTTATTCGCGCCCATTCCGGCAATGGATGAATCGGCTAAATACAAATGTCCTTACTTGCAGGGCAATACGCAGCGCAATGCAACCGAAGCGTATAAGGCAGAACCGGAAAAATACAGCCACGTGTTACAGACCGATCCATCCGAAGTTAATTACGGATGGACGTATCCGCTGTGGCTTCAGCAAATGGAAAATGAGCAGGGATGGAAGCCAAAAAACAGGAAGATTCATATTGTTGCCGAACAAGTTGGTTACAATCAAACCATACTTAGAGCCGCGAGGGAATCGATTCCAAAATACGATTTTGAATTAGCTGAAGTAACCGATATTCAGTACCCTGTAAATGATTGGTCGCCCGTTATGCGGAGACTCAAGGAAGTGGATGCAGGCGCAATCATGATTGATCACTGGGTGGCTTCCGAATATGCTGCATTCTGTAAGCAATTTTCAGCCGACCCTGTCAAGGATTCACTGGTATACCTCCAGTATGGCCCGTCACAACCGGAATTTCTGGAACTTGGAGGCCGTGCTACCGAAGGATTTTGCTGGAGCACGGTTTTGGGGGTCTATGGCGATAAAATCGGTCAGGATTTCAGGGAGAAGTACCTGAAACGTTTCCCTGAATTCGGCACCAAAAAACGGAATACCATGGGCCTTGTGTACACGGGTAACGGTTACGACATCGTCAAGTACCTCGAAAAATCATGGAATGCGACCAAGGCACTCGATACAACACCGGAAGATTTCAAGATGAATTGTGACTGGGTCCGGGCGAATCCAGATAGAGGTGTATGTGGAATGATGGATATGAATAATGAATATCAGGAAGCACTCCACTATCCGGACAATGGATTCGGCAACCAGTCCGATTCACATGAAACCGGTATGAGCCAGCTCTACGTGCAAGTGCACGATGTGCAGCACAAGATTATCTGGCCTGATGCGATTGCCGAGGCAAAACTGCGACCCGCACCCTGGTGGGGATAAAGTAACTACAGTGGGGGGGAATCATGGATGGTCATTCTTCCCCATTATTTTCATGTGAAAATTTATCACTTGATCTGGGCGGCCGGGAAATACTGAGAGAGATTAACCTGGAAATTAATCCAGGTGAGGTTCTAGGCATCATAGGGCCAAACGGTGCCGGTAAAACCAGCCTTCTTGAAATTCTTTCGGGTCGGTATAGGCCAAAAACCGGAAATGTTTTTTATAAAGAAAAAGACATAACCGGTTTGCATTTCTATGAGCGGGTAAGAGCCGGAATTGGCAGGACCTATCAAACGCCGGTTGTACCCGAAGACCTTACTGTGGGCGAAACATTCAAGGCCGCAAGACAAGCTTATACACCCTATCTTACGCGCTTCGACGCCGAGTATGCAGCCGACCTGGTGGACTTTGTCGTAGATGACAGTGTGTTGAACACTCAACTCAAGACATTCAACAGACGCAAATTGCTGCTGGCAAATATTCTTATGCATAAACCGGAGCTGCTCTTGATGGATGAGCCTGCAGCCGGGTTGATCAATTCTGAAATCGATGAGATTGATGAAATCCTCAGAATGCTTTCCAAGGAAATGAATATTGCCGTCGTGATTGTGGAGCACAGGATTGAATTGCTCGATACGATCGCGGACAGGGTAATTGTAATGGATGCAGGTGAAATTATTGCAACCGGTTCACTGAGTGAGATTATCAACAGTCCTGAAGTCCGGGCAGCCTACTTTGAAAAAACGAATTGAATGTGTGATAAATGAGCGAAATTCTGAACATTAAGGGATTGTCTGCGGGCTATGGTCCGTTACGGGTCATTCATGATCTGGATTTGGTCATTAATTCTGGTGAGCGTGTCGGACTGGTTGGTTTGAATGGACATGGGAAAACAACCCTTTTTTATGGTATAGCAGGTTTAACAGGCTGGCAGCGTGGCTCAATACTGTTTAACGGTGTGCAGATTGGAAGAACCCGAAGCCAGGGACCCGGGAGGTATACACATCTTATCGTAAGGCACGGTCTTGCGATTATGCCTCAGGGAGATGAAATATTTCATGGCTTGACGGTTGAGGAACATCTTGATAGTGGCGCATTTACAAAACAGGCATGGAAAACCCGCAAAAGAAGGAAAGAGCAGGTACTGGACTTATTTGAACCATTAAAGCCGTTACTGAAAACTCCGGTTGCCCGTCTGTCAGGGGGGGAGCGGAGAATGGTTTCAATTGGCCGGGGATTAATGATCGATGCAAAACTTTATCTTGCAGATGAACCGTCATTGGGCCTGGCGCCCAAGATTGGTATCGGCGTGATGGAGGCCCTTTTGAAAATCGAGTTGAGTAATTCAGCAATGATTATTGCAGAACAAAATGTTGCGTTACTGGAGGGAAGAGTTGATCGCGTAATTGGCATGCACGCTGGAAAATTGAAAGGCGAGGCATCTTCTGCATTAGCCATGCAACTAAAGTAATCAGGATGATTTAGTTTTGGATATAGGTTTCATACTCATACACGCACTCATTGTGGCCTGTATCTATGGATTGATTGCGGTGGCTGTTTCCATTACATGGTCAAGTCTGGGATTGCTTAATCTCGGTTACGGGTTTGTTTTCTCTTTTGCGGGATATGGCGCCTATCTTCTGTCGCGCATGCTTTCCGATCATCCTGTGCTTGTGCTTGGTGCAGGTGTAATTACCGGTGCGATAGGCGGGATTATTATTTGTTTATTGGTATTTATTCCGCTTCACGACAAGCCCAATTTCACCGTACGAGGCATGATCGGCACACTTGCGATCAGCTTGATCGGTTCGCAATGTTTGCTCTGGTACTTCGGGCCCAAGAACAAAGCGCTTCCTGAAGTATTCGGGTACTGGAAAGTCTCTATCGGCGATACTGTCTTGACGTCCGACAAGATTGGAATTGTGGTTTGTTCAATCCTGATGCTGATATTCGTTGTGCGTTTTATGAGATCAAGCCGGCGCGGTTTGGAGATCAGGGCCATGATGATGAACCCTCATGCCGCATCAATCGTGGGTATCGGTATTCGAAGAACCGGTTTTTACGTCATGGCCATTACCGGTGCGATGGCCGGGCTTTCATCAGTACTTCTTTCGCAAACGTACTATATCGCACCTTTCAGTGGCATTACCCCTTTGATAAAGGGAGTGAGCATTGCTTTATGCGGGGGGCTTGGAAGTGTTCAGGGCGCAGTGATTGCAGCCATTATTCTGGGCATTACTGAAGCGCTGACGTCAAGATTGTTAGGCGGACAGTATGTCTTGATCACCCAGTTTCTGGTGATCATAACGATACTGATTATAAGGCCAAGAGGCATTGCGGGTATTCTGGACAAAGCGCGTGAACAATGAGTACTCAGAATAGAAAATACACTTGGAAAAACCCTCTGGCAGTCTGGGGTGCAAAGGGCGGAAACTACGAAGTTCCAACGATCAGGGTGGATGATCCCCGATCAGAATGGGAACAGAACACTGCTTATAAAGTTCCACTTTATAAAGTCGGAAGGTTTAAATATATATACAAGTGGGCCAATCATGGGGGCCGGCTTTGGAAAAGATTGAGATGGTGGCCAACACGAAGGACAGTGTTACTGATTCGTGGGTATTACAACAAAAAATCACTGAAAGCTCAAAAACTGATTGTAGATAAAAGACCCATTTACTGGGTAATGTTTCTTTCGGCTTTGGCGGTTGCGCCATTTTTTTTCCCATCCAGTATGCAGAACACACTTCTGACGGCGGGTGCAGTTTTTGGAATATACGCCGCGATCAATGTTTGCTGGACCCTGGTCATAGGCACCGCAAGTATTTTTTCACTTGCCACCTATGCAGTAGTGGGAGTGGCTGCATTTTGCACCTCATGGTTATCCATCAATCTGGGTTACCCGTGGTGGTCGTTGCCGCTTATTGGTATGGCGATAGGTTTTATTTTTGGAGGAATCATCGCATTGCCCGCCATGCGTCTGGATGGTTTTTATTATGCATTGCTGACACTGGGGTTGAATGAACTTTGCAGGGTATATGTGGTGACGTCCAAGGAATTTGGTTCTGCATCGGGCGGCTTGTACGGTGCCTCAACGTATATCAATTCTGACTGGTTACCGTTAACACAGTCATTCGTCTCATATTATGGCGGTTTTGCCTTACTGGTTGCTGCGCTTTTCCTGTTCAGGTTTGTCGATGGCAAACGTCTTGGCAGATTGCTGAAGATGGCGCCTGAAAAAAGAGAAGCTTTTGCCGAGGCAACGGGGGTTGATTACAAGAGGGCAAGGATAACGGTATTCCTGATCTCTTCGGTGGCACTTGGATTTATCGGTGGATTTTATACGGCCCACTACCGGGGTGTTGCCTTTTCAATATTCAGTTTTGATACCGTGCTTCTGGGGCTGGCCATGCTCACAATCGGAGGAATTGGCAGGGCTGAAGGGGCGGTTGTCGGAACCTTGATTGTTGTTTTCCTGGACAAGGTCTTGATTACCCTGGGTCCGATACGTCACGTCATGATCGGATTGCTCATGCTGGTGGTTGTTCTTTTTTTGAACAAGGGGCTTTTCGGCATGAAAAAACAATTTCGTGCCTGGAGAGACAAAAAGAAAGGCGAGTGGAGGTCAGGTCGCACTGAAAAAGGTGGTGAGGTGTTACCGGAAGAGGCTACGGAGATTGATGATAAGGATGTCTTGTATCACAGACGCTTCGACAAGATGCAACGGGATTATCTGAAAACGCTCGTTTGTGATGAAGTCATTGACGAACATAAAAATAAACCCCTGGGCCAGCACAGCGAAGCACTTGAAAGGCTGTTGCTTTATTTTCGCCGCGTCCCCCAGGTGGATAAATATGCAATTAAACGGAATTCACAATCAAATGTTTTCAAGATAGTTGCTTTTTCCGGGTACAGAGGCACCTCGCCGCGATTGGTGGAAGATAAAGAATACAAAACAATAGAAGCAGCATACCACGGAGTATTTTTAAGGCGTATCTATGATTTGCTTGAATCATGAAAATTTGTTTTGAACAGATAAGAACATGAAAACTGAAACAGAAGCAGACGATAAAGACATCGTTTACCGTCAGTACTATGACAAGATGCAAGGCGACTATCTCAGGACGCTGATTTGTGACGAAGTGATCGAGGAACATAAAAACAATCCTCTGGGTCAACATAGCGAGCCTCTGTCAAGACTGCTTCATTTTTTCAGCAGTGCTCCACAGAAAGGCAAATATGCACTCAAGCGTGATGAGCCAACCCAGACATTTAAAATCATTGCATTCTCAGGCCTGAGGGGTGAGCCTCCCTGGTTGGTTGAAGATAAGGTATATGAGACCCTGGAAGAGGCGTATCACGGAGTCTTTTTAAGACGGATCAATGACTTAATGAAATCCTGACAGACGGGAAAACAAGGATTACGGAACAATACTATGGCAGAGATCAAAATATTTGGGTATGCAAATAAAATATCTGTGAAACAAGGTGAAGACATTGATTTTCATGTCAATGCAGATGGCACCGATACTGCGAGTGCCCAACTTGTACGTCTTGTTCACGGCGACCAGCATGTTGACGGTCCCGGTTTTGTTGAAGAAGAAATCGAGTGCTCATTGAATGGTGAGTGGACAGTCAAAAAACAGTTCACCCAACTCGGTTCCTATCTGGTGGTTGATGATCCTGATCAACACCTGGATGTGGACGGGAGCTTTACGATTTTTTGCTTTATCTGGCCAACCATACCCAAAAAAGGGTTGCGCCAAACCTTGCTGGGAAAGTGGGATGCACGAACCAACGAAGGCTATGGGCTGGGTATTGGTCCTCAAGGGCATCTTGAGTTCTGGGTCGGTGATGGCAAGGAAATTGATTACCTTGTTTCTGAATTACCGTTAATAGAAAGAGTCTGGTACTTCGTTGGCGCAAGCTTTGATCACAAGAACAAGACTGCGACTCTTTACCAGGAAGGGGTGTTGAATCGATATAATTCGCTGATCGGGAAAGTCGTGCCTTATGACTTCCGCTCACACATGCAGGCAAGTTTCAGATTCAAACAAAAAAACAGGGAAGATGTTCCGTTTATGATAGCCGGGGCACTGGATTTCCATGAGCTGAGGGGAAATTTTATCAATGACATGTATTTTGGGAAAATTGATCGCCCTGGAATCTGCAATCGACCTCTTTCGCAAGAGGAACTGGACAAGGTCTGTTCGGGTGGACTGCCTCCTCAGGATTCAGTCCTGGCATATTGGGATACCACCCAGGGTTATACAGAAAACGGTATTGGAAATACGGTGGTGGATACGGGTCCACATCAGTTACATGCAACCGGTGTCAATCATCCCATACGTTCCTTGACCGGATGGAACTGGTCTGGAAAAAATGATTGTTACAGGCTGGCGCCACAAGAATATGGCGGTATAGAATTTCACCCTGAATCCATCACGGACTGTAATTGGGAAGTCACCCAGTCCATGCAGGTTCCGGCAGACCTGAAAAGTGGAGTGTATGCGTTTCGTCTGACAGCGGGCAGCGGGAAAGGGTTGGGGGAAGAATATGTAGTCTTTTTTGTAAGACCGGCAAAACCCACGGCAAAACTTTGCTTTCTGGTCCCTACTGCCAGTTATCTCGCCTATGCAAATGAGAAATTGAGTTTTGATGCCCAGATTATTCAGCCTATGACAGGCCAGCCACCTGTTATCACCGATGTCGATATTGAAATTTATAAAAATCGTGAATTCGGGTTGTCCACGTATGACAGTTACGAAGATGGTGCTGGCGTATCCTTCAGTTCGTACAAAAGGCCTGTCGTCAACATGCGACCGAAATATCGCATCTCAAGTATGAACATTCCATGGCAATTCCCCGCTGATCTTTCCATCATTGGCTGGCTGGAAGCGTGTAACTATGAGTACGATGTCATTACGGATGAAGATTTGCACCGGGAAGGATTAAGCGCACTGGAGCCCTACAATTGTGTGGTGACCGGTACGCACCCTGAGTATGTATCAGAACGCATGCTGGATGCCCAGGAAGATTTTGTTGCCCAGGGCGGACGGCTCGTTTACATGGGCGGCAACGGGTATTACTGGTGTGTGGGTTTTTATGAAGATGAACCCTGGTGCATGGAAGTCAGAAAACTGGACTCAGGAATGCGGGCATGGGCGGCTAAAGCCGGAGAACACTATCTGCAAACCACGGGAGAGAAAAGCGGATTATGGAGAAACAGAGGGCGGGCACCACAAAAGCTGACAGGTGTCGGCTTTATCGCAGAGGGATTTGAGACTTGTGCACCGTTTCGAAAAATGCCGGATAGCTACCACCGGACGGCATCATGGATCACTGCAGGAATTGACAGTGAAATCTTCGGAGAGGAAGGGCTTGCCTATGGCGGTGCGGCTGGAGTCGAGCTGGACCGTTACGACCTTTCTTTAGGGACGCCTCCGCATACCAAAATTATCGCATCATCAGGCGGGCATAGTGACAACTATGTGGTAGTAACCGAGGAACTCCTGTATGCCTATGCAGGCCTGGTCGGGAGCCTGGACTATCGCGTGCGTGCAGATATCACTTATTTTACGGCGCCAAATGACGGGGCCATCTTCAGTACGGGATCCATCGCGTTTGGTTCTGCGTTACCGGCCAATAATTACACAAACGGCGCTTCCCGATTGCTGAAAAATGTTGTAGACAATTTCATCAAGGATGGAAAGCTTCCCGGAGGAAGCTGGACGCTTGAAGAAAAACAGTGGAGGTAGAATTTATCCATTTGGAATGCATGGATGGGCTGATTGAATGGCTGTCAGATTCGGCGGGTCAAACGTCCCGCCTGTACCCAAGCCTTGCATGCGCCGGCTTTGGTTTCCAATGTCAGGCCTGATGGGAAATCAGGGTCATTGTCTAGGCTTCAGAGGAATAGTTAATGATGGCTAAAAATTCAATAGGCACTTCAATAAGACTCTCAGGCCCGTGTGGCACTTCACCCAAAAACATCAAGGAATCTCCTGGCTGTAAAATATAGGTATCACGACCGTGTCGATATTTTATTTTACCTTTGAGCATGTATATGAATTCTGTACCCTGGTGCTGAAAGCTTGGGAAAACCTCGCTTGCATCATCCATGGTAATTAAAAATGGTTCGAATGATTTAGCCGGCCCTTGTTCATAAGCCAGTAACTGGTAGGCATGTCCTTTTTTGGTTCCTCTTCGAATGACCTGCATGCCCTTATCTTTTTTTACGTGCTGGGCACTTCCCTTGGGCACGTCATAGTCTCTGAAAAATAAGGACATGGGCATGCCCAGCGCCACCGCCAGTTTTTCCAATGTATCCAGGCTTGCTGAAACGTCGCCACGCTCAATACGACTGAGCATTCCAGCGCTGATGCCAGCCAATTCAGCCACTTCGTGGATGGTTAAGTAATCAGCGTTGCGCTGCTTGCGAATCACATTACCGATGTGATACTCAATGGTGAAAGCTTCAGTGTCTCTGGAATGTATGGCGGCCCTGGTTTTTTTTGTACGGGATAGGCTTGAATGTGCGCTTGGTTTCCTTTTGGTAGGTTGTTTTGGCATGAGCTGAAACCTGGGTTAATCGCCGGTGACAAATGTGAAGCCTGAGGAAGGGCCAGTTGTTTTCCCCATTGTAACGATATTTTGAAATCCTGCATATGATGGAAAATATGCAATGACCTGAAGTCCGTTCCTATTGAATGGTGTATTTTGTGGGTTTTTATCAGGGTGCAGGTACAAATTCCTGTTTAGACGGAATTCTCAAAGGTAAGTACTTTTTAAGTGCTTGAGTATGGAAAGAGGATATGGGCTTGTCTTAAACTAGGCTGTCTGATGTGAGCAGCCCCCTACTTTGTCAGGAAGGCAAAAGGTACGGAATGAACGCATCTTGTATTTCAACTCAATGGGCACCTGAAATCCAATGCAAATTGACATAGCAGAAATTGAAGATATCCCTCAACTGTGCAGGCTGCTTGAGGTGCTGTTTTCCCAGGAAGCTGAATTTAAACCTGATTATGAAATCCAGAGCGAGGGTTTAAGGAAAATTATTTCCTGCCCGGCAGTCGGTGACATAATACTGGCGCGTGAAGCAAATAAGGTTATGGGCATGGCCAATCTTTTGTACACGGTCTCAACTGCACTCGGGGGGCCGGTTGCGATACTTGAAGATATGGTGGTATCACCGCAGGCCCGTGGATCGGGTGTAGGCTCGGAACTGATCCGTTATTGTGTGGAAATCGCCAAACAAAAAGGCTGCAAGCGCATTACACTGCTTACCGATCATGACAATGACGGGGCGCATAGATTTTATCAGCGACATGGCTTTGTTCGCTCCTCGATGGTTACTTTTCGAAAACCTGTTTGAAAGACCGGTACACTTCAGCCACGTGGGTAACTTTTCAGAAACCTTGCAGGATCGTTAGCCGGCAATAACCTATCGGAACCCAGGAAATGTGCGGACGCTTTTCACTTGACCGGTTTCCGGAATCGGTCGTTGCGGCTTTAATCGACGCCGGGATTGAATTCATGCCCCGACCGGAGGTTTATCCGGCCGACCAGGTGGATGTTGTATTCCGCGGTGATGCAGGAAATGAAATGGTTTCAATGAAGTGGGGATGGGAACGGTCTTTCTCCAAACGGCCCTTGATCAATGCACGCAGTGCCGAGGCATGGGATAAAAAGACCTGGTCACAGGCCTTGCGTGAGCGTCGATGCATTATTCCGGCAAGCGGATTCTTCGAATGGGATGAGAATCAACCGAAAGGTAAACGGGACAAATACAGGGTAGACCCTGCCCATGGGGACGGGTTTGCCTTCGGGGGTCTGTATGAAATCAGCTCGGCCGGCGAGATGTTCATGAGCATTCTTACCACTGCGCCCAACCCGAAGATGGCAAGCATCCATCATCGGATGCCGGTCATACTGGACAAGGCTGACTATGATGACTGGTTCGAATCCGGCGACCGCGAGCAACTGGGATACATGATGCAGCCTGTCCATGATAACCGGGTCAGGCTTGTTAAGGAAAAAGTGAAAACCGGTTATTTTACGTCAATTGAGTAGTTCGCAATTTTCCATGAGGTACCGGTCATGCGCTTTCAGACACTGACCGAAGCACTGGATCACCATCGCAGCGAAGAGCGTTTCGTTGGTTTTCTCGAAGGGCAGGGAGAGGAGAAGCGCATCAGTTTTGAAGGACTGTTCCAGCGTGCAAGGGGTCTGCTTCATGTGCTGCAGCAGCATGGCCTGCACAAGGGCGATTACCTGATCCTGTTCCTGAACAACAATGAGCAGTTCGTCGACATGTTCTGGGCCTGTCAGTTTGGAGGCATCATCCCCGTGCCCCTGGCCGTCGGGATCAGCGCCCAGCACCGCCAGAAAGTCTTCAATGTTGCGGACCGGCTGGGTAGCGCAACCTTCCTGTATACGGATCGCAGGAATCTAGCCCGATTGCGATCGAGCGCCACGGAAGAGGCTGCCAGGGATACCTGTCGGCGGCTGGAGAAAAACGCACTTTTGAGCGAGGACATTGAAGACATCTCCACGCCGGGCAAAATAGCCGATATCGCGCCTGAAGATGTTGCCTTCATCCAGTTTTCTTCCGGTTCAACGGGCAGCCCCAAAGGGGTGGTCCTGAAGCACCGCAACCTGATTGCAAATATCGAGGGGATCCGGAACGGGGCGGCATTTTCCCCCGCGGACATCAGTCTGGGCTGGATGCCACTCACGCATGATATGGGGTTGATCGGTTTTCACTTGAATCCGGTGGTCTGCAATTACAGCCACTACATCATGCGCACGGACCTGTTTGTGCGAAGGCCCCTGTACTGGATGATCGCTGCGAGTGAAAAACAGGTCAGTGTGCTGGGCTCCCCCAATTTTGGCTACAAGCACTTCCTGAAGGCATTCAGGCGCAAGGGGCTGGACGGTATCGATGTATCGCACGTACGCCTGATCTTTAATGGGGCAGAGCCGATTTCAGTCAGCCTTTGTGAGCAGTTTACGGATGAAATGGCCCGGTTCGGCCTGCGCCGGCAAAGCCTGTTTCCGGTGTACGGTCTGGCGGAGGCCTGTCTGGTCGTCAGCCTCCCGGAAATCGGTGCGGACCTGCAGGTCGTGCATGCCCGGCGCGATTCACTGTCGATCGGTGCCGATGCGGTTCTGGGTCCGCACCGGGATGACGCGCATGTATCCCTGGTGAGCGTGGGTGCGCCCATTACACACTGCAACGTCAGGATCGGTGATCGCGAAGGCAATCCCTTGCCTGACGGGCGCGTGGGGCATATTCACATCCGCGGAAAAAATGTCACCGAACAGGTGATCGGTGATGATGGCTCGCTATTTCTGGACGGCGGCTGGGTGGATACCGGTGACCTGGGGCTGGTCTCCCGGCAGGACCTGTTTATTACCGGGCGATACAAGGAAATCCTGTTTGTCCATGGCCAGAACTATTATCCCCATGACATCGAAGGAGTGTTGTACGGGATTGAAGGCCTGGAGCTTGGCAAGGCCGTGGTGGCGGGCGTATCTTCAAGGCAGACCGAGCTGGAGGAAGTGCTTGTGTTCGTAGTGCATAAAGGGATTCTGCAGGATTTTTTGCCCGTCCGTGCACAGGTGAAAACCATCGTGAATGAAAGCTTCGGTATAGACGTACGCCATGTCATTCCGGTCAGCAAGATCCCGAAAACCACCAGCGGGAAGATCCAGCGTTCTGCCCTGGCGAATGAGTATCTGGCAGGAAGACATGATGGCATCGTGCGGCAGCTGGCTGCATTGCTCGATCAGGATGGCACGGGCCGGCTGGAGGATGCCGGGGATGAAATCGTGAATACAATCCTGCCTGTCTGCCGGGAAGTCCTGCCTGACAAGAGCTTTACGGTTCATGACAGCCTGTTTGAGGTCGGGGCGGATTCACTGGCCCTGGTTGAGATTTACACGGCCCTCGATGAGCTGTATCCGGATACGATGGAAATCACGGATCTGGTGGAGCATCCGAGCATCGCAGCCCTGGCCCGGTTTTTGCGCAGCAAGGAGTCAGTCGTATAATGACTTTTTCTTTCTCCACCTGCGATGGGTCCACAACCAGTCTTGCGGACATTGCAGGATTTGCTGTTCGACGGCCTGTGCATAGCGTGCGGATACGGCGTGGAAGTCTTTTCCGTAGGGGGGTGAGGCGAGTTGCCTGAAATGCGCTTCATATTGGCCCCGGCCGAGGCGTTTCAGTTCCATGAAAAATACCGGATACCTGAATAGCCCGGCAATTTTTTCCAGCCCCAGATAAAACGGGGTGTCCTGATGCAGGAACGTTGTCCAGTAGGCCTGGTCCCTGCGCCTTGGTGCCTGGTCGGCCACAATGGCAACTACCCGAGCTTTTGCAGCCCGCTGGATCAGGTGCGTGGCACAGGTCTTGGCGGCAACGGGTCTGATGTTGAAGCGGGACAGTGACTCCAGGAACAGTTCGTTCAGCCAGGCAGCATGCAGGGGCTTGTAGATGCCATCGACCGGAACCTCAAGTTGCTGGCTGGCCGCCAGGATCGCCCACACCGGATTGCAATGATGGGCAAGGGCCAGCAGGATGGTCCGGTTCTGTTGCAGGGCTTGCTCGATGACCGGGAGGTTGGCAAAGGTCACATGCCTGTGCAGCTGTGAAGGAGGCATGGACAGGCTCCTTGTAATTTCAAGTGCGACATCACAAAGCCCCCTGTAGTGATCTTTCAGCAAGTCTGAACGTCGTGCTGCACTCATATCGGGGAATGAGTTGCGTATATTGTCTTCTGCGACTTTTCTCCTGAAACGTAAAATATGAAACAGCAGCAGGTAGAATGGTTTTGACAGGCCATACAGCCAGGGCATGGGCAGGGCTGAGACCGATTTGAGCAGGAATTTAAGCAAGGGATCTGTCAGGTGGAACCGTGTCGTACCGGCCGGGTATGCGGCCGGTCGCGAACCGGACACATGTTCCCTTTATGCAAATGGACCGAATGTAATTCAGAGTGGATGAAATTATGAAACTAACTATATATGAAATCGAGCCGCTGAACCTGGCGATCGCATTGATTCCTGTTGTCGTGGTCATTGCAATTCTTGCGATATGGTCATTGAAAAGTAAAACCGCCATGTATGCATCGGTCAGGATGTTAATCCAATTGACTGCAATAGGGTATATCCTGACGTCCATTTTTGCCCTGGACCACGCGGGTATTGTAGTGCTTGTGCTGGGCGTGATGTTATTCATCGCCAGCTGGATTGCACTGCGTCCGCTCAAACTGAAAAGCGCAGACCTGTTTGCAAAGGCGCTGTTTGGGATTTCCGTCGGCGGGATATCCACACTCGTCCTGACCACCTTTGCCGTGCTCAGGATCGATTACTGGTATCAGCCACAGTATGTCATCCCGCTGGCGGGCATGATCTTCTCCAATGCCATGAATACGGTGAGTCTCGCAGCAGAACGTTTCGAGGCTGATATGGCAGTCGTACCGGATTATATTCGTGCACGCAACAATGCCTTTACGGCTTCACTCATCCCGTCCATCAATATGTTTTTTGCAGTGGGGCTGGTGGCCCTGCCGGGCATGATGACAGGACAGATCCTGTCGGGGGTTTCGCCATTGATTGCAGTGAAGTACCAGATCGTCATCATGAGTGTCCTGTTCGGGTCTTCCGGGGTTTCAGCCGCCATTTATCTGCTTTTGCAAAAGCGAACCTGGATCCCTGTCAAAGGTGTCACTTCAGGATAGAACTAGATTTATGTGAAGCCAGGTTGGAATCTTCAAATCAACTTAGTTTAATGACTGCTAACGACTGCTAGAGACCTCAAAAGACGAGAGGCAAGACTTAGTAGATCGCGAGTAGTAGGATTTCAATGCGTGGTGAGATAATGTGTTAAGGTACGTGTCAGGCTCAAACTTAAGCACAGCGGGAACTCCTTCCCACTGTAAACCTACTTAGTCGGGACAACCCTTTGACATACGGCCAATTTCGGTCGTCATGATACTGTCGTCGCCTCTGAGAATTACTCGCGGGGCAACAATGTCTATAAACCCTTTATCTGAATCATCAAATGCCATCGTACGGAGTCCTGACGGTGCTCACAAAAACATGCTCGAACTAGCAGGGCTTACTCGTGATAATGCACACATTAAAACAGCAATTGTCTATTGCGAAGCCAACTTTGGTGCTGTCGACGGAAAGACCGCCAACGGGCTTGTTCGCCACTCAGAACGGTACAAAATTCTATCTGTAATCGATAGCGAAAAAGCTGGACTCGATGCCGGAATGGTACTCGACAACGAGCCTAATGGAATTCCCATCTGTCACGATCTTGAGGCGTCACTAATTCAAGCGGAAGGCATACCAGACTATTTCATTTTTGGGATGGCACCATCCAGTGGCATGCTATCGATACACGAACGCAGCATAGTAATTGAGGCTATGGAAAATGGCATGAACGTTATCAACGGACTGCATGAATTCCTCAGTGATGATCCAATTTTCAAAGCTGCCAGCCTTGCAAACAAAGTGACAATCCGCGATGTACGAAAGCCACGTGATAAGAAAAAACTGCGAATGTTCACTGGACAAGTTATGGACATACCCTGTCGGCGTATTGTCATACTTGGCACTGATTGTGCCATTGGGAAACGCACTACAACGACGATCCTAACTCGCGTGCTCAATGAATGCGGTGTGAAAGCTGTGATGATAGCGACGGGGCAAACTGGATTAATTCAGGGAGCACGCTACGGTATCGCTCTCGACGCTATTCCTTCGCAATTTTGCGCTGGCGAATTGGAAGCAACTATCGTTGAAGCATACGAAAACGAGAACCCAGATATCATCATTGTTGAAGGTCAAGGGGCATTAAGTCACCCTGCCTATTCGTCTTCAGCATTCATCCTTCGTGGCAGTTGTCCTCATGGTGTTTTGTTGCAACACGCTCCGAAACGGGAGAAGCGATGCGACTTCGATAAGATGAAAATGCCTACACCTGCTGATGAAATAAATCTTATCCAGACATTTTCTAATACCAAGGTTATCGGGATGACGATCAACCACGAAAACATGAACGATATCGAAATTACTAAAGTCATCGATTGTTACGAGCAGGAACTCGGTATACCAGCGACAGATGCCTTGTCCGGTTCTCCGGAGCGTCTGGCAGAGATAGTTTTTACGGCATTTCCGAAACTATTGGAAATATCGCTAGCTGCAGCATGAACTGTACACCACGATTGGAGATCGACCTAGATAAGATTTATCACAATGCCCACACATTGGTCCAACGACTAAATAGTCGTGGGATCTCGGTGTCCGGTGTTACGAAGGCGACACTCGGGTCGCCGGATTTTGCGAATGTATTGCTGCGAGCTGGAGTGAGTTCTCTAGGCGATTCTCGCATCGAAAACATCGAGTCGATGCGTCACGCGAATGTCACCTCAGTGATGACATTGATTCGTTCTCCAATGATTACACACGCTGCTCGGGTAATTAAGTTCGCCGACGTTAGCTTCAACACTGAAATTGAAGTAATTCGGCAACTCTCAGTTGAAGCCCAGAAAGCCGGTCGTATTCACCGGGTATTACTGATGGTCGAGCTTGGAGATCTCCGTGAAGGCATCATGCCTGATGACCTGATTCGTGTTGTCCGCGAGACATGTTGCTTGCCAAATATTGTGTTAGAAGGCATTGGTACTAACCTTGCGTGCCGAAGTGGCATATCACCCGATGTAAATAACATGGAAACACTAACCGAGCTTGCCAACTTTATCGAAACAACAGCAAGCCAATCAATAAACGTTGTATCAGGCGGAAACTCTGCTAATTTAACTTGGGCATTCAGCGGTGCGGACACCGGGAGGATTAATAATCTACGTCTGGGTGAAGCAATCCTCCTCGGACGCGAGACGCTCAATCGACAACCGATTGCCGGCTTGCACACAGATGCCATCACACTTATCGCGGAAGTGATCGAATCTAAGGTCAAGCCATCAAAAGCATCGGGTGATATTGCGCAAACCGCGTTCGGGGTCAAGCGAGCTGTCACAGATCGCGGAAGAATCTTGCAGACCATCCTGGCGATCGGCATACAAGACATTGATCCCGATGGCATTCGAGGGGCGAAAGGAATTGAGATATGTGGAGCTAGTAGCGATCACCTTATTGTAGAGTCCACAGGGCACAATTTACCGATTGGCACCGAGGTGACTTTCCAGCTTAACTACAGTGCGCTTCTGCGAGCAATGACTTCTCCCTTCGTTAAAAAGTTGCAGAAACATCAAAGGTAAGTGCTGAGTTTTCAATAGTGATCTTCTGCGTAATTTTAAAAATCGCGTTGAACAGAAGTTCCTGGCCGAAAACGTACATTCTATAACATCTTACAATTCAAGTTTGAGCTCACTATTTCTTTCAGGCCGTAGCTAGTTCATATGTATTACTGGTAGTACACCTCACACACAACCTTTAATATCTTTGCCTCTCTAATGCAGCGGAAAGTTTCTTTGGCTTGCTCAAACGAGAACGCATCAATCGGCGCCACTATCGAACCTGGGCTGAAGCGAGAATGGATGTTTTTGACTACGTCGAACGCTTCCACAATCCGCGCAGGCGTCGTCAAATGAAATCGAAAAAAGTAGGCTTAGCTAAACCGTCCGTGGAAACGGGGTAAAACCCGTACAACCCTGTTCAACAGCTTGGTGGATGGAGTAGTCTAGAACTAGTTTCTAGATATGCTCACTTATAGCAGATGATGGTTTATTGAAGACTCAAGAGTTAGTGAGCACTCAAGTCACAAATAGGTCACATGTCTAGCTACGTATATATAATAGTATGTGACTGGGATGACTAAACGTCTGTAATATAAAGAGTACTTAAATGAGCGCCCGTAGCTCAGCTGGATAGAGCATCGGCCTTCTAAGCCGAGGGTCGCAGGTTCGAATCCTGCCGGGCGCGCCATTTGACCTATCTGGTAACGTCCCATAAAATCCGAAAAGGTATTAAAAATCATTTATTAACAGTTAGTTATATAATCATCGTTGTTTTTTGACGTCCAACAGCGTTCATTGACATCCTGAAAAAATGACGGTATTTTTGACGGTATCTCTGGTTTAATTTATAAAAAGTACCGTCAAATGGCACTGACCAACACGAAAATTAAGGCTGCAAAACCCCGTACCCGTGACTTCAAGATGACGGACGGTGGTGGCATGTATCTGCTCGTTAAGGTAAATGGCAGCAAATATTGGCGCTTGGATTATCGATTTCGTGGCAAACGAAACACCTTGGCATTGGGGATCTATCCCACAGTCAGTCTCAAGGATGCCCGGGAAAAGCGAAGAGAAGCCAAGATCCATCTTGAGAATGATCGCAACCCCAGCGAGATCCGTAAGGAAGAGAAGCTGGCCATGCAGGTGGACGACTTTGAAGCTGTGAATCGCCCCGGGTTTACCGGAGACTGTTTAGTTTGAGTCATGCTGCTTGAGCCGACTCGGTTAGTTGATAATACATCATTTCGTATTCAGCAGGTGGTACATCGCCAATCGGTTGGAGCAATCGCCGATGATTGAACCAGTCCACCCAGGTCAAGGTGGCCTGTTCCACGGCCTCCAGGCCCCGCCAGGGACCCGCTTTGTAGATCACTTCCGTTTTGTACAGGCCGTTGATGGTTTCAGCCAAGGCATTGTCGTAAGCATCACCAACCCTTCCAACCGATGCGTTGAACCCCGCCTCATCCAGTCGCTCGGTGTAACGAATCGAGAGGTACTGGCTGCCACGATCACTGTGATGTATGACCCCTCGTGGCTTTCCCCGGGCCCACAGCGCTTGTTCCAGCGCATCCAGAACCAACGCTGTCTGCATTGATTTCAGAACACGCCAACCCACGATAAAACGTGAGAACACATCCACCACAAACGCCACATACACAAACCCGGATCGGGTCCTCACATACGTGATATCGGCCACCCAAAGCTGATTCGGTCGCGCTGCGACAAACTGACGATTCACCCGGTCCAAAGGGTGATCGGCCAAGTCTGCCGGAAGGGTCGTCTTGCAGCGTCGACCGCGCCTGATCCCTGCCAAGCTCAGTTTCCTCATCAACCGCTCCACGGTGCAGCGCGCAGCCACAATCGACTCTCGCTTGAGTTGCTTCCAAACCTTACGCGCACCCTAAACACATCGGTTTTCATGCCCGACACGGCTGATCTCGATTTCCAGCACCGCGTCTGTGCGAGCACGGGCTGAGCGTCGCTGCGGATACGATTCCAGTTGTTTGACGCGATAATACGTCGACGGTGCGACCGGCAATACGGCGCAGATCGGCTCGACACCGTGGTCGTCTCGATAGTGATCAATAAATGACACCATTACCTCGGTCGGCGGTCGAACTCCGCCTGGGCGAAAAAAGCCGCTGCCTTTCGCAAGATCTCATTCGCCCGCTTCAGTTCGCGTACTTCACGTTCCAGTTCCTTGAATTTCTGAGCGTGATCCGTCGTGAGACCAGACCTCCCTCCCTGATCAATCTCCACTTGTCGAATCCACTTTCTCAGTGTTTCCGGCGTACAGCCGATCTTTCCAGCAACCGATTGCGTTGCAGACCAACGCGATGAATGTTCATGTTCGCTGGTGAATACCAATCGAACCGCTCGTTCCCGTACTTCCGGGGCATAGACAGGTTGTGTTTTCATAGGCTAATCCTCTCAAAGGTTTTAGCCTCCAACAATACCGGGGCGGTTCAGTCGCTCTTGAGTCGCCCCGTGACCGTCCGCATCCAAGCCATGTGCATTGCCGATGTGAGAAGACCAAAATAGTGCAGCGGCGCTTCGGGAATGATCTGGAGCTTGTTGGACGCAATAACGGTTGGCGGCAATACAGTAATCGGAATGTATTCTCGCGTTTCCGAGGAAACCTCCGGTATGGCGAGGTAGTCCGTGTCAGGTTGGCGGTCTTGGGTAAAGAGTGTGGGGTAGTTGGCAAACTCACGGACACTGGCCGTTGGACTCTGAAGCCGTCCGGCGCGCACGCGCTCCAGCCGCTCAACAACCGGCTTCGACGCCTTCAATTCGGAAGGATCCGCATCCTTCAGCCATAGGCACCAGCGCCATTCTCCGGAGATCAGCTCTTCGCCACCGACGTACGGTTTCAGCCATTTTTCGCAGCTTGGATCGGAGGCCAGAAGTTCCTCGCGGTTGTCTGAGTCCAGTATCAGGTTGCTGAATTTGAGATAGCCACCCCCTGGCTTTTTGAGGCGGGCACCATCGGTCGGCTGGCTGCCCTTATGCATCCTCAACCGGCCTGACGGCGGTGAAGAACGAGCAGGTACGGCATATTGCGGACCGTCGAACAGGTAGCCGTTAATGCGTGCAACTTTCGAAGCATGAGGCTCACCACGCACATGATCGTACTCGAAGATGCAGCAGGTGATCTCCTTCTCAAAGGTAAGGCCCACGATGACGCAATGCACAGCTGCCTTACCTCGTGCTTCGCTGTTCCATTGAAACGTGCGGTGCGCATAACGGATTGAAAGACCTTGAGCAAATAAGGTAGGCCACAGAATGCCACATTGCTCTCCTTGCGTAATCGAATTGGTGGAGACGAAGGCAATATCGATCAATGGATTTACGGCTGTATACTGTGCAGCCTTGCGAAACCAACAAGTCACGTAATCCAGCCGATTAACCTGCCCCGCCTTCCCCCAAACCTTTGCCATGTCCTCCTGTTGTAACTTGGTCCGCCATTGATGGCCGACAAACGGAGGGTTCCCGAAAACGTAAGAGCACGCATCGGCTGGAAGAAATGCTTGCCAGTCCACTTCAAGAGCATTGCCGACCTCAATATGTGGCGACTTCGCAAGTGGGATGCGTGCATAGGACCGGCCAAACTCCAGGCTCAGACGGTTGTTCATGATGTGGTCCATCATCCAAAGCGCGGTCTCCGCGATGCGGGACGGGAACTCACCAAGCTCAATTCCGTAGAACTGGTCCACGTCAACGACTGAAAGCGTGTCAGCCAGCACGTCGGTTTGTTGCTGGCCCTGCCAGTCTCGCGGATGAATTTCCTTCAGGACCTCGACTTCAAGCAGTCGCAATTCCCGGTAGGCGATAATGAGGAAGTTGCCGCAACCACAGGCCGGATCGAAAAATGTCAACTGCCCGAGTTTTACCTGAAGGCGCCGAAGCTCACCCAGACGCCGACTGTCCTTGCGGGCCTTCAACTGCTCGAACTCGGCCCGTAGGTTGTCCATGAACAGTGGCTCGATCACTCTCAAAATATTCTTCTCGTTCGTATAGTGTGCGCCCCAGACACGGCGCTTCTCTGGGTCCATTACCGACTGGAACAGCGCGCCGAAGATCGCAGGTGATATGTTCGACCAGTCGAAGCGGCAGGCATCCAGAAGCGCACTGCGCATCGCAGCGTTGAACGAGAACATCCGCAGATGCCCCTCGAACAGATCACCGTTGACGTAAGGGAACCGTGCGAGGTCTTCGTCGAGCGTGGCTGCCCGTTCGTTCACCGGCGTGTCGAGTACTTCAAACAGTTGTGCAAGCCACGGGCCAAGATCGGCCCCATCCTCACCGGTGCGAGACTCAATGAAGTCAAGGAGGATGTCGCGCGGCTCGAACACACCGGTATCGTCCGCGAACATGCAGAACACGACACGCACGAGAAAACGCTCCAAATCATGTCCCTCGTGCCCCGCGTCTGCAAGTGCATCGTACAATTGCCCAACCAACTCGGCAGCCTCAATGTTAGCCGGGTCCTGATCCTGGAACGTCCGACGCTGCACGCCGAGGATGAAGCCAAACGCCTCGACATTGTCGGGCAGATCCACAAGCGGGAAAGCGATTTTGTGCCGTTCGCTTAGGTCGTGGAGTTCGAAAGTCTGAAAATCGCTTACTAAGATATAGCGAGGGTGTTCGCCCTCGGGCAGTGCGTCAAAATATTCTCCGGCTTGCCCATATGCTTTCTCCAAATCTCTCCCGGCGCTTTTCTGCTCGACAATGAGCACGCCGGGCCAGAACAGATCGATGAACCCGGAGCTGTTGTTGAGCTTGTTGGAAACATGTTCCTCATAGCGGGCAACCTCACGTCGGCGCTTGCCGAACACTTTGAAGAATTCGTTGTAAAAGCTCTGTGTTTCGCCCTTCTCGCGTGAAGCGTCCTGCCAGTCATTCGCGAATCTGGCGGCGCGTGCACGGACTTCGTTCCACGACAGGCGCACGAGCTACAGCTCTTCCTGGTCAAAATAGTCTTCGTCGACCCACTTGATCTCATGGCGAGCGCGCGTCCGTACTCCTACATCGTGTTGGACCATAAGTCGGGCTAATTCCTTGCCATCGATCAGAACGATCCGCTTTGGACTGCGCGCGATGTACTCCCGTGCAGATCGCGTGAATTCGGCTGTGGTAACGAATACGCCTTTGGACGTGCCAGCTGCGTCGATGGCACCTGCAAAGTTGCGCAGGTCACCTTCACCGACGTTGCTGCCTTCGGCGTACTTCTTGGCCTGGACATAGACCTCGTCCAGACCGAGCGCGTCTTCCCTGATTGTGCCGTCGATGCCACCATCTCCCGAACGTCCTGTCACACGGCTCTTGGCAACATCACCACCACCATAACCCATTGCAACCAGCAAATCGATGATCACATGTTCGAGAAATTCGGGCGAGGAGCTGCGAACAAGACTCAGTATTTCCGATTCCAGCATGGTGCGTAGTTCTCCGGCAGCACGCTCCAGTTGCTCATCGGGCGTCTCTTCGGAGTCAGGCTCTGGTGACCGCGTTGGCACAACTTGCGGTGTGCTCTTATTCTCCTGCCGCTGCTCAAACGAACGCAACCACTCTGCATACGCTGGATAGGTGCGAAGTAGAGCGTTATTCACTTTCTCCGGTTCTTCTCTCAGCAACCGGTCTCCCTCAGTTGTCAGTTGATACACTGCGCGGCGTACCCGCTTCACCAGCTCGGCCCGCTCCAGGCGGTGCAACGTCCAGCTCATGCGATTAGCCAAGACGGTCTGCCGCCCGTTTGGCAGTAGCTGAGAGACTTCTTGTTCAGTCAGCTTTTCTGAAACGGCAACACGTGCCCGAATTTTGGACAGCGGAGCCTCCAACCCGTCAGCGAGCGCCTTGAGAACTGGAAGCATGAGCGACTGGTAGTCACGGATAGGCATATGGCATGACTCCTCTATACGTTAAAGTGCCAAGGTGTTACCCACTTTACAATCTGATAGTCCTTGAAATCTGTGCCTAGCGAAGTTCCTGGGCCTTCTACATGTTCAGCCAGAGTTGTGTCGTCGCTACGGAGTATAACCGCAAAGCTGTTTCCGCTTTCACATCAAGCTCCCTACGGGATAGTTCACAATCTCCACTTTATTCTCCGTAACCGTGTTTTGGTATAGAGCGATGATGTTGCTTGTACCTGTTCTGACCCTGAAGCATGACCTAGCTTATGGGAAGATTATTAGGTCTCGACATTGTTTAGGAAGCAGATTCAATTTTGTCGGTACTTCTGACGGTACAATGAAAAATAGGACTGACTTAAAATTATTAAAGATAGTAACTTAGAACTATAATTCGATTTCTGCCGGGACCAGTCTTTCCAGGGTCCGTACCGGGGACATGGTTGACAGTTTATACCGGGGACATGGTTAACACTTTTTTGGTAAGAAGGGGTTGGTGGCCGGTTCCACCCTGTTTCCATCCTGATCGAAGAAGCCTACATCATCGTGCAAGAAGCAGACCTTTAACGCTGGCGGTCAAGGCTGTTTCGCAGGCCTGGCATGCATCCGGCCGGGCACCGTGTAGAACAGCCAGGCGAGCGCTGGTGTCAGCAGCACAGCACCGGCCATGTTAGCCAGGAACATGAAGGCTAGCAGCAGACCCATATCGGCCTGGAATTTGAGAGCGGAAAATATCCAGGTGATTACGCCGAGAGCCAGTGTCATTCCGGTGACCAGCACCGAGTTACCGGTGACTGTGAGCATTCCGTGGAATGCATCGACAAGTCCTGCACCGCTGTCCAACCGGCGCTTCACGTCACTGAAGATGTAGATTCCGTAATCGACCCCGATGCCGACTCCGAGTGCTGCGACCGGCAGGGTCGAAACCTTCAGCCCGATTTCCAACAGCGCCATCAGGGCAAAGGTGAGGGTAGATACCAGCACCAGCGGCAGCACTACACAAAGCGTACCGCGGATCGAGCGAAAGGCCAGGAGGCAGAGTACAATCACGGCACAATAGATCCAGATCAACATCTCGAATTCGGCGTCCCGAACGAGGTCGTTTGTCGCCGCCATTACACCGAGATTGCCGGTAGCGAGCCGGAAGCGGAGGGCATCGCTGTCATGCGTGGCAGCATGGGAAGTGACAGCAGCGACCACCCGGTCAATGGTTTCTGCCCGGTGGTCGGTGGTGAAGATCAGGACCGGCATTACGGAGCAGTCGGAATTCAGGAGTCCTGAACCGGTCTCGATCGGACCCGTCGATTGCACCAGCGTTGCAGTCGTGCGCGGCAGGGTCTGCCATTTCGGATGCCCCTCGTTGTATCCGGCATTGATCTTGCGGGCGACTCCGGGCAGGGACAGCGTGGATTGCACGCCGGGGACCTGGCCCATTCGGGTCGCGAAATCGTCGATGCGGTCAAGGATCGTGAAATCGACGCAGGCGTCCGGCCTGGTCTCGACGATCACTGTGAGCACGTCCACGCCCACAGTGAAAAGTCGTGTAATTGCGGCACTGTCACGGTTATACCGGGAATCAGACCGCAGTTCAGGTACGCCTTCGTGGACATCGCCGATCGCATAGTTCTGCGCACCCCGGATACCTGCACCGAACACGGTCAGTGCCAGCAGCAGCATGATTCCGGATGCCGGCCATGCAGCCAGGCGCGACAGACGTTTCCATATCGGGGCACTTGCCTCGGTTGCCGCCTGCAGGCGCTGGCCGTACCCGGCGTCGTGGCGGGCGTAGGACATCAGGATCGGCAAGAGCAGGAGATTGGTAAACAGGATCGCTGCCACGCCGATACTCATGGTCGCTGCGAGGTCGCGGATGATCTGGACATCAATGATCAGCATTGTCAGAAAACCGGCACAATCGCTGGCCAGGGCCACTGCCCCCGGGACAACAAGCCGACGGAAGGCAGCACGGGCTGCCTCAGGTGCGGTGGCCCCGTTCCGGACTGCGGTTCCTGCAGCACCCGTTATCTGTACCCCGTGCGAGATGCCGATGGCCAAGACCAGGAACGGGACCAAAATCGACATCGGATCAATGTCGAAGCCGAACAGTGACAGAAGACCCAGGGTCCAGACTACCGCCACGACCGAGCACAGCATCAGCAGACCCGTGTACCGCACCGAGCGGGTAAAGAAATAAACCGGAATCAAGGACAGTGCGAAAGCGATGGCAAAGAACATCAACGCATTGCCTGCGTGGTCGGCAATGTCGCCGACTATCTTGGCAAAACCAATGATGTGGATTTCCGTCTCCGGGCTGGAATAGCGCGTGCGCAACTGTTCCTCCAGCAAGCGGGCGACTTCGATATAGTCGAGCCGCTCCCCGGTCCGGGGGTCAATCTCGACCAGTTCGGCGGTCACCATCGCGGCCGAAAGGTCGTTGGCAACGAGTCGGCCGACGATTCCTGCCTTGAGCACATTGATCCGGACCTGTTTCACATCCTCATCGGTGCCCCGGTAGTCAGGCGGGACCACGTTGCCACCGGAGAACCCGCCGCGCACGACTTCGATGAAACGAACATTGGGCGTGAACAGCGAACGAACGGAAGCCTTGTTGACACCAGGCAGGAAAAATACAGTGTCCGTTACGGCTCTCAGTGTTTCCAGAAATGATGCGGAGTAGATGTCACCTGACCGCGCACGCACCGCAATCAATAACCGATTGGCACCGCCAAACTCGGCCTGGTGTTCGGTGAAGACTTGCATGAAGGGGTGGTTGCTGGGCAGGTGCTTCTCGAAGCCGGCATCAATATTGAGCCGGGTGGCGGACAGCGCGAGTCCGAGACTCGCCAGCGCAAAGAAAATGAGTACCCGCGGCCGATTGCGGAACAGCGCGTCTTCAAGCCAGTACGCCCAGCGATTTCTTGCCACCGTCTGTTTCACCTGTCAGTTACTGTCTGTCATCTCTCTTGATAGGGCCACTGGACGGCAGGGTCAGCCCATTGATTTCCCCCTCGCCGAACAGCAGCACGGAGTTTGGGCCTGTTGTCAGAACGGTGGTGACCGCTTCACGGCGTGCACGCACAATACGTTCAAACTTGCCTGGCGTCGATTCGATCAATACTGTGCCGTCAGCACCAACGACCACCGCACGGTCATCAGGCAGGAAAACAGCATCATAAAGGGAAGCGGAAACACCGCTTTCCAGGCGCAGCCAAGTTTCCCCCCCGTTCCGGCTTTCGAGAATCGTACCTTCGAGCCCGTAGAGCAGGAGCCGCCCCGCACGTCCGGCCCGAAAGCCAAACAAAGTACCGTCCCAGCCAATATCCAGCCGGGTCCAGCTTTCACCCCTGTCGCGGGACCGGAATACCGTGCCGAACTCGCCGGCAATAAAAAGCTTCCCATCCGGAGCTTCCCGAATCGCGTAGAAATGCGACTCTTCCGGATCGATCTGGCGATGCGACCAGCTGCGGCCATGGTCCTCCGTAGCCAGCACCAGCCCGTAGGCACCTACTGCGAAACCTCTTCCGTCCCCGGCGATCCATATATCAAGCAGTGGCATATCCAGTTCCGGACTTGCCTGAACGACCGTCCAGACTGCCTCGGACCCGGCACTCGTCAGCACCAGAGCATCGTGCCCGACCGCAACGAGGTGCCCGTCAGCAGTACGGGTTACAGCGGTCAGCATGCGCCGGACCGGTGCCTGGACCTGCTTCCAGTCGCCGTTGAATGTGCCGCGGACAATCAGGCCACGTTCGCCGACCGCGACAATGCCGTCCGGAATTGCGATAGCGTCGGTGATCTGGCTGCACTCCGGGCAGACCAGTCTTGGTGCCGCTTCGTCCAGTGGCTCGGCACAGGAGAGAGAAGGAACGGTTGTGGCTGAGATCAGAAGCAACGCAAGCGCTGGCAAAAGTCGCACCGGTTGTCTGCCTTTGCGGTGTCTAGCGGCGGCCAAGAACGCGCAATGCTTCCGGTGTGAACTTATTGCGGTTCAGCGGCATGTCAAAGTGGGGCAAATCGTATTCGTTGTCGAGTCCCATGGCGAGATAGCGTCCGTTTTGCAGGTCGTAAATCGTCAACACCGTGCGCCAGGTGAGCGGCACTTCGTAATAATTAATGGTGTGCGCTTCACTCACCCGCCAGATTTCACCCCGCCCGTCATAGTGATCTGCGATGGCAATTTGCCAGGTATCCTCATCCAGATGAAAGGTTCGCCGGGCGTAGATGTGCCGGGTTCCCTTTTTCACTCGTGCCTCGACGACCCAGACCCGGTGCAGTTCGTAGCGCGTCAGGTCCGGATTGATATGACCGGGTGTCAGGATGTCATTAAAACGGTTGCGGTCACTGTGCAGACGGTAGCTGTTATAAGGAATGTAAAGTTCCTTCTTGCCCGTCAGCGTCCACTCGTAACGGTCCGGTGCACCATTGAAGGTATCGGACTGATCGTTGGTGCGCTGGCCATCTGATGCGGTGCCAGGGTTGTCATAGGCAATGTTGGGTGCACGGCGTACTCGCCGCTGGCCGGGATTGTACGCCCATGCCTTGCGCGGTTCGAGCGCCTGGTTGAGCGTTTCATGAACCAGTATGATTTGTCCGGCAAGCCGTGGCGGAGACATCACCTCCTGCCGAAAATAGATGAGCTTGTTGTCGATGGTGGAAGACGTGGCGCCCGGCTGATGATAGGCCCAGAGCACCTCCTCCTTGAGGCGCACCATGACATAAGCACCGTCTGCCGTCAGCACAGCCTGGCCGCCTGTCGAACTCAGGGTCTTGCCCCGGTAGCGCAAGAGATGGTTCCAGACCGCCTCGAGACCGTTTTTCGGAATCGGGAACGGGATACCCTCGGCAGCGTCCAGCACCCCGTTGCCGTGCTCGGTCAGTCTTGCGGTCGTTGCATTGGCGATCGTCCGGTCGTAGAGCCGCTGCGGCAGGGACGCGGAGCGCCGACTGCGGTAGACCGGCATCCGGAAGGTCTCCGGATAGCGCTGAAAGAGTGCGATCTGACCGGGGGAGAGATTTGCTTCATACTCCTGAAAATTTTCAGCGGTAATGGTAAACAGAGGTTTGTCGTCCGGGAACGGGTCGGGATGGTGCGCTCTTGGCTGATAGCTGGCAGGCGGCTGGGTAATCCCGCCTTCCCACGGCGGTATGGAACCGGATTCGTTGCCGGCTGCCGTGGCGCCAAGCGGTGTCAGGTCGCTGCCCAGTCTGGCCGCCTCTTCAGTTGTGACCCCTGCCGCCACCGGTGCAGCCACAATGGCCAATGTCATGAGTGCCGCCGTCGGCAGTATCCGATATTCTTTCATGTTCCGCATATCATCCGCTCTCCGCCAGCTGATCAGAAGGAATAGTTTGCCGAAAATGCCAGGAAGTCACGGTCGTTCAGGAGATTCGCTGCGCCACCGCCGAACGAGTTGGTATAGGACAGGCGAGCCTGCCACGAATTCAGGTAGCCTGCATTAAGCGACAGTGTGACCGTCTTGCGGTCTTCAACGAAATTGCCGATCGGTCCTGGCGAGGTGCCGTTCACGTCATGCGAAAATGCAATCTGCGGCGACAGGTTCACGGGGCCGATGGCGTTGTTGTAGGTCGCCCGTGCGATGGCCCGGTAGCCCCAGGAGAACGCGTCAGCAAAGCCGCCGCTCTGGGTTGCAGGCTGAATTCCGTACTGCGTGAAGAGCGGATTGGCACTGGTCCATGTGCCCGGTGCCTCGTAACGAAGTTTTGATCGTTTCTCCATGCCCTGGACCCGGGTAAAACCGGCCTCGGCCAGGAACACGGTTTGACTGGCCCCGAGCATGGGAAGGGGACCCAGCACCTTGGTGAGGGCAACCGAGCCCTGCAACACGTCCTTGCGGCGAAAGCCAGTGAGTTCCTCGCCTTGAGCCAGGGCACCGGTCTGGCTGAGGCTGAACAGGGTTCCTGCATTCCGAAGCGGTTCCAGTGGATGTCCCATGGGTATTTGTAACAACCGAAGTGGCGACAGGGCAGAGAATAGAAGTTCGGTACTGTCAATCTGAAGCGGCTGGTCCCGGCGATAGGAGACCTCGCCCTGGATGGCGAAACCGCTGGTGCCGATCTCGGTGTTGAAGCTCGCACCCATGAGATCGATGTCCTCAGGGAATTCCCGGAAATAGCGGGCAGAACCGGCGTAGCCTTGGGCGGACTGTACAGCACTCAACATGCCTGCGCGGGCCGAGAGCAGCGGCAGGCGGCTGTGGATACGCGCATAGTAGAAACCCAGTTCAATGTCATTGAGTATGGGTGCGAAATAGCGCAGCGCCAGACCGAACTGGCCCTGATCGTCGGCATCCCGGTCGCTGGCGCGTGGCACACGGGAGCATAGACCTGGGCATCTCGGGTCCGGTGAACCTTCGTTATCGTCGCCGCCGCCCAGCTGGCCGAATCCGAGATGGACGGTGTCCGCGCCGGGACTCGCGGCATCGCTGGTCGAGAAAAACGTGCCCGCCGGCTCAAGCTCGGTATGAGTCCATCGGAACTGGTAGAAGCTTTCCAGAGACAGGTTGTCGGTAAGGCCGATCTTGATATTGGCCACAGAAACCGGTTCCAGCACGTCACGCACTTCCGCGCCCGCCACGCGGACCTTGGAACTGTCTACCGGGTTGATCGAGTTGAGACCGTTGCGGATAAAAACCGTTTCTCCCCAGCTGATCACCTGATCACCGAGGCGAATTGAAAGCGGGGTCCCGCCCAAGTCAAAATTGCCGCTGACATAGGCGTCCAGAAGATTGATGTCGTATCCGGCATGTTTCTTGGCACTGCGCGACAAGGATGTGCGCTCGGTGCTGCTGTCAGCAATGGCCGTATCGTAAAAATAGGACGCGCGGAGGAACAAACCCAGATTTTGCCGGTTGAGTTCCAGTTCGTATGTGACCTTCATGTTGGCGGAGACAAAATCGCCCGTGTCATAGTTGAGGTTGCCATCATCTTCGTTGAAGGAATGGGCAGTGCCTCCGTTTGAGACAGCGATCAAATTGTTCTTTCGTCCCTGGGTACGTATCGCTGCGCCGGCCGAGACTGTGGTATCAAAATATCCCGTGATGCCGCTCTCGTTGCGGGGCAGCTCCACGGCCAGGGATTGGCAGGGCAGCGCACTGGCCAACGTCAGCCAGGCCACTACAGTTGTGCAAGCGCCGGACGGCCATGGGAACCCCAAACCGAAACGGCTGAAGCCTGTTTGTATTTTCCCCCCTAACATGCTCCTTTCCCTTCTTCTACGACACTGAAACGTTAGCAAAAAGTGAACAGCTTCTGTAGCCTGCCTGTCAGCAAGGTGAACCGCTACACGTCAGCGGCTGTGGCAGCTTGAGTGCTGGAAATCTGGACGTGGTCAATCTGTCCGAATCCACTCGCCGCAGGCTTCCACGGTATCCCATGCCCGCGGCTTTATCAAGTTGACTGACGGCCTCTTCCTGACTCTGGGCGCTCCGTGGGACCATGCGGATGGTTTATGTACTACTACTGACATTTTGATGTTTTTACTTGCCAAAATGAGGAAAGTTCTGTATTAATCAATTTAATTAAATTAATCATTTTTGAGGTCAGCGATGAATACTTATAGTGCTACCGATGCCAAGCGAGAATTTGGTGAAGTCCTGATGAAATCCCAGCGTGCTCCGGTCAGTGTGACAAGAAACGGTAAACCTATTGCCGTCGTTGTGTCAGAAGTCGAATATCGGCGATTGAAACTTCAGGCTTTGCGTGCTGCATTGATTGAAGGTGAACAAAGCGGTGACGCGGGTGTGCCGGGCATGGCGGCAATCAAGAAAAAAGTACGGATCAAAGCCGGATTGCTGCCAGCGGGTCAAGATGCATAAACAAACCAAGTAAGACTACATATACATTATTTCAAATGCTGGATCATCCGGTTAAGAAGTATTCAAAATTGGGCGTACAAGACATTTTGATCCATTGGACCGGGTCCAAAGAACCTAGGGATGTTTCAGTACCTTTCTATTATTTGATGTTCATGCGATGACTCACTTACATAAAACAACAGGTTAAATCCGGGTTTTCAAGTCAATAGGTTGGTTCCCTGGGAACCAACCTATTGACTTCAGGGTTCAGGTCTAAGCTGCTGTTTTCCGGTAACGCGGACGAGGGTTCCGAACCGCGACGCCTTGCGTGCGGTTTTCCACTTGCCGGTCCGACCCCGTTATGGGCCCATGGTGCAATATAAAATAATTAAATTTTGTATTGCTGGATATTCTTTGTGTATTTACTTTCCAGTTTTTATTACATCGTTATTTCAAAGATGTACCGCTATGTTTCGGAAAATTCTCAGAAGAAGTTTTAGGTTTCATACACTACAATCTCAATGTCTTTGAATTTTTTCAGTAACGGTTCTAAAACAGAATCACCTTTTGTGCAAATCGCTACTGATTTTATTGAACGAGGTTTATACCGTTTCATCAGTTCTTTCGAGAACACGGTTTGACCTATGAGATACATGCCCACTGAGCAGTACGCCTTGGTGAGTTATTGATCCGGAAACTTCACTGACTCAATCGCACTTCTCGGCAGTAAGCTGCTTCATTGCAGCATCTTCCTTCGGTGGAAGCGCCAGGTCATAGAGTGTGATCACACGGGTGAACCGCAACAGGTACTGGCAATGAAAGTCTGGAGCGGGCGGAAGCCATTCGAGAGGCCCGGCAGCACCCTTGATACGATTCACCGCCGCCTCGACTGCCAGGAGATTCGCGGGATCGTTCATGAACCGCCATTGCTTCTCGGGTTCCCAACGGTCCGCACCCCGTTTCCAGGCATAGAAAAGTGGGACCAGATGGTCGATATCCAGATCCCGTGCAGCGGTATGGATTGCCCCGGTGTAGGGATCGTTCCAGCGGCCATGTACCACTTGGCACCCGTCTTCGGAGAGACTCACCGGGTCGGTTGAAAGTGAAATCAGCCTCTCATGTCTCGTGTTCTGACAGTCATCATCGTCATCGCCCCATCCCCCGAACACCCTCCGGTCATACCTGCCGGAAGGCGGCAGCGTGGCAGGATCGTCAGACGGTGGCGTTGCAGTGGGATTATCAGAAGATACGACCGAACAATCTCCCTGACCACGCTTGGGAGGGCGCCCACCGCTGGCAAGGCAGGCGTCAATGGTATCGAATGCGGTGTACTTCGAGGTCCGGTTATAATACTGCCCGCCCGGACAATGGCAGATACCGGACTTCGACTTCTTGACCTCCTGCGCCGTAGCCTCGCTTGCGATACCAACCGGCATGGCAAGAACAGCCACCAGGACCCACAATAACCCTGCATGCTTACTCATCAAAATCCTGTTTATGGTCCACCTCGTCTCAACAAATACTAAAAAGTACCGGAGTCCTCTTCCAGTGATTCATGGTTTAAGGATCTCAAGCAACTGCAACACATAAGGGAGGATACGCTCTACCAGTACTTTCACACCCTTGGCGTTTGGATGGATACCATCGGCCTGATTCAAGGCTTCTACTGCCGCGACCCCCTCCAGAAAAAAAGGATATAACAGGACCTGGTACCGCGTTGCCAGATACAGATAAATCGAATTGTACTGCTGGCCATATTCCAGCCCCAGATTTGGCGGTGCTGCCATGCCAAGCAGTAACACCGGCAGTTGCCTCCTTTGTAACTGCTCCAGTATCTGTTCCAGATTATGGCGGGTGAGTGCCGGATCAATGGCGCGCAGGCCATCATTGGCGCCCAGAGCTACAATGACCGCATCGGGATTATCGGCCAGAGCCCAGCCCAGGCGTGCCAGTCCTCCGGCAGTGGTATCGCCGGAAACACCGCCATTGATAAGCACGACATTGTGCCCCATGGCCGATAATGCCTGTTGCATTTGTGCAGGAAAACTCTGTGCCTGCGATAAACCCAGGCCTGCGGTCAAACTGTCCCCCAGAACCAGAATGCGCACCGGCCGGGCAGCCTCCAGCGAACTGAATGCCAGTGCAAGTACCCAAAACAGGGTTACTATGGTGCAGCGCTGTGTACTGTCGCTCATCGTGCTTTGAAGAAGGAGTTAATAGTTTGCCCTTGAACAGGTCGTCCCCCAATCATACTGAAGAACGTATTATCGTTCTGGAGAATGTGCATCTAACCTTACCCAGCACGGCGGGTCCGGTAGCGGTTTTACGCGGTATCGATCTGCAGGTTTGTGCCGGGGAAACCATCAGTGTCGTCGGCCCGTCCGGTTCCGGCAAGTCTACCCTGATGATGATCATGGCGGGCCTGGAGTGTCCCTCGCAGGGTCGTGTACAGGTCGCGGGTCAGGAACTTACCCGGCTGGATGAAGACCGCCTGGCCCTGTTTCGTCGCGACCATATCGGTATTGTCTTTCAGGCCTTCCACCTGATACCTACCATGACCGCGCTGGAGAATGTCATGATCCCGTTGGAGTTCGCCGGTCAGAAAAATGCTTTTCACCGGGCACAGCAAAGTCTGGAAGAGGTGGGTCTGGGGCATCGCCTGAGTCATTATCCGGGCCAGCTATCCGGTGGTGAACAGCAGCGCACCGCACTGGCTCGGGCGCTGGCACCGGAGCCGGCACTGCTGCTTGCCGATGAACCCACCGGCAATCTGGACGGTGCTACCGGCCGGCAAATCATTGAGTTGATGTTCGCGCTCAGCGCAAAGCAGAATGCGACCCTGATTCTGATTACCCACGACACGGATCTGGCCGCTCGCTGCAGCCGCCAGGTCCGTGTCCGTGACGGTTTGATTGAGGCCGGTCCCTGACCGGCGCACCGGGACCAGTTATAGCCGCATGAACAGCCTGCGCATTGCCGCCACCCTGGCCCGTCGTGAATTGCGTGGCGGCCTGAAAGGGTTCCGTATTTTTCTAGCCTGCCTGACTCTGGGGGTGGCTGCTATCGCGGCCGTGCAATCGGTTTCCAGCGCGATTACGGCAGGTCTGCAAAGCGATGGTCGTATTCTCCTGGGAGGCGATATCGCCTTTCAAAAGCTGTATACCGGCATCAGCCGCGAGCAGCACGCCTATATCAAGCGGGGGACAAAGATGATCAGCCGCTTTGTGGAAACACGGACCATGGGCAGGCGGGTCATTGGGATTGATTGTGTCATATCCGTACTTGTGATCGGATGCCCAGGCACGGGCAGACCGTATTGCGGCCCAGAGTTCTTCCTTATGGCTGGATAGCCATTTGTCAATAAGCGCAGCACGTAATCGCTGTCTGGCTGTTGGGTCGTCGCGCAGGCAAACATACAGTTCAGGATCCAGCTCCACGAAATCCGTGTCTTCCTCAACCTTGTGGTGGCTGCTGCTGCCAAGCTTGTTACGTGCCTGCCAGGTATCCAGTTTAGGACGGTCTGGCATCAGGTGAAGATCCCAGAAATCCTTGGCGTCTAGGAAGACAAAAGGGTAGTGCGCTTTCCTCTTTTTCCCTGCTTTCTGGCTTTTAACAATGTCGGAATAACGGTCAAAATGTTCAAGCAGGCGGGGTTCATAATGAATCGCGTTTTTGGTGATGGTGCCCTGTTCTATGGCTTCGATCACTGCCAGGAGCAGGCATGGTTGGTGTGGTGCTGGCTCTTTTACATGCTGATTTCCACGATTAATGTTCAGTCTCCTGAATGCATCTTCGAATTTTTCGATCATGCTGACCATCCCACTAATTCTACTGGATCGAATCTGTCCTATAAAACCCATACCTTTCATCATCCAATACGATTTATACTCTTGCTTGTAAAGCCGGTTCCGCAGCAAATGAGACCCAAGTAAAATCCATTTTTTTACCACCTTTCCAGCCATGACATCTGCAAAAAGCCAGCCCCCTTTCCTGTCTGTCCTGTACACCAGCGGTGCCTTGGTGTTGGCAGGCTTCGCCCTGTCAGGCATGGAAGCCGCGCAAGCAAGCGAACTCCCGATGGTCGAGCGTCCGGTTTCCCAGGAACCTGATTCTGCCGCGGACGCCGTCGTGCTTGCCGACCGGCTGGCGCAAAGGGAAAGTGCCGACCTGTTGCTGGACCCGGTGCGCCGGGACCGGCTCATTCGCGAGATCGGACAAGTCCTGGCGCGAACCCGGGACGCATACCCGGTGGTGGCGGAGATTTCCGCACGACAGGATTATGAGTCTGGAACGCTTCTTCTCGGGCTGGAACTGGACCTGCTCAAGGCCGTCTCCGGCCTTGAGCAGCACAAGCCCATTGCAGCGTACACCGGGTATGCGGAGTTCGATGCTTTGAATGCTAAACTCGGCCTGCCGGGCGTACAGCTTTTCCGCCATGCGGGAGTGCTTGCCCTGCACTTCAGCGGGCTTGTCAACCTTGAGGCGGCGTGCCGGGCATACCAGAAAATACCGGGTGTCCGGTTTGCAGAACCCGACACACGGCTTGTAGACGGTCCTGATCTCGAGGTATTGAAGCTGGGCGGGACCTGGTATGTCGTCGCCCGCAAGGCCTGGGGCGACTGTCCGTCCGGATGTATCCACGAGGAACTCCTTTTCTTTACCGTCGAAAACGGCGGAGTCAGCCGGGTCGAGGCCTCACAGGCGATGGACCGGGCCGGGTTTGCGAGGCTCGTTGCGGACAGGGGGTGGCGCTGAAGGACCCGGGTATCCCCAGGTCATATTAGCGTAGTCATCGGCAGTCCGAATACGTTACTATCTACCCCCCGTGGTGAGCGTAGCTCAGTGGTAGAGCGCAGGATTGTGGTTCCTGTGGTCGTGGGTTCGATCCCCATCGCTCACCCCATCCCACACCTTTTTAGCTGGCCGAGGCCGGTCTGGTCGGCCGGTAAAACCGGTATCAGCCTGCCTCGGGCCGACGGCTAGTTTTCAGGTAGATCACGATGGCCAGGACCAGGCACACGGCGGCCAGATACCCGACCACCTGGTCGTAGGTTCCCGTCAGGAAGGCAAACGGTGAGCCGTCATTCGAGTTGGTGACCCGTTTGAACAGTTTTATGGTAAATACCCAGCCTGCATGCAGGCCGATGCACAACGCAAGCCGGCCGGTACGGACCCGGACGATTGCCAGCAGGATGCCGGCTGCAAACAGGGCGATGAACGAATCGAGCACCTGCACCGGATTCAGCAGGAATGAAAAGGCCTCTCCCAGCAGGACAGAACCGCTCATCCAGCTGAGGGCATGCGGGTCCGGAGACGCCTCGGGTTGCAGGAAATGCACCAGTGCATACAAAAAGGCGGTCGAGGTGACGGCCAGGAATATGGAGCCTCGTCGCCGGACCGCGCTGAGCAGGGCCCCCCGGAACAGGATTTCCTCGATCAGGGCCACAATGCCCCCTGCAAGGACCGCGTTGACCAGCAGCACCGCCAGGGTGCCCGATGACCAGTCCCACCCCGGGTCCAGCACCCGGTTTCGGGACAGGAGCAGCACGGCCACGACCGGTCCCATGATCAGGATACCGGCCCCGAATCCCTTCAGTGCATCGCCCCAGAATTGCCTGCGGTTCGCACCGAAGCCGATTTCCTGCCATGAACGGAAACCAAGCTTTCGAAACGCGGCTAGGAATACAATAATGCCAAGCCCCAGCACCGTGCGGTTTGTGACACGCTCGAACTCCGGCTCAAGCCAGAGGGTCAGCAAGGCATGCACCGGCCAGGCCAGAGCCGCCCCTGCCACCAGTACCGAGGCAAAAAGAAGAATAAATACAAGCAGTGCGTACATACGTACTCCAGACCGGTTTCAGGGTAGGCGAACCTGATGAGTGGCTTATATCCGTGCGCAGGGTTCAGGTTATACTACAAGGTAACGCATCGGGAAGGAATAGGGTATGCGGATATACGAGGATGCGAAAGTGGCGGAATTGGTAGACGCGCTGGCTTTAGGTGCCAGTGGGGCAACCCGTGAGAGTTCGAATCTCTCCTTTCGCACCAGATTTGATGGGGTCTGCGAATCCTTGTCACGACGGGCCGGGATGCACTATAGTCCTGCACTCAAATATAGACGGGGTGCCGGGCATGATGGCCGTCAGGGGCAGCAAAAGCACACCCGCAGCACGTAATTTCTGTACCATGAGGAATGTTTGAATAACGGATTGAGCCGATGCAAGTATCTTTGGAGACAACCGGGACTTTGGGGCGCAGGATGACGGTCGAGGTGCCGGGCGAGAAAATCGTGTCTGCGGTCGAAAAGAAACTGCAGGGCATGGTCGGGCAAGTCAGGATTCCCGGGTTTCGCCCGGGCAAGGTGCCGATGAAAGTGGTGCGCCAGCGTTTTGGCGAACATGCGCGCAAGGAGGTCCTGGCCGACACGATGCATTCCAGCTACCGGGAGGCCATTGACCAGGAAAAGCTGCGCCCGGCCGGACCCCCGCATATCGAACCGGTGGACTTGGAAGCCAAGGACCTGAAATATGTCGCGACCTTTGAGGTCTACCCGGAAATCGATCTGGCGGATGCCGGTGCATTTGAAATCACGGTGGCCGAAACCGAAGTCACGAGTGGCGATGTCGACGACATGATCGGAAAACTGCGCAAGCAAAAGATACGGTGGCACGAAACGGACCGGGCCGCCAGGCAGGAAGACCGGGTTACCCTCGATTTCAAGGGCACCATTGACGGTGAGCCGTTTCCGGGGGGCAGTCACGATGATTTTGCAGCCGTGCTGGGCAGCAGCAGCCTGTTGCCTGAATTTGAACAGCAGCTTGAAGGCGTGCAGCCGGGCGATGCAAAATCGTTTGAGGTAGGCTTTCCGAAAGACTACATGCAGCAGGACCTGGCGGAAAAGACCGCAGTTTTTGAAGTGAACGTGAAAAAAGTGGAAGCTGGCGAATTGCCGGAACTGGATGAAGCGTTTGCGCGGGAAATGGGGATCGAGGACGGGAACCTGGAGACCTTGCGCGAGCAGCTTGAACGTAACATGAACAGCGAGCTTGAGCAGCGCAAGAGGGCCTTCAACAAGGATCAGGTGATGCAGCGCCTGTTCGAGTCCAATGAATTTGAAATACCGGCCGCCTTGCTGGAGCAGGAGACGGAGGCGGTCCGTCAGCAGGTCATGCAAACCATGAAGCTTGGAGATGCGTCCGGATTGCCGGAAGACATGGTTGAGGAACAGGCGAAACACAGAATTTCTGTGGGCCTGATCATCGGGGAGATTGTGCGCCAGAACAAGTTACAACTGGATACCGGGCGGGTCAGCCGGGCACTCGATACCGTGGCTTCGGGATACAATAACCCTGAAGAAATCATCCAGTACTACCGGAGCAGTGCACAGGCCATGGCGGGCATTGAATCACAGGTCATGGAAGGTCAGGTGGTCGAATGGGTGCTTGAGCAGGCCCGGGTGACGCCCCGGTCCTTTACATTCGATGAAATGGTCAGCAACCGGTTCTGAAATTTTATTTTGCAGGGGAAACCGTAATGGGAGAAAGAAATTCAAACGCAGGGGCCCTGAATACACAGGCCCTGAATCTTGTGCCCATGGTGGTCGAGCAATCGGCGCGTGGCGAACGGGCCTATGACATCTATTCGCGTCTGCTGAAAGAACGTGTCGTGTTTATTGTCGGGACCATTGAAGACCAGATGGCCAATCTCGTGGTCGCCCAGTTGCTGTTTCTGGAATCCGAAAACCCTGACAAGGATATTTCGATCTATATCAATTCCCCGGGCGGGTCGGTGAGTGCCGGCATGGCCATTTACGACACCATGCAGTTTACCACGCCCGATATCAGCACCCTGTGTGTAGGCCAGGCGGCCAGCATGGGGGCCTTGCTGCTGGCCGGGGGTGCCAAGAACAAGCGCTATGCCTTGTCCCATTCACGCATCATGATCCATCAGCCGCTCGGGGGGTTCCAGGGGCAGGCCACGGATATCGACATTCATGCACGGGAAATCCTGAAGATCCGTGAGGAACTGAACCAGGTCCTTGCGCATCACACCGGCCAGCCCATCGAGCAGATCGCACAGGATACGGAACGGGACCATTTTTTAAACAGTGCTGAGGCAAAACAATACGGCCTGGTGGACGAGGTGCTGGACCGGCGCAAGGAAAATCTTCCCGATACAACCGTATAAGTGCTGTGGGTATTGGCCGGGCGGCCATGTGGCCTGGATCTTGCTTGGCCGGGGCACTGTATAATATTTGAAAAAGGCGTATAGTTTAAGCCAGCCAAAACAGGTATTTCCTGAAGCATGCCAGTCTTGATTCATTTAGATCTTAATGTACATAATTCTGTATCCTGCAAAACACAGACGCCCGGTACGGTACGATGAGTGACAACAAAACAACCAGGGATCGGGACAGCAGCGGCAAGCTTCTGTATTGTTCGTTTTGCGGCAAAAGCCAGCACGAGGTGCGCAAGCTGATCGCCGGGCCCTCGGTATTTATCTGCGATGAATGTGTCGAATTGTGTAACGACATTATCCGGGAAGAGATGCAGGAGCATGCCTCGGCAGACGGCACAAAACTTCCAACGCCGGTCGAAATCAATTCCATCCTTGAGGAATATGTCATCGGTCAGGACCGTGCCAAGAAAATCCTGTCGGTTGCGGTCTACAACCACTACAAGCGGCTCGATGCACGCAGCACCAGCAAGCATGCGGTCGAACTGGCAAAAAGCAATATCCTGCTGATAGGTCCGACCGGTTCAGGCAAGACACTGCTTGCCGAAACCCTTGCACGGCTGTTGAATGTTCCGTTCACCATCGCCGATGCGACGACCCTGACCGAAGCCGGTTATGTCGGGGAGGATGTCGAAAACATTATTCAGAAACTGTTGCAGAAATGCGATTACGATGTTGACAAGGCACAGACCGGAATCGTATACATCGACGAGATCGACAAGATTTCGCGCAAGTCCGACAACCCTTCCATCACACGTGATGTATCCGGTGAAGGGGTTCAGCAGGCCTTGCTCAAGCTGATTGAAGGCACCATCGCATCGGTCCCGCCGCAGGGCGGACGCAAGCACCCGCAGCAGGAATTCCTGCAGGTCGATACCGGCAATATCCTGTTTATTTGTGGCGGCGCGTTTGCCGGACTGGACAAGGTAATCCTGGATCGGACGGAAACCAGCGGTATCGGTTTTTCCGCAGAAGTCCGCAGCAAGGACAATGCGATCAAGATCGGTGAGGTACTGCACAATGTGGAACCCGAGGATCTGATCAAGTACGGGCTCATTCCCGAGTTTGTCGGTCGCCTTCCTGTGGTGGCCACGCTGGATGAACTGGATGAGGAAGCCCTGGTCCGCATCCTGACGGAGCCTAAAAACGCCATCACCAAACAGTATCATCGCCTGTTTGAAATGGAAGGCGTGGAGATCGAGTTTCGGGAAAATGCATTGTATGCCACGGCACGCAAGGCAATGGATCGGAAGACCGGTGCCCGGGGATTGCGGACCATACTGGAAAATGTCCTGTTGGACACGATGTATGATCTGCCTTCGCAAGACAGTATCAGCAAGGTGGTGGTCGATGAATCCGTGATTCACGGTGACAAGCCTTACCTGATCTATGAAAGCTCGGAGTATGAGAAAGCGGCATCGGATGATTAGGTGGGCCTGCAGGGGCTTGTCTGGGTTCGGTTTTGCCCGGGAAACCTTGAATTTCCGGCAGCATGGCCCCATGTTAAATGCCAGGGTTGCAGGGATGAATAAGGCTATTCAGATTCGACCGGCAGAACCCTTTGTGATTTCAGCTACCGATTCAGGAACAGATTAAGATGAGTGAAGAACAGGTGCCAGGCGAACTGGTTGATGAGACGATTGTGCCGGTACTGCCGCTGCGTGATGTGGTGGTGTATCCGCATATGGTGATTCCATTGTTTGTGGGCCGGGAAAAGTCGATCAAGGCCCTGGATGCCGCCATGGCCAGCGACAAGCAGATCCTGCTGGTGGCACAAAAAAATGCGGGAGTGGATGAGCCTGGTATTGACCAGATCCATCATATCGGTACCGTGTCGACCATTCTGCAATTGCTGAAACTGCCGGATGGTACGATCAAGGTACTGGTGGAAGGCGTGGAGCGTGCGCATGTTGAGAAGTACCTGGAAGACGAGGCGTTTTTCAGGGCGCAGATCGCCTTTCTGAAACCCGGGGTCCAGGCCGCGGATGAGCGGGAACTGGAGGTCATGGCACGCTCCGTGACCGACCTGTTCGAGCAATATGTAAAACTGAACAAAAAGATCCCCCCCGAAGTTCTGACCTCACTGGCCGGCATTGACGAGCCTACACATCTGGCGGATACGATCGCTGCACACATGTCCCTGAAGCTGGATGAAAAGCAGCATGTACTTGAGATCAGTGACGTGCGCAAACGGCTTGAGCATCTGGTGAAGCTGATCGAAGGCGAGCTGGATGTGCTGCAGATTGAAAAACGGCTTCGTGGACGCGTGAAGCAGCAGATGGAGAAATCACAGCGTGAGTACTACCTGAATGAGCAGATGAAGGCTATTCAGAAAGAACTGGGTGAACTCGAAGAGTCCCCCAACGAAATCGAGGAACTCGCTGAGAAAATCAAGAAAGTCGGCATGTCAAAAGAGGGCAAGAAAAAGGCCACAGCGGAACTGAACAAGCTGAAAATGATGTCGCCGATGTCTGCCGAGGCGACGGTGGTGCGCAACTACATCGACTGGCTGGTGGGTGTACCCTGGAGAAAGAAATCCAAGGTTCGAAAGGATCTGGCGGGTGCCGAGCGCATTCTGGAGGAGGATCACTACGGTCTGGACAAGGTCAAGGAACGCATTATTGAGTATCTGGCGGTACAGCAGCGTGTACGCAAACCCAAAGGACCGATCCTGTGTCTGGTCGGCCCTCCGGGTGTGGGCAAGACCTCGATCGGAAAATCGATTGCCCGTGCCACAAGCCGTAAATTTACACGCATGTCTTTGGGGGGCGTGCACGATGAAGCCGAAATCAGGGGCCACAGGCGTACCTACATTGGTTCGTTACCCGGGAAGATTGTGCAGAACCTGTCGAAAGTAGGGGTACGCAATCCGCTGTTCCTGCTCGATGAAATAGACAAAATGGCCATGGACTTTCGCGGCGACCCGGCTTCTGCCATGCTGGAAGTGCTTGATCCGGAACAGAACCATACCTTTAACGATCACTATCTGGAAGTCGACTTCGACCTGTCGGATGTCATGTTTGTGGCCACGGCCAACAGCCTGGATATTCCTGGCCCGTTGCTGGATCGTATGGAAGTGATCCGTCTGCCCGGCTATGCCGAGGATGAAAAGAAAAATATTGCCAAACGCTATCTGGTCCCCAAACAGGTCAAGGCCAATGGTCTGAAGAAAAATGAAATTCACATCAGTGAAACTGCCATTCGTGACATGATCCGCTTTTACACTCGTGAGGCAGGCGTGCGCAACCTGGAGCGGGAAATTTCAAAAATCTGCCGCAAGGTTGTGAAATCCATGGTGATGGGCAGCGACAGGAAAGAGGTTTCCATTACGCCGCGCACCCTGGTCCGGTATCTTGGCGTCAAACAGTTCCGGTACGGGCTTGCGGAAGATAACGATCAAATCGGCCAGGTTACGGGTCTGGCCTGGACGGAAGTAGGCGGTGAACTGCTTACCATCGAGGCGGTGGTCATACCGGGCAAAGGGAAAACCAGTCGCACGGGTCAGCTTGAGGACGTCATGCAGGAATCCATTCAGGTGGCCCATACCGTGGTGCGCAGCCGCGCCAGCGTTTTGGGCATTGAGCCGGACTTTTATGAAAAACTGGATATCCATATCCATGTTCCCGAAGGTGCGGTGAAAAAGGACGGCCCCAGTGCCGGGGTCGGGATGACGACTGCAATCGTCTCTGCGCTGGCCAAGGTACCGGTGCGGGCCGACGTGGCCATGACGGGTGAAATTACCTTGCGGGGTGAAATTTTGCCCATCGGGGGATTGAAAGAGAAGCTGCTGGCAGCCCATCGAGGTGAGATCAAGACGGTGCTGATCCCGAAAGAGAATGAGAAGGATTTAACTGAAATCCCCAAGAACATCAAACAAAAGCTTGATATCATTCCGGTGCAGTGGATTGATGAAGTGCTTCAGGTAGCGTTGGTCAAAATGCCGGAGCCTCTGGACGAGTCCCAGGCAGTCGGTAATGTTGAGACCGAACACAAGAAGTCCTTGCCGAAAAACGAGCCTGTTCAGGCGCATTGAATATGCATCGTTATATTGACTTGCTTTGGGAACACTTGGTATAACACAAGCGTTCAGTGACCTTGGGTAACCAATGTATATATCGACTTGCAGCAGTGATTTCGTAGCCTGTTTTTTTTTGGGGTGGCCATGAAGAAGCCTGCAGACTGATTTCAACTCTTGAAAATTTAATGTGCAGCTGTCTAGAGTGCATGCCAACTACCAGGGGAGTTTTATAAAATGAATAAAAGTGAACTTGTTGAAGCCGTTGCTGAAGCAGCAAAGCTTTCGAAAGCCGATGGTGCGCGTGCGGTGGATGCAGTACTTGGCTCCATTGCAGCAGCTTTGAATCGCGGGGACAGCGTGACATTGGTTGGATTTGGAACCTTCCAGGTCAAGCACCGTAATGCCCGCACCGGCCATAATCCCCGAACTGGTGAAACCATCCAGATTGCCGCCAGCAAAGTACCCAGCTTCAAGGCTGGCAAAGCGCTCAAGGATGCTGTAAGCTAACGCGCCTTTTGGGTGCTTAGCTCAGCTGGTAGAGCGTCGCCCTTACAAGGCGGATGTCGGGGGTTCGAATCCCTCAGCACCCACCAGAGGTCATACTATACAAGGAGTGGTAGTTCAGCTGGTTAGAATACCGGCCTGTCACGCCGGGGGTCGCGGGTTCGAATCCCGTCCACTCCGCCAGATTTCCAGATGCGACGTGCTGGTAGGGTAATGGGTAACGCACGTCTTCAACCAAATCCCATTACCCGGCAAATCGAGAGTAGGTTACGCTTGCGCATGAGATATGGCGGCGAGAGGAACTAACGATGTCGGTTTGCGTCTTGCCTGGATTCGCCTGCCTCCTCATCAGGCCTGCCGGGATAAAACTGTGTGCAATACTGGCGAAACTTCATGATATCGCCATCCGCCCGGTTCAGCAGGGGGTGTTCATTGTAGGACTTGCTTTCCCAAATCATGAAATCTCTTTCGATATTCTTCTTGAACTCGTACATCACCAAGGGAAGCATGAATTTTTCCCGCAGTTTTTTGGGCGCAAGGTTCAGGGTCTTGATTCCGCGTACTGGATTTTCCGGGAATAGCAACTTGCGGAAAATCAGGTTTATGCTGGAGAACCAAAGGGGTTTGCATGATTAATTCGCACAGCGTGGAGACATCACCTGTTACCGGAAGTTCACGGTTGCAGGCCCTCTCTTCCCGGTGCCTTTTGTCCTGCATGCGGTCTTGATGATGCGTACCTTGGACCGTGAGAATGTTTCCGCCCATCCGAGTTCCAAAAAAACAGGGTGCGGACAGGTGGGCAGAACCTTTACAATGCGCACGGCACATCCATCTTTAAATACAATGCTGACAACATCGCTGCAAGGAAGAAAATAAAAAATGCTGAGTGCAATACGAGACCGGGCCAGTAGCCTGGTTGCCTATATCATTATCGGACTGCTCATTCTTTCCTTTGCGTTGTGGGGTATCCAGGAATACTTTGGCGGGGGTGGGGTACCACCGGTTGCCGATGTCAATGGCGTGGAAATCACGCAGCCCGAATTCAATAACCAGTTTCAACAGCATCGGCAGCGGCTGCAGTCCATTCTGGGGGAGAATTTTGCACAACGCTATCCGGATGAGAGCGTGATCAGAAAACAGGTCATTAACGATATGGTGAACACGGAAATCCTGCGCCAGGCAGTCACGGATGCCGGGTTCCGTATCAGTGATACCGGCCTGATCAGGAAGATCCGGCAGATTCCACAATTCCAGAGGGATGGAAAATTTGTCCCGGAGCTGTACACACGGCTTCTGCAGGCACAACGCTATGACAAGGCCCGGTTCGAGGCAGAGCTTCGCGAAGAGGAAAAACTGGGGCAGTTCGAGATTGCGCTGGTATCTTCCTCGTTCAAGACGAAAGCGGATTTGCAGCGTTTCCAGAAACTTTCCGAGCAATCCAGGGATTTCAGCTATGCGCTGGTCAGGGTGGACCCCGATTCAGTAGCGATTTCCCAGGACCAGATCGGTGACTATTACAATGCAAACCAGTCAGTGTTTCGAACGCCTGAACAGGTCAGGCTCGCCTATATTGAACTGAAAGAAGAAGCATTGGTGGACCCGGCCCGCGTCACCGATGACGATGCCCGCGCCATCTATGCCGAACAGGCCGAGCAGCATGTGACGAGTGAATTGCGCAAGGTGCGCCATATCCTGACCAAGGTTCTGGAACAGACCGCGGCGGATGCCCCTGAGTGGGGTGAAGCCCTGGGAAAGGCCAGTGAGTATGTACGCCAACTTGAGGCGGGCGCCTCATTTGCCGAACTCGCCCGGCAACATTCGGAAGATACCCTGTCTGCCGGGAAGGGGGGCGATATCGGTTTTATTGCGCCAGGCGATCTGGCCAGCCCCGAACTGGAAAAAGTACTGTTTTCGCTCAGCCCGGGTGCGCACAGCCAGCCCGTTCGTACCGAACAGGGTGTACAGATCGTACAGCTGGTTGAGATTCGGTCCTCCGAACAGAAATCTTTTGCGCAGGTGCGCCAGCAGATTATCGATGAGCGCAAGAGCCAGCTGGCACAAGAGCGGTTTGTGGAAATCGTCGATGAACTGGTCAATCTGGTTGTCGAACAGCCGGATGATCTGACCGAGGCTGCTGAGCTGTTTGAACTGGCGATCCGGGAGACCGGATGGTTGACCCTGGCCAGCGATGCGGAAATTTTTGCATACCCGGAAATCCGGTCACTCGCCTTTACGGAAGACATCCTGACAGCGGGCCTGAACAGTGAGCTCATCGAGGTCGCAGACGGTCATGTCATTGCCTTTCGCTTGCTGGAGCATCGCGAGTCCGAACTACAGCCCCTTGATGAGGTCGCCGGTGGAATACGGGACTTCCTGCGCATGCGTGAGGCTGCGCAACAGGCCGTGGCTGAAGGTGAGGAAATGTATGCACAGATGCAAAGCGGCCTCAGCCTGGAAGCGCTGTCTGCCAAATATTCACTTGAACGGGTTCGTCATGGTGCGGTCCGCCGTGATGACGACCGTGTTCCGGCCAGGATTCTGGCCCGTGCCTTTACACTTCCACGTCCCGGTGAGGGTCAGACGCCGGTGAATGGCCTGCCCTTGGTGGATGGCAGTTTTGCCCTGCTGGAATTGCATTCGGTTATGGATGGCCCGGATGAAATGGATGGTGCCCGGGTATTGGAGTTGTCACAACGCGTCCATTACGGTCGCAGGGAATTCAGCGCGATTCTGGAAACCCTCCGGGAAGGCTCCGATGTGCAGGTTTTTGAAGATAACCTCTAGTTCGTCCGGGTTTTAAATGTACCGGTCATTCCCGGTGTAACCCCCGCATGCGCCTCAGGCTCCATTGACAAATCCTCAGCGCACTGCTGCTGGCAGTCCTTCATTGGGTGCGGCCGTCAACATGGACGGTACGGCCTTGTATGAATGTGCAGCCGCAATCTTCATTGCGCATGGTTCAGAACTGTATCGGGCAAGCAACTTTTACTACTTTGTAATACACTAGACGTGAAAAGCCTACATGCGAATACCAAAATAAATAAGAAAAACAAATTATTGTGGCCTTAAATCAACAGCCTGTTAAAGGTGCCCTCCTGATTATTGTCTCAATAGCCTTTGCGCTGGTCCTAGGTGGGATTCTGATCGGAGTGATCGGTCTCGATGTGGAGCAAGGCACAATGGTCTATGCAGTCTGTTTTGCAAATTTTTGGCATCTTGGTGTCTCGTGGGGGGGTTGGCCGGGGGGCCTTGTGACTCAGAACCGCATATTGCGAGGATTGATCAACTGGTTGTTGGCGATGCTCTCGGTCCTGATTACGCTAGGAATATGGTCCTGGGGGTATGGGCTGCCCTTCTACGAAACTCCAGTTGCACTGTGGGCCCAGACTTGCATCTTCATGGCAGTGATGCAGATCTTTTTGTTCCGTAACCGCTTGATCACACCATGGGATTTGGCCGACACCCTCGAGTGGGAAAATAACTCACGACAACCGCTTAACGGAATCGCAAACTTTCTGTTCGCGATTGTGTTCATGCCCACGGCTCTGTTCTTTGTACCGTCGATATGGGGGATGGAACCGCTTTATATACCATGGTATTGGTTCCCGATGTCCGTGGTGGTGGTGGACTTTTGCGATTGGTGGCCCTTTGACCGGCTTGGTCAGCCCCGCGCAGGGATCCTCAACACAGGAATGGTCGTGGCTGGCACGGTGCTCTTGATGATTGTTTTCCACCACCTCGGATTCAACTTTTTCGATGAGGGTGTGCCAGGGGCCCAGGCGGCTATCTTTGCTGCGGTGTGGACGGCATTCGCTCTTATGCAGGGCTGGACGTTGAACATGTGGCCCTTTGGTCATTGGCATCGAGGCAAGAAGGCGGGTATGGCCCTCGTTATAACGTTAATGTTCTCAGCCGTTGCTTTTGTTGCCATTTTAAAATTTATACCCGTCGAACAGTACAATGCTGTGATCTTCTGGCTGTTTGCCTGGTTATGGGCACTTGTGTGCCTAGCCGCACCGGGCTACTTTCATCTCTTTTTTTGGGGCTATGAGGAAAACCCCCATGCGGCGGGTACGCAGGGCACAGGTTATAGTGGAAGCGCATCTTTTTAAGGTGCACGATTCAATCGACAACACGTGTAACCAGCGATGCGCAGGACGGATACCCCCGTACGGTGCCAACTGGAAATAAATAGACGACAACGGCTTACCAAACACCTGCCCAATTGCCTTCAATGACTCCCCGCGCTGCCGGCGATCCCATAATTCCGTCGTCCCCGCAGCACTAAATTCTCGACGATACCTTCGACCCATCACTACACACTCCATCTTCCCGTTTAAGATAAAGCGTTGCGTCGATCAGTTGAGACCCCCATGGTATCCGGACATCCCGATAATGTTGAACCCTGCATCGACGTAGGTGATCTCGCCCGTGATCCCGCTGGCCAAGTCGGAGCACAGAAATGCAGCGGTGTTGCCCACTTCCTTAATGCTGACGTTTTTGCGCAGCGGGGCATTCTGTTCAACGTGATCGAGCATCTTCCGGAAGTCAGCGATTCCTGCGGCAGCGAGGGTGCGGATGGGGCCGGCGGAGATGCCGTTTACACGAATACCCTCCGGACCCAAGGCATAGGCCATGTAGCGTATATTGGCCTCCAGGCTGGCCTTGGCAAGACCCATGACGTTGTAGCTCGGCATGGCACGTACCGAACCCATATAGGTCAGGGAGACGATGGCGCCGTTGCGGCCCTGCATCATGGGGCGTGCGGCCTTGCCCAGTGCCGTCAGGCTGTAACTGCTGACATCATGGGCCATTTTTGAACCTTCCCGGGTGGTCACCTCAACGAAATCCCCTGCAAGCTCTTCCCGGGGTGCAAAGGCCGCCGAATGCACGAGGATATCCAGACTGTCCCAGGCCTTTCCCAACTCCTCAAACAGCAGCGTGATGTCCGTATCATTCTCCAGATCACAGGGCAGCGTCATGTCTGCCCCGCATTCTGTGGCAAATTTTTCCACCCGGGATTTGAGTTTTTCGTTCTGGTAGGTGAAAGCCAGTTCCGCACCTTCGCGTTTCATGGCCTCGGCGATACCCCAGGCGATTGACCGGTTGCTTGCGATGCCGACGATCAGGGCACGCTTTCCTGCTAAAAATCCCATTTGTTCTCCCTCACTTGTCGTTTGATTGGTGAACGGGGGTACCCGTTGATTGTCCAGACTGAATTATTTTCCCGGCGGGCAGTCTATAATGGCCGCGCAAGGAAGAAGTATCCATTAATTCTCAAAGTATATACAACACCCACGTGAACGACCGCGTCCCCCTTTTCTCTACAGTCATTATAGCCTTCATGCTTTGTGCATGCAGCGAAGAGGTCTGGAACAACCCGTATCCGGGTGGGGAGGCCACCTCGGATGTGGTGTACTCATCGTTCAGTGAACGACCCAAGCATCTGGACCCGGTGAGATCCTACAGCTCGAATGAGTATGAGTTCATTGCACAGATTTACGAGCCCCCCTTGCAATACCATTATCTGCTGCGCCCGTACACGCTGGTGCCCCTCACTGCCAGGCAGCTGCCGCAGGTACGTTATCTGGACGCCGCCGGCGTGCCGGTACCGGAAGGGCAGACCGGGGACATCGCGTTTTCCGAGTACATCATTTCAATCCAACCGGGGATCCGCTATCAGCCCCACCCGGCATTCGCTACCAATGACGCAGGGAATGCCCGGTATCTGGATCTGGAAAAAGGGAATCTGGAAAACATCCATGTCCTGGGCGATTTCCAGAAGACCGGTACGCGTGAGCTTACGGCCGCGGATTATGTCTATCAGATCAAGCGCATCGCCAGTCCTTTTCTGCACTCTCCCATTGCCGGTGTAATGCGCGAGTATATAGTCGGTTTTGATGCGTTCCGCAGGCAGGTGGGTGAGCGGTACGGAGATCAGCCGGAGACGGTCTGGCAGGATCTGCGGCAAATCGATTTTGCAGGACTGTCCACGGATGACCGCTATACGTATCGCATCCGGATCCGGGGAAAGTATCCGCAACTGGTGTACTGGCTGGCGATGCCGTTTTTCTCCCCGATGCCCTGGGAAGCTGAAAAGTTCTACAGCCAGCCGGGAATGGAAGAGCGCAACATCTCGCTGAACTGGTACCCGGTGGGCACGGGGCCTTTCATGCTGACGGAAAACAATCCGAACCTGCGCATGGTCATGGAGGAAAACCCAAACTTTCACGGTGAACTATACCCGTCCCATGGCGAGCCGGAAGACCGGGAAAACGGGTTGCTGGAGGATGCCGGAAAGGAATTGCCCCTGGTGCACAAGGCGGTGTACAGCCTGGAGAAAGAGAACATTCCCTATTGGAATAAATTCCTGCAGGGGTACTATGACGCATCCGGTGTAAGCTCGGACAGCTTTGATCAGGCCATTCAGTTTGGCTCACAGGGGGATATACAACTCACCGAACGGATGCAGGCGAAAGACATCCAGCTGGAAACCTCGGTGACGGCCTCGATCCTGTACATGGGATTCAATATGCTGGATCCGGTGGTAGGTGGGTATTCCGAACGTGCACGCCTGTTACGCCAGGCCATTTCCATTGCCGTGGATTACGAAGAATATATTTCCATCTTCGCCAATGGCCGCGGTGTGCCGGCCCAGGGTCCGGTGCCGCCTGGAATTTTTGGCAATATCGAGGGTGAAGCCGGGGTGAATCCCTACGTCTACGAGTGGGTGAAGGGTGAGCTGAAAAGAAAGGATATTGAATATGCCATGCAGTTGATGGCCCAGGCCGGCTACGTGGATAGCATCGACAGCGCATCCGGCAAGCCGCTTACCCTGTATTTCGACACGCCCGGAGCCGGCCCGGGTGCCAAGGCGCATTTCAACTGGATGCGCAAGCAGTACCAGAAACTTGGCATTCAACTGGTGATCCGTGCCACCGATTACAACCGGTTTCAGGAAAAAATGCGCAAGGGCACCGGCCAGATTTTCCAGTGGGGCTGGAATGCGGATTACCCGGACCCGGAAAATTTCTTTTTTCTTTTATACGGGCCAAATGCCAAAGTGGAGCACAGCGGTGAAAATGCAACGAACTACCAGGATCCGGAATTCGATCGTTTGTTCGAACAGATGAAGAATATCAAAAACGGCCCCGGGCGCCTGGAGATCATCCGGCAAATGACCGTGATCCTGCAACGGGATGCCCCGTGGCTATGGGGGTTTCATCCCAAGGCATTCTCCCTGTTTCACGACTGGTATAAAAACGTCAAGCCCAATCTGATGGCCAATAATCTTTTGAAATACAAACGCGTGGACGGTGAGTCGAGGAAAATGAAGCGTGCCGAATGGAATCAGCCCCGTTACTGGCCGCTGGTGGTAGTGTCCGTATTGTTGCTGGTCTCGTTTATTCCTGCCGGGATCGGGTTTTACCGGCGTGAGCGGGGTACGGTGAAATGATCGCCTACATCATACGCCGTGCCCTGTATGCCATACCGATACTTATTGGCATCAACATTATTACGTTTCTGCTGTTTTTTGTAGTCAATACGCCCGATGACATGGCGCGTATGTTTCTGGGACAAAAACACGTTACGGAAGAGCAGATCGAAGACTGGAAAACAGAACGCGGATACCACCATCCGCTTTTTTACAACACGCAGGCGGAAGGGGTGGATACCCTCAGGGAAACCGTTTTCTACACCAAATCCCTGCGCCTGTTTGTGTTCGATTTCGGGCGCTCCGACAGCGGGCGCGATATCGGTTTTGACATCAGCCAGCGCATGTGGCCCAGTCTGGCCATTGCGGTTCCGCAACTGGTCATCGGCCTGCTGGTGGCCATTACCCTTGCCCTGCTCATTGCATTCTTCCGGGCCACCTATATCGACTACTGGGCAGTCGTGATCTGTGTGGCCCTGATGTCCATCTCCAGCCTGTTTTACATCATTGGCGGGCAATACATGATGGGCAAAATACTGCGGGTCGTGCCCATTTCCGGTTTTGAAAGCGGGATTTTCGGGATCAAGTTCCTGATCCTGCCGGTCATGATCGGTATTGTCGGCGGTATCGGGTCCAGCGCACGCTGGTATCGGACCATATTCCTGGAAGAGATGAACAAGGATTATGTACGCACGGCACGTGCCAAGGGGATTTCAGAGCAGACGGTGCTGTTCCGGCATGTATTGCGCAATGCGCTGATCCCCATTCTCACCGGTGTAGTGGTGATCCTGCCGTTACTGTTCATGGGCAGTCTGATCACTGAATCCTTCTTCGGTATTCCGGGCCTGGGAAGTTATACCATTGATGCAATCAGCCGCCAGGACTTTGCCATTGTGCGTTCCATGGTCTTTCTGGGCGCGTTTTTGTATATCGTCGGATTATTGCTGACGGATATTTCATACACGATCGTTGACCCGAGAGTCAGGCTCAACTGATCATGATGCCAGGCAAGCCGGTTTTTCTGCTGACCGATATCCTTGTTTTCGGACTGGTGCTGTGCATCGTCCTGTTTTTCCTGTACGCCATGCGCAAGCCGCACTTGCGCCAGCCCTGGCAGCAGGTGGTACGCAGCAAGGCAGGGGTCATCTCGATGATCATCCTGTCAGTGTATGTGGGGATTGCCCTGCTTGATTCGCTGCATTTCCATCCTGTGCTGGAAAACCCTTCCGGCTCGTCCGCAAAAGCGCAATACAGTAGTGAGGTGGTGAGCGTGTTTGACCAGGTGGTTTCCGGTCTGAGAAGGAGCAGTGAAAAAACGTATTCGGCACCGTTTGCGGCCCATCTATATGCGAAAGAAACCGTGCAGCGGGACGATGGCGTCAAGCAGCGCATCTATCCGCGCCTGGTATGGGGCGCCGCCCATCTGGACGACCCTGAAACACAAAAGGCGGGAGACGTGCTCAGGCTCGGTGCAACGGGTGCAATCAAGGCCGTGATTGTCTGGGCGGTACTGGTTGCCCTGCTGTGTCTTTATTTGTCTGTCCGGGCGAGAAGAACATTCAGGGCGACACTGGACGTCCTGTGCGACGGCCATTCCGGCGTGCCCTGGAGGACCGTCGCCGTCACGCTTGGGATGGTGTTGCTGGTGTTGCTGGTGGGCGCGGAATGGGCTACGAAATACCATGTACTGGGCACCGACAAGGTCGGCGAGGACGTACTGTACCAGGCACTCAAGAGCATTCGCACCGGGGTGGTCATCGGCACGCTGACGACCCTGCTGATGCTGCCTTTTGCCGTCACACTCGGGATCATGGCCGGTTACTTCCGTGGCTGGATCGATGATGTCATCCAGTACCTTTACACCACACTCAATTCGATTCCGGGTGTGTTGCTGATCGCGGCGGCGATACTGGTGCTGAATGTGTATATGAACAAGCATGCAGAGGAGTTTGCGAGCCTGGTCCAGCGTGCGGATTTACGCCTGTTGTTCCTGTGCCTGATTCTGGGGCTGACCAGCTGGACCGGACTGTGCCGGTTGTTGCGGGCAGAAACGCTGAAGCTGCGGGAAGTGGATTTTATCCAGGCTGCGAGTGCATTCGGGGTGGGTCCGGCACAAACCATATTCCGGCACATATTGCCGAATGTGATGCATATTGTCCTGATCACACTGGTACTTGATTTCAGCGGTCTGGTGCTGGCCGAGGCGGTGCTGTCCTACATCAACATCGGTGTGGACCCCACCATGAACAGCTGGGGAAACATGATCAACAGTGCCCGCCTGGAGATGGCACGCGAACCGGTGGTGTGGTGGTCGCTGGCCGCTTCACTGTTCTTCATGTTCACGCTGGTCCTGTTTGCCAACCTGTTTGCCGACGTGGTTCGCGACGCACTCGACCCTCGGCTGGAAAAATAACCGATCATGGCTGACCCTTTACTGCAGGTCCACAATCTGACGACGGTGTTCAGAACCCGTCGTCGAACGGTTGCGGCCGTGGATGCAGTCAGTTTCGAAATCAGGGCAGGGGAGACGTTTGCCCTGGTCGGTGAGTCAGGCAGTGGAAAATCCGTTACCGCCCTGTCGGTGATCAGGCTGTTGCCTGAGGCGGCAAGACTGACTTCGGGAAGCATCTGTTTTGAAGGCCGGGATTTGCTGACGTTACCTGAACGCGATATGCGGGATATACGGGGCAGCGGTATCTCCATGATCTTTCAGGAACCGATGACGTCCCTGAACCCGGTTGTAAAGGTAGGCCGGCAGATCTCCGAAGTGTTGATACGCCACCAGAAAATGTCCAGAGCGCAGGCACGCCGGCAGGTTCTGGACCTGCTTGAGGCGGTCAGGATACCCAAGCCTTCATACACCATCGACACGTATGCACATGAACTGTCCGGTGGCATGAAACAACGGGTCATGATTGCGATCGCACTGGCCTGTGAACCCCGGTTGCTGATTGCAGATGAACCCACTACCGCACTGGATGTAACAATACAGGCCCAGGTACTGGAACTGATCAATGATCTGCAACGGCAGTTCGGGATGGCGATTCTTTTTATCACACATGATCTGGCTGTTGTGAAACAGGTGGCCGATCATGTAGCGGTCATGAAAGAAGGTGTGATCGTAGAGCAGTCCAGCAACGAGGTATTTTTTTCAGCACCGCAGCATGCTTACAGCTGGGAACTGTTTGCAGCCTTGCCGGCGATGGAAAAACGTGGCAGACCGCTGCTCGAGTGCAATCATGACCTGCATAAACCGGTTGTTGAAAACGTCACTGAAAACGACACCCTGCGGGTACGTGATCTGGCAGTGCATTTTCCCATACGCAAGGGATTGTTCAAACGCACTGTCGGGTATATCAAGGCCGTGGATGGTGTTTCCCTGGAAATTCCTCCCGGCAAGACGGTTGCCCTGGTCGGCGAGTCAGGCAGTGGCAAGACCACTGTCGGCAAAGGGATCCTGCGTCTGGTGCAGCCCACCCTGGGCGAGGTCACGTATCTGGGATTACCGATACACGAAATCGACCGCAACCGGCTGCTGGAGCAGCGTGCCAATCTGCAGATTGTTTTCCAGGATCCGTATTCATCGATGAACCCACGTATGCTGGTGGGCCGGATCATCGAGGAAGGGATCAAGGCCCTGAAGGTCATCCCGGATGCACAGGCGCGCAAACAGCGCGTACTGGAATTGCTCGAGCAGGTGGGCCTCGACAAGGATGCCCATCTCCGTTACCCGCATGAATTTTCCGGCGGCCAGCGACAGCGTATCTGCATTGCACGCGCCCTGGCGGTAAACCCGAAAATCATTATCTGTGATGAGCCCACCAGTGCTCTGGATGTCTCCGTTCAGGCACAGATTCTGGACCTGCTGAATCATTTGCAGGAGCGCTATGCAATCAGTTATCTGTTCATCACACATAACATGTCGGTGGTAGCCTATTTTGCAGACCGTGTTGCCGTCATGTATCAGGGCAGGATTGTCGAACAGGGAGAGGTTGAACAGGTGTTGACGGACCCGAAACACGAATACACCAAGCGATTGCTGAGCGCGGTGCCCAAGCTGGTACCGCCGGTGCGGGCGGCCTGAAGGACATCTATTCGATAGGCATGTGCCTGGGCTCAGGTTATGGCAGCCAACCGGGCTGATGAGGTCGTGCCGCGCTCATTGATTCTGTAGGGTGGCTCCATTACGATAAGCTGCCGGTTGTGGTCCGCGTGGCCGGTCGTGAACCGTATGCAATCATCAAAGGAGGGAGGTGCCGGGGTGAAATTGGCGTTGGCGTGGCGGCGTGTCGCAAGTGCTGTACTGGGGGTTTGTGTCGCATTGGGTGTGTCGGGTCAGGGTATGGCTGGCGAGTCGCAGCGTTCCGGCTGGTACGCGGGCGCGGGCGCAGGAGTGAACTGGATTTCCGACATGGAGCAGGCGGGCTGGAACCGGGATACGATCTGTTACCCGACTGATGACTGTACCGGCAAGGCATCCATTGGCGGCTATCGCTGGTTTTATGACCTGGATGCGGACCGTGGCAGCCTGTTCGAAATTGCAATTGGCCGCATGTTTGGCAACCTGCGCCTGGAATTGTCGGCCAACCAGCGGGAAAACGACATTGATCAGGAATTTACCGGCATCACCTTCCTGGACGGGTCGGCCATCATGCCGGATACCGCGGGCAATTATACGTCATCGAGCACGACCACGATTGACGATTTGAGAACGCGCACGCTGCTGCTGAACGTCTACTACGATTTCCCGCTTGCACAGAGCCGGATCACGCCGTACCTGGGTGCCGGGGTCGGGCTTTCTTTCGTCAAGCTTTCGGGGCTGTTTTTCAGCAGCGAATATTCATGCACGAGTGGATGTGACGCTGATCTTTCTCCGGAGGAATACAATTCCCGGCAGGATGAAAGCCTGTCCGACACCGTTTTTTCCAGACACCTCTACGCCGGTGCCGACTACAGTCTGGATGACAGGTTTCTGCTGGGCCTGAAACTGTCCTACAGCCTGGTGGACGACATCAGGGACAAGGGGCGTTACCTCGAGCATCCGGTTTCCGACCAGATCAACCGTACGAAAATCAGTGACATGGACCACTGGTCCCTGACGCTCGGTCTGAAGTACCTGTTCAGCCACTGACGGCGCAAGACAGCCTCTCTTTTCAAGGGGCAGCTTTTTAGGTATGGGCAAGAAAGGGAAAGGGTATCCATGCCCCCTCGAATCGAAGGCGGCTATTTTATTTCATGGGTAGCGCGGTAGACTTCCAAATATTCGCGTGACAGTTCCTGCGCCTTGGTAATCTCGGCACGTGCCGTGTCTTTGGCAATCATTGTATCGAGTCGGTCAAATTAGTAGGTGCAGCAGGGCTCCTGTCAGAGCGGAATTATCAGGGTTTTGCCGGCCAGAATGGTGGTGCCATTCAGGTTGTTAGCCTTGCGCAAAGCGGATACGGAAGTGCCGTAACGTGCTGCAATGACACTCAGGGATTCGCCGTACACGATGGTATGCCTGTGCCATTTGGGTTCTTCGGGAAGGCGCTCGATGGTGATGGCCACCATTTCGGTTTTGTGCCTGGGTACCAGCAGGCGATACCCTGTCGGGGGTGGGTAACGCAGATACTGCAAGGCCGGATTGAGGGCCTGAAGTTCATCGCGGCTGATGTTGCCTGATTCGACAAGCTTTGCAGGTGAGATCCGTTTCTTGACTTCCAGGATTTCCACATGAGGCGCATTGGCAACCGGGTGCAGCAGTGTGGCGCTTAATTGAGGGTCATGTATGATCGCACTCAATGCCAGCAGCCGGGGGACGTATGCACGGGTTTCACCCGATAACTGCAGGTCCCAGTAGTTGGTTGTACGATTTTTCACTGCATCCAATTGCAATGCCCTTTTTACCCGGTTGGGCCCGGCGTTGTATGCCATCAGTGCAAGCAGCCAGTTTCCGTCAAATTCAGCATGCAGTTCGGTAAGGTAGTCGAGTGCTGCCATGGTCGAGGCATATACATCGTACCGGGCGTCATACCCCCAGGTCTGTTGCAGACCGAATTCCTTTGCGGTGCGGGATGTGAATTGCCACAGGCCTGTGGCCTTGGTACGTGAAAGGGCCTTGGGGGAATAACCGCTTTCGACGATGGGCAGTATAGCCAGTTCGGCAGGCAGGTTGCGCTGCTCAATCTCGTTCAGTATGAAATGGATGAACGGCTCAGCGCGGTGCGTGACAATGGACAGCAGCCTTTCTCTTTCCAGATAGTTTTTTTTGTACCGGATCACGTGGGGATGGTCATAGAACCGGGATAATGCCGAGTTTTTTGCGATACGATGCCAGATCAGCAACGGTTCGCCGTCAGGACCGTATTCTATAAAGGATGAGGCCGGTGGAGCGGGCGAAGGGATGTCAACGGGCACCGGTCTGGGTTCGGGTGTGGCCAAACCACGTATACCTGGGGTGTCTGCAGGGGTGTCCGCAGGCGCTGCCGTTTGGGTATCGGCTGGAATTTTATCGGCGGACGTATCAGCAGGGATGGGTGTTTTCGAGCAGGCTGTGACCAAAAACGCCAAGGCAGCTAGCAGCAGGCAGGCTTTACTCCTCATAGATAAAAAAGCATAAGGATACCGGCTGAAAATGCTAATAGCTAAATTTTATAGGCATATAAGGATTATATAAATCCTGGTTCCTTTGGCACGCCTTGCATTACTGCTCCGGTTTTGGGCTAGAATTGGATGATGCAAGAATCAGAACTGTTCCGTCTGCAAAAAGTTACCCGAAAATTGCAGGACTGGTATGCCAATCCTGCCGGACAGATCCTGTACGGTGAATTGCGGGACAAACTGGCTCAGCTGCTGCCTGGACTGTTTGGGTATTACGCATTGCAGGTCGGCGCCCTGTCCAAAGAGGTTGATCTGCTGCAGGGCAGTACGATCGGTCAAAAAATCCATATGACGCTGGGTCCTGAACAGGGTACGGTTGCCGCAAATCCTCTTGCCCTGCCTTTTCAGCAGGATATGCTGGACCTGATTGTTCTGTTGCATACCCTGGATTTCTCGCATGATCCGCATCAGGTCTTGCGCGAAGTGCACAGGGTGCTGATTTCAGAGGGTCATCTGGTGCTGATCGGGTTCAATCCGATCAGTATGATGGGCCTTGCTAGGCTGGCGTTGCTGCGCAGCAAACGTGTGCCCTGGACGGGCCACTTCTATACCGCGAGACGCCTGAGAGACTGGCTTTCCCTGCTGGATTTCGCCATCATCGGGACGGAATACATCGGTTTGCGGCCCCCCGTGCAAAATCTGCAGGTACAGCAGCGCATGAAGTTTCTCAGCCACGCCAGCCGTTATGGGCTTGCACGTCTGGGAGGCGTACAGATATTTGTTGCCAGAAAACGTGTATTGACTCTTACGCCGCGTCTGCAGCCCTGGCGTCCGCGGCAACGGGTTTTACCAGTGAACATCGCCGAGCCCTCCGCGCGCGAAGCAAACCATGCCAGAGCGGGTCGATATTTACACTGATGGTGCCTGTCGCGGCAATCCCGGCCCCGGGGGATGGGCCGCGCTGCTGCGTTATGGGGATGCGGAAACCACGATTCATGGGGCAGTGCAGAAGACCACCAACAATCGCATGGAACTGCAGGCTGCCTTGTCGGCCCTGGAAAAACTCAAGCGTCCCTGTACAGTTCGTATCACCACGGACTCAAAGTACCTGATGGACGGTATTCAGCAATGGCTGTCGAACTGGAAACGGAACGGCTGGAAGACTTCTGCCAGGAAGCCTGTCAGGAACCAGGACTTGTGGCAGCAACTGGACGCGCTGGTTGAGCGTCATGACGTTACATGGAACTGGGTAAAAGGTCATACCGGGCATGTGGAAAACGAGCAGGTCGATCGTCTCGCCAATGAGGCGATTGATAAGCTGTTATCATAGCCCCCGGAATTAGTCTGGATTCAGGGTCAGCACCATGCGTCAGGTTGTTTTGGATACGGAAACCACAGGTCTTGAGGCTTCACAAGGTCATCGGATTATCGAAATCGGATGTGTGGAAATACTGTACCGCCGCGCGACCGACCGGACTTTCCACCAGTTTTTGAATCCCGGGCGTGAAATCGATGAGGCAGCATCGGAAATACACGGGATCACGCAGGAATTTCTTGCAGACAAACCGGGATTTCCAAAGATTGCCGATGAGCTCCTCGAGTTTATAGAAGGCACGGAACTGGTGATACACAATGCCGACTTTGACGTCGAATTTATCAATACCGAATTATCGCTTGCCAGTCATGCCGTCACCGATATCCGTGAATGCTGCACGGTCACGGATACGCTGGCATTAGCCAGGAAAATGCATCCGGGGCGGAAAAACAGCCTGGATGCCTTGTGCAGGCGTTATGGAATCGATAATTCTGCGCGTGAATTCCACGGTGCCTTGCTCGATGCACGGATTCTGGCCGATGTGTATCTGGCCATGACCGGTGGCCAGTCGGCATTGAGCCTGAGCACAGGTTCTGAACAGGCTGCCCGGCAAAGGCTGGCTGCAAAACAGGCCATGAATTCACGACCTGCCCTCAGGATCATCGAGGCCAGCGAGGAAGAGATGTCCGCGCATGAGGCATTTCTGGAAAAAATCCAGCAGGAGAGCGATGCCGGCTGTGTGTGGTTGAAGGAAACGGTTGAGTAAGCCTGCTGTTTTGACTCCTGTGGGTTGCCGTACCGCCCGATTTTCGTTACATTGCCCTTCAGTTCTGGCTAACCTGTGGAGACATCTATCATGAGACAAAAGCTGTGGGTATTTATGTTGCTGATCTTTTCTGTGTTCATTGCCGGGTGCGGTGAAGATGAGGCGGATACAGGCAGCACATGGGTTGGCGAAGTGTATGCGAGTGCAGGTTCCGGTTCCGGAACGGTCCTGGGGGAATTCAGCTCGTATGACGAATGTGTTGAGATGACGCAGAAAAAGGCTGAGTCCGGTGTGTTTAACTGCGGTATAAAATAACCGGCATCCTCTCACTGCTTTCAGCGCCAGCAGGTCCGCGGGCCTGACCGTAGCCTATTTCGCATGCTTCAGGAGCCGTTGCCGGTCGCGTTGCCAGTCCCGTTCCCGGATACTTGCGCGCCGGTCCTGTTTTTGTTTGCCTTTCGCTATCGCGATGCCAAGCTTGGCGACCCCTTTTTTCCAGTACATGGATAGCGGGACAAGGGTAAACCCTTTTCTCTCAACGGCCCCTACCAATTTTGCGATTTCATTTCTATGCAGCAGAAGCTTGCGGGTGCGGGTCGGGTCGGCTACCTTGTGGGTAGAGACTGTGGGCAAGGGATTGATGTGGGCTCCGAAAAGCCAGGCCTGCATGCCCTTGATCAAGACATAACTTTCCTGGAGCTGTATGTTTTTTGCCCTCAGGCTCTTGACTTCCCAACCCTCAAGAACCAGCCCCGCCTCCAGTTGTTCGAGAATAAAATAATCGTGGCGGGCTTTTTTATTGACGGCAATCTGGCGGTCCGGGTTGGGCTTGGGCTTGGGCTTGGGCTTGGGCATGTCGGGTATTATAATGAATTCATACCGGCTGCGTTCAAAAGATCAGCCATCCGGTATAGTATACAAAGGTTGTGTACCGCCGTTTGATCTCCAGCCAGGGTAATACAGGTTATTGATGACGACTTCAAGAACATCCATACACGGATACTGGTCATCCCGGTTTATATTTGTACTGGCAGCCGCCGGGTCGGCTGTCGGGTTGGGCAATGTCTGGAAATTTCCCTACATGGCGGGTGAAAGCGGTGGGGGGGCATTTGTCCTGCTGTATCTTGTCTGTATTGCCCTGCTCGGCATACCGGTGATGATGTCGGAGGTGCTGCTGGGACGCAGGGGCCGAAACAGCCCGATCAATACCATGCGTATCCTGGCAAAAGAGGAAAATCGCAGCACCCTGTGGAGTCTGTTCGGGGTTATGGGCCTGCTGGCGGGGTTTATGATCCTCTCCTTCTACAGTGTCATTGCAGGCTGGACACTGGCCTATGTGGTGAAAGCAGCCAGCGGTACATTTGCCGGAATTTCCGGTGATGGAACCGGTGAGGTATTCAACAGCCTGGTTTCGAATCCGCTGCAACTGTTACTCTGGCATACGCTGTTTATCGTGCTGACCGTGGCGGTGGTCATCCGGGGTGTACGCAAGGGGCTGGAAGCGGCCGTGCGTTTTTTGATGCCAGCCCTGATCATACTGATCCTGGTGATGGTTGCGTATGCAATGATAAAGGGAGACTTTTACGCAGGATTGAAGTTTTTGTTTACCCCCGACTTCTCCAAAATAACGTCCGATGTGGTTCTGAGCGCCCTGGGCCACGCGTTTTTCACCCTGAGCGTGGGTATGGGCGCCATTATGATGTACGGTTCCTATCTGCCCGCGGAGGCATCGATCGCAAGCACCAGCCTTCAGGTCGCCCTGGCAGATACCGCGATTGCCATCCTTGCCGGCCTGGCAATTTTCCCGATCGTATTTGCCAACGGCCTGGAAGCCGGGCAGGGTCCGGGGCTGATATTCAACACCCTGCCACTTGCCTTCGGACAAATGCCGGGAGGTGTGGTATTCGGATTCCTGTTTTTTGTGCTGCTGTTTTTTGCTGCATGGACCTCGGCGATTTCCATGATCGAACCTGCTGTGGCCTGGCTGGTAGAGACGTTCTCGTTTTCCAGGGTCGCATCCTCCGTACTCTGCGGTCTGATTACCTGGGTAGTCGGGCTGGGTACCGTATTTTCATTTAACCACTGGAGCCGGATCAAGTTGCTCGATGGTACGTTTTTTGAGGGCAAGTCGTTTTTTGATCTGCTGGATTATTTGACCACAAATATCATGCTGCCCCTGGGTGGGATATTGATCTGTCTGTTTGCAGGCTGGGTCATAAGCGAATCCTCCCGGCGCGATGAGTTGCAGATGAAACACTCCGGTATGTACAGCCTGTGGCGTTTTCTTACGCGGTATGTCGCACCTTCAGGCGTCATTTTGATTTTCCTGCATGTGCTGGGTATCTTTTAAGGAAAGTATAGGTTGGTTCACCCAGGCGATTACGGGAAACTGGCCATGTCAGATATTTTTGCCTGGTTTTGCAGAAGATCGAAGCGAAGACTGCCTGCCACGGTCTGGTATCAGGCCAAGGCCCGGTTTGTGGGGACCGGTTCATGAAGCGGCTCATACACAGAATTTCTGACACGCCCCCGAGACCCTGACCGAAAGGCGGATATCAACCTGCAATCTGGTCGTCCCGACATCTCCGAAGAACGCTTGCACTACAGGCGGCCTTCATATGACCCTATGGGAACCTAATACACCCATAATCGAGTAAACCAGTATATAATCCCCCTTTCTAAGTACTCCAAGTTCCTTGAATTTCCGTATGACCCGCGTACAACGCAGCGCACTGCTGCCCTATTCAGCAACGCAGATGTATCGACTGGTCAATGATGTCGGGGCCTATCCCGAGTTTGTTCCATGGTGCGTCGGATGTGATGTCGGTACAACCACTGTGCATGAAAAACAGGCCACGCTCTATTTTGCCAGAGGCCGGTTCAAGGCTTCGTTGACCACGCGCAATGATCTGATCGAGAACCGGAAGATTGCCATGCATCTGGTAAAAGGCCCGTTCAGACATCTGACAGGAATCTGGGAATTTCATGAAATCGACGAAAATATGTGCAAGGCGGAACTGGATATGGAATTTGCATTCTCCAATCGTCTGTATGAATTTACGCTGGGGCCGATTTTCAGCCAGTTGGCCAACCGGATGATTGCTGTTTTTCAGCAAAGAGCCAAGAACACCTATGGAAAACAGTAGCTGTATTTCGGTTACGGTCTGCTATGCGCAGCCCGATCATCAGGAACTGATCCCGCTAGCCGTCACCCGGCAAACCACGGTATTGCAGGCTATACGGCAATCCGGTATTGCGGATAAACACCCGGAGATCGATGTATGTGAAAACAATGTCGGAATTTTCGGCAATCCGGTAAAGCTGGACCAGTGCTTGAGGGACCATGACAGAATCGAGATCTATCGACCCCTGTACAGAAGTCCAGTAGAGGCGCGGCGCAGGCGTGCAGGGTAGTCGGTCCTAAATAGCCCGGTTTTCAAGCTGCCGCCGACGGTGCGATGGGTCCGGTTTCACGGGGAGTTGCCAGTCAAATGCATGACCCGCACGGGTGCCCCGCTTCTTGCTGGACCTTCGAGGCCTAATGAAAATCGGAAGTTTACGTGCTGCGGATACTGTACAAGTTCAGAGGCGAAGTTACTGGTCTGTATCCTCACCTGTTTCAGCCTCGCTCACCCCTTTCTGGGTTGTATCCGTTTCCGGTACATTGTGCTTGGTCATTTCAATGACCTCATTCCGGTCAAAAATGATGGTCAGCTGCCTGCGTTGTTTTTCTCCATACCCGGGTGCAAGCAGATAGATGTAGTCCCATCGGTCAGGGTGGAAACTGTCGACGATCAGGGGGCTGCCGAGTACAAAAAGAACCTGCTCCTTGCTCATGCCCAGTTTTACCTTTTTGACATCCTTCGCTTCCAGTGCGTTGCCCTGCTGGATATCTATTTTATAGATCGTTAACAGCTTGTTCTGGCATCCGTAGAGTGCCGTTATGCAGCACAGTGTACAAAGTATCGCCTTCAGCGGGTTCATGCGGACTGACGTTTGGTTTGTTGCAGCATTTCTCTGGCATGCTCCTGTGTGTTGCGGGTCATTTTAATACCTCCGAGCATGCGGGCCAGCTCATCGATGCGAGCCTGTTCTGCCAGATGTGAAATTTCAGTTCGGACCGATGTGTCATGCCCGTGCTTGTTCACCTTGTAGTGATGGTGTGCCTGGGCCGCCACCTGGGCAAGATGGGTGACGCAGAAAACCTGTGCGTTGTGACTCAGTTCACGCAGATGTTTACCGACGATTTCAGCCGTGGCCCCCCCGATACCGGCATCGACTTCATCGAAGATCAAGGTCGGAATTCCCAGGTTGTTCACGGTTGTGATCCGTATGGCAAGACTGAGCCTTGACAACTCACCTCCCGAAACGACCTTGTTCAGGGGGCGAAGCGCCTGACCGGGGTTGGTGCTGACCAGGAACCGCAGTTCATCCAGGCCATTCGGGGCCGGTTCGGTGGATTTCCGGGGCTGTATGTCGGTATGGAAACGCCCCCCCTGCATGCCCAGAGCTTGCATGGAATTGGTTATTTTTTCATCCAGTATGCAGGCCGAGGCCTTTCTTGCCGCACTGATTTCCCCGGCCAGGCTTCGGTAGTGTTGCTCGGTTTCACGTATTGAGTTGCGGATATTTTCGGGGTTTTCATGGCAGCTTTCAAGATTTTCCAGTTTTGCCCCGATGGATGCGCGCAGCGCAATCAGTCCGGCAGGTTTAACCTTGTGCTTGCGTGCAATTTCCTCGATTGCCGAGATACGGTCTTCGAGTTCCTGCAGTTCTTGCGGGTCCTCGGATGCCCGTTCCGAATAGTCACGTAATGTATGGGCGGTTTCCATGAGCTGTATATGCGCGGCATGCAGGTCTTCCAGTGGTCCTTGCAATGCCTTGTCGACCGCACTCAGTTTCTCCAGTTCGGCAAGCAGATGGCCGATGGCATCACAGACCTTGTCGTCATCATCTCCGGCAAGCTGCTTCGAGATGCGCATACTGCCCTCATGCAGCGCTTTTGCATGGCTCAGCTGTATATGCCGGTCGTTCAGCATTTCATACTCGTCTTCATCCAGGTCCAGTTGTTCAAGTTCCTGATACTGGTAACGTAGCAGCTCCAGCTGTGAACGGGTATTTTCCCGGTTGTCCTCGACACGCTTCAATTGTTTGTTCAGGTCCTGCCAGCGTCGGAAAAGCGCGGCCAGTTTTTCGAGTACCGTTTCATTTCCGGAAAAACTGTCCAGTAATTCGCGTTGTTTATCCTTGTGCATCAACGACTGGCACTCATGTTGGCCATAGACGTCAACAAACTGTTCGCCAATGCTTCGAAGTTGCATGACCGGGCACGGCGAACTGTTGATGTAGGCTCTGGACTTGCCGTCCGTCGAGATCACGCGACGCAATATGCAGTTCCCGTCGACCGTGTCCAGACTGTGTTCTTGCAGCCAGCACAGGGCCGCTTTTGTGTGACTTGCATCGAGTGTCGCAACGATTTCAATCTTGTGGTCCGGGTTGCGGGCAACGGAACTGTCAGCCCGGCTTCCAAGTGCCAGATTCAGGGCATCGATAATAATTGATTTTCCGGTACCGGTTTCACCCGTGAGTACGCTCATGCCCGAGCAGAAGTTCAGTTCCAACTCATCAATGATTGCAAAGTTACTGATATAGACCGATTTGAGCATAAGCTGTTGGCCTGACCTGCTGGCGCCTGCTATTTTTTGCCGCGGGGGGCGGCATTCCAGCGGAGTTTTTTTTGCAGCACATCAAAGTAATCGTAATTCCGGGGTTGAATCAGGCGCAACTCATGCTTTCCCCGTTCGATCTTCAGAAGGTCTCCTGGCTTGAAATCCAGGTTGATTTGTCCATCCACGGAGGCCAGCACAGTATGGCGTGGGTCCTGTTTTGGCAGGGACAGCTCAATATGGCTGGCTGCATCGACGACAATGGGCCGGTTGCTCAAGGTATGCGGACAGATAGGTACCAGTACAATGGCGCCCAGGTTGGGGTGCAGGATCGGTCCGCCTCCTGACAACGCGTAGGCAGTGGAGCCGGTCGGTGTGGAAACGATATAGCCGTCTGCACGCAGGGTATTGAGGTGCTGGCCGTCGACACGCGTTTCTATTTCGATCATGCGGACCATCTGCATGGCATGCACGACGACGTCATTGACGGCGTTGGCCACGAGGCAGGGTTTCCCGTCCCGGATCAGGGCGGTCTGAAGCACAAAACGCCGTTCTTCAATAAAATTACCCGCCAGGATATGGTCAAGTTGTGCTTCCATTTCATCCGGGCTGATTTCAGCCAGAAACCCAAGGTGCCCCAGGTTGACGCCCAGCAACGGAATTTCATTTTCTATCATGCTGTGGGCAGCGTGTAAAAGCGTACCATCGCCACCTACTACAATCACCAGATTGCTGTTGGCTGCGATCTGCTCTGAGCTGCTGGCGACAACCGAATGCTGACCGATCAGCATAGCGGTCACCTCATCCACACAGACTTGCAAAGATCTTTTTGACAGATACCGGTGCAGGGCCTGGACGGTCCCTGAAATGAGCAGATCGTCAGGCTTGGAGATAATCCCGATTTTGGTAAACATACTTGCGGTCTGGTGCCCTGTCTGAATGTACTGAACGCTATCACGGATTTTGCAGCGGCACTAGTCAAACATCTTCTTCTTGACAATATCTGCATAGTATTGCAATGATGTTCCAGGCATTTTTTAGTGTGAAGTGCTGATTTCCTAGCTTAAGAATGCCTTGGGTCATGGCTGCAATCGAAGAGCAAAATTATTCATTAAACGAACGTACCCAGCTGCTGCTGAAGGTGCTGGTTGAGAGCTATATCCTGGAGGGGCATCCGCTTGGTTCGCGTACCCTGGCCAGACGGTCTGAACTGGCAATCAGCCCGGCCACGGTGCGTAACGTGATGGCCGATCTGGAAGACTTTGGCTTTGTCGAATCTCCCCATACCTCTGCGGGGCGTGTGCCCACCACTAAAGGGTATCGCCTGTTCGTGGATACCATGCTCAAGATCCAGCCCCTGACCACAGAGGTCGTCTCACAGATGAAGCAGAATCTGGATCCTTCCCAGAATGTAAACGGTCTGGTTGAAAGTGCTTCGACATTATTATCTGGTTTAACCGGCATGGCGGGTGTGGTTACCCTGCCCAAAACTGAACGTGCAGAGTTCCGGCACATCGAATTCCTGCCCCTTTCGGACTGTCGCGTTTTAGCCATTCTGGTCATGAATCAGCAGGAAGTGCAGAACCGGATTTTGCACACCGACAAGGTGTATACCGAGTCCGAATTGCAACAGGCTGCAAACTACATCAACGAACTGTGCGCCGGCCAGGACCTGGTTGCAGCGAGACGAAAAATTCTCGATGAACTGGACCGTCTGCGTGAACATATGAATGACCTCATGCGGTCCGCCGTTGAAATGGGAGAACAGGTGTTTTCCAGGTCAAGCGCCAAGTCGGATTATGTGGTCGTGGGGCAGACCAATCTCATGGAGTATGATGAGCTGTCTGACATCGAGAAACTCAGAAGTCTGTTCGAAGCCTTTGGCCAGAAAAGAGAGTTTCTGCGTTTGCTGGACCGCTGTATCTGTGCACAGGGCGTGCAGATTTTTATCGGCCAGGAATCCGGATATGAAGTTCTGGACGATTGCAGCGTAATCACCTCGCCTTATACGGTGGATGACGAAGTCATGGGTGTGCTGGCCGTGGTAGGACCTACCAGGATGTCGTATAATCGGGTCATCCCGATTGTTGACCTGACCGCCAGACTGCTTGGCGAAGCCTTGAATATTCAGAATTAGCCCCCATATGCTGTTTACCAATCACGCTATTTCCATGGCACGCTGAAATATGACTGAAACTGCAAAAAAGCCGGATCCGGCTACCGCATCGGCTGAAAAAGATGCATTGGCGAAAGAGGCTGTGAACGACACAGGCTTACAGGCTGAATCTGCTGAGGATAGGTTGCAGCAGGAACTGGAGGATGCGAAAAAGGCGGCGGGCGAATACCAGGACAAGGTGCTGCGCGTGCAGGCCGAGATGGAAAACCTGCGAAAGCGTGCACAACGTGATGTCTCCAATGCGCACAAGTATGCGATCGAGAAATTTGCCAGCGAGCTGTTGCAGGTAAAGGACAGTCTGGAACTGGGCCTGACTGCAGGGGGTGTGGAAGCAGCGAAGCTGCAGGAAGGGACTGCACTGACCCTGAAGATGCTGGTCAGCACCTTGCAGAAGTTTGCAATCAAGGAGGTGGATCCGGTGGGAGAGGCGTTTGATCCCCATCTTCATCAGGCCATGACCACGCAGGAGAGCCGGGAGCATGAGCCGAATACGGTCATCCAGGTCATGCAAAAGGGTTATACCCTGCATGAAAGACTGTTGCGACCGGCGATGGTAATCGTTGCCAGGGCACCGGAAAAGGCGGATGGCTGACGGATTTCCGGAATCATCAAAAAAATAAGGGTTTATGCAAGGGGATGCCTTGATTCGCCGGAAACTGTCCCAATATTCATGATAATACGATTTTTAATTAACCACCTGACCAGATTCTGGGCTTTCTTGGAGATGTATGATGGGTAAGATTATTGGCATTGATCTAGGCACTACCAACTCATGTGTGGCAGTCATGGAAGGTGGCACCACGCCTAAAGTTATCGAAAACAGCGAAGGGGATCGTACCACGCCTTCCGTTGTCGCCTTCACTGAAGACAGCGAAGTCCTTGTCGGTCAGGCGGCGAAACGCCAGTCTGTCACCAATCCCACCAACACCCTGTTTGCGATCAAACGCCTGATCGGCCGGCGTTTCGAGGAAGATGCCGTGCAGAAAGACATCAAGCTGGTGCCTTACAAGATCATCAAGGCGGATAACGGTGATGCCTGGGTTGAGGCCAGAAATAACAAGATGGCACCGCCGGAAATTTCTGCCCGCATTCTGATGAAAATGAAAAAAACCGCAGAGGAGTACCTCGGCGAAGAGATCACCGAGGCCGTCATTACCGTACCGGCATACTTCAATGATTCACAGCGACAGGCCACCAAGGACGCCGGCAAGATTGCAGGCCTGGAGGTGAAACGGATCATTAATGAGCCTACGGCTGCAGCACTTGCCTATGGCATGGATAAAAAACGCGGCGACAGCAAAATTGCAGTGTATGACCTGGGTGGGGGTACATTCGATATCTCCATTATTGAAATCGCGGAGATCGACGGTGAACACCAGTTTGAAGTGTTATCGACGAACGGGGATACCTTCCTGGGGGGTGAAGATTTCGATATGCGTCTGATCGACTACCTTGCCGATGAATTCAAAAAGGATCAGGGCTTCGACCTGCATCATGACCCGCTTGCCCTGCAGCGTCTGAAAGAAGCGGCAGAGAAGGCAAAGATTGAACTGTCTTCAGGCCAGCAGACTGAAGTGAATCTTCCCTATATCACGGCGGACCAGTCCGGACCCAAGCATCTCAATATCAAGGTTACCCGTGCCAAGCTGGAGGCGCTGGTGGAAGAACTGGTGCAGCGTACCATTGCACCCTGCAGGCAGGCTTTGCAGGATGCGAATCTGTCTGCCTCTGACATCAATGACGTGATCCTGGTCGGTGGGCAGACGCGTATGCCCAAGGTACAACAGGTCGTACAGGACTTTTTTGGCAAGGAACCGCGCAAGGATGTCAATCCGGATGAGGCCGTTGCAGTGGGGGCTGCCATTCAGGCAGGTGTGCTGGGCGGTGATGTCAAGGATGTACTGTTGCTGGATGTCACGCCGTTGTCTCTGGGCATAGAGACTCTGGGCGGTGTGATGACCAAATTGATCGAAAAAAATACCACGATCCCGACCAATGCACAGCAGGTATTCTCTACAGCGGAAAATAACCAGACCGCCGTAACGGTGCACGTGTTGCAGGGTGAACGTGAGCAGGCCTCGGCGAACAAGTCACTGGGCCGCTTCGACTTGTCGGATATCCCGCCCGCACCGCGTGGCACGCCACAGATTGAGGTCACTTTTGATATTGATGCAAACGGTATCCTCAATGTGTCAGCCAAGGACAAGGCCACCGGAAAAGAACAGTCGATTGTGATCAAGGCGTCAAGTGGTCTGTCTGATGGTGAAATCGAAAAAATGGTCAAGGATGCCGAAGCCCACGCGGAAGAAGACAAGAAGTTTGCCGCCCTGGTCAGTGCGCGTAATCAGGCCGACCAGATGATTCATGCAACCGAAAAGTCACTCGCGGAAATGGGTGATAAAGTGAAGCAGGAAGAGCGCATGCAGATTGAAAATGCCATCAAGGACCTGAAAGAAGTGCTGGATAAGGATAACAAGGATGTGATCGAGACCAAGACACAGGCGCTGGCCCAGGCATCGGGTAAACTGGCAGAACGCATGTATGCACAGGCCGGCGGTGATACGCCAGCCGATGCGCCAGACAATACTGCGGGCAAGGCCGGGGAAGAGGATGTTGTTGATGCCGAGTTTGAAGAGGTGGATGACGACACCCGGAAATCCTGAAGACCGCCTTGTACAGGAGTGTGACAGGGTGATGATCGGAAGGGTCTGTACCTGCGTAATGAAAACCGCTTTCTGATACAGATTTTAAAGTCAGGGGAGTTTTACCGGTCCAGGGTCGTGTATACGGGCCTGGACCTTTGTTTATTCGGATAAAGATGGATAAAAGAGATTACTACGAGGTCCTTGGGATCAATCGGTCTGCAAGTGAAGGGGGGTTGAAAAAGGCGTATCGCCGGCTGGCCATGAAGTATCATCCAGACCGTAATCCGGGTGACCAGGAAGCTGAAATAAAATTCAAGGAAGCGAAAGAGGCCTATGAAATCCTGGGCGATGCGCAAAAACGCCAGGCCTATGACCAGTTTGGCCATGTCGGCGTGCAGGGAGGCGCAGCCGGGAGCACGGCGGATTTCAGCGATATATTCGGCGATATATTCGGCGATATCTTTGGAGGCGGGCGCGGCTCCTCGCAACGCGTATATCGGGGCTCAGATCTTCAGTATGACCTTGAAATCAGTCTGGAAGAGGCCGTATTCGGTACCGAGTCAACCCTTGAAATACCCAGGCAGTCTGCCTGCGAGAAATGTGACGGGTCAGGGGCTGCACCGGGTACTTCGATTGAAGACTGTTCCACGTGCGGAGGGGCAGGCCAGGTTCGTATGCAGCAGGGCTTTTTTTCAATTCAGCAAACCTGTCCCCGTTGCCGTGGTAAAGGCAAGACCATCCGGGTGCCGTGTGATTACTGCAGGGGTACGGGACTCAGGCGTTCGACAAAAAAGCTGTCTGTAAAAGTTCCTGCAGGCGTGGACAGCGGCGATCGAATCCGGTTGTCAGGTGAAGGGGAGGCGGGTGCCAACAATGGCCCTCCGGGAGACCTGTATGTACAGGTATACGTGCGCAAGCACAATTTGTTCACCCGGGAAAACAGTCATTTGTGCTGTGAGGTTCCGATCAGTTTCAGCATGGCGACACTCGGCGGCGATGTGGAAGTGCCTACCCTGAAGGGCAGGGTGAAGCTGAAAATTCCTACTGAAACCCAGACCGGGAGATTGTTCCGTTTACGGGGCAAGGGGGTCAAGCCGGTACGTGGCGGTGCGGTGGGCGATATGCTGTGTACCATCGTCGTTGAGACACCCGTTAATCTGAGCAGGCGACAGAAGGACTTGCTCAGGCAGTTTACCGAAGATGTTGAAAAAGGCGGTGGTCAGCATAGTCCCCGTTCACATTCATGGACCGATAATATGAAAAGCTTCTTCGACGATCTTAAATTCTGGTCGGATTAAAAGGCGGTCGCAGTCGAGGCCCGTTTTGCCTGTCGTACAGTCCATCATGCAGGATCTCAGTCTCGAGTCTGCCCCCGCTACCAGTTTAAAATACAAAGCCGTCCCAAGACGGCTTTTTTGTTCCAATATATCAATAGCTTAATTATATTTCTTGTTCACTACGAGCTTACAAGATTCATTGACATCTGGGGGCAACTGGGGGCAACTGGGGGCAACATTGGGGGCAAGTACACCAAGTTGAAAGGGAGTTGCCCCCATGCCTTTGTCAAATACTGCCATTCGTAACGCCAAATCCGGTGAAAAAGCCAAAAAGATGTTTGACGGCGGTGGGCTGTACCTGGAACTTGCCCCAAGTGGGGGCAAGTGGTGGCGCCTGAAGTATCGAGTGGATGGTAAGGAGAAGCGGCTCTCACTTGGCGTTTATCCAGATGTATCGTTAAAGGATGCCCGCAACAGACGTGATGAAGCCCGGAAGCTGCTGGTTCACGGAATTGATCCAAGCGAGCACCGTAAGGCGAAGAGAACTGCTAAGGCAGAACAGGCCGCAAATAGTTTTGAAGCCGTGGCGCGAGAGTGGTATACCCGCAACCCAAATAAACACTTCAGTGCCTGACGACAAGAACAGTGGGGAGAACTGGGGCACGGATTCGATGGTTTGGGCGAGGCGAGGCCGCAAGAACAAAACTTGAAGCAAAGTTGCCAGAGGTACCGGATCTGCTGCCGGGGTTCTCACCGATCTGTCCGGGAATACAAAATACGCGGTGCTTCTACAGGAAAGCGTATGGGGTACCTGTACAAAGATCCGAGAGGCATGTTTCAAACCTCTGCACTCAATGAGGTACTCACTGCAATAATCGACGCTTACAACAAGGCGATGGACAAATCTTCCTGACGGGTTTTACCCGGTAATCGCGGACACACCATAAAGGGTCATGATGTTGGCCAAGGGGATGTGTCATGTCACAAAGAAGAAAATACACGAAGGAGTTCAGGGTTGAAGCCGTGCGCATGGCGAATACGGCGGAGGTGACGCTGAAGCAGATGGGTGAGGAACTGGATAGTGGCCATCTTGCGGTCCATATCGCACTGGCGGCCGGAAATGTATAATTATCCGACTGATATTTGATGGAGATACCTGAATGCTTACGCTTGGGATTAACGGTGCAGGGGGGCGCATGGGCAAAACACTGGTTCAGGCCTGTGTGGAAGATGAGCAGATGCGGCTCGGAGCTGCCTTTGAAGCGCCATCGGCCGATTCGATCGGGTCCGACGCAGGAGAGACGGCAGGCGCAGGCCGTACCGGTGTCATCATCCATCATGACCCGGAAAAGCATCATGCAGATTTTGAAATTCTCATAGATTTCACGGTCCCTGAGTGCACGATGCGATCACTGGACGTATGCCGCGAGCATGGCAAATCCATGGTGGTGGGCACAACGGGCCTGGACGATCATCAAAAACAAAAGCTGCAGGCCGCTGGCAAGGATATCTCCATTGTGTTTGCACCGAATATGAGTACCGGTGTGAACCTGTGCCTGAAGCTTTTGCAGGTAGCTGCAAAAGCACTGGGGGATGAGTATGACGTGGAGATTATTGAAGCGCATCATCGTCATAAGGTCGACGCGCCATCCGGTACGGCATTGCGTATGGGTGAGGTGGTTGCCGGAAGTCTGGGCCGGGACCTGAATGAATGTGCTGTCTACGGCAGGCAGGGGCATACGGGAAAACGCGACAGGAAAACCATTGGCTTTGAAACGATTCGGGCCGGGGACATCGTGGGTGAGCATACCGTCATGTTTTCCGGCATAGGTGAACGGATAGAAGTCACGCACCGGGCCTCAAGCCGTATGAACTTTGCCAAAGGGGCCATGCGCGCCGCGGCCTGGGTGGCTCGTCAGGGCCCGGGATTTTTCGATATGCAGGATGTACTGGGGATTTAGCACACATTGGTCGTGCCGGTGGAATTTTCCCAGGTACGCGGTTTCCGGCTGCATAGCCGGTCCGGGGTGCTGGCAGGATAAAGCCTGACGGCCGGATTTCCGGGAATGCTGTACCCTCATCACGGTTGACGACAGACTTTACTTTGGAGAGGTAGGCAAATGGCACTGAACTACGCGATTTTCATACTGTCCGGGTTTTTGGTCGGGGTGAGTGCTTCATTCACGGGACTGGGAGGCGGTTTTCTGGTGGTGCCGCTTCTGGTCGCACTCGGTTATACCGCACAAAAGGCAGTCGGTACTTCATTTCTGGCTATTTTAATCATTTCACTGTTTGCACTGATTGCACACAGCCGGCTGGCAAATGTCGATTATCGCATTGCCATCGCCCTGGGTGTGGGCGGGATACTGGGGGCGCAAATGGGTCCGCACCTGCTTGAGCATGTGTCGACTGCAAATTTCAAGAAGATTTTTGCGGTGATTCTGCTGGGTCTGGCGGCGTATCTCCTTGTTCAGAAATGAATGCGGGTCCTGCCGGATGTACCCTGCCTGGGTCATTCCTGGTTCCGGTCCGGACTTTGGTCCTCGATAGCCGCGGTGCATGCCCTTTTGAAAAACCGGAAATACTGTAAAATTTCCGGTTCCGAAACCGGCTGGAGTTAAGTACAATCGTGCCGGTCAACCCAAAACGCTCATTACTTCTTGACGGGACGGCCTGTGTGGACGTCCCGTTTTCATGTGTACCTGGAGGAAACTGATTGAGTCAACCCGCCTTGCTCGCCCTGGAAGACGGGACTCTTTTTCGGGGAAAATCCATCGGTGCACAGGGCCTTGCTGCAGGAGAGGTGGTATTCAATACCTCCATGACGGGTTATCAGGAAATTCTTACCGACCCGTCTTATGCCCGGCAAATCATCACACTCACCTATCCACATATTGGCAATGTAGGCACCAACATCGAGGATGAAGAGTCTGCACGGATACATGCCAGTGGCCTGGTCATACGTGATCTTCCGGACCGGGCCAGCAGCTGGCGCGCCCAGTCCGGTTTGTCCGAATACCTTGTCCGGCACAATATTGCAGGGATTGCGGATATTGATACCCGTCGGCTGACCCGGATTTTGCGTGAAAAAGGGGCTCAGAACGGCGCAATTGTTGCCGGTGAGACCGATGGACAGCGGGCACTGGATGCGGCACGGAGCTTTCCTGGTCTGAAAGGGATGGATCTGGCCCGTGAAGTCACCACCAGGGATGTCTATCGGTGGGATGAAGGGTGCTGGTCTGTCCGTGAAAACGGTCAGGCCGGACCTGCGAAGCAGTTCTCTGTAATCGCCTATGACTTTGGTGTAAAGCGGAACATATTGCGCATTCTTTGTGACTACGGATGTGATATAGAGGTTGTGCCCGCAACCATGCCAGCCGGTGAAGTACTCGCCCGGCAACCCGATGGTGTTTTCCTGTCCAATGGTCCCGGTGATCCGGAGCCCTGCGACTACGCCATACGGGCCATACAGGAAATCCTGCACCAGGACGTACCTGTTTTTGGCATTTGCCTGGGGCACCAGTTACTGGGATTGGCGTGCGGTGCCGAAACGATCAAAATGAAATTCGGCCATCATGGTGCAAATCATCCTGTGCAGGATCTGCAGACGGGCTCAGTCATGATCAGCAGCCAGAATCATGGATTTGCGGTGAATGAGGATACGCTGCCGCCCTGTCTGCACGCCACGCACCGGTCCCTGTTTGATCAGTCTCTGCAGGGCCTGCGGCACACGGAAAAGCCAGCCTATAGTTTCCAGGGTCATCCGGAAGCAAGCCCGGGCCCACAGGATGTACAGCCCCTGTTTGAGCCGTTTCTCGCCATGATGCAACGCTACAAAGCCGCAAGGTGAATCCATGCCCAAGCGAACGGATATCAAAAGCATACTGATCATTGGTGCCGGGCCGATCGTCATCGGTCAGGCATGCGAGTTTGACTATTCCGGGGTGCAGGCCTGCAAGGCTCTCAAGGAAGAGGGGTATCGTGTCGTTCTGGTCAATTCAAATCCGGCCACGATTATGACTGACCCTGAAATGGCCGATGCTATTTATATCGAGCCGATACTCTGGCAGACCGTGGCCGCCATCATTGAAAGGGAACGCCCGGATGCCCTGCTGCCCACGATGGGCGGACAGACCGCACTGAACTGTGCGCTGGACCTTGAGCGTGAAGGCGTTCTGGAAAAGTTTTCCGTCACCATGATCGGTGCGGATACCGCTGCCATCGATATGGCGGAAGACCGTGAACTGTTTCGCAGGGCCATGGACGAAATTGGCTTGCAATCGGCACGTTCATTTCTTGCACACAGCCTGGAAGAAGCCTTACGGCAGCAGCCTGCACTCGGCTTTCCAACCGTTGTACGCCCGTCCTTTACACTGGGCGGCAGTGGCGGAGGTATCGCCCGCAACCCGGAAGAGTTCCGGTCCATTGTTGAGCAGGGTCTGGATCTGTCGCCGACAACGGAAGTGTTGCTTGAAGAGTCGCTGCTGGGCTGGAAGGAATTTGAAATGGAAGTGGTGCGCGATCAGAACGACAACTGCATCATTGTATGTTCAATCGAGAATCTTGATCCCATGGGCGTGCATACAGGAGATTCCGTCACGGTTGCACCTGCGCAGACACTGACGGACAAGGAATACCAGATCATGCGCAATGCCTCCATTGCGGTGTTGCGCAAAATCGGGGTCGACACCGGTGGGTCCAACGTACAGTTTGCCGTGCATCCCGGGGACGGTCGCCTGGTGATTATCGAAATGAATCCAAGGGTATCGCGGTCATCGGCCCTGGCGTCCAAAGCCACCGGTTTTCCGATTGCAAAGGTGGCCGCCAAGCTTGCCGTGGGGTACACCCTGGATGAATTGCGGAATGAAATTACAGGTGGGGCTACCCCGGCATCCTTTGAGCCGAGCATCGATTACGTGGTCACAAAAATTCCGCGCTTCACTTTCGAGAAATTTCCGCACACGAAGGCGAAACTTACGACCCAGATGAAGTCTGTGGGTGAAGTCATGGCGATCGGGCGGACCTTCCAGGAGTCTTTGCAAAAGGCATTGCGGGGCCTGGAAACAGGTGCGGATGGCCTCAACCCGATGCATGACAACTATGACGGTGAGCGCCGTGCCTTACTGGATCTGGAATTGCAGGAGCCGGGTCCGCATCGTATCTGGTTTATAGCCGATGCTTTTCGTGCCGGTTACAGCCTGGAAGACATCCATGCCCTGTCTGCAATCGATCCCTGGTTTCTGGCCCAGTTCAAACAGCTGGTGGGCGTCGAGGCCGGTCTTGCCGGGCAAAAGCCGGATGACCTGGACCGGGTTTCCTTGCGAGAACTGAAATGCAGGGGTTTTTCAGACCGGAGGCTTGCAGGGTTGCTGCAATGCAGTGAGCAGGAGGTACGCAACCTGCGGTACTCCCTGAACGTCCATCCCGTCTACAAGCGTGTGGATACCTGTGCAGCGGAATTTGCAACGAGCACGGCCTATATGTATTCCAGTTATGACGAAGAGTGTGAAGCCGAACCCACTGCAAACAGAAAGATTATTGTACTGGGAGGGGGTCCCAATCGTATCGGGCAGGGTATCGAGTTTGACTACTGCTGTGTGCACGCTGCGATGGCATTGCGTGAGGATGGTTATGAAACGATTATGGTGAACTGCAATCCTGAAACGGTATCGACCGACTATGATACCTCCGATCGGTTGTATTTTGAGCCGCTGACACTGGAAGATGTTCTGGAAATTGTACGTCTGGAGCAGCCGCAGGGTGTCATCGTGCAGTTTGGCGGACAGACACCGTTAAAGCTGGCGCGCGCCCTGGAGGCTGAAGGGGTCCCGATCATCGGTACGACTCCCGATTCCATCGATCTGGCAGAAGACCGGGAACGCTTTGTGCAGCTGGTGAACCGGCTTGACTTGCGCCAGCCCCCCAATGCCACTGCAATCAGCTCGGAACAGGCCATTGCGGCAGCAGACAAGATCGGGTATCCGGTGGTTGTGCGCCCTTCCTATGTACTGGGCGGGCGGGCCATGGAAATTGTATCTCACCAGGATGATCTGGAGCGTTACATGCATGAGGCGGTCAAGGTTTCAAACGATGCACCCGTGCTTATAGATCATTTTCTGGCAGATGCCGTTGAGGTGGATCTGGATGCCATTTGTGATGGCGAGGATGTATTGATCGGGGGCATCATGCAGCATATCGAGCAGGCCGGTATTCATTCGGGCGACAGTGCCTGCTCATTACCGCCCTACAATCTGAGTGATGCCGTGCAGGACAGGATGCGGGTCCAGGCGCGTAGACTGGCTCTGGCCCTGGACGTGGTTGGGCTGATGAATGTGCAGTTTGCGGTCAGGGATGAAAAAGTGTATCTGATTGAAGTCAATCCGCGAGCCTCGCGTACGGTACCGTTTGTCTCCAAGGCGACCGGGATGCCGCTTGCCAAGATTGCAGCACGCTGCATGGTGGGCAATACCCTGAAACAGCAAAATGCGCTGCTTGAGCGCTCCCCCGAATACTCTTTTGTCAAGGAGGCGGTATTTCCGTTTATCAAGTTCGGTGGCGTGGACCCGATACTGGGACCCGAGATGAAATCAACCGGTGAAGTGATGGGAGTTGGCGAGACGTTTGCTGAAGCGTTTGGAAAAGCACAGCTTGCGGCAGGTTCGAAATTGCCGGTTGGTGGCTGTGCATTACTGAGTGTACGCGATGAGGACAAGCAGCAGGCTGTCGAGATTGCGCACCACTTGCAGGAGATGGGATTTGCCCTGGTGGCCACCCGGGGTACTGCCCGCAGCCTGAATGAACAGAGCCTGCAATGTCATCCCGTGAACAAGGTCCGGCAGGGTCACCCGCATATTGTGGACATGATCACTGCTGGCAAGATCGATCTGATTGTAAACACTACGGAAGGAAAGCAGGCGATTGCCGATTCCTTTACCATTCGAAGGGAGGCCTTGCAGCACAAGGTATGCTATACCACCACGATTGAAGGTGCGTGGGCATTAAAGGAAGCCATACAGCGCCATGGACAGTATAATGTCTATTGCCTGCAGGATTTGCACGCAGGCAGACTGAATTGATTCAGTACATTCAGGGTTTAGTAAACTTATCGGTATTTTTTGGGTATCAGCATGGATAGAGTCCCGCTTACAGTACGTGGTGCAGAACAGTTGCGCAGGGAGTTGCAAGAACTCAAATCTGTGAAACGTCCGCAGATTATCAAGGCGATTGCCACGGCACGCGCGCATGGTGACCTCAAGGAAAATGCAGAATATCATGCGGCGCGCGAACAACAGTCCTTTATTGAGGGGCGGATCCGGGATATCGAGGGCAAATTGTCGAATGCGGAAATCATTGATATCACCCGGCTCAGTGCAAGCGGACGCGTGACGTTCGGTGCGACGGTAGTACTGGCCGATGAGGACACCGGCGAAGAATTTACCTACACCATTGTCGGTGAAGATGAGGCGGATATTAAGCAGCGCATGGTATCCGTATCCTCACCCATTGCCCGTGCGATGATCGGCAAGGAAGAAGGGGATGTCATCACGGTTGAGGCTCCGGCAGGGCACAGGGACTACGAGGTGGTAGAGGTTCGCTATGGGGACAGTGAGCCGTGACCGCCTGTCTTGCGGGCAGGATGACCGGGTGGTCAAGGGTCCTGCGGGTCTTTGGTAATATAGGTCTTGTTTTATGTATCGGAGCCCCTACTATAACCGGTATATAATTCATAATCGGCTCCCTGCAGGTTGCGCGACGGGTCCGGTTTCAGGCTGCTTGGTACCGACAGGGTGGCAGCCTGTGTACGAAACAGTTTTGCAGAGCAGGTTTTCCAGGCGAAGATAAAGTAAGATTAGCCCTGTAAGATATTGATTTTAAAAAATATTGGCTTTCAGACATGTACGCATAGGTGTATTGGACACTGGAATCACGGTATACTTAGGTGTCAACGGGTATTTGAATCCTGAGTGCGAGGTAACTCTTGAACGATATGGTTAAAAATTTATTACTTTGGGCTGTGATTGCGGTGGTGCTGATGACCGTTTTCAATAATTTTGCACCCCGCCCGGAGACTCCGGCCAAACTTTCCTATTCCAATTTTATTGATCAGGTGTACTCCAACAATGTGAAATCAGTCCTGATCAGCCCGGATGGCCGCCTTATAGAAGGAACCTATGAAAATGGTGAAACCTTCGAAACCTTCAGTCCGGGTGATTCGGGTTTGGTCAAGGATTTGCTGGATAACGATGTAGAAATCGAAGCCGGGGAAGCCAAACCGCGCTCGTTGCTTCTCGATATCCTGATCAGCTGGTTTCCCATGCTGCTGTTGATTGGCGTTTGGATATTCTTCATGCGACAGATGCAGGGTGGCGGTACGGGTCGTGGTGCCATGTCATTCGGCAAGAGCAAGGCGCGTCTGATGGGCGAAGACCAGATCAAGGTTACCTTTAATGATGTGGCGGGAGTGGAAGAGGCCAAGAATGAAGTGTCGGAACTGGTGGAGTTCCTGCGTGACCCCGGAAAGTTTCAGAAACTGGGTGGCAAGATTCCGCGTGGCGTATTGATGATCGGGTTGCCGGGTACCGGTAAAACGTTACTTGCCAAGGCGATTGCCGGCGAAGCCAAGGTACCGTTTTTTACCATTTCAGGTTCTGATTTCGTAGAGATGTTTGTGGGAGTCGGTGCATCACGGGTGCGTGACATGTTCAATCAGGCCAAGAAACATGCACCCTGTATTATCTTCATTGATGAGATTGATGCAGTCGGGCGCCACCGTGGTGCCGGATTGGGTGGGGGCCATGATGAGCGCGAACAGACACTCAATCAGTTGCTGGTTGAAATGGACGGTTTTGATGGCAATGCGGGGGTCATTGTGATTGCTGCTACCAACCGGCCCGATGTACTGGATCCGGCCCTGCTGCGCCCAGGTCGATTTGATCGTCAGGTTACTGTGCCCCTGCCGGATATCCGGGGGCGTGAACTCATCCTGAAGGTACACATGCGCAAGGTACCTGTCGGCAAGGATGTCCGCGCTGATTTCATTGCCCGGGGCACCCCTGGGTTTTCAGGCGCGGATCTGGCAAACCTGGTGAATGAAGCCGCATTGTTTGCAGCACGCGCCGATAAACGTACTGTGGATATGGAGGAGTTTGAAAGCGCCAAGGATAAAATCCTGATGGGTACCGAGCGCAAGTCGATGGTGATGAGCGATGAGGAAAAAGAGTTGACCGCATACCATGAATCAGGGCATGCGATCGTAGGGCGTCTGGTGCCTGAGCATGACCCGGTCTACAAGGTCACGATCATTCCCAGGGGGCGCGCACTGGGTGTAACCATGTTTTTGCCGGAAGAGGACCGTTACAGTCACAGCAAGCAGCGCCTGGAGAGCCAGATTTCCAGTTTGTTTGGCGGGCGTGTTGCAGAAGAGCTTATTTTTGGCCATGAAGCGGTCACTACCGGGGCATCCAATGATATCGAGCGTGCCACCGAGATTGCGCGCGCCATGGTTACCAAGTGGGGGCTTTCGGAAAAAATGGGTCCCCTGTCATACGGTGACGAGGACGGTGAGGTATTTCTTGGTCATTCCGTGACACAACATAAAACAGTTTCTGGTGATACGGCCAATTCGATTGATCTGGAAGTGCGCCGCATTATTGATGCCAATTACGAGCGCACCATAGCCCTCATCAAGGAGAATATGGACAAGCTCCATGCCATGGCCAAGGCTCTGGTGAAATACGAAACGCTGGATTCTGGACAGATTGATGACATCATGGCCGGGCAAAAGCCACGCCCACCTAAGGACTGGATAGATAATGAACCGACCTCGGGGGTGACGGCCAAATCCCCTGAAGATGATTCCGCCAAGGATTCAGACCCGATTGGTGGCCCTGCAAGCGAACACTGAATCGATCATTTGGCTGCAATGCCCGGGCAGCAAAATGCCTTAGCCTGCGGGCCTGGATACAGTTCATTGGCAGGCACACTGCATACTTTGCTGCATTTTTATGCGTGGTTCTTTTTGATATTCAGGTTTTAATCACTATTCAGGAAAGCGCATGAGGCGGAAATATTTCGGTACAGATGGAATACGTGGTCGCGTAGGCGATGGTGTGATGACGCCTGAATTTGTGTTAAAGCTGGGCTGGGCTGCTGGCCGTGTTTTATGTACGGATGACAGGAGTCTGGTTCTGATTGGCAAGGATACGCGCATTTCCGGTTATATGTTTGAATCTGTACTTGAGGCAGGCCTGTCTGCGGCCGGCGCTAACAGCCGCCTGCTGGGTCCCATGCCTACTCCTGCCGTGGCGTATCTCACCCGTACCTTGCGTGCTGCTGCTGGCATCGTGATCAGTGCATCCCATAATCGTTATCATGACAACGGCGTGAAGTTTTTTTCTGCAGAAGGAACAAAACTGCCTGATGAGGCGGAGATTGAAATTGAAAACCAGATAGGGCGTACCCTGGCTGTAGTCAGTGCGGATAAGCTTGGGAAAGTGGAACGGATCAATGATGCCGCGGGCCGTTATATCGAGTTTTGCAAAAGCACTGTGCCGACACATATCAGGCTGAACGGTTTGAAAATTGTAGTCGATTGTGCACACGGTGCCACCTATCACATTGCTCCCAGCGTGTTTTCGGAACTTGGTGCAGAGGTTATCAGCACTGCCTCACAACCCAACGGCTTTAATATCAATGAGGGCTGTGGGGCCACTGACCCGGAGCTGCTGTGTGCGGCGGTGCTTGAGCATCAGGCGGACCTGGGTATCGCGATTGACGGGGACGGGGACCGTGTCATTATGGCGGACAGTACCGGGGCGACTGTAGACGGGGATGAACTTTTGTTCCTGATTGCGCAGGCGCGCAAATCCGAAAATACCCTGCAAGGCGGTGTCGTAGGTACCCTGATGAGTAATCTTGGACTGGAGCATGCCCTGCGTGATGCAGGGATCGGGTTCAAGCGGGCCTCCGTAGGAGACCGCCATGTAGTGGAGATGCTGCAGGCACATTCCTGGATGCTCGGCGGTGAGCCGTCCGGACATATTATCTGTCTGGACCGGATGACGACCGGTGATGCCATAATCTCTGCATTGCAGGTGCTGCAAATACTGGTTACCACGCAAAAAAGTCTCCATGAGGCTAAATCCGGTATGCGCAAATACCCGCAGACGCTGATCAATATTCCGGTACAATCCAAAATCGACATCAATAATGCCCCTGAAATCCAGCAGGTCATCAGGGATGCTGAGTCGGACCTGGGCAATTCGGGGCGGGTATTGTTGCGAGCCTCCGGTACCGAGCCTCTGGTCAGGGTCATGGTGGAAGGGGTGGATGCGCTGAAAGTAGAGCAGTTGGCGCAGCATATTGCCGAATGTGTGTCCTCTTCCTGCTAGCCGATATTTTTTGCAGTTGCGAACGCATTAACAATGCCCTTTTGGGTTTGCTTAATAGGCCGGTGATGGGTAAGCTGCGCACTTTTGATTTTTAACTGATTGAGCTTTTTATGCGACAGCCACTGGTAGCTGGAAACTGGAAATTGAATGGCTCCCTGGAGTCTGTTGCAGCGTTGCTTTCCGGGATCACTGATCGATTTTCCAGGGTCAGGAATACTGAGGTTGCCATATGTCCGCCCTGTATCTATCTGGAGCATGCGCACCAGCTTTTGCAGGGTGTGGACATTGCATTGGGTGCCCAGGATTGTTCAGACCAGAAAAAGGGCGCTTACACGGGTGAAGTTTCAGCTGCAATGATTCGGGAATTTGGCTGTAAATATATTATTGTTGGACATTCAGAACGGCGTCACCTCTATGCTGAAAGTGATGCTACGGTGGCAATGAAGTTTGAACGGGTCAGGGAAAACAATCTGATCCCCATACTTTGCGTTGGTGAAACCCTGAAGGACCGTGAAAGCGGGCATACGGAAACGGTGATTGCCAGACAGCTTGATGCGATCCTGGAACGCTCGGGAATTGAAGGTTTCAGGCATGCAGTGATTGCTTATGAGCCTGTTTGGGCAATTGGTACCGGCAAGACTGCGACGCCCGTGCAGGCCCAGCAGGTACATGCATTTGTTCGCAGCAGACTTGAGGTGCTGGATAAAGAGATTGCGGCCCATATTCGTATTCTTTATGGTGGCAGCATGAAGCCGGGAAATGCCAGTTCGCTGCTGCAGGAAAATGATATTGACGGGGGTCTGATTGGCGGTGCAGCGCTTGAGGCAGAAGACTTTATTGCCATTGCTGCAGCGGGCAACTGATAGTTTCCTTATCCAGATAAAATAGGTAAACAAGCACATGATGTTATACAGCATACTGGTTGCGGTCGATGTTCTGCTGGCGGCCGGTATTATTAGCCTGGTATTGATTCAGCGGGGCAAGGGTGCCGAAGTGGGTGCGTCATTTGGTGGCGGTGCATCCGGTACAGTATTCGGAGCGAGAGGGTCTGCTTCCTTTTTGGTACGTGTCACTGCAATTCTGGCGGCCCTGTTTTTTGCTAACAGCCTGCTGCTTGCCTATCTGGCAAGTCATCGCCCTGTAACTGAAAGTGTCATCAATCAGTCAGAAGAGGTGATTGAAGAAGTGGTTGAAATGCCCGCCAGTGATGAAAGTTTTCTGGATCAACAATCCCCCCCGCCACTTGTTGAAGAGTCAGATCTGCCAGATCTGCCTGAAACGGATATGCCCGGAATGGACTCTCCTGCAGCAGACGATCTGCCTGAAAATCAAATGCACTGAATCCGTCTGTTTCGCCAGGCGGGCGGTTTGAGGTAGCGGGATGGGGAAACAGGGTAAAGCTCTGGTAGCCCGCTGGAGGGAGGGTATTTGCCCCTGCTGGGGATCGGTCTCTGATCTGTCGCTGGCATGGCAGCCCCAGTGTCCGCCAGTGAATATACTTGGTAGTCTTGTATGACCTAGATGTATAAGTCCCAATCTTACGGCTGGTATCAGAAGCATGCGCGGCAGGTCTCGGAGTGTTACGAGGCGGTTGCCGCGCAGGATGTGCATAGCTGGCTGCTGGACCTTATGCCGACTGGGTGTGGCCGCATTCTGGATGTTGGCGCAGGCAGTGGGCGGGATGCTGCCTGGCTGGCTGGGCAAGGCCACGAAGTAGTGGCGGTAGAGCCTTCCTCTGCTATGTGGAAGGAAGCCAAGCGGCGGCATGCCGGCATGCAGGTTCAGTGGTTCGCAGACCGGTTGCCCGATCTGCGCGAGACTTCCCGGCAAAATCCATTCGATCTGATTCTGCTGAGCGCGGTGTGGATGCATGTACCCAAAACCGACCGCAAACGGGCCTTCCGAAAACTCACCAACCTGCTCAAGCCGGGCGGAACCCTTGCGATCACGCTGCGCCAGGGCCCCGAGGTCCCGGAACGGGGAATTTACACCAGTTCTCCGGTAGAGCTGGAGACCTTGGCGCGCGATCATGGTGCATTTGTGGTGCGTCGGGAAGAAAGCGAAGATTGCCTGGGACGGGCAGATGTCCGCTGGGTCCAGATTGCGATACGGTTTCCGGACGAGGGCGCCGGAACACTCCCGCTGTTGCGCCACATCATCCTCAAGCAAAGCAAAAGCGCAACCTACAAGCTGGCTCTTTTGCGTACGCTGTGCCGGATCGCCGAAGGTGCAGCGGGCGTAGCGCGGACCAATAACGATGGCAGCGTCAGTATTCCAATGGGCCTGGTAGCCTTGACCTGGCTTCGACTGTTCATGCCTCTGCTGGCTAGACGGTTTCCGCAGCATCCAAAGAATATAGGCAGCCGGAACCTGGGGTTCGTGAAGGACGCTTTCCTGAAGCTGGAGGGTCTTTCGCACCTTGATCTGCGAATGGGTATGTGTTTTGGCGGAGAACAGGGAGTCGCGTTGCATCAGGCGCTTAAGGACGCGGCAGCCAATATCAAAGAGATGCCGGTGACCTATATGACCTATCCGGATGGAGGGCAGATCCTTGAGGTTCAGCGGCCCAGGCGGAGGACTCGCCCGGATCAGGTCCGGCTGGATGAGGACTATCTTTCAGGCTTTGGCGAGATGCGGATTCCGGAAGACTTGTGGCAGACTTTGCGAAAGCACACGGTGTGGGTGGAGCCAGTGGTGGTGGCGGAATGGAGTGAAATGATTCGGGGGTATGCGCAGGGGCAGGACAGGCGGATCGATGAGAGCAAAATCAAAGAGGCCATGGTCTGGGCAGAACCGGAGCGTGATGTAAAAATTCCCCGCAAGCAGGCGATCCGGCTTCTGGAGGGCAAACAACTGTTTTGCGTGTGGAGCGGGAAGCGCCTCGGCGAAAATATGCTGGATATGGACCACTGCCTGCCGTGGTCGGTGTGGTCGTGCAGTGACCTGTGGAACCTGATGCCGGCCCATCGCCGGGTGAACCAGAACAAAAAAAGAGATCTTCTCCCCAGCGACCTAGTCATGGACGCGGCCCAGGACCGGATCCTGGACTGGTGGTGTCAAGCCCCCTGGGTATGTACCAGGGTTTGAGAGAGAGTTGGGACGATAGTTTCCGGGACAGGCGGTCGATGATCCAGTGATTGATGGGGCCGGATGTGGTTATATTGATGGATCCATTGTGCAATCACGGCCTGGGCTTCGGCCAATGAGTAAAAAGCTTCCGTATCCAGCACTTCATGTCGGAGCGTGCCGTTGAAGCGTTCGTTGTACCCGTTCTCCCAGGGACTGCCCGGGTAGATATAGATCGGCTTGACATGGACGGTTCGTAGCCATGCCTGCAGTAGTCTGGCCTTGAATTCGCTGCCATTGTCACTGCGAATATATTCCGGTTTCCCGTAACGAATAAAGCACTCGCTCAAGGTCTCCAGTACGTCCTGTGAAGTCAGCTGAAACTGTGCATGCACCGTCATGCACTGGCGCGTGTATTCATCAATGACGGTGAGCATCTTGTAGCGGCGGCCCCGGAACAGGCGGTCCTGGACAAAGTCGACACTCCAGATGTGGTTTGGATACAAGGGACGCATTCTGATGATGGAATGTCGATGATCATATAAGCGCTTGCGTGCTTTGTGACGTCTTGGCACCTGCAGGCCTTCTTCGCGCCACAGGCGCTCGACTTTCTTGTGGTTGACGGACCAGCCCTCGATACGCAGGAGCGCAGTGATCTTGCGATAGCCATAGCGGCCATACTGCTTGGCCAGGCGAATGAGGGCGAGCCGCAGGACATCCTCATCGTCGTCCGTTCGCCTGGATGCATAGCGTTGGGTACTGCGGGGCTGATCCAGTACCTGGCAGGTGCGCCGCTCACTGCTGCCTAAGCGCTGGCGTACGTGGATTACTGTATCACGTACCTGTTCCGGGCTTAGCCCCTGTGCCCTAAAAAATCCAGGGCTTCCTTCAAAATGCTCTTGTCCAGCTCAAGATCCGACACGATCCTGCGTAAGCGCCCATTCTCTTTCTCCAGGTCCTTGCAGCGCCTGACCTCGGTACGCCCCATGCTGCCGTACAACTTGCGCCATCGGTAATAACTCTTGTCGCTGACCCCAAGGCTGCGGCAGGCCTCCTCTGTACCCATGCCACCACTGACCTTGACCTCGATCGCCCGTAATAGATTAATGATCTCCGATTCACTGAATCGCTTGCGCATGATGACCCCCTGATATAAACCTGTTATGAGAGTTTTACACCCAAATCTGGATCAAGTTTAGGGGGGCAGGACAGTGGGACAAGGCTTATTTTGCGGGGTCTACGTTGCAGGAACGGTTTCTTCTGGAAGCCGCCTCAAGTCTTCCGGGTATTCGGTCAGAGGATCATGCTCTCGAAAGGGTTTTCGAGTCAGTTTGCCAGCAGCGGGCAAAGCTCAGGCGCGACCAGCAGGCTCCGGAATGGGATGGGTAAGGAAGGTCTATGAACAAGTCCCTTTTATGGAAACACGAATGCCATGATGATGGCATACACCACAATCACGACCCCTACAAGCAAGGCGATTGTGTCGAACTTTTTATAGTCATTGTCAGGCATGGCTGATTCTCCTTGACCAGATATATCAGATAATCATTGAGTGGAAAATTTTGGTTCCTGCAATAATCCCATGAACAATTGGGGTTGTCCATATGGTAATGCCTGAAAGCAGGGATTCCCAAGGTCCGTCCACTCCGGCATTGGATTGAGAATTATCCTGGCTTATATCCGTATCAGGGGAATAAGATTCGGATGTCCCGGTCTTGCGTTAAGATACTTGGAGTAGCAGACGCCGATGTGGCGGAATTGGTAGACGCGCTAGCTTGAGGGGCTAGTGGGGGCAACCTCGTGCCGGTTCGAGTCCGGCCATCGGCACCATTTGAATTGTCTGATTAGATCCAAGAAAGTCCTATAACGTACTAAATACCCTTAATATACAATAATTTAACGTAGTATATTCGTTCATTGATGTTCAAAATAGTTTCTTGACAGCCAGCAAAATTTACAGTAAATTTGACAGTATTTATTAGTATTACTTGAAAAGTACTGTCAGTTTTTGACCCTCACTAACACTCAAATTAAAGCGGCTAAACCCAGCTCCCGTGACTACAGACTTGCTGATGGCCAAGGCATGTATCTGCTGATCAAACAGAACGGTCACAAGTACTGGCGTCTAGATTACCGGTACCGAGGGAGGCGTAATACTTTGGCTTTGGGAGTTTACCCTGATGTCAGTCTCAAAGAAGCCAGGGAGCGGCGAAGAAAAGCCCGAATTCATCTTCAAAACGATCGTGATCCCAGTGAAGTACGTAAGCAGGAAAAGCGGATCAAGCACGCGAATTTATTTGAGGATATGGCTTATCAATGGTGGGAGCATAGCAGGGATACATGGACTGCAAACCACGCGGCTAGAGTATTGAAACGCCTAGAAGATAATGCATTTCGTGACTTAGGTCGCTTGTCGATTGATGAAATCACTCCCCAACAGATTATCGCCACAATTCGCAAGATAGAAGCCCGAGGTGCGTTGGATGTGGCTAGCCGGGTCCTGCAGGCAATCAATGCTACATGCCGTTATGCTGTTCAGCAGGGTATAGCCACAAGCAATCCGGCCAGTGAACTGACTGGTATTGTTAAGAAGAGGAAGGTGCAACACCGTGCCTCATTATCTAGAGAAGAATTGCCGCAGTTTCTGAGAGATTTTGAGACCTATGGTGATCAGGGCCGTAAGCTGACTCAGCGTGCAATCAAGCTTTTGCTACTGACCTTCGTACGGTCTGGAGAGTTACGTGGTGCGCGCTGGAGTGAGTTTGAATTTGAAAACAAGTTATGGCGTATACCGGCTGATCGTATGAAGATGCGGAATGAACATCTAGTTCCGCTATCACGTCAAGCCATGGAAGTAGTAGAACTTTTAAGGGGTATGACTGGGAAATATGATCTGGTATTTCCATCTGAACGGGATCGTTTTCGTGAAATGTCTGACAACACCATGCGTAAGGCCATTTTCAAGATGGGCTACGACGGAAATACCGAAGGTAAAAGCAAGGCGGTGCCCCATGGTTTCAGGGCAACCGCTTCATCGATATTGAATGAGGCGGGCTTCAATCCAGATGCAATCGAGCGTCAACTTGCCCATGTGGAGAGAAACAGTGTCCGTGCTGCATATATACACCATGCTCGCTATTTGGACGAACGTAGGGAAATGATGCAATGGTGGGCGGATTATCTGGACGAGATTAGGAATACAGGGAAGGTGGCAACATTATTTTCAGAAGCAGCCTGCAGCAAGCAGGGAAGTGTGGAGTATTGTTGATTGTATGAGCAAGGATATGAAATTTTGAAAGATGTCTGACCAAATTGACCAAAGAATCGGGTCAAAATGTCAAGTAATTAAAATTATCAGACATTTGAACTGGTATTTCAGGTCATCAGATGAAAGTTTTGTTGAAGAGCTGGCTCGCCAGTACTGAGGTAAAATGATTGATCTTTTCAAATGAGGATTAGAGTACGCTTAATGTTCAATTCTGCACAGAGGGAGTACCCCACTATGCATGGCACCCCCACATCCTTCCATTACTAGGCAAGTGTACATACATCCTAAAAATTTAAGGATCATATTTATAAGAAATTCTCATTTAAACCCAGATGAAGTTTAGTGAGCTAGATAGTCGAACACCATCACTGTATATGTAATCTTAGGATCATTGAATTTTGATGAATTTCGACCGGTCTTCACCTCTGTTAACGGCAATGTAAAAATGGCCCATTCCTGCAACTGAAAAATGACCCATCTTTTATTAACCTCGGTTCACGCATTACAGCAGGGGAGCCGAGATGCTGAAAGAGGAAGGTGTTATGGAAATTCGGATATTGCATCGACAAGGGATGGGCATACGGGCGATCGCCCGGCAACTGGGTGTTTCACGCAACACGGTGCGGGAGTACCTGCGTAACGAGAACAAGAAACCGGCTTACGCAAAGCGGCCTGACAGGGTCTCCAAGCTCGATCCCTACAAGCCGTACATTCAGGAGCGGCTGGCTGCAGCCCGACCCCAGTGGATTCCCGCACCGGTCATTGAGCGGGAGATCCGCGAGCAAGGCTACACCGGCAGCATCCGGTTGTTGCGGTACTACATGGCGGAGTTGAAGCCTGCGGTCAAGGCGGATCCGCTCATCCGCTTCGAAACGGCCCCGGGGTTGCAGATGCAGGTGGACTGGGGTGTCTTCCGGCGTGGCAAGGATGCCCTGTCGGCCTTTGTCGCCACGTTGGGCTGGAGTCGCTACAGTTACGTCGAGTTCGTCACCGATGAACGCTTTGAAACGCTCAAGCGCTGCCACGAGAATGCCTTGGCCTACTTCCAGGGTGTGCCCGCAGAAGTGCTGTATGACCACATGAAGACCGTGATCCAGCAACGCAATGCCTATGGGACAGGTCTGCACCGCTTCCACCGGGGTCTGTGGGAGCTGGCCAAACAGACCGGATTCATCCCCCGGCTGTGTCAGCCCTACCGCGCCAGGACAAAGGGCAAGGTCGAGCGCTTTATCCGTTATCTGCGCTACAGCTTTTATGTGCCACTGGTGGCGCAACTTACGCAGGCTGGCCTGGTGCTGGATGTCGAAACGGCCAACGTGGAGGTCCTCAAGTGGCTGCGTGAGGTCGCCAATGTCCGTATCCACCGGACGACAGAAGAACAACCGGTGGTGCGTTGGAAGCTGGAGCTGTCCGCGTTACAGGCCTATGAACCGCCGTCCGTTCAGGTCATCCAGCTGCCGACGGAGAAGGCATCGCTCGTCCCGCACCATTACCTGCAGGAGAACCTGCATCACGCCCTGTCCGTGTATGAAGAGGTGCTCAGGGAGGCGACCGCATGAACCTGCAGGCACAGCGGATCGAAGCACTGTGTGAGAGCTTGAAGTTGCCGGGCTTGGCGAGCGATTATGATGCCCTGGCCCAGCAGGCGGCCAGGAACGAGAGCAGCTACGGCGATTACCTGGAACAGTGCCTCAAGTCCGAACAGCGGTTCCGCCAGCAACGCACACGCAGTGTGTTGCTGAAGATGGCCGGCTTCCCGGCCATCAAGCAACTGGAGGACTACGATTATACGTTTGCCGTGGGTGCACCCAAAAAGCAGATCGAGGGTCTGGCCTCGCTGAGTTTTATCCACAGAAAAGAGAATGTCGTGTTACTGGGGCCCAGCGGGGTCGGCAAGACCCATGTTGCGATTGCACTGGGTCACCTGGCGATCCTGGCCGGCCTGAAGACCCGTTTTATGACGGCAGTGGACCTGCTGCTGCAACTGGACACAGCACAACGGCAGGGACGGCTCAAGCAGACCATGCAGCGCAGCGTGAACGGGCCGAGCCTGCTCATCATTGATGAGATCGGTTACCTGCCCATGACACGGGACCAGGCCAATCTGTTCTTCCAGGTCATCGTCAAACGCTACGAGAAGGGCTCCATCGTCCTGACTTCGAATCTGTCATTCGGTCAGTGGGATGAAACCTTTGCTGGGAATACGGCGTTGACATCTGCCATGCTGGACCGGATCTTACATCACTCTCATGTCATCCAGATCAAGGGGGACAGCTACCGTCTCAGAGAGAAAAGAAAGGCAGGGCTGGTTAAGCCGACTGCTGCTGAAAAGAATTAACCAGGTGGGTCAATTTTAAACTGCAGTTCTATAGGCAAAGTGGGTCAGTTTTGAGTTGCCGTTGACAAGACAGGCAGATAGCAGGGTACAGAAGACTTTTAAATCCAGCACGAAATAGAATTGTTGCACACAATGATCGAGAGGCATACGTATTACAGCAAACTCTTGGTGACCACACAGAAGAAGAAATGACACAGTTCTTTGATAACCTTCAAGAATATTTTGATGAAATTGGGAATGCAATTGGTGTGGGTCCTTTGGACTTTCAGTATCCTGCTGGACGTGGAGATGTACAGGACCTCATAATGACTTTGAGGAGACAGTAGCGGGTCGAATCTAGTCCATACAAAACTTCATATTGCAATTCTGCATGAAGACTTAATTGATAGTAGTTTGCTCATTCTTTTTGCTTAACGATAAGCACATATCTGTCCTATAGGTGAGTGCAAACTAGACTCTGATACAAGTTAATTATGTTCAGTTAGCATGACCTATTGGGCAAATACTTTTTGAAAAGATATTTAAAAATGATAGGTTACAGGTCTTCGGGAGGAATACTACAAAACGTACTGTCGCTCCCTTCATGGGAGCGTGGATTGAAATAGTGGCACAACGCACCATCTCCAGACCTATCTTCAATTCTCTCATACCTTGGTATATGCGCGGTGCCTTAGCAGTGGGATGATTCCCCACAAATCTCCGCAGATTCACTGGTGTAATGCCGAGCACCAGCGTACTTTAGTTCAATATTTTAACTTGTTCAATAATATTGAACGTGATATTTTAATGAATGTGAGTGCACTTTGGTGCAATGCAAAGATAGCGAACGCCATGAATAGACCAGCGACAGAATACGACATACTTGATGCCGCGATCGGAGCGATCCGCCGTGAGGCAGATTTACACCTGGATGTTGTCAGGTATCATGCTGAAAAGGATGATAGACACATAGATGCAATAATCCAGATGCCCAATGACGGTGTGAGATTAGCAGCAGAAATCAAAAAATGGACAACACAAGCTAATCTTGGGGCTGTCATCAACCAGATCAAAAATCTTGCTGAACCGGGTCAAGGCCTGCTCATAGCAGACTATATAAACCCTAATATGGGTGAGCGATTAAAAGAGGCTGGTATCCAGTTTCTCGATACCGCTGGTAATGCCTACATTAATCAACGACCGGTTTACATCTATATCAAGGGTAACAAACCCCAGCAAGCTGTTGTTGCAAAAGAAAGGGTTAAAACCGGTAAAGCCTTTCAGCCAACCGGAATGAAAGTCGTCTTCGCTTTTCTTAGGGATGGGGAACTTATCAATGCGCCATATCGGGAAATAGCCGATCAGGCAGGGGTAGCATTGGGGACAGTAGGTTGGGTCATCCGTGACCTGATAGCACAGGGCATACTGCTGGAGGGGGTAAATAAAAACCAGCGAAAACTGAAAGACTTTGATCTTCTGGTAGATAAATGGGCAGAGGCTTACCCCTATAAGCTCAAGGGAAAATACAAAATAGGAATATTCACTACTGATAATCCTGATTGGTGGAAAGCCACCAATGCTGAGAAATTTGATGCACTGTGGGGTGGAGAGATCGCGGCGGCGAAATACACGAACTACCTCAATCCCAAACATGGAGTGGTTTATATCCATAAAGCTAACATGGCAAATTTCCTTCAGGCTGCTCGATTAAGAAAAGCGGAACCCCAGGAAAGACAAGATATACAAATTGATCTGATAGAGCCATTTTGGAAAGAGGCGAAGAACAAGGGTAATACTGAACAAGCAGGGTTAGCACACCCCATCATTGCCTACGCCGACCTGATAGAGACCGGCGATACCCGTAATCTGGATACAGCGAATAAGCTCCGTGAAAAATACCTGCGTTAATATTGCTGGCAAGCTTCCTCAAGGGTTGGTAGAGCTGTATACCGACATCAATAAACACGCCAAAGCATTAACCATCGACTTTCTTGTTGTGGGCGCAATGGCCAGAGATTTGGTGCTAGTTCATGGCTTTGGCTCCAAAATAGAACGTGGCACAAGAGATGTAGATTTCGGCATCAATGTTGCGAGCTGGGATGAATTCAGTGCATTGAGGGGCAGCTTACTGCAAGCAGGTTATGAGCAGGATGCACGCAAAATTCACCGGTTGACCCATGAAGGCAGAGATGGCCTGCCATGGGAAATTGACATTGTCCCTTTTGGCAAAATTGCAGATGAAAACAACAGCATTCATTGGCCACCCGAACAGGACTTTGAAATGAAGGTGCACGGCTTTCTGGAAGCGTTTGAACATGCACTGGATGTACAAATCAGTGAGGCGCCAAACATTATAATTCCTGTGGCTTCCCCTGCAGGAATTTGCTTGCTTAAACTGGTTTCATGGCTGGACAGAGAGATTGAATTGCGGGCAAAAGACGCTGCAGATTTTAGCTATCTGATTCAGAGCTACAGCAAAATTCCAGAAATTTTTGATGCCTTATACAAGGAAGGCTACATGGAGGCTCAGGAATGGGACGAATGCAAGGCCAGTGCGATGAGGCTAGCTAAGGATGTCGCCGTGATTGCATCCTTGGAGACGATAGAATTCCTAAATGAAGAATTGTTTAACCGGCCTGCTAAAACAGAGCAATTTGTAAGGGATATGCATGGGCATGGTGGAAAGGGCCTAGAACAATGTGTCGGATGGTTTGAAACTTTTGCTGAGGCATTTTTGGGCCGAGACCGGGCGTATTTTAAGAAGTAATATGAAATTCAAGGTTTATCTGAGACTAATTACAAAGACGGTTCTCTTCATTGTGAGTTGGCTTGTCAAGCCCCCTGGGTATGTACCAGGGTTTGAGAGAGAGTTGAAGCGATTGGTCCTCCCCCAAAAACTGGGCCAGGGTTTATGCGAAATTCTGACTTGAATTGGCCTGTTCCTCCGCCTGTTTCCGGTGCGCCTCAGCAAACTCCACTGGTGTCTTGTACCCCAGCTGGCTGTGCGGCCGTTCATGATTATACATCTCCCTCCAGCGGTCAATCTTGACCCGTGCATCGTCCAGGGACAGGAACCATCTATGGACCGTTCCCCGTTTGCAAGAGCAATTCTTTGTTCAGGAAGAGTAGGCTGCAGCCATCTATCCGACCTGTTTTATGAAGGACTATGTGCCTTCTGGCCCTGATGGAATTCGCGCCGGGATGTCCTTATCAGTGCTTCGACCTCTGTCGCAGTCACCCTCTCAAGGGGTCATGCATCGGGCCTTTGGTTTGATCAGGTTCTCACCCCGGCAGAGTTGCCTTTTCTGCCATCACGCGGGTTCACTCTTTCGCAACCTGGGTGGGTATCGTCCTCCTGTGTCCGTCCGGGGTTGATCTTACGTTTCCGGGTCCTCGTGGACCGGTGTCTGTTCACACCGGCACGTAGTTCTCTTCATACGGCTTGCCTGAAGCCAGCACCGCCCATGCCGTACGGGCCATGCGATTCGCCAGCGCCACCGTCGCCACGTTCCTGTGGCGTCGTTCCAGCAACCGCTGCAGCCACTGGCTGCGGGCATCTGTTCTCTCCTTGCAAGTGCGCTGCCTCACCACCGCCCGGGCCCCATGGATCAACAGACAGCGTACATACCGGTCGCCGCGTTTGGAGATCCCCAGCAGCCGATCCTTGCCCCCGGTGGAATGCTGCCTCGGCACCAGCCCCAGCCAGGCAGCACATTCCCGCCCGTTCCTGAACACTCCCGCCTCCCCGATCGAAGCGAGCAGTGCAGTGGCCGTCATCGGCCCTACACCGGGGATCGTCATCAGCAATCGTGCCTGCTCATCCGATCTGGCGATCGACTCGATCATGCTGTCATACCGCTCTACCCGTGCCTCCAGATGCACCAGCTCGTCATACAGGTCGGCCAGCACCTCCAGAAACAGCGGGGGCAAGTCGATCTCTGCCATCCCCCCATCCCCCAGCACCTGCGCTACTGCCGGGCGCACCTGCCTGCGACCCTGAGGGATCTCAATGCCATACTCGGACAACAGGCCACGGATCTCGTTCACATGCGCGGTACGGTTGGCCACTGCCCTGGAACGAACCCGGTGCATCGACTGCTGTGCCTGGCGTGCCTCACTCTTGATCCCGACAAAGCGCATGTTCGGACGTTGTACTGCCTCACAGATGGCCTCGGCATCGGCCCGGTCATTCTTGTTGGACTTCACATACGCCTTGACGAACTGTGGAGCCATGAGTCTTGCCTCATGCCCCAGGGCCTGCACCTTGCGACCCCATTGGTGGGCACGCCCGCAGGCCTCCATGCCCACCACGCAGGGGGTCAGGGTGGACAGCAACGCCCTGGCCTTGTCCGGGCGCATCTTCTGGCCCACGCAGCGCCGGCCTTGAGCATCCACCCCGTATACGTGAACCGAGTTCTTGGCCAGGTCGATGCCGATGCAGGCAGGGGTCCTGGGGGTAATCGTGCTAGGCTTGCCCTTGGTCATGGTTTACTCCTTGAAGTGGTATGGTTTGAACTGACAGACCATCTGGGCTCTTTGAAGTCGGATCCAAGAGGCGTGAATCATGACCTCCCTTCAGAACCCTCCTGCCTCCCTCGTCACACCTTGTTAAAGCGCCCACTGTAGCAGACGCCAAAAAAGGGAACGGTCCATACCATTAGTGCTGGTTCAAACATTCCTGGCGTACCCGTGCATTGAACGACTCGATAAACGCATTGTCCGTGGGCTTTCCGGGGCGTGAGAAGTCCAGCGTCACGCCATTGGCATAGGCCCACAAGTCTACCTCCCTTGACACGAACTCCGGGCCATTATCTACCCGAACCGTGCGCGGGGCCCCATAGTCCCGGGTGGCCCGCTCCAGGGTACGCGCCACATCGTATCCCGTATACCGAGGGCGCACCTCTATGGCAGGACTCACACGACTAAAGTTATCCACTATCGTTAACACCCTCAGCCGGTGGCCATCGAAAGGTCTGGTCCGCCATGAAATCCATACTCCAGCAGTCGTTGCGGTCACGGGCTGGAGGGCGTACTTCCCTCAGCTTCGCCTGCACCCGCCGCCTGGGGGGCTTGCGCCGCATCTGCAGCCCCATCTCGCAGTACAAACGATAGATCCGCTTGCGGTTCACGGCCCAGCCTTCGCGGCATAACAACGCATGAATGCGAAGATACCCGTAGCGGGTACGTGTTTTAGCAATATCCCGTATCCGCTGCTTCAATGCCACCTGCTCCATCCTGCGTGACCGGTACATCCAGGTCGAACGTGGCAAACACACCACCTCACAGGCCCGCCGCGCACTCACTCCAAAGCCATCCATCATCCAGCGCGCCAGCTCCCTCATGCGCGCCGGCCTTAAAGCTTTTTTCGAATCACCTCCTGCAACATCTGGCGGTCCAGACTCAACTCCGCTACCATCTGCTTCAAACGACGGTTCTCATCCTCCAGCTGCTTCAAGCGACGTACCTCCGAGGGCGCCAACCCCCCGAACTTCTTCTTCCACCGATAAAAAGTCTGCTCCGATATCCCCAGCTTGCGGACCACCTCCGCCACACTCATCCCAGCCTCATGCTGGTGCAGTGCATACGCAATCTGCTCCTCGCTAAATTGTGACTTCTTCATGCAAAAACCTCCTCCCCCCTCAGGGGCATCTTAACGAGATTTTTCGCACTATGCCTGGATCAGGTTATGGGGAGAAGACCACCTCCAATGACAAGAACCAATGCCGGTTCAAACACTCGTCCCGAAAACTGCGGTTAAACGATTCGATGTACGCATTGTCGGTCGGCCTGACAGGTCGACTGAACATCAAGGTGACTTGGTGCTGATACGCCCACAGGCCCGTAAGCCGACCGGAAAACTCGCTGCCGTTATCACAGTACATCCGTTTCGGAACCCCTCTCTGGCACCGGATCTGTTCCAAGGCCTTTACGACCTCGACCGCACCCATCCTGAACGCGGAGGCTGCCGCCAGACACTCGCGCGTATATACATCGATCACCGTCAGTACCCGCAGCCTGGAGCCCCATGCAGCCGATCCGCCACAAAATCCATCGCCCAGGACTCATTCCGCCTGGTGGCCCGAACCGGCGGCTTGTGACGGTGTGCCGCACTCACATGCCGGCGAGGCCGTTTGCGGTATAGCTGCAGCCTCTCCAGGCAATACAGCCGGTATACCCGCTTGTGGTTCACCCGCATCCCCTCACGCCTGAGCAGCACATGAATCCGTTTATACCCGTAGCGCACCCGTGCGTGGGACAACTCCCGGATCCGCTGGCGTAATGCACCCTGACCTGGCTTGCAGCTCACATACCGGCAGGTCCCCCGGGACAACCGTAATACCCGACAGGCATGCCGCTCACTGACCCGGTACGCCCCCTGAAGATCGCGCGCCGCTTGCCTGCGCTGCGCCGCGCTCACCACTTTCGACGCGTGATGTCCTGCAACATCGCCTTGTCCAGACTTAAATCCGCCACCAGCTTCTTCAGACGCTCGTTCTCCTCCCGCAACTGCTTGAGCTCCCTCACCTGGTCCGGCTCAAGCCCGCCGTAATCCTTCTTCCAGCGGTAAAAGGTCGCTTCCGAAATCCCCAACTTGCGGCAAATACCCCCTATCGATGTACCGCCTTCTTGCGCCTTGACCGCGGCCACAATCTGCTCAACTGAATAACGCTTGCGTGCCATGATGCCTCCTCCCCATTCCAGGAATCAATCATGCCAGTTTTTCGCACTCGCTCTGGACTAAATTATAGGGTGAACACCAAAGTTTAGGGGGCATGACATGCTGAAGAATTCGTCCGGAAAGATTTCTATATTCATGAACATTTAGACCTTCGACAAGTCATCCGATATGCTATGGCTTTAGAAGAGTATAAATTACTTATCAAATCTCATAACCTAGGCTGCGATGACATCCCGTAACCCTAACACCTTGCAAAGACTAATCATCGGAGAACTCCCATGTCTGATAATAACGAAAACCAAAAGCTGTCAGTAGCTAAAATAGGTAAATCAGTAGCAATAGATCCTATCGCTTGGGCTATGGAAAAAAACTCAAAGAGGAAAGTACCAATTTTCCCCCTTCGCTTCGCTTACAAAGATAATAACCAGGATGTTGAGATAGCTATCGGTCTACGCCTCGATCACGTGGAAAAATTACATACTGACATTGGGCATCTGCTCCTCCAACACAAACATCTTCTACATTAGATGTGAAGTGATACAGTGCCTAGCTTCGAGTCTGGATCGAAGACCGCGTGAGAGAGTGCTTATCGGACGATCGTAGATAGAGGACAACACACCACGGGACGTCAGCACGTCGACCACAAGTACATTGCCTAGTTTGCTCGTGATCGAGTCAATTTACCGCGGTACAGGCCAACGGATACCGTGCTGCCAAGCTTCCTGGGTATGTACCAGGTCTTGTGAGAGGGTCGGAGCGGTTTGGTGGCCACCCATTTTAGTACCGCGCCGATTGCGACTCTGGCGGGTTATGCGGCCTTTGAAGCCACGTATTGACTGGGTGACAGGTGATTGAGAGCTTTGTGAGGACGGCTCTCATTGTATTCCTGTCTCCAAGCCTCTATCTTCTCCTCTGCTTCATCCAATGAAAACAGTCTGAACTGGGTCTCAGGGATTGATTTCGTCTTGAGAGTGATGCAAGCCATGCATCACTTAAAAAACGATTTTATCAAATCACCTGTTCAGTACATCGCCACGATGTGCTTCGATGGTCTTGATCACCTCATCAATTGCATCGTTATCAATCTTTATTTCAGCCAGTGCTTTTCTTACACACTCCATCATGGCATCAACGTGATCGTCGCTCAAACCATTTGCGACCGCGTCTTTATGTGCACGACGCATATCCTTGCCGATATAAAGAGACGGCCCACCAAATATATAGGTCAGAAAAGCAGTCATTTTGCGCTTTTGTTTTTCAATGTCGGTATGTTCGAAAAAGGATTTGATACGATCATCAAGCAGGATATTCACGTACAGGAAATGGGAGGCTTTCTCAACCGTCTCTTTGCCTCCGAGCTTTTCATATAAAGTTGGGTTCATAAGGTTGGACTCAAAAAATTACTGGGTTGAATATCCTAGCATATAGATTATTTGTCCGCTTAAAGTACTGGGCGGATATACGTTCAGCGGCGTCAAGGATGCTCGGGTTGACGCTGCCATCCGTGCCGCGCATCCTCGTCGTACGCAGGACACACGTTTCGGATGTCCACCTGCGTGCACAGGACTCCTGGGGGTTACCGGAGACAGGATAAAGGTGTCTGCGTTTACTTGGGCTTCATGTTGGGGGCCAGCGGTTCTCCCGACTCCTGTTTCGCAAGTATTTCCTTGACGGTCTGTTCCAGCTGGACAAACCTCTCTGAAGTGGAAGGATGTGTGGCATTGTAACTGCCTTTTATACTGCCGGGATGCTCGGCTCCCATACGCCGCCAGAATGCAGGAGCTTCTGACATATCGTACCCGCTGCGTGCCACATAATAGAGTCCGACATAATCGGCTTCGCTTTCAAAAGCTTGTGAGTAGGCATTTATTCCCACCTTGCCAAACAGATTCTGCGTATCGATCCCATATCCGGCTGCAATGATATCGAAAATTGTGCCTAGCCAGTAATTCCTTTTCTTGGCATTGATATGCAGCATCGCGTTATGCGCCAGTTCGTGCCCGATGACAAGAGCCAGTTCGTTATCGCTTTGCGCGAATCGCATCATACCTTTCGTTATATAGATGGCCTTGCCATCTGCAAACGCATTGATCGTGTCGTCCATCATCAAGGTAACCGGATAACCGCAAGCCTCTACGGGCGTAATTTCTGCTACTACGGTCCGGCCGTTACGGCCCAGCCTGAAAACGGTGGGGGTCCCCGGTACTATTTCATGCATCGCTTTTGTCATTTTTCCAATGCCTTTTGTTGAGGTATTGGTAAATGATTTTCCGGCAATGGATTGAACGGAGTCGCCAATCTTTACGTCGGCTTGCTGGGCGGGGCTGTTTTTCACAATACCGACAATTCTTGCATCATCACTGCTGCCGTATATCCCTTTGAAGGTTTTGCGGTATTCCTTGCCGGCCGATTCGGGTGAATTGATCAGTACACCAAAATAGGAACCCACCTTCTTGTCACAGGTATCGGCGCTGCTGGTGAGTATCGGGTATGCGACATTCGAAACTCTTATCTGGTTTTCCAGATAACCCCTTACGTACAGTTCTTTTTGTAATGCGGCTTCATGCTCGACCCCGGCCTGGCTGACGTCGCCGCGCTGTGTCTTGGGTGTCGCACAACCGAAAAGAATCAGGACCAGTATCAATCCAAGTATGCGTTTCATAGCCTGCCTTTTGCTTAGTGTCCAGTCGCGCCCTGGATTTTGGGATGTACCGGCCTCGCTGCAGCCCGCCGCACGCAAGCGCTGGTACGCCTGCAACCTGCGGTAGCGCTCACCCGCCGCCTCGGGTACGTGTTCGTCGACCTTGAAGCTCTTGTATGATCGAATACGAAGGGATTTAATGTCCATGCTCGGGTCTCCTGTTCCAGTGGCTGTGGTTGGTTCACTGGAGGATACCCGATCCGGTGCAGAGAGAGGCCACGCCTCCCTCTGCACCCCCTCATTCAGATCCCATGCTCACGATCACTGAAAAGTGCCATAGGTATCTGAACCTTTACATGGGCTGGCAGGAAGCCGGGGTCGGCTCGGACCTGCCATAGGGAGTATGTAAATCCTCTAGGCTGCCTTTACTTTTTTTACACACCCGGTGCGCAAATTTTCCGGAAAGTATCTTCAATGTCAGGGTACTTATGCTGGTATAATTAAAAACGCTATTAAGCTTTATAAAAAACAGTACCATAAGACTTTGAGTCGAGTCCGGCCATCGTGGTGTGCCGGAAATGTGATGCAAGAAAATATCTGAAGTCCCCAGTGCGACAAATTCAGATACAATAATACAGCAAGCGCCCTGTACGACATAAGGCCATATACGCCCAGGGCGACGATTCAGTCTGGCACTTGACTGCTGGCCTTGGGAAATGTTTGGTAATGCTCGAAAACTATCTTCCTGTTCTCATTTTTATCGTGCTCGCCGCAATTATGGGGCTGATCCCGATGGTGATGGGTCTTGCACTCGGACCCCGTGTTCGGGACGATGCCAAGGATTCGCCTTATGAATGCGGGTTTGAGGCCTTCGAGGATGCCCGGATGCAGTTTGATGTGCGCTATTACCTGGTTGCAATTCTGTTCATTATATTTGATCTGGAGATTGCCTTTTTATTTCCTTGGGCGGTGGCGATACGTGAAATCGGGCTGGTAGGCTTCCTGGCCATGGCATTGTTTCTTGTTATCCTTACGGTAGGGTTTGTTTATGAGTGGAAAAAAGGGGCGCTGGACTGGGATTAGCAGGCCGGGCACTGGAGGATTATGGAACATGAGCGGTACAATCGGTTTCGGGAGTCTGGTGTAGAAACGTTATGGGTATAGAAGGGCATTTCAAACAGGGGTTTGTTACGACCCGGCTGGATGAGCTCATTAACTGGGCACGTACCGGTTCCATGTGGCCGATGACCTTTGGGCTGGCTTGCTGTGCAGTGGAAATGATGCATGCGGGCGCCTCACGGTATGATCTGGACCGCTTTGGTGTCATGTTCAGGCCCAGCCCGAGACAGTCGGATGTCATGATTGTAGCGGGCACTCTGGTGAATAAAATGGCTCCGGCGCTGCGCAAGGTGTATGACCAGATGGCGGACCCCAAGTGGGTAATCTCCATGGGTTCATGTGCCAATGGCGGAGGGTATTATCATTACTCCTATTCTGTCGTCAGAGGCTGTGACCGTATTGTGCCGGTTGATGTCTATGTCCCGGGTTGCCCGCCCACTGCAGAAGCCCTGTTATACGGCATTCTTCAATTGCAGAATAAAATCCGCCGGACCAGCACCATTGCGCGTTAGGTTCAGAAATCATGAGGGATCGTATCAATCAACTCGGCTCTGATTTGCAGCGCGCTTTTGCATCACTGCTGCAGGCCATGGATATGGATCATGATGAAATCACACTGACTGTAAATGCCCAGGACCTCACTGGGGTCATGCTGCAGCTTCGTGATACACCGGATTTCAGGTTTGAACAGCTTATCGACCTGTGTGGAATCGACTACCTGGAATTTGGGGTAAGTGAATGGGATACGCAAACGGCGACATCTTCGGGGTTCAGTCGCGGTGCACAGAAAACCTCCTTCGGGCGTTTTACATTCGACGATGCGCCGCAACCTAGGACTCTGAAGGAACCTCGTTTTGCAGTGGTCTACCATTTGCTTTCTGTTTCCCATAACCACCGGCTGCGCATCAAGGTCTTTTGTGAAGATAACCACCTGCCCATATTGCCTTCTGTGCATCACATATGGTCATCGGCAGACTGGTACGAACGTGAAGCGTTTGACCTGTATGGAATCATTTTTGAAGGGCATCCTGACCTGCGCCGCATACTTACCGATTACGGTTTTACCGGACATCCGTTTCGCAAGGACTTCCCGCTGGTTGGCCATGTCGAAGTGCGCTATGACCCGCAGCAAAAGCGTGTCGTCTATCAACCCGTATCCATCGAACCGCGCATTACTGTACCCAAGGTGATTCGCGATGATTATCGCTTTGAATCCGGTGAACTGAAAAAAGACGATGCCTGAGTTACGCAATTACACCATGAACTTTGGACCGCAGCATCCTGCGGCACACGGTGTCTTGCGACTGGTCCTGGAAATGGAAGGCGAGGTAGTACAGCGTGCAGACCCGCATATCGGTTTACTGCACCGTGCTACGGAAAAGCTTGCCGAGAGCAAGCCCTATAACCACAGCATCGGTTACATGGACCGGCTCGACTATGTTTCCATGATGTGTAATGAACACGTCTATGTGCTGGCAATCGAGAAACTGGTCGGGGTCAAGGTGCCCGTCCGTGCGCAGTACATACGTGTCATGTTCGATGAAATCACCAGGATTCTCAATCACCTGCTGTGGCTGGGTGCACATGCACTCGATATCGGTGCGATGACCGTGTTCCTGTATGCCTTTCGTGAACGTGAGGACCTGATGGATTGCTATGAGGCGGTATCCGGTGCACGCATGCATGCCACCTATTATCGGCCCGGAGGGGTGTATCGTGATTTACCTGATGAGATGCCGAAATATGCACAGTCACGCTGGCACAATAAAAAGGAAGTCAAAAAACTGAACCAGGCGCGCATGGGTTCGCTGCTGGATTTTATCGAGGACTTTACACAACGGTTTCCTTCCTGCGTGGATGAATATGAAACCCTGCTCACTGAAAACAGGATCTGGAAGCAACGCACGGTTGATATTGCCATTGTGAGCCCGGAGCGTGCACTGCAGTTAGGTTTTACAGGGCCCATGTTGCGTGGCTCAGGGGTGGAATGGGATTTACGCCGTAAACAGCCGTACGAAGTCTACGAGCATCTAGATTTCCAGATCCCGGTAGGTGTCAACGGAGATTGTTACGACCGCTATCTGGTACGTATTGAGGAGATGCGCCAGTCCAATGCAATCATCAGGCAATGTGTCGACTGGTTACGTGGCCATCCGGGACCCGTGATGGTGGATAACCACAAGATTGCACCGCCTGAACGTGAAAAAATGAAAATGGGTATGGAAGAACTCATTCATCATTTCAAACTGTTTACGGAAGGCTACTGTCTGCCACAGGGTGAGGTTTATTGTGCAATTGAGCATCCGAAAGGCGAGATGGGCATCTACCTGGTATCGGATGGCGCCAACAAACCCTACCGTTTAAAAATACGCGCTCCGGGGTTTGCCCATCTGGCCGCGCTGGATGAGATGTCGCGAGGGCATATGCTGGCGGATGTGGTGGCAATTATCGGCACCCAAGACATTGTGTTTGGAGAAATTGACCGGTGACAAATACTGCTTCATTGCCGCGGTTATCGGAATACGTGCGCGGAGAGGTCGATGCCTGGCTGGCACGTTACCCTGTCGATCAGAAACAATCTGCAGTACTGGGCGCCTTGCGTGCCCTTCAGCATGAGGACGGTTATCTGAAGACAGAGAATATGGACGCGATTGCAGAATATCTGGACATGCCAGCCATTGCAGTATATGAAGTCGCATCGTTTTACTCCATGTTTCAGCTTGAACCGGTAGGCCGGCATACCCTGTCGGTCTGTACGAATCTGTCCTGCATGCTGTGCGGGGCGGATGAAATCGTTGAATATTTGAAGAGTAAACTGGGGATTGATCTGGGCGAAAGTACTCCGGACGGGAAGTTTTTCCTGAAGAAGGAAGAGGAATGTCTGGCCGCCTGTTGCGGTGCACCCATGATGCAGGTCAATCATGTGTATCAGGAAAATTTGACCCTTGAGAAGGTCGACAGCATTCTGGAAGAACTGGATTGGACAGATGATGCAGCTGAATAGCGTTTGTTATGAAACCCTGAAATTTGACCAGCCGTGGACGCTGGAAAATTATATCCGTATCGGCGGGTACTCTGCCTGGGAGAAAATCCTGCAGGAAAATATCCCACCCGATCATGTCATCGAACAGGTCAAGGCGTCAGGTTTGCGAGGACGAGGGGGCGCAGGGTTTCCAACAGGACTGAAGTGGAGCTTCATGCCACGCAAAACGGATGTACAGAGTTATATCGTGTGCAATTCGGATGAGGCCGAACCCGGTACCTGCAAGGACCGTGATATCCTGAGGTTCAATCCGCATGCAGTGATTGAAGGTATGGCCATCGCCGCCTACGCCATGAATGCATCGACAGGATACAATTATGTGCGCGGTGAGTTTATGGATGAGCCTTACATGCGGTTTACAGAGGCCCTGAATGAGGCCTATTCGGCAGGGTACCTGGGTGACCATATACTGGGCACGGGGTTTACTTTTTATCTGTATGACACGCTCGGTGCAGGTGCCTACATATGCGGTGAAGAAACCGCGTTGCTGGAATCACTTGAGGGTAAGAAAGGCTTGCCAAGGTTCAAACCACCGTTTCCGGCCAGCAAGGGCCTGTATGGCAAGCCAACTACGATCAACAACACTGAAACCTTTGCTTCGGTTCCCAGCATTATACGCAAGGGTGCCGAATGGTTTTCAGCGATGGGTGTGGAGAAAAGTGGCGGTACAAAATGTTTTTCGGTTTCTGGGCATGTAAACAAACCGGGTAATTTTGAAATTCCGCTGGGCACACCGTTTTCGGAATTGCTCGAACTGGCAGGCGGGGTCCGTACAGGACATAGGTTGAAGGCAGTGATTCCAGGTGGCTCTTCTGTTCCGGTTGTTCCAGGAGAGACCATGCTGACTGTCAGGATGGACTATGAATCAATTACACAGGCCGGTTCCCTGTTGGGGTCAGGTGCAGTGGTTGTTATGGATGACACCACGGATATGGTCAAGGTTCTGCAGCGCATATCGCGTTTTTATTTTTCGGAATCCTGCGGCCAGTGTACGCCCTGCAGGGAAGGCACTGGCTGGCTGTATCGGATGATCAGCCGCATTGTTGAAGGCAAGGGGAGCCTGGAGGACATGGACAAGCTTGACGATGTGGCCCGTAAGATAGAAGGCAGAACCATCTGTGCGCTTGGTGATGCGGCGGCCATGCCGGTGCGCAGTTTTATCAGGCATTACCGCGATGAATTTGTTCACTATATCAAACATGGATGCTGCGTACTGGACCACCGGCCCGCAACCCGTCGCGTGGTTGTATAAAATAATGATCAAGTGCCGATGCCTGAAAACCTGATTCAACTGTTTATCAACGACCAGGAGGTGTATGCCTCAAAAGGCGCTATGCTGATTGAGGTTGCGGATCAGTATGATATCCGTATCCCGCGCTTTTGCTATCACAGGAAATTATCGGTTGCTGCAAATTGCCGCATGTGTATGGTTGAAGTCGAGAAGGTCCCCAAGGCATTACCTGCATGCGCAACCCCGGTTGCTGAAGGCATGAAGGTATACACTCGCTCACCTGCCGCGCTGGATGCACAGAAAAGCACAATGGAGTTTTTGCTGATCAATCATCCGCTTGATTGTCCTGTATGTGATCAGGGGGGAGAATGTGAGTTGCAGGATATTGCCATGGGGTATGGAGAGGATATTTCGCGTTATACAGAAAGGAAGCGTGTGGTGGTCAACAAGGAACTCGGTCCACTGGTTTCCACCGACATGACGCGCTGTATCCATTGCACACGCTGTGTTCGTTTTGGCAGTGAAATTGCCGGCATTCGTGAACTGGGTGCGACCGGGCGCGGTGAGTTTATGGAAATCGGTACCTATGTCGAGCGTTCACTCAGTTCTGAGCTGTCAGGGAATGTCATTGATGTGTGTCCGGTAGGGGCCCTGAATGCCAAGCCTTCACGCATGCAGGCCCGCTCCTGGGAGATGCTGCAATCTTCAGGTGTTGCCCCGCATGACGGGGTGGGTTCCAATATTTACATGCACGTGCTTCGTAACAGGGTGATGCGTGTTGTACCCAGGGAAAATGATACCCTGAATGAGGTCTGGATATCCGATCGTGATCGTTTCAGCTATGAGGGCCTGCATGCGCCCGACCGGACCATGCAGCCCCGAGTCAAGGGTGACCATGGTGGATGGCAGGACAGTGACTGGTCCGGCAGCCTGGACCAGGTGGCAAGGAGAATCATGCAATATCCGGTGGAGCAAGTAGGCGTACTGGCAGCACCGCACTCCACCCTGGAAGAGCTTTATTTATTACAGAAATTGTTTCGTCGCCTGAACATCCAGAATATAGACCATCGTGTCAGGCAGACTGACTTTACAGACCAGGAGTCCATGCCCCTGTTTCCCTATCTAGGGCAGACGATTGAATCCATAGAACGTAATGACACAATATTTTTAATCGGTTGTGATGTTCGCTTTGAGCAGCCCATGCTTGCACACCGGATGCGCAAGGCCGCTGCCAGGGGTTGCCAAGTTGTTGCCCTGAATCCCTGCGATTTCGACTTTCTTTTTGCATCGCAGGGTACCTGGAATCTGGCACCACAGCAGTGGCTGTACGCCTTGGCGGAGATCGCAAAATGTATACCTGGCAATGCGTTGCAGCAGCTTCCACCTGCATTGCGGGAGATTGTCGAGCGGGTATCGATATCCCATTACGCACAACACATTTTTGACCTATTGAACCGTGCCGAACAGCAGGCCAGTGTTTTTATAGGCGCAATAGCGGAAGCTCACCCGCAGGCCTCTGCATTGCGTGCTATGGGTAACTTTATCTCCAACCATACCAATACAAATTTTGGAATACTTCCGCAGGCTGGAAATTCGGCGGGCGCCTGGTTGTGTGGCATGCTTCCGCACCGCCTGCCAGCAGGAGCGCCCAGCCGGAACAGGGGGCTGACCGTTGCTGAAATGCTCGCACAGCCCCGGCAGGTCCTTGTACTGTTTAACCTGGAACCCGAATTTGATTTTGCGAGTGCACCGGCTGCCGTACAGGCGGTGCAGGAAGCCGAGTTTGTGGTCATGTTTTCCCCTTATGCTACCGAGTCGATGCAGGACTATGCAGACGTGATCCTTCCGATTGCCACCTTTGCAGAAACAGAAGGTACATATGTGAATGCAGAAGGGCGCTGGCAGACTGTCAGCAAAGCCGTCGCTCCACCCGGGCAGGCCCGACCTGCTTGGCGCGTGTTGCGTGTCCTGGCCAACACCCTTGGTTTTGAAGAATTTTCCTATCAGTCCAGCCAGCAGGTTCTTGAAGAAATCAGGGTGCAGTTCGAGCAGGAAACCACATTCGAGAGCAATCTGTATGAATTAAGGGATGTTAATACACAGGCCACCAGGGGAGGGGTATATCGAGTATCCGGTACACCGGTTTATGCGGTGGATAACATCGTTCGACGTGCGGATTCTTTGCAAAAGACCCTGTACGAGCAGCCACCCCATATCGCAATGTGTGAACAACAGGCCCGTGAGCTTGGGGTCCTGAATGAAAAGAAGGTGCGGGTGATACAGGAAGGGCGGGAGATGATGCTGGAGCTGCGACTTGATGCAGCGTTGCCTATGAGTTGTGTCTGGATACAGAAAAGCGCACGACACATGGATACTCTGGGAAAGGTTATTGCGCCGGTAGAGATACAAAGGCTTGTTCATGGTTGACTGGTGGCTGAATATTACTGCGCCGGTACCGCCTGTGTTGCTGACAACCGTGTATATATTTGTATTTATCCTGGTGCTGTTTGGCTGTGTAGCCTATGTCACTCTGGCAGAGCGCAGGGTGATTGGTTTTATGCAGATGCGGGTTGGCCCGAACCGGGTGGGTCCAAAAGGCCTGGGTCAGCCTATAGCTGATGCATTCAAGCTGATGTTCAAGGAGATGATTCTGCCCGATGATGCAGACCGGTTCCTGTTCCGTCTTGCGCCCCTGTTGTCGATGGCGCCTGCACTCGCCGCCTGGGCGGTGATCCCGTTCGCCGAACACTGGAACTTCGCCGATATCAATGCAGGATTGTTATATATATTGGCCATGACCTCTTTGGGTGTGTACGGTGTGATCGTTGCAGGCTGGGCCTCGAACTCCAAATACGCACTGCTGGGCTCCCTGCGCGCGGCAGCACAGATTGTGGCCTACGAAATCGCCATGGGTTTTGCCCTGGTAGGTGTGCTGATGGCAAGCGGCAGTCTGAATCTTGGTGATATTGTCGGCGCGCAGCAGGGGGGTGTCATGCACTGGTACTGGCTGCCGTTGCTACCATTGTTTGTAACGTATCTGATTGCCGGTGTGGCCGAGACGAACCGCGCTCCATTTGATGTAGTAGAGGGTGAGTCTGAAATCGTCGCAGGGTTTCATGTTGAATATTCGGGTATGGGTTTTGCTTTGTTTTTCATGGCTGAATATGCCAACATTATTTTGATTTCGGCGCTGACTGCACTGTTGTTCCTGGGGGGTTGGCTCAGCCCTCTGGAAGGGATTGTTCCTGCGCAGGCATTTCAGTTGCCGTACCTGGGTGCGTTACTGGGTTCGGGTCCACATTGGATTATTGCCAAGACCTGCTTTTTTATTTTTTGTTTTTTGTGGTTTCGTGCCACCTTCCCCCGCTATCGCTACGATCAGATTATGCGGCTGGGCTGGAAAGTCCTGTTGCCTTTGACATTAATCTGGATTTTTGTCGAAGGCGTTCTGCTTTATATGCAGGTTCCACCCTGGTTCGATTAGGCAGGTACAGATGATCAGTATAAAAAACATCATTCGCAGTTTCACTTTATGGGAGCTTCTGAGAGGCCTGCGCCTGACAGGTCAGCATTTTGTGTCCAGGAAATGTACTGTCCAGTATCCGGAAGAAAAGACTCCGCAGTCTCCCCGATTCCGGGGTTTACATGCATTGCGCAGGTATCCGGACGGAGAGGAACGCTGTATCGGTTGCAAGTTGTGTGAGGCGGTTTGTCCTGCACTGGCCATCACGATGGATACAGAAGAGCGTGAAGATGGAAGTCGCCGAACTACCCGTTATGACATCGATTTGTTTAAATGCGTCTACTGCGGATTTTGTGAAGAGGCCTGCCCGGTGGATGCCATTGTGGAAACCCGGGTATTTGAGTATGCATTTTTTGAACGAGGCGATCAGGTGATGACCAAGGAAATGTTGCTCAAGGTGGGCAGGGAACACGAACCCCAGATTTCTGCCGACCGGCAGGCCAAGACACTCAATCACTGAGCCCGTAAAAATGTTGATACAAAGTGCTGTTTTTTACTTTTTCGCGACAGTTCTGGTGATGTCGGCGCTTGCCATGATTACGGTTCGTAATCCTGTACATGCAGTCTTGTTTCTGGTGCTGGTATTTTTCACCAGTGCTGCAATCTGGCTATTACTGGAAGCGGAATTTCTAGGGATCACTTTGGTGCTGGTCTATGTTGGCGCAGTAATGGTGCTGTTTTTGTTTGTCGTAATGATGCTGGATATCAACCTTGCCAAAATGCGCGCAGGGTTTACCCGGTATCTGCCGGTAGGGCTTGTGGTCGGGGTCGTCATGGCTGCTGAAATGATCGTGATATTGAGTAACCCGGCATTTGATCTGCAAAAACCCCAGTTAAAGGCAGCGGACTACAGTAATACCCAGGAACTGGGTGAGCTTTTGTTTACCGACTATATATACCCGTTTGAAATTGCAGGGGTCATCTTGCTGGTGGCTATTGTTGCGGCCATTACATTGACCATGCGCAAACGCATTCATGCAAAGAGGCAGAGTCCCGCAAAGCAGATCAGTGCAGACAGAAAAGACCGGGTACGTTTGATTTCCATAAATAGGGAATGAGTTGCTTTGACAGACAGAAGATAAAAGCCACCATGATTACCTTGACACATTTCCTTGCGCTTGGCGCTATTCTTTTCTCTATTGGGGTGGCCGGTATTTTTCTGAACAGGAAAAATGTAATTCTCCTGCTAATGGCGATCGAATTGATGTTGCTGGCTGTAAATATGAATTTTATTGCTTTTTCCCATTACCTAGATGATCTGTCCGGCCAGGTTTTTGTGTTTTTTATTCTTACGGTATCGGCAGCAGAAGCGGCCATTGGTTTGGCAATTCTGGTCGTACTGTATCGCAATCGCCAGACGATCAATGTACAGGATATTGACAGCCTGAAAGGCTAGGCCCGCTACAAACCAGTGAAAACACTTTGCTTGATAATTGTTTTGGCACCCTTGGCGGGGGGGTTGCTAGCCGGCCTGTTTGGCCAGCGTATCGGGCGCGCGGGTGCGCATAGGGTAACGATTACAGGGGTACTGCTGTCGTTCGTTCTGAGTCTGGTTGTATTCAGGGAAGTCATTTTTGGCCAGGCAGCATCAACCTCGATTGAGGTATATCAATGGCTCAGTCTCGGAAGCCTGGTATTTGAAGTCGGTTTTCTGATTGACCCGTTGACGGTTACCATGATGATCGTAGTGACATTTGTATCCCTGATGGTGCATATCTACACTATTGGGTACATGCATGACGATCCTGGCTACCAGCGTTTCTTTTCCTATATTTCCTTGTTCACCTTTTCAATGCTGATGCTGGTTATGGCAAACAATTTCCTGCAGCTGTTTTTTGGCTGGGAAGCCGTGGGTTTGATCTCCTATCTGCTGATTGGTTTCTGGTACACCAGGGAATCTGCAATTTTTGCAAGCCTGAAAGCATTTCTCGTCAACCGGGTAGGGGACTTTGGATTTTTGCTAGGCATTGCTGCCATTCTGGCAGTTTTCAACAGCCTGGATTACCAGACTGTCTTCAGTCAGGTATCAGACGTTTCCGAACAAACCCTTGCGATTACCGAAAATGTGCATTGGCCGGCCATGACGGCAATCTGTTTATTGCTGTTTGTAGGTGCAATGGGTAAATCTGCACAGGTTCCCCTGCATGTATGGCTGCCTGATTCCATGGAAGGTCCGACCCCGATCTCTGCGCTTATTCATGCCGCCACGATGGTGACTGCCGGTATCTTTATGGTGGCACGTATGTCACCCCTGTTTGAATCAAGCGACATCGCCCTTTCAGTAGTCCTTGTGATCGGTGCCCTGACCGCATTTTTTATGGGCCTGGTGGGCATTGTGCAGAACGATATAAAAGAGTGGTGGCCTATTCAACGTTATCACAACTGGGTTACATGACGGTTGCCCTAGGGGCTTCTGCCTATTCCATTGCAATTTTTCATTTGTTCACGCATGCATTTTTCAAGGCGCTGTTATTTCTGGCAGCAGGTTCCGTGATCGTGGCTCTACACCACGAACAGGATATGCGCAACATGGGTGGCTTGCGTAAACGGATGCCCATCACGTACTGGACTGCATTGATGGGCACACTGGCATTGGTCGGGTTTCCGGGCTTTTCCGGGTTCTTTTCAAAGGATGCCATCATAGAGGCAGTACGTCATTCCCACCTGCCGGGTGCAGGCTTCGCCTATGTACTGGTGTTGGCGGGCGTGTTTGTCACCGCATTTTATTCGTTCCGATTGTTATTTCTTGTCTTCCATGGAAAGAGCAGGATGAGTGTCGAGGCGAAAGAGCATGTCAGGGAGTCGCCCCGAGTCATTACTGTGCCATTAATTTTGCTGGCAATCCCTTCAGTGTTTGCAGGATTGTTCATTGGCCAATTCGTGTTTGGAAATTATTTTGCTGAAAGTCTGACTGTCTCAGACCAGCACGGTGCAGTTGCTGAACTTCAATCCCATTATCAAGGGCTGGTGCCATTTGTGTTACACAGCTTTCAGGGCACAGCGGTGTGGCTGGTGCTGGCAGGAATATTCTGTGCCTGCTGGGTATATTTGTGGCAGCCACAGCTGGCAGAACAGGGTAAGCAGAAACTGGGTGTTTTGCATAAAGTGCTGCTGCACAAGTATGGCTTTGATGAACTCTATCAAAGGCTATTTGCCGGTGGCATCCGCAGGGCCGGATCTTTTTGTGACTCGTTTGGTGATCGTTTGGTGATTGACGGGCTGGTTGTAAACGGTTTTGCCAAAGCGGTGAACTGGTGTTCGTTAAGGGTGCGTAACGTACAGTCCGGCTACCTGTATCACTACGCCTTCACAATGATCATCGGCCTGCTTATCCTGCTCGGCATTCATTATTTGTAATCGAAGATATGCTTGCCTCACTTCCTCTGCTGAGTATTTTGATCTGGCTGCCGATATGCGGGGGTCTGCTGGTAATTTTAGCGAAAAAGGTTTCGGTGCATGCAGTACGGGGGCTGGCCCTGCTCATTGCGCTGGCAACCTTTATAGCAAGCATCGGGCTGCTGAATGGTTTTGATGCTCAGCGTTATGCCATGCAGTTCAGTGAGCACATTCCCTGGATTCAGGTTTTTGATGTGTATTACTCGCTTGGTGTTGATGGGATCTCGATACCGCTGATTCTACTTACAACTGTCATTACAGTTCTGGTAATAATTGCCGGCTGGGAAATCGCATCCGGGCGCATGGCCGAATACTTTGCTTCATTCCTGATTCTGGAGGGCTTGATGATTGGCGTGTTTTGCGCCCTGGATGCCATCCTCTTTTATATATTCTTTGAGGGCATGCTGATTCCGATGTTTTTGATCATTGGGATATGGGGTGGGCCAAACAGGGTGTATGCGACGATCAAGTTCTTTTTATACACTTTTCTGGGTTCGGTGTTCCTGCTCATTGCACTTGTCTACCTTTATCTGCAGGCCGGAACATTTGAGATTGCACAATGGCAGCAGTTTCATCTGACTGCCCGTGAGCAATACTTTTTGTTCCTGGCATTCCTGATTGCGTTTGCAGTAAAGGTACCCATGTGGCCTGTGCATACCTGGTTACCGGATGCCCACGTGGAGGCACCAACCGGAGGCTCGGTGGTACTGGCGGCCATCATGCTGAAAGTAGGCGCCTATGGATTTTTGCGTTTCAGTATTCCCATTACATCGTATGCCAGCGATCAACTGGCCATTGTCATCATCGCAATTTCGCTCATTGCCATTGTCTACATTGGGCTGGTTGCCTTGGCTCAGCGTGACATGAAAAAACTGATTGCCTATTCATCGATCGCGCATATGGGTTTTGTCACACTTGGCTTCTTTGTGATTTTTGCGCTGTTTACCAAGACTGGCGCTTTTGCAGAACTGGCCCTGCAGGGTGGCGTGGTACAAATGATTTCACATGGCTTTACATCGGGTGCCATGTTTCTGTGCGTAGGGGTTTTGTATGACCGCATGCACAGCAGACAGATTGCAGATTACGGAGGTGTTGTGAACAGCATGCCGATGTTCGCGGCTTTTTTTGTAGTGTTTGCAATGGCCAATGTCGGCTTGCCGGGAACCTCGGGGTTTGTCGGAGAGTTTATGGTGATTCTGGCAAGTTTTAAGGCTAACGTATGGTATGCCTTTCTTGCAGCATTGACCCTGATCCTGGGCGCTGCATACACACTCTGGATGATAAAGCGTGTGGTATTCGGGGTCCCCCTAAACGAACAGGTGGCAGCCTTGACAGATTTGAACCCCAGGGAGTTTATCTGTTTGCTGGCTTTGACCCTGCCGATACTCTGGATCGGTCTGTGGCCAGCGCCACTGATTGAAATCATGGATGCATCTGTGGCTCATTTACTGCAACAGGCGCAACTGACAAACCTCAGGTAACCATCATGGACAGTTTAAGTGCAGATATGCTTCTTGCATTGCCGGAAATGGCTCTTCTGGCTGCAGCTTTAACGGTGTTGCTGATCGGTCTGTATGCAGGCAGAGCCAGTGAAGCGCTTACGTACTGGTTGAGTCTGGCTACGCTAATCACCATTGCAGTGCTGGTTTATTCCGTATCTGTGCACTCAAGATCATTTGCGTTCGAGAATATGTATATCAGTGATCCACTGGCCGGGGCTATCAAGCTGTTTGCATGTGTGACCATGGTAGCTGTATTCATATACGCACGCCCTTATTTGCAACAGCGTGCATATGCCCGTGCGGAGTTTTATATTCTGGGACTGTTTGCCACCCTGGGTACCCTGGTGATGGCATCGGCGCATAATTTTGTGTTGATCTACCTGGGATTGGAGCTGTTGTCTTTATGTTTATATGCCCTTGTTGCTTTTGTGCGGAATTCCAATGATGCTTCGGAAGCGGCCATTAAATATTTTGTACTCGGTGCCATTGCATCTGGAATGCTGCTTTACGGCATGTCAATTCTATACGGATTGACTGGAAGCCTGGACCTGGCCGAGATCAATACCTATCTTGTAAATACAGGTACAGACAGTGTTGCCCTGGTATTCGCATTAGCTTTTATTGTGGTAGGTCTGGCTTTCAAATTTGGTGCAGTTCCTTTCCATATGTGGGTGCCGGACGTCTATCAGGGAGCGCCTACAGCGATTACACTTTTTATTGCTACTATGCCGAAACTTGCGGCATTTGTAATGGCCATTCGCCTGTTGAGTAATGGCTTGCAGGAATTGTTAACAGACTGGCAGCAGATGTTGATAATTTTAACGGTGTTATCAGTAGTGTTTGGAAATATCATTGCGATTGCACAAAGCAATATAAAACGTATGCTGGCGTATTCGGCCATATCCCATGTTGGCTTTATATTATTGGGGATACTGTCAGGCTCAGGCTTTGGCTATGCAGCAGCACTTTTCTATACGGTAATTTATGTGTTGATGGCTGCCGGGACTTTTGGTGTATTGATATTGCTTGGTGATGAAGGCAGGGAAATGGACCGGCTTGTGGATCTGAAAGGTCTGGGTAAACGCAATCCATGGTTTGCCCTGATTATGTTGCTGTTTATGTTTTCCATGGCCGGCGTTCCATTGACGGTCGGTTTTTACGCCAAGCTGTACATTTTACAAAGCTTGGTTCATGACGGCATGCTGTGGATGGCGATACTTGCGCTTGTGATGTCTGTTATTGGCGCGTTTTATTATTTACGCGTAGTGAAATACATGTACTTCGACGATGCGGATGTCAGGTTCCATATACAGCGTTCAGTCTTGGCACAAACGGTGTTATCGGTCAATGGGTTGCTGATTATGGCATTGTTCATTTTTCCTAATGCGCTGCTCAACTACTGTATGCAGGTACTGAATTAAGTAATGCCACCGGGGTTGCTGGCTGGAGTACAGGTTCAAAAACGTACTTCCTGCGAGGAGGAACAAAGGGAATGCAGTGTTAGCATAAGATACAGGGTACAAGGGTTCTATAGGACTGGCAGGCATGTGATCGACCCTGCCATGAACAATACGATTGTACAGCACCGGTTGCAGGTGTTTGAATGCCGGGAGAGACATGGTTTGGTTGAACTCTGACCATTCACAGGCCGGTCCGCAGCACCCTGTACCACTTGAAACACTCAGGAGTTATCTGCGCATCCTGGAAGTCATCGCCTTGTGCAAGTCCCTTGCCTGGCCTGAGCAGGGTTTTCCGTAAGTTGGCTCTGGCAAGCAGAAAAGTGGACTCTTAACTATCCTGTCCGGTGGGATTCTGGAGGCCTGATGAATGACCACCTTGCGGGCCTGCCCATCATAATCTGTATGGGAATACGGTTCACTGGACTCAATTTCATAGCGGTCCTGCTTGTATTCGGCTCTTCCTGGGCAATATCGACCCGCCTGTATGGAATTGTGGAATTCATATTCATCTTGGCAGACCCAGGACTCAGTTCACCGGCATCGACCCGGGAAAATCAGGATGACTTGACAGTCCGCGTAGGAAAAACCGGGGCTTTCCGTGCGCAATATTTCCTACCCGGGCGAAAAAGAGTTAAATCGTACCAAGCTTTATGCCTTATATGCTTGAGATATGCAGGTCGAGTCAGTACACTCGCATGCCTGATGCGGGGTGGAGCAGTCTGGAAGCTCGTCGGGCTCATAACCCGAAGGTCGCAGGTTCAAATCCTGCCCCCGCTACCAATTGAACAGATGGCCCCAAGTTGTGATGGTTACTTGCAGTCAGTATTGACTTGAGGGGCGGCTCCCAGCAGAAGAATTCAGCCCACAGAAGGTGAAGATACAGGCCATTGAATGTGGGCAGGATCATGTTTTCTGCGGCAAGGGGAAAGTCCGGTTCTCTACGAAATCCCGTTGATTGTTGCAGCAGGGCCACCATGCTAGCATCTGTTTTGCGCATCAGGCCTCCTGAAAACAGTCGGTCTTTCTTACCCAAATGTATATCTCTGAGTCAGAAGAAACAAAAATTGGTGTTATAGGGCAGGGAAAGCTGGCAGACCTGATCAGGCTTCTGCTCAGGAAGGCAAATTTCTCATTGGGCGGGCTGGAAAACGAAACCGGAGAACCCACACACCCGGCTATGCAAGGTTATCCGTCACCTAGGGTACTTGCAGGAGCATGCCCGATCATTTTCACGATTCTGTCAGACGGAACTGAGTTGGAGAAGGTACTTCTTGATGACACAGGGATTGCCCGGTGCTGGAGGACGGGTACTCTGGTCATAGATATGAGCACAGTCTCTCCAGAATTTTTGCAGGAGCTGTCTGAGCAGCTTGTAGAAAATGAGGTGGCATTTCTGGATGCGGCGATCATTAATGAAAGTGTGGAAGATTCTGGTGTTATACAGATGATTCTTGTCGGCGGTGAAGAGGATGTGTATGAGAGGGCTTTGCCGATATTCAAAAAAATTTCCAAAAGCGTTAAGCATTTGGGTCCGAATGGGGCGAGTCAGTTCTACCGCCAGGCGTTTGCAGTGCGGAAAAGGCACACATGATGGTATCAGGATATTTCAGTCCTCGAATTTTTTGAGCTCACCCTCCGGTGGTATGCACGGTATGCAGTGCAGTTTTGTAAGCAGCTTTTATGCGGTCATGCAGTCAGGTCTGCAGTACTGAATTTAGGGTATACTGACCGCCTGATTTCTTTATATCCTGCGAAAGGAGTGATCTGGAAACGATGTATTACGATGTAATAGCAAGTCTGGGTTTTTCTCTACAGGAGTCAACAAGATGGTACTAGTAGAATATGTAAGTATTGCTAAGGCATCCAGGATATCTGGTGTTCCGGTAACCAAAATTTACCGCTTCATTTATGCCGGGGAACTAGAGGTTTATCAGCAAAATGACACGTATGAAATTAATATCCGGGATTTAATGAGAAAAAAATCCCGCATGAAGGATCTGGAATTGCTGGAGCCTGCTTTTATGAACTTCATCTCCAAAGTCAAGAAAGACGAACCCGAATGATGATGCAGGCAAACCGGAATTATAGTTGGCAGAGGCTGTTCTGCGAGTAACCCACCTGCAATGGATCACAATTAAAGCGCAGAAATATCTCAGCCTAGGTGTCAAGGCAATGGAATCCTCCTGCATACCAGATGGCGGGGGTACCCTCGTTGATTGTCAGGTATTCTACCTGGCCCACTAAAATTACATGGTCACCACCCGGATAGGTATAGTGCGTCCTGCATTCCAGGGACACCAGACTGCCTGAGAGTATGGGGAGGCCACTGGCACCTGGAACAAATTCACCGGCGCTAAACTTGTCGCAGCCTTTTTCTGCAAATTTGAATGCTAATTTTTCGTGTTTCCGGTCAATAATGTTGACTGCAAAACGTTCCCCCTTATTAAAGGATTCGAAGCAATCGGCATTGTTCGCCAGACACACCAGAACCAGGGGCGGGGAAAGCGAAAGTGAAGAAAAAGCAGATGCCGTAAATCCATATTTTTCATCATCTGCAACGGTTGTAACGATGGTTACACCGCTTGGAAATTGTCCCATGGCTTGTTTAAACCGGTCACTACTGACTGCATTGGTACTCATATCTTTAAATGCCTATATGAAAATGGTCTTAGTAGAAACATTAATCATTTTCCCATATTGGTAAGGGAAGTCATTATGTTGTCGCAATTATTATACCAACAAGCGGTTATTTTGACCCACTATTAAGATACTTTTGATCGAGGCAGGCAGGCTTGTGCGTATCATTTAGATACATTTCCATAAAAAAGTTGGTCCTTTTGATACAATCAGGCGGGTGATGTAGATATAATCACAGGTATAAACGGGTCCCCATACAAGGGGCAGTGATCAAACTTAACTGGAAGAATTCAGATGAAGATTATACACAAGGTCTTAGTTGTCGAACATGATGTTGAATTTGGTGAATCAGTTACACAGCTTCTTGAAAGTGAGGGCATGAAGGTCGTCCATGTAAGAAAAGTATCTGAAGCCATGCCAAAGCTGCTCTCAGAAAGTTTTGACCTGGTATTGAGTGACCTTAAGTTAAGCGGTCAGTCAGGGCTTGACCTGCTCAGAAAAATACGGGCATCGGGGCTGGAGTGTCCAAGAGTGATTATGACGCACTACACATCCATAAAATGTGCAGTTCAGGCGCTACGCCTGGGTGCTGTCGATTACATACTCAAGCCATTTTCAGGCAAATACCTCATTCATTCCGTTACTAGGGCAATCAATGAGCAGAGCATCCAAAAAGAAAATCGCCAACTGAAACGTGATCTGCAGAATGTGCTGCATAGCAGCACAGAGATTAAAGGCGAGAGCCAGTCTATGCTGGAACTGAAAAGCCTGCTTGACCGGGTAGGCCCAAGCGAAGCGACGGTACTCATTCAAGGTGAAAGTGGTACAGGGAAGGAGTTGGTTGCATTGGGGATTCATGAAGCGAGTCAGCGCTACGAAGGCAATTTTGTCCCGGTGAACTGTGGCGCTATTCCAGCGGAATTGATGGAATCCGAGTTTTTTGGACACGTTAAGGGCGCATTTACCGGTGCCATTTCTTCAAAAGAGGGATTAGTTTGCGAAGCTCATGGAGGAACATTGTTCCTTGATGAAATCTCTGAGTTGGCTCCAATGTTACAGGTAAAGTTGCTCAGGTTCATCCAGGACAGGAACGTTCGTCCGATTGGTGATAGCCAGTCTTTCCAGGTAGATGTTCGAATAGTCGCTGCCAGTAACAGGGATTTACAAAAAGAAGTCGCTGCGGGCCGTATGCGTGAAGACCTGTACTACCGACTGAATGTCATTCAGATGCTGGTTCCGCCTTTACGTCAGCGGTTAGATGATATCGAGTTGCTTTTAAATTATTTTGTTAAACGCTACAACATAAAATTGGGTCGTAGGATCAGTAGGGTCAATGACAGGTTATTTGAATTTCTAAAAGATTACGACTGGCCAGGAAACGTACGTGAACTCGAGAATTCGGTAGAGCGTGCAATTATTCTTGCCAAGGGGGACGAACTTGACATTGATGATTTCGAGCATATAAAAAGAAATGGTACGCATGCAGCTATCAATGGCAAAGGGAACAGGATTCAACAGAAACCCATGTCTGTTGAGGAATACATGAAAAATGTCGTTCAAGAGCATCAAAATGAGTGCAGTGAAATAGAACTGGCGAAAATGCTGGGAATAGGGCGCAAGGCATTGTGGATGCGCCGCAACCGCTGGGGTTTGCATCGGGACAAACCCAAAAGCGTGGTATGAATAAATGACATCAGGTTGAGGGAACCTCTTCGTATTATGTTTCTAAAGGGCACGTGGATACGTGCTTATGTGTCAAATGGGAACGTGAGATACGGGAATAGTGTTCTGCCTCTGCTTACTGCGTTACTTTGCCGTTCTGGCACAGGTATTGCATGATTGCTTATGTATCGATGGGTTTCGATAAGTCATCAGATATATGTAAACTCATTAGGTGCAATGATGCACATTAGGAAGTAATAAAATTATCAAAATGAGGAGTGAATAAGATGGGAAATAGTATAAAGCGAGCAGTTGTGTTGGCAATTTCCTTTGCCGCATTACTGTTAGGTTCTTTACCTGCTTTCTCGGAGCAGATGTACATCCCGATACCAAGCTATCGCGTAGGCCCCTATGCTTCAGGTGGTACCGGCTATTACGGAGGGATTCTTGATTATTACAATTTGAAGAATATCCGTGATGGCGGTGTGGGGGGCGTAAAGCTGATCTGGTCGGAGTGTGAAACGGAATACGCTGTAGAAAGAGGCGTGGAATGTTACAAACGCATGAAAGACCGGGAAGGCGGCGCACTGTTTTTTGACCCGTTAAGCGTAGGTATTGCCATTGCGTTGAACGAGGTTGTACGTACCGACATGATTCCAATGATTACAGTGAATCACGGTATGAGTGAAACCATGGATGGAGAGGTCTTTCCTTATGTGTTTCCGCTGGGGATGGGTGTTCCTGATGAATACAATGCAACAGTACGTTTCATGGCGCATCTGGTAACCGGAGAGAATCCCAATACGGTCGATCTGAAAGCAGCCATGTCAGGCAAAAAGGTAGTTACCCTGTTTCATGGCTCACCCTATGGAAGAAATGCGCTTGAATATATGGATGCGATGGGCGAAGAGTATGGGTTTGAACATCACAAGATCGAGATTCCACATCCTGGAAATGAACAGGGGTCCCAGTGGACAAGGATTCGCAAAATAAAGCCTGACTTTGTATTTTTGCGTGGCTGGGGTGTTATGAACCCGGTTGCGATTCAGGCGGCCGCACGTATCGGGTTTCCCGTTGACCACCTGATCGGAAACATCTGGAGCAACTCGGATGAAGATGTGCGTCCTGCAGGTAAGGCTGCACATGGTTATCAGGCGATTACTACTCACCCGGCCGGAATCTTTACCAAGGTTCAGCAGGAAATCATTGACGTAGTCTACGGTGCCCACAAGGGTGATCTGCAGGACAAAAGCCGTCTGGGCAGTGTGTACCATAATCTGGGCATCACGGCAGGAATCATGCACGTAGAAGCTATCATCAATGCACAAAAACGCTGGGGTAACAAGGCCCTGAATGCACAACAGGTACGTTGGGGTTTTGAGAATATCCATTTTGATGAAGATCGTGTTGCAGAGCTCGGGGCTACAGGGCTGCTTGCACCCATGAAAGTGACCTGCAAGGATCATATTGGGGGCCATAACTCAAAGTTCCAGAAATATGACGTTGACAAGAGGCAATGGGAAATTGTAACGCCATGGATCAAGAGTCAAGCACCACCGGAGATGTTGTACAGTCTTGCCGAAATCTACAGAGAGGAAAACAGGATAGAAAAGCGTGACTGCAATGATATGAGTGATCGTGAGAACTGGACGTTAACAGGCGATCAGCCTGCAGTGCCTGAAGGAGTCAGCACTTGGAATATGTAAGGACATTTTTATAGCAGACCGAATAGAAAAGTGTCTGGATACATGAAAATAGCCGGATACATGGATGTGGTCCGGCTTATTTTTAGAGTTTCTGGGCCAGATTGCTTGGGTTTCTGATGCGGCCAAACCGGAGAGGGATTTCACTGGCAAGGTACGTTGGTAACTCTTTTTGCAACTGGCAGGGTTTGCACAGCAGAAGGGAAAGAAAACCAGGGGTTTTTTAGATAATGCTTACCAAGGAAATCTGCTTCAATACGATTCCTGAGGCGCTTGTGGAACTGCGCCGGGGAGAACTCGTGATTGTAGTGGATGATGAAAAACGCGAGAACGAAGGTGATTTTATTGGTGCAGCGGATAAATGTACCTCTGAGATGATCAATTTCATGGCGGCACAGGGTCGTGGATTGATTTGTACGGCTATCACTGAGCAGCGGGCTGACGAGATTGGTTTGAAGCTGATGGTGTCGCCGGATGAAAATGATTCCCTGCACACTACACCTTTCACGGTTTCAGTAGACTTCAAACATGGTACGACTACGGGTATTTCAACTGCGGACCGGGCAAAAACTGTCAAGGCACTGGCAGACTCGCATATAGTCCAGGAAGATTTTTCCCGTCCAGGCCATATCTTTCCACTCAGGGCAGTACATGGAGGGGTATTTCAGAGAGAGGGTCACACTGAAGCTGCAGTGGACCTGATGGAACTGGCGGGCATGCGCAAGGCGGGAGTGCTGTGCGAAATTCTGAAAGAAGATGGTTCGATGGCCAGGCTGCCTGACCTGATGGAAGTAGCGAAACAATTCTCCCTGAAGATTATTACGATCAAGGATCTGATCCGCTACAAGCTTCGTTTTGAATCCAGAGTGGAGCGCGTGGTTACTGTTCAATTACCAACACGCTGGGGCGAGTTCGAGTTAATTGCATTTCGCGACAACCTTACCAGTCAGGAACACCTGGCTCTGGTCAAGGGGTCATGGGCCAAAGACGATGATGTACTTGTCAGGATCCACTCCGAGTGCCTTACCGGTGATGTCTTTGGGTCATCACGGTGTGATTGTGGAGATCAGCTTGAAACCGCAATGAAGCTTATCCAGGAGCATGACAGCGGTGTAGTGCTCTACATGAGGGAAGAAGGCAGAGGCATAGGATTGATCAACAAGCTGAAAGCCTATTCATTGCAGGAATGCGGTTTCGACACCGTTCAGGCGAACCGGGCGCTGGGTTTTGATGCAGATCAGCGGGACCATTCCGTGGCTGCCCACATTCTGCATGCGTTGCACATTGAGCGTATTCAGCTGTTAACGAATAATCCCAACAAGTGCAGCTGGATTGAAAATTACGGAATCAAACTGGTAAAACGGATCCCTATATTGTCCTATACCAATAACCAGTTTCGTAAAAATTACCTGAAAATAAAAGAGGAAAAGATGGGCCACATAATTACTATTCATAAAAAAAGCAGCTAACTGCGGTGTAAGAAAATTTCTATTGCACCTTAAATATATCCAATGGTGCAACGCAGTGAAATTAATTATAATTCAGCAGGATTTTATTTTAGTGATTATATAAGGAGTCTGACAGATGAGTACTGATATTGAATTTAGCCTAAAAGATGTAACCGCACAAATGATCAAAACAGTTAGAAGTGCAACTCGGGCAGGTACTATTGACTGCAGAGATGCGATTATTGAAAGTCATGGGGATACGGACAAAGCAATTGAAATTTTGAAGCAAAAAGGGATTGGAACCCCCAAGAAAGTATGGGTCTGAACTGAAGGAGTTTCAGGGTATTAATAATGGGCTCTCAAGCATAGTTCATGGAATGAACGGGCTTCATTTTGGTAAAGCAGGTATACCTGCAACTGAATGGTGTTACGAAATGAGTCGGCCTCGTTTTGTACACAGTAGGTATACCTGCAACTGAATGGTGTTACGAAATGAGTCGGCCTCGTTTTGTACACAGTAGGTATACCTACGAATTAAACACTATATTAAAGTGAAACAAAAGTGAAAAGTGAACTGACTAACAAATGAAATGAGGTGAAATATGGCGCATTATCCAAAACTATTACCCAACTCTGAGAATCCGATGCAACCATCTGCATGGGTGGAGTCGGATCAGGTTGAATTTGCGTACTGGGTGCCCAATATTTCCGGCGGTTTGGTTATCACAACTTTACCCATGGATACTGACTGGACGCCAGAAGCAAATATCAAGTATGCGAAGGATGCTGAAAGCTCCGGCTTCGCAACAGCACTTGCACAAACCCGCTGGTTTGCAAGCTACGGCGCGGACCATCAGCACGAGGCATTCACCATTGCAAATGTAATCCTGCAGCATACTGAAAAACTAGAGGTTATCACTGCATGTCATCCAGGTCTGTGGCATCCTGCAATTGTCGCAAAGATGCAAGCCTCTTTAGATTGCTGCACCCAGGGACGCACATCTATCAATATTGTAAGTGGGTGGTTTAAAGGTGAGTACACGGGATACGGTCTGCCGTGGCTTGAGCATACCGAGCGATACCGCAGGTCAGAAGAGTTCATTCGTATCATGAAAGGCATGTGGGCAGAAGATGAGTTCACATTCTATGGTGACTTCTACCAGATCAACGGTGCGCCAATGCTGCCTAAACCGTTGCATCGCATTGTTGTATTCCAGGGAGGAAACTCCAAGGATGCAAGAAGAATGGCGGGTCGTGTTACGGATGTGTTATTCATGAACGGGAACACCAATAAAGGTTTCAAGGAAATCATGGATGATTCAAAGGCTGCTGCTGTTGAGTCAGGTCGTGACCCGAGCGAAATCAGATTTGGATGTAACGGATTCTGTATCGTTCGTGACACAATGGAAGAAGCTACTGAAACCTTGCGGGATATCATCGTGAATGCAGATGTTGAGGCTGTAAAAGGTTTTGGAGAGGCAGTCAAGCAGGCAGGTCGCTCGTCCAATGAAGGTGAAGGCATGTGGGCGAACTCGTCTTTTGAAGACCTGGTTCAGTATAACGATGGCTTCAAAACCGGTCTCATTGGAACACCCGAGTCGGTTGCAGACCGTATCATTGAGCTCAAGCAGCTCGGTATAAAAGTCATTTTGACTGGTTATCTGCATTATAACTGGGAGCTTAAGCAATTTGGTGAGAAGGTCATTCCACTCGTTCGTGAAAAAGAGGAAGACCTCCGCAAAGGCAGAACGGTTGGCAGAAAGAAGTCTGCATAAGACCGGCTCTACCTAGGCTTCATCCAAGGGTCGTCACGATTGGGCAACCATCGTGACACCCTTGCATCATGTGGCATATTCAGTATTCTGATGTATCAATTGTTTCGGCTGTCCGGTTTTCTGGTCACAGGGTTATGGATTCATTTCAATTTGAGTGAGGGGGTGGGTTAATGAAACTGCTCGGTATATCAGGGGGTCTGAGTAGCAAGACTCTGATTGCAGTTGAAAAAACATTGGAGTATGCAAAGCATTACGACAGCTCCATTGATGTAGAAGCAGTCAGCATCAGCGAATACGATATACAATTCTGTGATGCCAGGGACCCGGCTAAATATGAAGGTGACTCAAAACTCATTATTGATAAGGTGATTGAAGCGGATGCCTTGTTGATGGGTACGCCCATGTACAGGGGTACCTATACAGGATTGCTGAAAAACATGTTTGACCTGATTCCTAATGATGCGCTTGCCGGGAAGCCTGTGGGCATGATCGCAACCGGTGGCAGCGACCATCACTATCTGGCACTGGAGCATGAAATGAAACCATTACTGGGATTTTTCTACGCTCATGTGATACCCGGGCATGTCTATGCAAATAACAGCCACTATTCCAACAGGGATCTGGTTGATGAAGGTATCCTTGATCAACTGGACCAGCTTGGCCGGGCCATTGTAAATTTTGCGAGAATTATCCCAAGTGATACAATGAGTATTGTTGGTCCGATGGGTCCATCCATACAACGTAAATCATTGAAAAAACCTGGTTAGTCTAGTCATAGCCCAAGAGTATTCGTTAAACCTACTAGTAGAGGGGATAACAAAAATGTCTGAAGAAGCTCCTAAATATAAGAAATTAAAGCAAATGGTTGATACTGAAACCTATCGAACCGACACGTCTACGTTACTGGCTTATGATGAAGGTGCCGGGAAATTTTTGTTTCGTGCATTAAACTCCAATTACTTTGTGCAGAATGATGGTAGTGAAAGTATAGAGGTGCTGGAGATGGATGAAGCAGAAAAGGTGTATGACAGCATGCCAGCAAAACACATTACAAATATCGTTGCGGCATTTCCCAAATACCATGGAGGTGTTGGCATGGATACGTATACCAATCTGTATGATGACTGAAACAGTACTGAAAAACATGACCCGGTCTTTCGCAGAAGGCGGGTACACCGTCCACATTTAATCCACCGGACAAACTGCTGCAGTACATGCAGCCCGGAGAACTTGGGCGGACAGTCCGTGTCAGAAGGTGGTGCGCATACACTGTGGAATTTGCAAGCATACGCCGGAAATATTGCTGAACAGGCTTAGTGCAGTAACCTGAAACCTGCACGTCACCCACCCAGGCAGGCTGTACAAAATGCCGCGATCCGCTTTTTTCAATCATCCTGACATCCATCAGGAGTGAGCAACGGCCCCACAAGCAGGGGTGTCCGTAGTTTTGCAGATAATTGAAGCGAGCATGAATAAACTGCAGAAGTTGAAGACAAATGAGCGAAGAAAACACTGAAAGTCTGGAAAATGTAAGAGTCGCAGTGCGAAGTATCATTGACCGGGCAAATGAAGATCCGGAATATGGAAAATTCAAGTACTACGTTAATACGCATTGGGAAGGCGGGACCTTGTGCAAGAACCAGATTCGCAGGGAACACAAGTTACTTGTAGACGAGCCCCCTGCATTTGGTGGCACGGATTTGAGTGCGAGTCCTGTTGAACTGGTGTTGGCAGCCCTTGGATCGTGTCAGCAGATCATGTTTGCCGCTTTGGCCTCTGTACGAAACATACCCTTGGAGGAATGTGATATCACATTGAAAGCCAGGCTTGACGTGAGAGGTTTGCTGGGTCTGACAGTCGACAAGAGCATTTTTCCTGGATTTTCCGAAATTGCCTATGAAACCCATATAAAAAGCCCGGCCCCAAGAGAATTGCTGGAGACCCTTGCCAGGGATGTTGAAAACCAGTGTCCGGTGATGGACATGCTGACCCGAACCGTACAGGTTGTAGGGTCAACCAGAATCAATGGTGAAGTACTCAGCCCTCATGCAAAAACCTCTTTTCTTGGTAAATTGCTTAGTGTGTTTCGAAAAAAATAAATATCCATTTTCGTGTCCTGTTGTCTTGAGACGCCTTCGTTTTTCGAACCGGTTTCTACAAAGGTATGTTTTTTCAGACAAGGCCTGTGCACCCAATGAAAACTGTCCTAGATCCCCCAGCGTATATTGTTGAAGTACTCACATGGATACATGGCTAGAGATTTGTACACCTGACCTGAATGGTGCAGATTCTGCTCCAGTGGCAGAGATTCTGGTTGCAGTGGGTGATGCGGTACAGACAGGCGACCATTTGGTTACTGTCGAGACTGAAAAGGCAGCCCTAGAAATACCTTCTTCACACAGCGGTACAGTGCGTGAAATTGTTGTCAGGCTTCAGGATGTAGTGACCGAGGGTGACGTCCTGATAAGAATTGAACCGGATGGAAAGTCAGTCCAGGCTGAAGGGCACCAGGAAGCAAAAGGCCCTGCTGAAGATCTGAAGACGCAGGTTGTCGTTCTGGGTTCCGGACCGGGAGGGTATTCAGCCGCCTTTCGGGCTGCAGACTTGGGCAAGAAAGTAGTGCTGGTTGAGCGCTACGGCTCTCTCGGTGGGGTTTGCCTGAACACGGGCTGTATCCCTTCGAAGTCCCTGTTGCATGCAGCCAGGGTAATCAGTGAGGCCCGGGAGATGCACGATCTCGGGATACGGTTTTCTTCCCTTGAACTGGACACCCACGCATTGCGCAACTGGAAAAACAGGGTGACAGGTCAGTTAACGAGCGGTCTGGCTACCCTTGCGAAGAAACGCAATGTAACCATCATTCAGGGCAAAGGCAGGTTTCTATCACCGCATCAACTCACAGTCCAGCTTTCCGGTGACCAATCCATTTCAATAGAGTTTGAGCAGGCTATTATTGCGGCCGGGTCAGGGTCCGCAAGAATACCGGATTTCCCTTATGAAGATTCACGGGTAATGACCTCTTCTGGTGCCCTGGAGCCTGATCAGATTCCAAACAGGCTACTTGTTGTAGGGGGCGGCATTATAGGCTTGGAGATGGCTGCCGTATACCATGAGTTGGGTGCCAGAATAACTATCGTCGAATTTGCAGATTCTTTGATACCGGGCACAGACCCTGATTTGGTAAAACCGCTTCACAGGCATATCGGGGGCCTTTATGAAAATATTTTTGTGAGCAGCAAGGTGGTACATATTGAATCCACTCTGAACGGTATGTTTGTTACGTTTAATGGTCCAATGTCACGGAAAAAAGATGTTTTTGATCAGGTGCTGGTTGCAGTGGGCAGACAGCCGAATGGTAAGCTGATTGATGCAGAAAAAGCCGGAGTCAGGGTGGATGAGAAGGGTTTTATTGGAACGGACTCCCGGATGAGAACAAATGTAAGCAATATATTTGCTGTCGGTGACATTGCCGGGCCGCCTATGCTGGCACATAAGGCGGCACATGAAGGCAAGGTGGCCGCTGAGGTGATTGCAGGCATGGACAGTGATTTCGATGGCAGTCTGATCCCTTTTGTTGCGTACACCGACCCGGAAGTTGCCTGGGTTGGGATGACAGAGGTTCAGGCCAAGGAATTGAATGTTCAATATGAAAAAGGAATGTTTCCCTGGGTGGCAAGTGGACGTGCATTGAGTCTGGAAAGAAAAGAAGGGATCACCAAACTCCTGTTTGATCCACAGACCAGAAAAATTATTGGTGCTGGAATTGTGGGCACAAATGCGGGTGACCTTATTTCAGAGGCAGCATTAGCGATCAAAAAAGGCTGTACAGCCAATGAAATTGCAAGGCTTATACATCCTCATCCAACGCTTTCAGAAACGGTCGGACTTGCTGCCGAAGTGCTGGAAGGGACGGTTGTGGAGCTGTACGCTAAGTAACGCAGTTTTTATCCAGAATAACGCACCTGTCCGGTATTGCGTAATGTTCTTGATGTTTAGAGCATTCTTACCTATACTATTTTGTGTGGATGGTTGGTAAGTTATTGTTTGGTCAACAGTTTGGAAGGGCCCTGAAGGGCCTTTTTTATTGGACGAATGAATTTGTACAGAGATCCATTTGGTATAGTGCCCATCATTGAGCCGGTGATTGCAGGCATGGGCTATGAGTTCTGGGGACTGGAGTGTCAGACGGGTATCAGAACCGCACAGGTACGGGTATACATAGACAGGGGAAAAGGTGTGACTCTGGACGATTGTTCGCAGGTCAGTAAGCAGTTAAGCGCTGTACTGGATGTGGAGGACCTGATTAATATGCCGTACACCTTGGAGATTTCATCCCCTGGCATCAACCGGCCATTGTTCAACTTTGAGCAGATGCAGAATGCAGTGGGCAGCAAGGTAAAGATTAAGACATTATGGCCCATTGAAGGGCGTAGAAATTTCAGTGGTTTTCTGGAAAGCGTTGAAGAAAAAAATATCAGGATAAAAATACAGGGAAGTGAATTGTTTACAGTTCCGCTGCATGCAGTTAAGAATGCGAAACTGAATGCAGATATTAAATTTAATGATTAATTGTTGAGTAACCCGGTATGAACAAAGAAATTTTATTGGTCGTCGATACTGTTTCGAATGAGAAAGGCGTAGACAAGGAAATTATCTTTGAAGCAATTGAGGCTGCACTGGCTACGGCGACACGAAAAAGGCATGGCCTTGAAATGGATGTGCGTGTTGCAATTGATCGTGAGTCAGGTGATTACGAAGCCTTCAGGCGCTGGCTGGTGGTGGATGATGAAGACCCAGAATTTGAATCGCCTGACAGGCAGACGCTGTACAGTTATGCGTGTGATGAGCATCCTGATATTGAGATCGGGGAATATATAGAAATACCGATCGAATCCGTTGCCTTCGGGCGGATTTCTGCACATACCGCCAAACAGGTTATTGTCCAGAAAGTGCGAGAAGCTGAAAGGTTGCAGGTTGTAGATGCGTTCAAGGATCGGGTCGGCGAGTTGATCATGGGTATCGCTAAGCGTTCAGATCATTCCGGGGCATACGTCGACTTGGGCGGGAATGCAGAAGGCTACATCCCGCGTGAACAGATGGTGCCGAGAGAAGCAATACGCCCGGGAGATCGAATCCGGGCATTTTTACGGGAGGTTTGTGAGGAGCCGCGTGGCCCGCAACTGCTTTTGACACGCACCGCGCCTGAATTTCTGATTGAGTTGGTTAAACTGGAAGTACCTGAGGTCGGTCAGGGCCTGATTGAGGTATTGTCCGCTGCACGTGACCCGGGGTTACGGGCAAAAATTTCTGTTAAATCCAATGATATGCACCTGGATCCGGTGGGTGCCTGTGTAGGCATGCGTGGTTCCCGCGTGCAATCCATATCCAATGAACTGGCTGGTGAGCGTATTGATATTATTCTGTGGGATGAGAACCCGGCCCAGTTTGTGATCAACGCGATGTCCCCTGCAGTGGTGACTTCCATCGTTGTGGATGAAGACAAGAAAAGTATGGATATCGCTGTGGACGATGAAAAACTCTCCCAGGCCATTGGCCGAGGTGGGCAGAATGTAAAACTTGCCAGTCAATTGACGGGGTGGGAGTTGAATGTAATGACGGAGGGACAGGCAGAAGAGAAAAGTGAAGTGGAAACCCGTCAACTGGTAGAGATGTTCATGTCGCAGCTTGATGTAGACGAGGAAGTTGCCGTTATCCTGGTGCAGGAAGGGTTTTCCAGTGTTGAGGAAATTGCCTATGTACCACCTAAGGAATTGGTTGAGGTAGAAGAATTTGACGAAGAGATTGTGGAAGAGTTGCGCCAGCGAGCACGTGATGTATTGCTGACCACAGCGATTGCCACGGAGGAAAAATTTGCAGATGTTGAACCGTCTGCAGATTTGCTGAACATGGAAGGTATGGATAAGGATCTGGCATTTGAGCTTGCCTGCAGGGGGATTTCCACGATGGAGGAACTAGCAGAGCAGGCAGTTGATGATTTGCTGGATATTGAGGGACTTGATCCAGAACGTGCCGGCGCCCTGATTATGCTGGCACGTGCCCCTTGGTTTGCCAATGAAGGGGCAGCAGGGTAGCAGGAAAATTTGGATTTACCCGATAAGCGATCAAATATGTCTGAAGTCACTGTCAAACAACTTGCAGAAGTAGTCAATATTCCTGTCGGGAAACTGCTTGTACAGTTAACCGAAGCGGGCCTGAATTTTGATACGCCGGATCAAACCGTCAGTGACAAGCAGAAAATACAGTTGCTCAATTATTTGCGCAATAACCGAAGCAAAGACACCTCCTCGCCGACCGACGATGGCAAAAAGATAGTACTTCGCAGAAAAAGTACTTCGCAGCTTAAAGTCAGCACTGCGCAGGGCCGTGGCAATATAAACAGTACCACTGTAAATGTAGAAATCCGTCGCAAGCGTACATATGTAAAACGCAGCACTGTTCTTGAAGAAGAGGCTAAGGCCAGGCTGCATGCGGAGCAGGAAGCTGCTAAGGCAAAGGAAGCGGCTGCGCAACTGGAAAAGGCAGCACAGGAAGCCAAAGCCGCAGAGCAAGAAAAACAGCAAACAGATCAAGAAGCTGCGCAGGCATCTGAAGAAAAAGCCACTGTAATGCCTTCGGAGCCGCAAGAGCAACAGGCAGTGGATGCGCCTGTCTCCAGTCCTGCAGAAAAAGACAAGCCGTCGGCTGTACCCGAAAAAGAGGAAAAGGGTGCCAAGGCGAAACGGCGTGAATTGCATGTCGCAAGTGGCAAGGGAGGCAAGCGCAGAACCCGAACCCGACAACGCCGACCTGGCAAAATTGAACCCAGCAGTAAACACAAGTTTGAAAAACCAACTGGACCGATCAAACGCGAAATCCTGGTGCCGGACAATATTTCAGTTTTAGATCTTGCTCAGAAAATGACCATCAAAGCGGCGGAGGTCATTGCCGTGCTAATGAAAATGGGAGTCATGGTAACCATTAACCAGGTAATCGACCAGGATACAGCAATCCTCGTGGCGGAAGAGCTGGGTCACGATGCGAAACCCATGCAGCTTGCTGATATTGAAGCGGATGTATTGCAGGTTGATTATGAGGGAATGGAGGCGCAGGCACGTGATCCTGTGGTTACGGTGATGGGGCACGTCGATCATGGCAAGACATCCCTGCTTGATTACATTCGGCGTACCAAGGTGGCTGCAGGCGAAGTGGGCGGAATTACCCAGCACATCGGTGCCTACAGTGTGAGTACGGACAGAGGCACCATTACATTTCTGGATACGCCTGGTCATGCTGCATTTACCGCCATGCGTGCCAGAGGTGCGAAAGTGACGGATGTGGTGGTAATTGTGGTTGCAGCGGATGATGGTGTGATGCCACAGACCATAGAAGCGATTGAGCATTCGAAGGCTGCAGGTGTGCCTGTTATTATTGCCGTTAATAAAGTTGACAAGGAAGATGCAGACCCGGAACGAACCCGTAATGATCTGGCTGCACAGCAGGTGATTCCCGAAAAGTGGGGAGGCGATACCATTTTTGTCGATGTTTCAGCAGTGACCGGACAGGGTGTTGATGATTTACTTGAAGCAGTTGCATTACAGGCAGAGATACTGGAATTAAAGGCGGTAGACCGTGGCCCGGCAACAGGCGTAGTGATTGAATCTGCATTGGACAAGGGGCGTGGTCCGGTGACTACAATTCTGGTGCAGCAGGGCTGTTTGTCAAAGGGGAATATGGTGCTGACTGGGGAAGAGTTTGGGCGCGTGCGGGCCATGTTTGATGAGCAGGGCAAGGAAATTGATACTGCAGGCCCTTCAACCCCGGTGATGGTGCTGGGTTTATCGGGAGTAGCCAATTCAGGGGATGAAGCTATTGTAGTCACTGACGAACGCAAGGTGCGTGAGATTGTCGGTTTGCGCAAGAGTAAATCGAGAGACACTAAATTTGCTGCACAACAGGCGTCAAAACTTGAGAATATCTTTAACAAGGTAGGCGACAGCGCTGCCATTTCAATCAATATTCTGATCAAGGCCGATGTGCAGGGCAGTGCAGAAGCGCTACGGGATTCACTGGAAAAGCTGTCTGCCAATGAAGTTGAGGTTAAAATCGTTATGGCAAGTGTTGGTGGGATTAATGAATCAGACATTAACCTGGCTGGGGCGTCTAATGCCATCGTTATAGGCTTTAATGTGCGTGCGGACAGTGCTGCGAAACGTACTGCCACGGATCTCGGCATTGATATCCGTTACTACAGCATCATTTACGAAACGATCGATGATGTCAAAATGGCCATGAGCGGGTTGCTTTCTCCAGAGTTGCGTGAAGAGATCATTGGACTTGCTAAGGTCAAGGAAGTGTTCAAATCTTCCGATATGGGTGCTGTAGCAGGAACGCAGGTGATTGAAGGTGCCATAAAGCGTGGTAGCCCCATACGTGTTTTGCGCGATAATGTTGTGGTATTTGAAGGAGAGCTTGAGTCATTGCGTCGCCATAAAGAAGATGTGAATGAAGTGCGTGCAGGCACGGAGTGCGGAGTTGCAGTAAAAAACTATAATGACGTCAAGGTGGGTGACCAGATTGAGATCTATGAGCGCACGGAAGTCGCCCGTTCAATATAAAAGCCTTTGGTGTACCGCATTTTTTACAATGCAGCATGAATCTTCCAGACCACTTCGTATTGGAGAGCAGTTACGTCGCGAACTGGCCGCTTTGCTACGTGCGGAAGTAAAAGACCCTCGAATTCCTGAAATTGTTATTTACGATATTGTAGTGAGCAGGGACCTGGGCCTGGCAAAAGTTTATTTCAGTCATCTGGATATAAAGCAGGATGCAACTGAAAGCCTGAAAGGTCTGCAAAGTGCCAGCGGTTTTTTGCGCACAAAACTGAGTCGCAGGTTGCACCACCTGTACAAAATTCCGAAATTGCGATTTATCGTTGACGATACTGAAGCAAGAAGTGAGCGCATCGAGAAGCTGATAGAAAACAGTATTAACAAATAATCCATGTCCAGACGCAGGCATAAAGGACGTACGCTGAATGGCCTGCTGTTACTGGATAAACCACCAAGTATTACCTCAAATCTGGCATTACAGAAAGCAAAAAGAATTTTTAACGCAGACAAGGCGGGTCATACGGGAAGTTTGGACCCTCTTGCAACGGGCTTGCTGGTAATCTGTTTTGGTCGCGCCACAAAAATTTCAGATTTCTTATTAACCTCGGACAAACATTACAGTGTACTGCTGAAGCTTGGGGTAGCTACCGATACAGGCGATGCAGATGGTTATGTAACAAGCGAGCAGGATGCATCGTGGGTAGCAGATGCACAGGTCCATCACGCTATAAAGAGTCTGACTGGTAGCATGGAGCAGACTCCGCCTATGTACTCTGCCTTGAAATACCAAGGTACCCGTTTGTATCAGCTGGCAAGACGGGGCATAGAAGTTGAGCGCCCCTCAAGAGTTGTTAAGGTACACAAGCTGGTATTGATCAAAAGGGAAGCCGATCTTTTATGCTTGGATGTGCATTGTTCTAAAGGGACCTATATCAGAACGCTTGTTGAAGATCTAGGTAAGTGTCTCGGCTGTGGCGCACATGTAGTCGAGTTAAGGCGAACTGGTGTAGGGCCGTTTGTGGACCCGGAGTTGTACACGCTGATGAAGCTGGAAGAAATCGCTGTTGCAGGATTTTCTTTACTCGATAGAGCGCTGTTGCCTATTGATGATGCCTTGCAATCCTGGCCTGCACTGTCGTTTGACGAAACCATGATGAAGGAGGTTCGCAATGGTCATCCGGTATGGGTGCCTCAATCACCTGCCCAGGGAATAGTCAGGATTTATGATGTAAACGACCGGTTTTATGGTGTTGGCACTGTACTGGATGATGGGCGTATAGCCCCTAAATGTTTGTGTTGAGTCGCTACGGCATCGATCAGATGTATCTTGCGGACAGATCAGCGAGGCTTTTGTATATTTATCCTTGTTTGTAAGGACTTCCGTGGTAGAATCGCCGCCCAGATATAAAATATACATGCAAGTAAGCAAGTGGTGAAAAAAGGCTATACAGAAACATGGTATTTATGGCAGCAGAGAAATCAAAGATTGTTAAAGAGTATCAGCGTGATGGCGCTGACACCGGTTCACCTGAAGTGCAGGTTGCACTTTTGTCTGCGCGCATCTCGCATTTGAGTGGGCATCTCAAAACACATAAGAAAGACCGTCATTCACGCCATGGCTTGTTAAAGATGGTCAATCATCGTCGCAAACTCCTTGATTACTTACGTAAAAAGAATCAGAAAAGATACCAGGATCTGATCAGTTCTCTTGGGCTGAGACGCTAAAGGCGATTGTCCTCTCGTTTCACAGGAGAGGGTTGATTATCATTCATTAAGTATTGAGGAGTATGCCGGGATTACAGTGTACATCTGTCTTCATGGTTGGAAATAATAGATTGTCTTCATGAACAGGTGTTTTTTTATATTTAGCTATTCAATAAACGGAACCAAACAGTGAGTAAAGTAACAAAATCGTTTTCGTATGGTAACCACCTTGTCACATTAGAGACTGGGGAAATTGCACGTCAGGCTGATGGTGCAGTGCTTGTAGATATGGGTGAAACCTCAGTGCTGGTCACAGCAGTAAGCAGAAAAGAGCCAGACCCCAGCCGGGATTTTTTCCCACTTACTGTCAATTACCAGGAAAAGACCTATGCAGCAGGGAAAATACCTGGTGGTTTCTTTAAACGTGAAGGGCGTCCATCTGAAAAGGAAACCTTGACTTGCCGGCTTATCGATCGCCCCCTGCGACCGATGTTTCCCAAGGGTTTCCTTAACGAAGTGCAAATTATCGCTACTGTGGTGTCGGTGAACCCCGCTATTGATCCTGATATTCCAGCCCTGCTCGGGGCTTCTGCTGCCTTGGCTGTTTCCGGGATACCCTTTAACGGACCTATAGGTGCAGCCCGGGTGGGCTATGTCGATGGCAGCTATGTGCTGAATCCGGAAAAGTCCACGTTGGAGAGTTCCAGGCTGGATTTGATCGTAGCAGGAACGCAAAGTGCTGTTTTGATGGTGGAGTCAGAAGCCGACATCCTGTCTGAAGAAACCATGCTGGGCGCGGTGATGTTCGGTCATGAGCAGCTCCAGGTTGCAATTCAGGCGATTGAAGAATTGGCCCAGGAGGTTAACAAGCCGATGTGGGACTGGCAGGCCCCGCAAACAGATGAATCTCTTGCTGAAAAAGTAAGTGCCCAATATCGCCAGCCACTGGGTGAGGCGTACCAGATTGCTGAGAAAGCAGTGCGCCAAAACAAGGTTAGTGAAATACGCAATCAAATGGCTGAATCATGGAAAGGTGAACAGGAGGGCCGCGAGGCGGAGGTTCTCGGCGCATTCAGCAAGCTTGAGAAAGACATCGTACGCAGCCGGATTCTGGCTGGTGAGCCACGGATTGATGGGCGTGACAAGAATACAGTTCGTCCAATCAGCGTTCGGGTTGGAGTGTTGCCTCGTGTGCATGGAAGTGCATTGTTTACGCGTGGAGAAACTCAGGCTCTGGTGACCACAACGCTGGGTACAGGTCGGGATGCACAGATAATTGATGCCATAGAGGGTGAATTCAAAGATCATTTTATGCTGCACTACAATTTCCCACCCTTTTGCGTGGGAGAAACGGGGATGGTGGGTTCGCCAAAACGCCGTGAGATTGGGCACGGCAAACTTGCCAAACGCAGCATATGGGCTGTAGTTCCAGATGAAGAAGACTTTCCTTATGTGATCAGGGTGGTCTCGGAAATTACGGAATCCAATGGTTCTAGTTCCATGGCAAGCGTGTGTGGCACCAGCCTGTCCCTGATGGATTCAGGTGTACCCATTAAAGCACCGGTTGCAGGGATTGCCATGGGCCTCATTAAGGAAGGCGATAGTTTTGCAGTCCTCACAGATATTTTGGGCGATGAGGATCATTTGGGAGATATGGATTTTAAAGTAGCAGGAACCGAACAGGGTATCACCGCGCTGCAAATGGATATCAAAATTGAGGGGATCACTAGAGAGATTATGGACATTGCTCTCAGACAAGCGCGTGAAGGGTTGCTGCATATCCTTGGAGAAATGGGTGCTACCATTTCAGAGCCGCGCAGGGAGATGTCTGAACATGCACCGCGTTTTACAGTGCTGAGAATCAATCCGGATAAAATACGTGACGTGATTGGCAAAGGTGGCGCAACCATACGGGCATTAACTGAAGAAACCGGAACCACTATAGACATTGATGATGATGGTGTGGTTCGCATTGCATCAGTAGACAAGGCTGCCGGCGATGATGCTAAACGCCGGATCGAAGATATAACGGCTGATGTTGAGGTAGGTAAAGTCTACGAAGGCAAAGTCGTAAAGATTATGGATTTTGGAGCTTTTGTAAGTGTACTGCCGGGCAAGGACGGTCTGGTACATATTTCACAAATCTCGCATGAGCATGTAGACAGTGTATCGGATGAGCTTTCTGAAGGCGATATTGTTAAAGTAAAAGTACTTGAGATTGACAAGCAGGGGCGTGTCAGATTAAGTATGAAAGCTATTGAAAGCGAGTATTCATAGTACTTTTTTACATGATTGTGTTTAATTTCCGGGAAATTGGCAAAGATAAAGAAATCTGAACAAGAATGGTGTCAGCTGCTGACGCCGGAACAATTTCGGGTATGCAGGCAGAAAGGTACAGAGCCTCCTTTCAGTGGCAAATACTTGGATCAAAAGGGTGCCGGCATTTACCGGTGTGTATGTTGTAAGACACCACTATTCAATTCGCAGTACAAATTTGATTCGGGTACAGGCTGGCCTAGCTTCTGGCAGCCCTGTGACAATAAAAGTATAGCGACCAAACCGGACCATGGACACGGGATGCAGCGAACAGAAGTTGTATGCCGCAACTGTGAATCGCATTTAGGCCATGTGTTTAATGATGGACCGCCCCCTACAAATCTGAGATATTGTATAAATTCTGTTTCCTTAGAGTTTGATTCTGAGTAGACTTTCTAAGTACTTGCATGCTGCCTTTGTATCATTCAGCAAGCTTGTTTCGTTTGTTTCTGATAGCTGAACCATTGCATTTCAGGGTTTCGCTTTCATGCCCATAATGATTTGCAGGGGTAAAATGTTGTTAACTTTAAATTGGCAGAAGTGTTATAGTTCCAAGGAATTAAGCAGCTTGGTGCGCAGCCATCAAATTTGATAATAAAAGTTTACAATGGCTGTTTTGCTGTGCGTTTATTTTGATTTAGGAGGGCGAGATGAGTAAATTTTTAATAAACATACGATATTTTTTAGCGCCGTTATTGATTGTGGCGTCGTTATTTGGGGTCATTGCGGGGGGTCCGTGGGTATGGACGGGCGTAGTTTTGCTTGGGGTTGGGATTATTGTGGACACGTTAACGACGGCGCAGACGCCTGGGGCGGGGTTTGACGAGTCGGGAGAGACGCAGGGAGTGGTACCGTTATTGAATGGTACGATGTACGGGATGTTGGCGATATTTGTGGTATTACAGATAGCGTTGGCGTGGCGGATATGGCAGTACGTGAACGGGGTCCCGATTGGTGAGACGACGATGTTTGGGTTATCGATTCAGGATGGGATTACGGGCACGCAGTTATGGGGAGCGGTGTTATCGACGGGGATATTTGCGGGGGTAGGGATTATATACGGTCATGAGTTGGCGCATACGAAGGGGTTCAGTTTTGTGATTGCGCGCTGGATGATGGCGTTGAGTGGCAAGGCACATTTTTGTTATGCGCATGTGTACAATCATCATTTGGAGTTAGGGCATCAGGATGATCCGGCGACGTGTCCGCGCGGGCGGAATTTGTTCAAGCATTATCCGTTATCTGGGTTTGGTCAGAGCAAGTTTTTGTTTATGATGGAGAAGCAGCGTCTGGAGCGTTTGGGGGTACCGTTTTTATCGTGGCAGAATCGTTGGATACGGGGTTATTTCATGGCGTTACCGACGGTATTTTTGTTTTGGTTTGTGGGGGGATGGCTGGGTTTGTTGTGTTTGGCGGTAGTATGGTTTCAGTCTAATTTTGAGTTAGAGGCGTTGAATTTTCTGGAGCATTACGGGTTGATACGTGAGAAGGGTCAGCCGATTGACTATCGACACAGTTGGGACAATTCGACGGCGTTTACGAGTTGGTTTTTCATTGAGATTGGTCGTCAGGCGGATCATCATGATCGTGGCGAGACGCATTTTTGGGAGTTGGACGAGGTTGGGGCACCGAATTGTGGTCGAGGCTATTTCACGTTGTATGCGTTGGCGCTGGTGCCGCCGGCATTTCATGCGTACATCAAGCGTCAGTTGTCGAAGTGGGACGAGGAGATGGCGAGTGAGGGTGAGTTGAAGATTGCAGCGAAAATGAATAAACAGGCAGGCTACGCATAACGCCTGCATTTGTGAAAAAACTGCAATATGGCTGTATAAATAAATGAAGCTGATAAAAAAGTAAGCCTAGGGAGGTGATTTACGATGAAAGTAACCTATGATGCAAATGTTTGCAGTCACGCTGGAGAGTGTGTGAAAGGCTCTCCAGAAGTGTTTAAAGTAGAAGACGGGCAATTTGTAATTGATACAGATGCGGCACCAGATGCAGAGATTCGTGAGACGGTTTCAAAATGTCCATCTGGAGCACTGCAGATAGAGGATTGATTGGTTTTTTAGCACTGGACTAAAGAGTTTAATTAATCTGGATTTGTGAGGCTGGGAAATGTGTATTAAATTCCTGACCTGCACTACGCTATCCTAATGGAACTTGTCAGTTAGGGGGAGATATGATTGGAGATCAATTAAGAACAAAAATGATTTTAAGTGGTCACCCAAGTTGTCCAAACACAGGAAAGTGCTTGCAGACAGCAGGTGAGAAAGGCGTAGATATAGAAGCTGTAGTGATAGGCGCAATGGATGACAGCAAGTTTCTGGAAAAGTCCCCCTATGGGATTGGTCCTGTGCTGCAAGACATTGATTTTGTGGTATACGGCACAGGTGCTGTGATGTCTTATCTTGATGACAAAGGATTTGGCCCATCTTTAGTTCCACGGAACGGCGTACATCGGGCAATCATGTATCAATGGGCAGGAATTGCTACAGAAAAAGTTCAAACCGTGCTGGGTGATAGTATTGACCAGGCGGCTTTGGCTCCGTTATTTGATGGATTGGACCTGCAGGTGAAAAGTCCACCCAAGAAAGGCGATTTCATATGCGGAGATTTTACATTAGCAGATATTCACTGGGCAGCATGCTGCAACCTGATTGAAATTGGCGGGGTCGGTGATTTGATCAGTTCTCGCTCTGGTGTAAACGCCTGGTACGAAAAAGTGAAATCACATCCATCTACAAGTAAGGAAAAATTAAACCCATACACCTGTTTGCCGATGGAAGATGATGTTAAATCAGGGACTTTGAGAGATATTTCAATTAACGTTTAAAAGTATATCTTTTAAATTCGCACAACGAGACGAGCTCCCTCAGCGCTGGACAAGATACCAGTGTAGGTTCAGAAATTATGTTTGGATTATTTGGCAGCGGTAAAAAAGACTGGCAAGCAAATATCAATTCTGGTGAGCATAAGTTCACTGTAAAGGCAGGCGATAATTTGCTCAACACAGCTTTGGAACTTGGGATTCCCTGGCCACATGACTGTCGCGTTGGAAGCTGTACTTCCTGCAAGTGCATATTAAGAAGTGGCAAAACAAAGTCATTAACCGATTTCTCTTATGTTCTGGACCCTGACCAGCTGGAAGAAGGCTGGATCCTCGCATGCCAAACTCATCTGAAAAGTGATATTGAAATAGAAGTTGAGTTGGAAGACGCTGCACATGCGCATCAGGTCGTTACATTCGAGGGAGAATTGAGTCGTATTACAGATTTAACGCACGACATTAAAGAAATAGTTATTACATCAGGCTATTCATTGCCTGAACGCAGCGGTGTCGCGGGCCAATATGCCGAAATAAGTGTTGCAGGCCTCAGCGCACCACGGTCCTATTCTTTTGCCAAGGCACCTGAGAATGAGGCAGAAAATGAAATGACATTTTTTGTTCGTCTGGTTCCTGGAGGTGAATTTACAGAATGGCTGTTTAAAGAAGATCGGAAGAGTGAAAAAGTTACTGTGGCTGGCCCCTACGGTCATTTCTGGCTGCGTCCGGAACCGACGCCGATTGTTTGTATTGCAGGAGGGAGTGGCGTAAGTTCAATAAAGGCGATTTTGGAGTCTGCAGCAAATAAACAAGTATCACGAGACTGCCTGTTTTTGTTTGGTGCTCGAACTCAAAAGGACCTGTATTGTCTGGAAGAAATGGAGGATATCGGGTCAAAATGGAATCAAAACAATACATTTGAATTTGTCCCGGTGCTTAATATGGAGCCTGAGGATAGCGACTGGCAAGGTGCTAGAGGGTTGGTTACTGACCACCTCAAGTCGGCCTATGTTGATACAGGCAAATTGTTGTTAAGTGAAGCACAGGGCTATTTATGTGGCCCGCCACCTATGATTGATGCAGCTATTGAAGTGATGGTTGATAAAGGGATGAAGAAAGATAATATTTACTTTGATAAATTTCTGGATGCGAGTTCAATGCCTGGTGGACGTGGCAAGAGCTAGAACGTTGATTAGTTTAAGGAGACGAGCATGCGTACAATTCAAGCATTGGTTGTAATGGCATTATGGACAGTTTTATTTCTTGCGATTATAAATTTTGGTGGTTTTGCCGAGCATTATCGTGATGTGTTGTGGGCGTTAGGTGGTGCGGTATTATTTATTATTATGCTAGTTGGAAATTTCTGGCTCTTTTTTGCAATCGCTAAAGAAGAACCTTGGAGATGGGATAAAAGCGGAGATGGCGAATAAGTCAGGGTATAGTAGACAAAAATGATGTAGATTGAGCTTGTCTACAGATTTTATTAAATTACTTAAAGCTCTGTTTTTCCTTGATTTCCTGTAGTGTTTTGCAGTCGATGCATAGTGTTGCAGTAGGGCGGGCTTCCAATCTTTTAATGCCTATTTCAACCCCGCACGACTCACAATAGCCATATTCATCTGCATCAATGGCTGCCAATGTCTGGTTTATTTTTCGTACTAGCTTGCCTTCACGGTCACGTGTGCGTAATTCAAGGCTGAATTCCTCTTCTTGGGTTGCTCGGTCAGCAGGATCTGCAAACTGACTCGCATCTTTTTTCATGTGATCTACAGTGCGATTGACTTCGTCAAGAAGGTCCTGTTTCCATTGTAATAAAATTTTGCGGAAATGCTCCAGCTGTTTTGGGCTCATGTAACTTTCACCACGATGCATGGTGTATGCCGTGATACCTTCGACAGGCAGGCTAATTGAAGCACGTTTTTTCTTCAGCAACTCAATACGCTTTTTCTTTTTTTCTTCTTTTTTAAGCTGGGCTTTTTCTGTTTCTATCCTTGGGTGAGCGGGCTTTTTGGCTAAAGTTTTTCTTTTAGCTGTGACTTTCTTTTTAGCGACTGGTCTTTTTTTAGGGGTTACCTTCTTTTTGGCAGTTGCTTTTCTGGCAGTTACGCGTTTTTTAACGCCCGTTTTCTTTTTAGCGACTGGTCTTTTTTTAGGGGTTACCTTCTTTTTGGCAGTTGCTTTTCTGGCAGTTACGCGTTTTTTAACGCCCGTTTTCTTTGTGGCCGCTGTTTTCTTTTTAACTGCAGGTTTCCTTTTGGCAACAGGTCTCCCTTTGGCCACCGTTTTCTTTTTAGCGACTGGTCTTTTTTTAGGGGTTACCTTCTTTTTGGCAGTTGCTTTTCTGGCAGTTACGCGTTTTTTAATGCCCGTACTCTTTTTGGCTACAGCCTTTTTCCGGGTAAGTGTTTTTTTAGCGACCATAGAACCCTCGTTTTAAATCAAACGCTTTGATACCAGATAATAAGCTGTCTGGCAAGAACTCTTGGTATTGTTATTTTAATTGGAAAAGATTGCTTCAAAAAATCTGGTGAACAGAGTGTTATGCTACTCTATGCGTGCGTTGAGGTGTCCCTTGGCCAGTTGAATTAAAATCTTTTCATGTGGGGATGCCTGGTTGGCATCATGTAATATTTGGCCATTTTCCCCCAGTGTTACAATGGAATAGCCTCGATTCAAGGTGGCTAGCGGGCTTGCTGTATTCAGTGCATGGATCAGGGTTTCCAGTTTTTGCTTCCGTTGATCCATTTGCATGTGTAACAGATTGCTCAGGTACCCATACAGGTGCGTGAGATGAGTGCCGGATGCATCTACCTGGGACTCTGGCGACAGTTTTCCGAATCGGAGCAACAGGCTGATAAATCCGTTATCCTGACGGGAGTGTTCAAGTTTTATTGCGCTTTCTGCACGTATTTCCAGTTCAGCGAGATGCTGTTTATTTCTTTGCACAGTCAGTTTGGGATGCAGGTGTTCGAGTCGCTGCACCATCCAGTCAACGGACTGATCAAGATTGCTTACAGCATTGTGAGTCAGATAGTTTATGGACTCATTATATTGCTCCAGGGTTTCAAGTACTTTGGCAACATGTGGCACAGTAAGTTCAGCTGCAGCAGAAGGTGTTGGTGCGCGCAGGTCTGCTACAAAGTCAGCAATAGTGAAATCTACCTCATGCCCGATGCCAGTAACGATTGGCAGCCTAGATGCAAAAATGGCACGGGCTACTGACTCTTCATTAAAAGACCAAAGGTCCTCTATGGAGCCGCCACCCCGCGCCAGTATAATTACATCACCGTCCCTGCGTTGATTGATGGTTTGTATCGCTTCCACCACCGCGCCTGCAGACGCCTCTCCCTGCACAGGTATTGCATAGACCCGTATGGCAAGCAGGGGAAACCGGCGACCGAGTACACTGAGAATATCCCGAAGCGCTGCTCCGGTTGCGGAGGTTACAATGCAAAGTGATGCGGGAAATGGAGGTAGGGCCTGTTTGTGTGCGGAACTGAATAGTCCCTCGTCGTTGAGCTTGCGTTTCAGTTCCTCATATCTGCGCTGCAAAATTCCGATACCTGCTTCTTCCATATGTTCAACGGTGATCTGGTATTCTCCGCGTGGCTCATACAACCCGACACGTGCCCTGACCAGCACGTGCATGCCATCTTTGGGCTGAAAGGGCAGCAGTTGGTTGGCGTGGCGAAACATTACACCGCGGACCTGCGCATATTCATCTTTCAGTGAGAAATACAAATGCCCTGATGCAGGCCGGGCGGTGTTGGAGAGTTCTCCCTCTATCCAAAGCAGAGGAAAATTTTGCTGTAATCGCTGTTTTACTTCCTGATTGAGTTGCTGGACAGAATAGACTCGCCGTTCTTTCTGCCCAGAATCTGGTTGTGGATGCTCTATATTGGACATTTTAGCTGTTTAAAAGGAACGGGCTGTATACCCTTAATGTCAAAATAAGTTTACCGTGAAATATGCAATCTCTATAATAAACTGCCTTTTACGGCACAGGACCACTTATGCAAATTAAATATGACGCGCTAACATTTGATGATGTCTCTCTAGTTCCGGCCCACTCCAGCGTGTTACCGCGCGATGTAGGTCTCACGACACAGCTTACCCGCGAGATCACTTTAAATATACCATTGCTTTCTTCTGCCATGGACACTGTGACGGAGGGTCGGCTGGCAATTTCAATGGCACAGGAGGGCGGGTTTGGCGTGATCCATAAAAATCTGTCGATTGCAAATCAGGCCGACGAGGTACGTCTAGTCAAGAAGTTTGAAAGCGGTGTCATCAAGGACCCCATATGCGTAGACCCCACCAGCAGTATCGGAGAGGTGCTGGAGCTTACCCGGGAAAAAAATATTTCAGGGGTTCCGGTGGTAGAAGGTGAGTCACTGGTAGGTATTGTTACCAGTCGTGATTTGCGATTTGAAACGCGCAGGGATGAGCCTGTGTCAGAAATCATGACTACACAGGAGCACTTGGTTACCGTCAAGGAAGGTACCGGAAAAGAAGAAATCCAGACTTTGTTGCATGAGCATCGAATTGAGAAGGTTCTGGTGGTAAATGATAAGTTTGAGTTGCGTGGATTAATCACAGTCAAGGACATTCAAAAGTCGACTGATTTTCCTCATGCTTGCAAGGATGAAGAAGGACGGCTTCTGGTGGGTGCAGCAGTGAGTGTTGGGCCTGAAACCGAGCAGCGTGTGGATGGGCTGGTACAGGCCGGTGTGGATGTGATAGTGGTAGATACTGCTCATGGGGATTCACAGGCGGTGTTCGATCGCGTACGCTGGATAAAGAAAGTGTATCCCCAGGTTCAGGTTATTGGCGGTAATATTGCAACGGGCGAAGCGGCAAAAGGTCTGATTCAGGCAGGGGCCGATGCCGTAAAAGTAGGCATTGGACCCGGCTCAATCTGCACAACTAGGATCGTGGCAGGTGTCGGTGTGCCGCAAATCAGTGCGGTGGATAATGTTCATCAGGCCATCAAATCCGAGGTTCCGGTCATTGCAGATGGAGGGATACGTTATTCGGGAGATGTGGCCAAGGCCATTGCTGCAGGAGCTAATACGGTCATGATAGGCGGGCTGTTTGCAGGTACCAAAGAGGCACCGGGTGAGGTAGAACTCTATCAGGGGCGCTCTTACAAGACCTATCGCGGTATGGGCTCCTTGTCTGCAATGCAGATGGGGTCAGGGGATCGTTATTTCCAGGATGAAGATTCAGCCAAGGGAAAATATGTTCCCGAAGGGATCGAAGGGCGGGTGCCGTATAAAGGTACCATAGTTACCATTATACAACAGCTGTTGGGTGGGTTACGTTCCAGCATGGGTTATGTAGGTTGTACTGGTATTGAAGAAATGCGCGTCAAGCCGGAGTTTGTGCGGATTTCATCGGCCGGGATGCGCGAGAGTCATGTGCATGATGTGACCATTACCAAGGAATCACCCAACTACCATATTGAATAACAGATCGTGTTTTCGGCATATACATCCAGCTTCTTTTTTAGTGTGTAGCGATGACTGATATCCGGGCAGACAAGGTTTTAATTCTCGATTTCGGGTCCCAATATACGCAACTTATTGCCAGACGTATCCGTGAGATAGGTACGTACTGCGAGATATACCCCTGGGATGCCTCCATGGAAAGGGTCATAGCTTTTCGTGCAAAAGGTATTGTGTTATCGGGAGGTCCGGAATCTGTCACTGCAGACAATGCATACGATGCGATTGCGCCGGTATTTGACCAGGGAATCCCGGTGCTGGGCATTTGTTATGGCATGCAGGCCATGGCTAAACACATGGGAGGGGAGGTTGAGGCTTCAGGTCAGCGGGAATTTGGCTATGCCCAGGTGAAAGTGGAATCGGGTTCTGAACTACTGAATGGTATCAGTGGCGATAAAATACAAAATGGTATCAACATTCTTGATGTCTGGATGTCACACGGTGACCGGGTAGTAAAGCTGCCTGACGGATTCAGCGTGATTGGCAGCACCGGGAGTTCACCTATTGCAGCCATCGCCCATGAACAAAAAAGACTGTTTGGCCTGCAGTTTCATCCTGAAGTCACACATACCAGACAGGGTAGACAGATTCTGGAACGTTTTGTCAACAGGATTTGTGGTTGTGGTACAAGCTGGACTGCCGCAAACGTCATCCGCGAATCTGTTGAACAGATTCGCCAGCAGGTGGGCAAAGACCAGGTTTTGCTTGCATTGTCAGGAGGTGTGGATTCATCTGTTGTAGCTGCACTGCTGTGCAAAGCCATTAGCGATCAGTTGACCTGCATTTTTGTTGATACCGGCCTATTACGCCTCAACGAAGGGGATCAGGTCATGCAGACTTTTGCACGGCATATGGAGATAAAAGTGATACGGGTGAACGCCGGGCAACAGTATTTCAATGCGCTGAAGGGTGTTGCAGACCCTGAACAGAAGCGCATCATCATTGGAAATCTTTTTATTAAAATTTTTGAAGCCGAGGCGAAAAAACTCAGTAACGTTAAATGGCTGGCACAAGGAACAATCTATCCAGATGTTATTGAGTCGGCCGGTGGGGCAACAGGTAAGGCCGATCTAATCAAATCTCACCACAATGTTGCCGGGTTGCCGCAGGATATGGATCTGAAGCTTATCGAACCCTTGAAGGAATTATTCAAGGACGAAGTTCGTAAAGTAGGCCTGGAGCTTGGACTGCCCCACGAAATTATTTTTCGACATCCCTTTCCGGGTCCAGGTCTTGGCGTTCGTATACTGGGTTCGATAAACAGGAAATATGCGAGCCTGTTGCAACGGGTGGATGATATTTTTATCACTGAACTCAGAAAGCATGATTTATATGATCAGGTTTCGCAGGCCTTTGCGGTGTTTTTGCCGGTAAAGTCTGTGGGGGTTATGGGAGATGGCAGAAAATACGAATATGTCGTTGCGCTGCGCGCTGTTGAAACGGCTGATTTTATGACTGCACGCTGGGCGCAGCTTCCCTATGAATTTCTGGATCATGTCTCCCGGCGCATCATCAATGAAGTCAGTGGAATCTCTAGGGTCACCTACGATATATCGGGGAAACCACCTGCTACGATCGAGTGGGAGTGAGCAGTATTTTAAAGGACTCAGTAAAAATAATAACTTGCTGCAGTACTCTACGTGACAGACTTTAATTAATATAGCTTTGTTCATTACAGGCGTTACTGTTCTGAAATTGAACCGGGCAAACCCTCTATTAAAGGGTTCCTCTTCCGCCCACCAAAGTTCAACAGGAAATTGCTTAAAAGCTGGAGAAGTATCAAAAGATCATCGATGTATGCAGACAGGCACCAAAGTGGGGAAATTGTCGAAAACTACAAACCCACCAGCGACATTGATCCAAGTTGGAAGATTAAAACCTGTGAAGGTGTACCTTTTGGCATAATAGATGGGGAGAGAGGTAAAAAAATTACCTATCCGGCAATGACTTCTCCGATGAGCGATATTGTCTTTTCTCGAATACTAAAAATATCAGACAAATGGTTTTAATTTCTCCAAGACAATTGAGCGGGGATAGCCTGTACCTGTGTAATATCTGTGACCGGGGATTTTTTGACTGACGACGAACACTGGATGCATGAGGCCTGTACGCTGGCACAGCATGCCAAGGCAAACCAGGAGGTACCCGTCGGTGCAGTCATTGTTCATGAAGGAAAAATCATTGGCAAGGGTTGCAACCAGCCAATACTTGCCAATGACCCCAGCGCGCATGCCGAAATCATTGCCATACGTGCTGCGGCAAAGTCTTTGCGCAACTACCGACTGCTCAATACCACTTTGTATGTAACCCTGGAGCCTTGTGTGATGTAAAAGCTGGAGAAGTATCAAAAGATCATCGATGTATGCAGACAGGTTGTCGAAAACTACAAACCCACCAGCGACATTGATCCAAGTTGGAAGATTAAAACCTGTGAAGGTGTACCTTTTGGCATAATAGATGGGGAGAGAGGTAAAAAAATTACCTATCCGGCAATGACTTCTCCGATGAGCGATATTGTCTTTTCTCGAATACTAAAAATATCAGACAAATGGTTTTAATTTCTCCAAGACAATTGAGCGGGGATAGCCTGTACCTGTGTAATATCTGTGACCGGGGATTTTTTGACTGACGACGAACACTGGATGCATGAGGCCTGTACGCTGGCACAGCATGCCAAGGCAAACCAGGAGGTACCCGTCGGTGCAGTCATTGTTCATGAAGGAAAAATCATTGGCAAGGGTTGCAACCAGCCAATACTTGCCAATGACCCCAGCGCGCATGCCGAAATCATTGCCATACGTGCTGCGGCAAAGTCTTTGCGCAACTACCGACTGCTCAATACCACTTTGTATGTAACCCTGGAGCCTTGTGTGATGTGTGTGGGAGCCATCGTGCATGCAAGAATCAAACGGCTGGTATTTGGTGCCTATGAGCCCAGGACAGGAGCAGCCGGTTCGGTGTTTGACCTGCTAGCAGACCGAAGGCACAACCACTCAGTTGAGTTGACAGCAGGCGTCCTGGAGCAGGATTGCAGCCGGTTACTGAAAGAATTTTTTGAATTGCGCCGCCAGGCTGCCAGAAATAAATACTCCTGATAAATGAATGGCTTATCTGATATCTTTCCAGTTTTTCCAGATAAAATCTGTTTCGAGTATTCCAGTGAATCCCCTGGTCTCGCTGGCGGGTATCCGGATGTAGCATGCAGCTTGCCCTGCGGCAATAAAAATAATGGAGGATATACGGAAATATTGGCTTTCGCATAAATGGATATTTCAGGTATAAATGGCAAACAGCTTGTACTAATGCTTGCAAAGCATTAGTTTGCTGGTGTAAGTTCAGTACTCGTTAAGTTTCTGTAGACTAAGAAATAACTGCTGATGCATAGGCTTTACTGGTAAGGCAAACAGGTTGGTTAGAGTAAAGTCAATAAAGTGCTGGCATTTGATGCTTTCAATCTTGAGCTTCTGATTTCGGTAAACCAAAAGTTAGGGTATCCTAGTGAGCAGCATAAATAAGTATAATTCCCGTACTCAGCAGATGGAGAAATTAGGGGTTTAGGTTTTTACATGGATACATTTCCAAGTCTTTTCCAACAACAAAGCAGGACACGTAGTACAGACCCGGCCATCCGCGTAAAGCGGCTCGGGTTGTGGCGCAGCTGGACATGGGGCGAAGCGGGTTCCATTGTGGAAAATTCAGCATGCGGTTTGGCTGCCAAAGGGCTCAGGCCAGAAGAAAAAGTTGCCATCATCGGGAACAATATTCCCGAACTTTATCTGGCAATGATCGCTGTACAGTGTTTGGGTGCAGTACCGGTTCCGGTCCATCCTGATTCCAATACCGAGGAGCTTGTATCCTTCCTAAACAATTGTGAAGCCAAATTTGCCATTGTCCAGGACCAACAGCAGGTTGACGCGCTATATGACGTAATTGATCAGTGTCAGCATCTCAGCGATCTTATCTATTACGATGGTCGTGGCATGCAGGGGTATGACCACAAGCATTTGAGCAGCTTTAAGGAGTTACAGGAAGCAGGTAAAAAGTTTGAATCTGAGCATCCCGACTTTTTTGAAGATGCCGCCAGGAAAGTCACACAGGATACGGATGCCTTTATAATTTACACCTCAGGTACATCAGGCCAGGAACGTGGTGCGGTGCATACCCATGGGAGCATGATTAATACAGGCAAGGTTTTTGCTGAGCAGGAAAGAATCCGGCAAACCGAGGTGGTTATTGCATTAATGCCCCTGTCCTATGCGGCAAATCTTTTGTTTACCTATACATTATGGTTATTAAGGGGTTTTGTAATCAATTGCCCCGAAAGCAATGAAACCATCATGGGTGATTTGCGTGAGGTAGGTCCGACCATACTTTATGCGCCTCCACATTTTTACAAACAATTGTATGCGGAAATTACTGCTAGGTCGCAGCGGTCCAGTACCAAGTCTTTTGATAGATGGTTTAAGGTTGCACGTACGAACCGGGAAATATTCCTCAATGGTGGCAAAATAAAGGGGTTCAGAAGCCTTGCATTCAAGATAGGCAGCATAATGATGTTTGCACCGCTCAAGAATGTGTACGGATTGTCCAATTTGCGCAAGGCATTTACCGGCGGCGATATCATGAGCAGTGAAGTCTTCAATTTTTATCGCAGTATCGGTGTGCACCTGAAAAAAACATACGGCACTGCAGAAAGTGCCGGATTTATCTGTATACAGGGACCGGTTCAGATCAACAGCCCCTCTGGTGAATTTGTTATGGGTTCACCGCTATCCGGTGTAGAGGCCAAACAGTGTGAAGGGGGAGAGATTGCATTCAGGGGGGTTAATGCTTTCAAGGAGTATTTTGCTCATCCTAGAGCTACCTCAGCTGCTAAGGATGCTGAAGGCTGGGTGAGGACAGGTGACCTGGGAGAAATTGACGAGAGAGGTGCTATCAGAATTACAGGCCGTGTGGATGCATTAGGGAAATTCAGTAACGGTGATACCTTTGCACCACAATTGGTTGAGAACGCATTAAAGTCATCTCCATATATCAAGGATGCCATGGCGGTGGGTGATGGCAAGGATTCACTCGCTTCATTTGTAATCATTGATGGAGATACGGTTGGCACCTGGGCTGAAGCCAATAACATACGCTTTACCGGTTACCGGGACCTGGCAACCAAAGACGAGGTGTATGATCTGGTTAGTAAAACGGTAAGCGATATCAATGCGCACATTGAGCAAATAGAGGGCAAAGCCTGCCCGCCTATAAAACGTTATCTGATTATGCACAGAGAGTTCAATGTGAATTCTGGGGAAATTACCCGTTCAAAAAAAATCAGGCGGGATGTTGTTATGGGAAGACACAAAGCACTGATTGAAGCATTGTACTCATCGCAACAAGCTTATGAAGTCAAGGATTCTTCAAGTGGTGAAACGCTTGCAAAAATAAAATTGAAGTCGGCGTGAGAGGTGACCAAAGTGAATAGTGGAGCAAACGGAAAAGTACCTCATATGGTGATAGAGAATATTGATCTGTCCTTTGGAGGCACCAAAGCAATTGCGGATATAAGCTTTACTGTTTACAAAGGTGAAATCTGTGCTGTGATTGGCCCGAATGGCGCAGGGAAAAGCTCCATGCTGAATGTGATCAATGGCGTCTATATTCCACAACAGGGGTCGATTACCTATGAAGGCAAAAAATTTGTCAAAATGAAGCCACACTCTGCTGCGGTTATGGGGATTGGGCGAACCTTTCAAAATATCGCATTATTTTACGGCATGACCACGGTTGAGAACATCATGACGGGTCGAAACTTGATGATGAATGCAACGTTTGTTGAAAACGCCTTGGGAATTGGTCGTAGCAGGCGTGAGGAAATCGAACATCGTGAGGCAGTAGAAGAAATCATTGAGTTTTTGGGCCTTCAAGCGATTCGTAAAACCCCTGTATCTTCTTTATCCTATGGATTGCAAAAGCGTGTGGAGCTTGGCCGTGCTTTGGCAGCAGAACCTAAAATGCTACTATTGGACGAGCCTATCGCCGGTATGAACATGGATGAAAAACTGGATATGGCATGCTTCATACAGGAAATTAACCGCAACCGTGGCACTACGATCGTTTTGATTGAGCATGATATGGGGGTGGTGATGGATATTTCTGATCATGTGGTCGTGATGGATTACGGTGAAAAAATTGGCGATGGTACGCCTCAAGAAATTAAAAACAATCAAACTGTGATAGATGCTTACTTGGGTGTCAGTCATTAAAATTGAAATCCAGGCATAGCAGAGGAGCATTCGAGTGGAAATTTTAGCATCGCTGGGCACTGCATTTGCTGACCTGTTCTCGTTATTTGGGCTTGAAGTGTTCGTAGGGGGCATGCTTTCCGGGATCATGTATTCTCTGGTGGCCATCGGATTTGTCCTGGTCTACAAGTCATCCGGCGTATTCAATTTTGCACAGGGCACTATGCTGTTATTTGCTGCTTTGACCTTTGTCAGTCTTACTGAGCGGCAGGTAAATTTCTGGGTAGCGTTTGTGATCACGTGCGTTGTGATGGTGATCATGGGGATCATTATTGAACGTACCGTGATGCGGCCATTGGCAAACCAGGACCTGTTGTCACTGTTCATGGCAACAGTAGGTGTAAATTATTTCTTGGAGGGTCTGGCACAAGGCACTTGGGATTCAGCAGTTCATGGTGTTGAGTTGGGAATCCCGACTGATCCTTTTCTGGTTGCTGAGGTTATCCCGTGGCTTGATATTCTGGTTAGCCAGTTTGATGGTTTTGCGGCCGCGGTCGCGTTGAGTCTGGTGGTAGGTCTCTATTTGTTTTTCCAGTACACCCGTACAGGCCTGTCATTACGAGCCGTATCGGACGATCATATGGCGTCACAGGCAGTAGGCATTCCGCTGGCCAAGATCTGGGCGATCGTCTGGGCGGTGACCGGTGTAATCTGCTTCATTGCTGGTCTCATCTGGGCAGACCGACTTAGTGTTTCTTTCACCCTGACGTGGGCCGTATTGAAAGGGCTGCCGGTTATTCTGATTGGCGGGTTAACCTCAATTCCTGGGTGTCTTGTTGGCGGTCTGATTATCGGGGCCAGTGAGAAAATCGGCGAGATCTTTTTTGCAGATGTATTTGGTGGTCAGGGTATAGAGCACTGGTGGGCGTATCTAACGGCACTGGTCTTCATGTTGATACGCCCCACAGGAATTTTTGGTGAGCGTGATATTGAAAGAATATAAAAAAAGAGTGAATAAATAATGTATTACCGGGAAACAGGCCAGGCAGCCAACAGTTACATAAAAGACCGGCGTATGGTCCCCGTGCGAGAGGACCGCTGGGTCATGTGGGCATTCCTTGCCTTCATGTTTTTTGTGATGCCGTTCATTGGTAATGATTACTGGTTTAGTGCGATTCTGATTCCGATGATGGTGCTAGGCGTTGCAAGCCTGGGACTGAATATCGCATCCGGCTATACCGGACAGCTTTCACTTGGTACGGCCGGGTTTATGTCTTTTGGCGCATTTACTGCCTATGGCATGATGTTGCGCGTTGAATGGATGAATATCTGGCTGGCGTTTCTGATGGCCGGCATTGTGGCCGGTTTGATGGGAATCGTATTTGGTCTTCCAAGCTTGCGCATCAAGGGGTTCTATCTACTTGTGTCGACGCTGTGTGCACAGTTTTTCCATGAGTGGCTGTTTAATGCTTATCCCTGGTTCTTAAACTACGCAAGTTCCGGTGTTGTACACCTGCCGCCCTTTCATTACCGCTTCCTCCCTTTCCAGGACCAGATCTTCGATATGCTCGGAATAGCGAAGGAGTACAACGGCTATGTATGGCGATATCTGATTGCCCTGATTGTTACCGTGCTTTTAGCAGTTGCCGCCAAAAACATGGTGCGCAGTTCCACAGGAAGAAACTGGATGGCGGTACGGGATATGGATATTGCTGCAAAGGTTATTGGTATCCCCGTAGGTAAAACGAAATTAAACGCGTTTTTTGTAAGCTGTTTTTATTGCGGAATTTCCGGTGCCATGTATTCGTACTGCTACATCGGCAATCTTGATTTCATGATCTATGACCTGAGGCGATCTTTCCTAGTCATGTTTATGATCATCCTGGGGGGCCTGGGGTCAATCCTGGGGTCCTTCTTAGGGGCAGTTTTTGTGTATGGCTGGCCAATACTGCTCACCCGTTTTGGTGATGCAGTGTTTGGTGGCGGCTATCTGGATACTGCGTTTGTAGAAAACAACTCAAAGATTATTGTAGGTACCATCATCGTCGTTTTATTGATTTATCAACCTCTAGGTTTTGCTGGTTTGTGGAATTCCGTCAAGCACAGGTTGCGAATCTGGCCTTTTAGAACATAAGTGAGCAAGGGTTAAAAAAGAGTAGGGAACAAAGAGTAAAAATAGAAATCAGGAGAAAGTAGATGAAGAAGAAGATAATGTTATTGATAGTGATGTTGGGTTCGATGGTGATATCGAGCACGGGGGTACTGGCGGCCGACACCATGTACATACCGATTCCGAGTTATCGAGTAGGTCCGTATGCTGCTGGGGGTACGGGATATTTTGGAGGGATACTTGACTACTACAACTTGCTGAATGAGCGGGATGGTGGGGTCAATGGGGTGAAGTTGATATGGTCTGAGTGCGAGACGGAGTATTCGGTTGAGCGCGGGGTGGAGTGTTACAAGCGTTTGAAGGATCGCGAGGGTGGAGCGGTATTTTTTGATCCTTTGAGTGTAGGCATATCGACGGCGTTGGTAGAGACGGGGCGCAAGGACAAGATGCCGATTATTGCGGTGAATCACGGCAAGACGGCGGGTCAGCGTGGTGATGTTTTCCCGTATTATTTCATGCCTGGGGTCAACACGTATGACGAGCATTCGATCATGGTTCACTTTATAGGTGACGTGCTTGAGGGTGGTCGGGACAAGTTGAAGGGCAAGAAGATAGCGATGTTGTATCACGGTTCACCGTATGGACGTGAGGCGATTGGTTTTATGGACAGCATGTGTGAGAAGCATGGTTGCACGCATCATCCTTTGGAGGTTCCGCATCCTGGGAATGAGCAGCAGTCGCAGTGGATCAACATACGCAAGTTGAAGCCGGATTATGTGTTGTTACGAGGATGGGGTGTGATGAATCCTGTAGCGATGCAGACGGCGGTACGGACCGGGTATCCGGTGAGTCGTTTGATTGGCAACATCTGGAGTAATTCGGACGAGGATGTGATTCCGGCGGGCAAGGCGGCGGATGGGTATCATGCGATCACGACGCATCCTGCGGGGACGGATTTTGTAGTGATACAGGATATTATTGAGACGGTGTATGGTTCGGGCAAGGGAGACCTTCAGGACAAGAGTCGATTAGGTTCTGTGTATTGGAATCTTGGGGTTTTAGCTGGGATTGTGCATACGGAGGCGTTACGGATTGCGCAGGAGCGGTTTGGCAATCGGCCGTTGAGCAGTGCGGAGGCGCGCTGGGGTTTTGAGAACCTGAAGATTGACGCGGCGCGCATTGAGGCGTTGGGAGCGACCGGTTTGGTACCGGAGCTCAATCTTACGTGTTTGGATCACGTAGGGGGTCATTTGGCCAAGTTTCAGCAATGGGATGCGGGCAAGCGGCAGTGGAACATTGTATCGGACTGGATTGAGGGCGATGTACCGTTGTCCCAGGCCATTATCGATGCCGGTGCAGAGAAATATGCAGTCGATAACAAGATTGCAGTTCGACCCTGTACAGCCACTGATAATGATGATGACTTCGACCTCTAAGGTCTAAGGTTTTTCCCTTGGTCACTGAACTGATCGATCGGTGCCAGGGGAAGTTATCAGGGAACTTAATTAGAGATATAACAGGTAATAAGCTATGAGCGACACACCGGTACTTGCAATCAATAATATTGAGGCCGTTTATGGCGGTGTAATACTTGCGTTGCGCGGTGTGTCACTCACAGTCAATAAAGGCGAAGTTGTTTCACTGCTGGGTGCGAATGGTGCAGGCAAGACTACAACACTGAAGGCCTGTTCACGTCTGTTGGGGGCTGAAAGAGGCGAAGTTACCAAAGGTACTATCGAACTGTATGGTGAGGATATTGCCAAATATAATGCATTTGACATAGTAAAGCAGGGTGTAGTGCAGGTATTGGAAGGACGCCATATATTTGCCCGCTTGAACGTGGAGGAAAATCTGTTAACAGGTTCTTTTATCAGGAATATGAGCAAGGCTGAGGTGCGAAGAAGCCTTGACTATGTGTATGAACTGTTCCCACGCATCAAGGACCGCCGTAAGAATCCTGGTGGTTTATGTTCAGGCGGTGAGCAACAGATGATTGCAGTCGGTCGTGCGCTGATGGCCAAGCCCAGTCTGATTTTGCTGGACGAGCCCTCCATGGGGCTTGCACCGCAGTTTATTGAGCAGATTTTTGAAATCGTCAAGCGGTTGAATGAAACGGAAGGTGTGAGCTTCCTGGTTTCGGAACAGAACGCAATGGTTGCGTTGCGTTATGCTTCTGTGGGTTACGTCATTGAGAACGGTCGTGTAGTTAAAAAAGGATCATCGAAAGAGTTGCTTGAGTCGACAGATGTGGCAGAAATGTATCTGGGAGGTGGAAAAGACATCTCATTTGATGGCGTGAAGTATTATCATCGTCGTCCCCCCAGTTTCATTTGAGTACAAAATCTGTTTGCACGCCGGTCCGGCTATCCAGACCGCTTTTCAAGCCTGTCCAACCAGACTTCAAGTCCTGCGGCATTTAATTCCAGATCATCTTTTAAGAAATCCGTCAGCATTTCTACACTTTTGGCATTATTTCTTTCTCTCAATCGTTGTTGCAGATATTCAGTAAGCGAAGCGGTTATTTTTGCCCCGCGGTCGTGGGCTTGCGAATGTTGCCGGGCAATCTCGGCATAACGGCTGATATCCTGGCGCAGTTCTCGTGCAAGACGGTCAATTTCTGTAACGCGACCAAAGTGTGTTAGATACATATTCCCCGGGCGATAATCGAGCAGACGCGTCAATGAATCCTGCCAGGCGGCCGGGTCAAACTGTACGGGGGTGGTGGTGGGCATGATAAAAGCACCATTTTCATCGTCCAGTTCCTTGTATGAAAGGCCAAAGGTATCCCCAGTAAAAAATCCCCCACTTGTCTCGTCATAAACACAAAAATGATGGCGGGCATGCCCTGGTGTGTGGATAAAGGTGAGTGGACGGGATGCAAGCTCCAGAGTGACATTGTCCTCAGCTACGATGACGCGTTGTTTATCTACTGCCCTGATTTCACCAAAACTGTGTCTGAATTTTTCTACCCCGTACACCTCGGTTGCGCCCATGACGAGTCTGGCAGGGTCTATCATATGGCGTGCTCCATATGGATGGATAACCAGTTTTGCATTGGGCAGCTCGTCCATCAGCACACCCGCGCCCCCGGCATGGTCCAAGTGCACGTGTGTAGGGATGACAAATTCAACTGCCCCAGGGAGGATATTTTTTAGTTTCAGAGTCTCGAGCAAATACGGCACAGTATGGGCAGTGCCCGTATCGATAAATGCTGCCCGGTCGTTATGGATGATCAGGTAACAAGCTGCACGTCCTGGCTGTACATACATCGTGTCAATACAAGTGATTCCCCACTCGTAGTCGTAAAAAACAGGTTTCACGCTGAAGTTCGGTCCAATGTGGGGAGAAGATTTTTTTGACTTACGATAATTCCGTCTTTGTCCGCATACAAAAAGTGGCTCGGAATAAAATCTACATTTGCAAAACGTACAGGGATGTCTTTTTCTCCAGCGCCCTTTTTCTCAGTTTTAAGGGGTACTGTGGCAACAGCCTTGCAGCCAATTTTAATGGTTGCAATGATACTGGAGTCTCGAATGCATCCATATACCACTATTCCGGCCCAGTGATTATCTGCGCCTGTCTGTGCCAGTACATCACCCACCAGCGCCCTTCGCCTTGAGCCTCCGCCGTCTATTACCAGCACATGCCCTGCTCCGGGACTTTTAAGTGCCTCACGGACAAGTGAGTTATCTTCGAAACATTTTACGGTTGTGATTTTCCCATGAAATGACCCAAGCCCTCCAAAGTCACGAAACAGTGGTGCGACCACAGAAATGCTGGACTCATAGGCGTCACATAAATCGGCGGTATTAATCTGCATGGGATCGTGTTTTTGGCTGAATACCAGGTAAGAAAGTCTCAGCAGAGGATAGGCGAGTAACTGGAGGTACCGGGGAAAGCTGGTCTGTTATGTATCCTATGATAAGTACTGGATCGCTGGTACTGAAGCCAGTGTCTTGTTTTTTACATTGATAATACACAATGGAATTTTAATTTTTATAGTACCTTCAAATAAGTATCTGATAGTATACACTCCCCGCTTGAGTATGACTTTAATTCTTGGATCAATGTTTTACTATTTGGCTAGTAGCTATAGAGGATTTCAGAAGGAGACACGGTTGTGAGTGAAAATAGAACTGAACAGGTAAGGGAACTGGAAAAGGAATGGGCTAGTAATCCTCGCTGGAAGAATGTAAGGCGTGATTATACGGCTGGAGATGTAGTCCGTTTGCGTGGTTCTTTACAAATAGAACATACCCTTGCAAAAAATGGTGCAAATAAACTTTGGAAATTGGTGAATGAAGAAGACTACATCAACTGTCTGGGTGCATTAACGGGCGGTCAGGCTGTTCAACAGGTCAAGGCAGGAATCAAGGCTATTTATCTGTCTGGCTGGCAGGTTGCAGCAGATGCCAACACAAGTGAGACCATGTATCCGGATCAGTCACTTTATGCGTATGATTCAGTACCTACAATCGTGCGGCGCATTAACAATGCATTCAAACGCGCAGATGAAATTCAATGGTCACGTGGTGAGAGTGACATTGACTACTTTATTCCCATCGTTGCAGATGCTGAAGCCGGTTTCGGCGGGGTACTCAATGCGTTTGAGTTAATGAAAAACATGATTGCAGCAGGTGCTGCCGGTGTACACTTTGAGGATCAGTTGGCTGCTGTTAAAAAGTGTGGCCATATGGGTGGCAAGGTTCTTGTGCCAACTCAGGAAGCATGTCAAAAACTTAATGCAGCCAGGCTTGCAGCAGATGTAATGGGTGTTCCGACGGTTATATTGGGACGCACTGATTCTGAGGCCGCCAATCTTCTTACTTCGGATTGTGACGAAAGAGACCATCCGTTTTTGACCGGAGAGCGAACCGCAGAAGGTTTTCTGCGTGTGAAAAACGGTTTGCAACAGGCGATTTCACGTGGCGTTGCATATGCCGAGTACGCTGACTTGATCTGGTGCGAAACTGGCACACCGGACCTGGAGTTTGCCAAGGCCTTTGCAGAAGGCGTACATAAGGAGCATCCTGAGCAGTTACTTGCTTACAACTGTTCTCCTTCTTTCAACTGGAGGAAGAATCTGGATGATGCCACCATTGCCAAATTTCAGCGTGAACTGGGTGCGATGGGTTATAAGTACCAGTTCATCACCCTGGCTGGTATTCACAGCATGTGGTACAACATGTTTGACTTGGCAGAGGGGTATGCAAGAGAAGGGATGACCGCTTATGTAAACATGGTTCAGCAACCGGAATTTGATGCACGTGAACGTGGCTATACCTTTGTCAGCCATCAACAGGAAGTGGGTGCGGGCTATTTTGATGATGTAACCACTACCATTCAGGGTGGTCAGTCTTCCGTTACTGCACTTACCGGTTCCACAGAAGAGGTACAGTTTGAATCCAAAGCCGGGTAACTGTCCCGGTTTTGGCAGGTTTTACCCCTGCATGCAGTGATTGCAGAGGTTTTTGTGTCTTCGTATTTGTTTTCACTATAATCAACCACTGTTTCGTTTTTCTTTAAAGGTTTATTCATGCAGCACAAGCCTTACGAACATGTTCAGGTCCCGGCACAGGGGGAAGCCATAACGCTCAATCCAGACAAAAGCCTGGATGTTCCTGACAATCCGATTATTCCGTTTATAGAAGGGGATGGGATTGGTCTGGATGTCACTCCAGTGATGAGGCGTGTGGTCGCAGCAGCCGTTAATCAGGCCTATGAAGGGAAGCGTCGTATCAGCTGGATGGAGCTTTATGCAGGTGAAAAAGCTGCACGTTTATATGGCAGGCATGACTTCCTGCCGGGAGAATCACTTGAAGTGATGAAAAAATATGTCGTTTCAATAAAAGGCCCGCTGGCTACTCCTGTGGGAGAGGGGATGCGTTCATTAAATGTAGCCATACGTCAGAAGCTGGATTTATTTGCCTGTGTACGCCCGATTCGTTATTTCCCGGGCACACCTACTCCGTTAAAAGACTCAGCTACTACAGACATGGTGATTTTCAGGGAAAATACTGAAGATATCTATGCAGGCATTGAGTGGGAGGCACAGAGTGAAGAGGCAAAAAAAATCATCAAATTTCTGCGTGGTGAAATGAAGGTTACAAAAATTCGCTTTCCAGAGACGTCCGGCATCGGCATCAAACCTGTTTCAAAAGAAGGTTCAGTTCGATTAATACGTAAAGCTATTCAATATGCAATAGATAATAGCCGTAGTTCTGTTTCCCTGGTGCATAAGGGAAATATCATGAAATTCACAGAAGGGGCGTTTCGAAACTGGGGGTATGAGTTAGCCCTGCAAGAGTTCAAGGCTGAAGTAATTGGTGAGGGTCCCTGGTGTAAAATAAAAAATCCGCATAACGGTAAAGAAATTATTATCAAGGATATAATTGCGGATAACTTTTTGCAGCAAATTTTGTTAAAGCCGGAAAGCTATGAGGTGATTGCTACCCTGAACCTGAATGGTGACTATATTTCCGATGCTTTGGCGGCACAGGTAGGGGGCATTGGAATTGCACCAGGGGCAAATATCTCGGATGACGTTGCATGCTTTGAAGCTACACATGGCACGGCACCTAGCCATGCTGGCAAAGATCGGGTCAATCCTGGGTCTATTATCCTGTCTGCTGAAATGATGCTACGCCATATAGGCTGGACTAAAGCAGCCGAGTTGGTAGTAGCCGGAATTTCCGGTGCGATAGCGTCCAGAACAGTGACATATGATTTAGCCCGGGCCCGGGCAGGATTTCAGGCCAAGGCACGCCGGCCAGGTACTTCCCAAGATGTGCAGGAAGATCTTCAGCGTCTGATGCCGGGAGCGACCTTGGTGAGCACTTCAGGTTTTGGAGATGCAATTATCAAAAATATGTGCATATAGTGTCTGGATGAGCCTGTGGGACAATAGAACCTGCTGATTGTCGATAAGTGGATATTGGGCAGTCAACATGCAATCCGGTAGAGCCAAGGCTTGTCAAGTTTCGGAGTCGAACGGGGAAGTACGGGCTAAACAAACAGGGGAAGGTTCCGGATTTAGGAGTTAATTTATTCAACGATGGCTAAAAAGCAGCTTTACAAAATCAGCTTTTATAACCTGAACAAAGTTTACGAAGTGTATGCCCATCAGGTGTACCAATCTGACTTGTATGGATTCATTACCATAGAAGGGTTGGTTTTTGGTGCAAGGGCGACTGTAGTGGTAGACCCGAGTGAAGAAAAACTAAAATCTGAGTTTGAGCAGGTAAAACGTTTTTTTGTACCCATGCATGCAGTTATTCGGATTGACGAAGTAGACAAGCAGGGTGTAGCCAAAATTTCAGACGCTGGCGAAAATATTGCGCATTTCCCATCCTCAGTCTATAGCCCCGGGAATGACAGAGGTAAAAAATCATAATCAGGTTTGAATCCCTGTTGCATGTAGGGGTATGAACCTTGGGCCAACAGAGCAACAATGTATCCATTGTTTCAGAGGCTTCCATACTGTTGTATTGTTCGGAGAGATGCCGGAGTGGTCGAACGGGCTCGCCTGGAAAGTGAGTGTGTCCTCAACGGGGCACCGAGGGTTCGAATCCCTCTCTCTCCGCCATCAGAAAGGTATGGTTATTTACAAGGCCATTCATGCGATCATTGCCATGTTTTAAAAACTCAGGCTGTTAGGTTATAGTCACAAGGCGGTCTGTATCAGTATCTCTGGGTGGCAAACAGCTGTAAACCCCGCCAGGTCCGGAAGGGAGCAACGGTAGCAGTTATTTTGGGTGCTTTGGGACAGCTGATGCAGGTCGCCAAGTAGTTGAAACAAGAAAACCCGCATATCACGGCAATGAGTTACCAAGCATTAGCACGCAAATGGCGGCCTAAAAATTTTACTGAAGTTGTGGGTCAAATCCATGTTGTGAAAGCATTGGCCAATGCCCTGAACCAGCAACGGCTGCATCATGCATACCTGTTCACAGGTACCCGGGGTGTTGGCAAAACCACTTTGGCGCGAATATTTGCAAAGTGCTTAAATTGTGAGCAAGGAGCGAGTGCCAGTCCTTGTGGGGCATGCGGCACCTGCCAGGAAATTGATGAAGGTCGATATATTGATCTTATAGAAGTGGATGCTGCCTCTCGTACCAAAGTGGAAGATACCCGCGAGTTGCTTGATAACGTCCAATACAGTCCAACTCGGGGCCAATTCAAGGTGTACTTGATTGACGAGGTCCACATGTTATCGGGGCATAGCTTTAATGCATTATTGAAGACCTTGGAAGAACCGCCTCCACATGTAAAATTTTTACTGGCTACAACCGATCCGCAAAAATTACCGATGACTGTGTTATCGCGCTGTTTGCAGTTCAATTTAAAAAAGTTGCCAAATGATGCGGTGGCCGGGCAACTGGAAAATCTTATGCAAGCCGAGCAACTTCCGTTTAAAAAGTCTGCCCTGTGTTCTATTGCGCGGGCGGCTGGTGGCAGCATGCGTGATGCCTTGAGTTTACTGGACCAGGCGATTGCATACAGCGATAGCGATGTTACGGACCGTGCCATTCATGAAATGCTGGGTACTGTACCAAGAGAGTATCTGCATAAGCTGATGTATGCACTGGCCAATGAGGATGCTTCAACGGTTATGAAGTGTATGCATGAGCTGGCACAATTGTCTGCTGATTTTAATGGCCTGTTTGAAGACATTATTGATCTTCTACATCAAATTGCGATCATCCAGGCCGTGCCAGATGTTCGGGATACCATAGAGTTTGATGAAGCACTTGCAGGCGAGCTGAGTAAACAGTTAAGTCCGGAAGATGTCCAACTGTTTTATCAGATCGCGCTTATGGGCAAGCGTGACCTGTACCTTTCTACCTCTGAACAAAGTGCATTGGAAATGACATTATTGCGCATGCTTTCATTCAGGCCAGCTAACCAGACCCATTGTGTGCCCGAATCATCTACGCAACACATGAATGTGGTTACAAGGGATGTGCAGCAAAAAACAGAACAGGCAGTATGCAATACGATTGATAATCTTGTTGGGAAGGAACACTGGTCAGATTTGATTGATAAGCTGAAGGTACAGGGTGTTACCTATGCTTTAGCCTCAAGCTGCAGTGTAAGCGAAGCCACAAACGACAGGGTTGTTTTGAATCTGGAAAAACAGCATGAAGGGATTGCAACCCCGAATGCCAAACAAAAATTACAGAAAGCACTACAGTCGTATTTTAAGCAGGATGTTGAGTTGAGGATTGTGCCTGCTGCTCATGAAATTGACACTCCGGCCAAAAAGAAAACCCGGGCAATGGGGGAAAGACAGTCTCTGGCGGAAAAACATGTAGAGGAAGATGAAGTTGTCAAGGCATTCAAGTCTAGTTTTGGTGCGGAGGTTGTCGCAGGTTCGGTAAAGCCCATTGGAGAGTAACTATTATGCAAGTTGGATTAGGAAACTTAATGAAGCAAGCGCAGAAAATGCAGGAAGATATGCAAAAAGCGCAGGAAGAATTGAAAAATCTGGAAGTGGAAGGCCAGTCCGGTGGTGGGATGGTGAAAATAGTGATAACGGGCAAACATGAAGTACGTAAGGTACACATAGAAGACAGCCTGTTAAATGACGATAAAGACATGCTGGAAGACCTGATTGCTGCAGCACTCAATGATGCATCCAATAAAGTGGAAAAATTAACAAAGGATCAGTTTTCCAGTTTAGCCAGTGGCTTGAACTTGCCGGGCGGGATGAAACTGCCTTTTTAGTTGATATGTCTGTAAATTATTTGAGTAACGGTGTGCAGCCACCACCATCCCTGCTGGATTCGTTAATAGAATCCCTGAAGTGCCTGCCCGGTGTTGGGCCGAAGTCTGCCCAGCGCATGGCATTTCATCTATTGCAGCGTGATCGGGATGGAGCAAAAAATCTGGCAGATACCCTGAGCAGAGCTATGAAGGAAATCGGACACTGCAGGAATTGTCGTATTTTCACTGAGCATGAATTTTGTTCAATATGTTTGGATGCATCACGAGTCCGTACAAAAATCTGTGTTGTGGAAAATCCAACTGATGTATTTTCTATAGAGAAAAGTACAGATTACAAAGGTCTGTATTTTGTACTGATGGGTCGTCTTTCCCCGCTTGACGGTATTGGACCCAATGAACTGGGTTTGCCTGTACTGGAAAAGCGTCTTGCTGAAGATATCATTGAGGAACTGATTTTGGCAACCAATTCAACTGTTGAAGGTGAAGTGACTGCTCATGTACTAAGTGAGATGGCAAGCAAACAGAAGATTCAAACCACTCGTCTGGCGCAGGGGGTTCCTGTTGGTGAGGAGCTGGAATTTGTGGATCAAAACACCATTGCACAGGCCTTTGCAGGTCGTAAACGTTACTAGGCTTGAAGAATTTTTATATTGCCTGGTCGGTTTCTGTATACAGCCTGATGTTGCCCTGAAAATTTCAGGCAGCAGGCAAAAGCTGTATAATAAACTTTTCTTATGTGTATCATGCAGAAAAATGTAAAAAAGTGAATGGCTATGAGTTCTGGAAATTTGGTTTGGATAGACTTGGAAATGACAGGTCTCAATCCATTTGAAGATCGCATTATTGAAATAGCGGCTGTGGTGACGAGTAAGGACCTGGAGGAGCTGGCAGTCGGGCCTGTTCTGGCAATTCATCAGGAAGCCTTTGTATTGAATTCCATGGATGACTGGAATACGAGGCAGCATGCCAAGTCAGGATTGGTTGAGCGTGTGAAAAACAGTTCGGTTGATGAAAAGCAGGCGGAGAAAGCGGTTTTGAATTTCATTCGCCAACATGTGTCAAGCAATGACTCACCCATGTGTGGCAACAGCATATGCCAGGACCGACGTTTCCTGGCGCGCTTCATGCCGGAACTTGAGCGCTATTTTCACTACCGGAACCTTGATGTCAGCACATTAAAAGAGCTTGCACAACGCTGGTATCCTGATATGAAAGGCTTTGAAAAAGAGTCGAAACACCTTGCTCTGGACGATATACGAGGTTCCATTGAGGAACTCAGGCACTATCGGAGTCACTTGCTGAAAAGCTGCATTTGACAGGGCACATCAGGAAACCATGTAAGATAGTTTCGTTGCGTGGGACTCTGTTCCAGGGTTCAGGATCGTAGCTGTATATTCCAGTTCGGGGTCTGTACCCGGATAGTCCAGGGTGTAATGCAGGCCGCGGCTTTCTTTTCGGGACAATGCGCTTCTGATAATGATATCTGCAACCAGCGTTATATTTCTTAACTCAATCAGGTCACTGCTTACACGAAAGTTGCTGTAATACTCATCAATTTCTGAAATGAGTAAATCAACACGATGTTTGGCTCGCTGTAATCGTTTCGTAGTCCGCACAATGCCAACGTAGTCCCACATAAATCTTCTCAGTTCATCCCAGTTATGTGCAACAACAATCTCTTCATCAGGTTCTGCCACACGACTTTCATCCCAAGGGGGAATATCAATACCAGAGAGTTCTGGATGTCTGCCAGTATTGATATCTTTGCTCGTGGAGTTTGCAAAGACCAGGCATTCAAGCAGGGAGTTGCTGGCTATACGGTTTGCACCGTGTAACCCGGTATGCGTAGTTTCACCAATTGCATATAAATGACCGACATCTGTACGGCCATGCAGGTCTGTCATGATCCCGCCGCAGGTGTAATGTGCAGCCGGTACGACAGGTACAGGTTCTTTGGACATGTCATAACCCGATTTCAGGCAACGTGCGAATACATTGGGGAAATGCAGTTCGATAAACTTTTTTGGCTTGTGACTGATGTCCAGGTATACGCAGTCAAGGCCAAGCTGTTTCATCTTATGGTCGATTGCGCGTGCAACAATATCACGGGGTGCAAGCACACCGCGCGGGTCAAATTCATGCATGAACTCTGAACCATCAGGAAGCAACAGTTTTCCACCCTCGCCCCGTATGCTCTCAGTAATTAAATAAGATTTTGCGCTTGGATGATATAGACACGTTGGATGAAACTGCATGAATTCCATATTTGCAATGCGACAGCCTGCGCGCCAGGCCATCGCAACCCCATCTCCCGATGCACCGTCGGGGTTACTCGTATACAGATAAACCTTACTGGCCCCGCCCGTAGCCAGTACGATATACTTGGCCCTGAATGTTTCCACGCGTTGATTTTCTGTATCCAGTACATAGGCACCCAGACACTGGTTGGCAGTGCCCTGTTCCAGGCCATGGAAGAGTTTGTGTGTAGTAATAAGATCGATAGTGATGTGATGTTCAAATACCCTGATATGTTCTTTTTTGGATGCATTTCTGATGAGTGTACTTTGTAGAGCCCAACCCGTTGCGTCGGCGGCATGCACGATTCTGCGCTGGGTATGTCCACCTTCGCGCGTTAAATGCAGATAGGATTTCCCATCCGGACCTCTCTCACGTGTAAACTCTATACCCAGACCTGTCAGCCAAGTGACCATTTCCTTGCCGTGGACCACGGTGTGGCATACTGCATTTTCGTCACAAAGCCCTGCACCGGCATTCATGGTATCTGCCATATGCTGATCAATCGAGTCTTCTTCATCAATGACCGCGGAAATCCCGCCCTGTGCCCAGGCAGTACTGCCAGCATCCAGGGCTCCTTTGGAAAGCACTGCCACTTGCAGTTTGGGATCAATGCGTAGCGCAAGGCTTAATCCGGCAGCCCCACTGCCGACGATCAGAACATCAAAATTATGCATAAAATGGAAAGGTTGCTGTACTCCAGACAAATTGTGTCATAAATAAGGTAACCCAGTTTAGCAAACTGAATCACTGGACAGTAAAATAGGGTAAAGAGCAGGTTCAGGCAGAACTCTTATACCTTAAAATTGTCTTATAGCTACAGCGGAGCAGCTATGGATAGCCGGGATAAAGGGGAGTCAGGCCCAAATGGGCGCAAACGATAACGATAAGGAGCTTGTAAAAAGAGCTCAAAAAGGGGACAAGACAGCATTTGATGCGCTGGTAATCAAGTATCAGTACAAAGTGATCAATCTGGTAAGTCGCTTAGTAAAAGATGAAGACGAGGCCCAGGATGTTGCACAGGAGGCTTTTATCAAGGCCTATCGAGGTCTTGCAAATTTTCGAGGCGACAGTGCTTTTTATACATGGCTGTATCAGATTGCGATTAACTCCGCCAAGAATTATAAGGTATCGAAGGGTCGCAAGACTCCAGCCTATGCGGTGGGTGTTGAAGATGCCGAACACATGGGGTCTGCAACCGCAATGAAAGTACTGGATACTCCTGAAAGGCATATGCTTACCGCTGAGATTGAGAAGACGGTCTGGCAGGCGATTCATGAACTGCAAGAAGATTTGAGAACAGCTATAACGCTACGCGAAATAGAAGGGATGACCTATGATGAAATTGCCACTGTAATGGAGTGTCCGGTTGGGACGGTGAGGTCCAGGATTTTTAGGGCACGTGCAGCCATCGATAAATATCTCAAGCCACTGTTATACTGATTACAAAGAGTGATTGTACTATGAAGGAAACTGATCAGGAACTCGTATCCAGGATGCTGGACGAAAGTATCTCCGAATTTGAAACCCGCCGTATTTTGAAAGAAATCCAGCTGGACCCTGAACTGCATTCAACGTATCAGCACTACAACCTTATTGGCCATGCCATGCGCGGGCAGTTACCGGCCCGGTTAAATCACGATTTCAGCAAGGAAGTAATGAACAGGCTGTCGGCTGGGCCAAAGCCAGACACGGAGAGTCCAGCTTATGGAGGTATTCATTTAAATACCATAAAAGCACCGATGGGTCTGGGCATTGCCGCTTTGGTTGCTGTGTTTTCTGTTGTGATGTTGCAGGATTTTATACAATCGAATCCATCTGCCAGCCTCTCTTCGACGATGGTTGCCGAACATGTTGACGAGGAAGAATCTCAGGATTTTATCTTGAGTCCCGAAGCGGAGGAAGATTTTAACAGTTACATAGTTAACCATGCAGGATATGCCTCACCGCGCGTATCCATGCCGCATGTAAGAATTGTGGGTTATAACCGGGACTATCCCGAGAATGGTAATCACTAGAAGATGACTTTGATTCGACTATTACTGGTTGTTTGTATGGCAGGTAATGCGTCTGCTGTTTTTGCAGAAAACAAAATGTGGAAAATTCTGAGCGATACGAATCATACTCTGGAGACAAGTAACTATCAGGGTATATTTGTATTTATACACGGTGGCAATGTTGAAACCATGCAGATTGTCCATGGTTATTCGGATTATGGTGTCAGGGAAAAGCTGATTTCCCTTACGGGAGATGCACGTGAAGTGATCCGGGACCAGGATGTTCTCACATGTATATGGCCAAAAAACAAACTGGTTGTTATTGAAGATGCCCGGACAGGTCATGGCCTGCCATCCTTCCTGCTGGAGAATCTGGATGAACTTGCATTTCGTTATGAATTGAAAGAAGCAGGTTCAGCCCGGATTGCCGGGTTCAACTGTGAGATTGTGCGTTTTGAGCCGCTGGATACATATCGCTATGGTCATGAACTGTGTATCAATACCGAGTCTGGGATGCTGCTTAAATCAAGGACTTTTAATGTAGAAGGCGAGACTATAGAGAGTATGATGTTTACCAGCTTTAGTATGCTGAAGTCTGTACCGGACTCAATGTTTGAACACAATGCGTCCCTGAAAAACTATACATGGAAGACTGCGGGAGTTCGGTTGAACGGAGAGATGCAGCCTGACCGTGCGTGGAAAATACGTGATCTGCCTCCAGGGTTTTCCCTGAGCAGCGTCACAAGACGCCTGATGAGCACAAGCAAGAATCCGGTCCAGCATATTGTACTGACAGATGGCCTGGCATCTGTTTCTGTTTTTATCAGCAAGGTGGATGATCCGCAGCATATTTATCAGGGCGCGCATAATAAAGGTGTGATCAATGCTTATGCGCGTGATTTGAACCGGCACCAGATAACAGTAATAGGTGAGGTTCCTGAGGGGACAGTAAAGAGCATTGGCGAGTCGGTTTTTTATTCAAGTCCGTAACAAATACGAGACCTGAAACTTTCAGTTACCTGTATAAAACTTTTCAATTCTGCCTTGGACTACAGAAGTTAGCTTTGTAATGGGTCAATGTTTCAGAAAATACTATAGCGTTAACATGGAGTATAGATGATGAAAATCGGGAACATTTTTGCAGGTTATTTAATCGGGTTTGGGCTGTTATTAGCAATGATTACTCAAGCTCATGCTCGTTATAGCCTCCCGGATTTTACCGAGCTTGTTGAAGAAACGGCTGATGCGGTGGTAAATATCAGTACCAGCAAACCAGCCAAGGCGCAGCGCAGCTTGCCGCCAGACATGATACCTGGGCTTCCCAAAGACAGTCCGTTTGGTGATTTTTTCCACCGGTTTTTTGGCGAGCCTGGTGATAATGGAGATGAGTTTTTTAACTCCCGCTCACTTGGGTCCGGTTTTATTATTTCAGATGATGGCTACGTGATTACCAATCATCATGTTGTAAAAGATGCAGACGAAATTATTGTAAAGTTAAGTGATCGAAGGCAATTTGCTGCCGAACTCATCGGCAGCGACCCACGTAGCGATATTGCATTATTGAAACTGGATGCTACAGGTCTGCCTGTGGTGAAGCTCGGTTCTTCCGAGAATATAAAGGTTGGGCAATGGGTATTGGCGATTGGCTCGCCATTTGGGTTTGATGCATCGGCTACGGCAGGTATTGTAAGTGCCAAAGGCCGTAATCTGCCGAGTGAAAATTATGTCCCTTTTATTCAAACCGATGTGGCTATCAATCCTGGAAATTCCGGCAGCCCCCTGTTTGACCTGGACGGCTATGTTGTAGGCATTAATTCCCAGATCTATACGCGTTCCGGTGGCTTTATGGGTCTGTCTTTTGCTATTCCAATAGAAGTTGCCGTAGAAGTTGTTGATCAACTCAAGGCGCATGGTTATGTATCCAGGGGGTGGCTTGGTGTTTATATACAGGAAGTGACCAGGGAACTTGCTGAATCATTTGGTATGGATAAGCCGGCTGGTGCACTGGTTGCCAAGGTACTGCCTGACAGCCCTGCGGAAGGTACCGATATTGAGGTCGGCGACATCATTCTGGGCTATAACGGTGAAGAGGTAGAAAGTTCTGCGGCATTACCGCTTATGGTCGGCCAGACCAAAGTAGGCGAAACAGTCAGATTAAAAGTCATGCGTAATGGCAAGACCAGAGTTGTTAAATTGAAGATTGGTCAATTACCGGATAAGGACCCGGTTCTTGCAGATAAGTCAGGTGCTGATGAAGAACTGGCAGATACTGTATTGGGCCTTTCCCTGCGTGCGCTTACAGAAAAGGAAATTGAGGCAATGGAGTTGGAGAATGGGGGCCTTGTGGTACTTGATGTGCAGGGTGATTCAGCAAAATCTGCAGGGATTCGCAATGGAGATGTGATTCAGATGGTCAACGGCAGTTCTGTTGAAAAGATCAGTGATTTCAAAGAGCTTGTGAAGGGTCTGCCAGCGGGTAAATTTGTATCCTTGCTTGTACAGCGTCGGCATGGCCCGGAATTTCTGGCCATGCGTGTCCCTGAACAATAAATAGTACCCAAGTATGACATCATGGAACCTGTTTATCTAAAGACGCCTGTAACAAAAGGCTCTTTCGGTCCAAGCTGGTAATTATATGGAGCGTATTCGTAACTTTTCCATTATTGCGCATATTGATCATGGCAAATCTACGTTAGCGGATCGTTTTATCCAGCATTGTGGTGGTTTGTCCGAACGTGAGATGAGTGAACAGGTGCTGGATTCCATGGACCTGGAGCGTGAGCGTGGTATTACTATCAAGGCCCAGAGTGTTTCATTACAGTACCAGGCTAGAGATGGGCACAACTATCAACTGAATCTCATTGATACCCCGGGACATGTAGACTTTTCCTATGAAGTGTCACGCTCTTTGGCAGCCTGTGAAGGTGCCTTGCTTATCGTCGATGCTTCCCAGGGTGTAGAAGCCCAAAGTGTTGCCAATTGCTATACCGCCAGTGCTCTGGGTCTAGAAATTATTCCGGTACTCAACAAGATTGACCTGCCATCTGCTGATCCTGAGCGCGTGATCGCTGAGATAGAAGAGGTTATTGGTATTGATGTGTCAGAGCCGTTACTGGTGAGCGCCAAGACAGGACAGGGGATAGAAGATGTGCTGGAGGCAATCGTGCATCGATTTCCTGCCCCGACGGGTGTTGAGGGAGCCCCTCTGAAGGCACTGATTGTCGATTCATGGTTTGACAGCTATGTTGGTGTGATATCGTTCGTACGGGTGATGCAAGGGTCGGTCAAGCTAAAACAAAAGATTACAGCCATGTCATCGGGCCAGAGTTACCAGGTTGAAAAGCTGGGGGTATTTACGCCCAAACGCACCGATACCGACTTTCTGAAATCTGGTCAGGTTGGGTTTATTGTTTGCGGAATCAAGGACATTTCCGCGGCAAAAGTAGGCGATACCTTTACCTCGGCCTCGAAGCCTGCAGACGAGCCGCTGGTGGGTTTCAAGGATATTCAGCCAAATGTGTTTGCAGGTGTTTTCCCGGTCAATTCAAACGACTATGAACCGTTTCGCAATGCCTTGGAGAAACTTCGTCTCAACGACTCTGCTTTTACCTATGAACCTGAAACATCGGATGCACTGGGCTTTGGTTTTCGTTGCGGTTTTCTTGGCATGTTGCACATGGAGATTGTTCAGGAACGCCTAGAGCGTGAATACGCGCTGGATTTAATTACCACTGCCCCCACTGTAGTGCATGAAGTACATACCACGGATGGAGAAATCCAGTACATCCATAATCCATCTACCTTGCCACCGGTAAACAAAATCAGGGAAGTGCGTGAACCCGTCATCCAGGCATCCATTCTGGTGCCGCATGAGTATGTAGGGAATGTAATTACCTTGTGTATTGAAAGGCGTGGCACGCAAAAAAGTTTGCATTATCACGGCAACCAGGTTTCGCTGGTATTTGAATTGCCATTGGGCGAAGTCGTACTGGATTTTTTCGATAAACTGAAATCGGTAAGCCGGGGCTATGCCTCGTTTGATTATTGTCAATCACATTTTGCAGCAGTACCTTTGGTAAAGCTCGATATCCTGATTAATGGTGAACGGGTAGATGCTTTGTCCACGATCGTACATAGGGCCCAGGCAGAAGCCTATGGAAGGAATCTTGCAGAAAAGATGAAAGAAACCATCCCAAGGCAAATGTACGATGTTGCGATACAGGCAGCGATTGGCTCAAAAATAATTGCCAGAACCACAACGCGGGCATTACGGAAAAATGTGACTGCAAAGTGCTATGGCGGCGATATCACACGTAAAAAGAAGCTCCTGGAAAAACAAAAAGCAGGCAAAAAGCGTATGAAGCAGATTGGCAAGGTTGAAATACCACAAGAGGCATTCTTGGCAGCATTGCTGCTGGACAGGTAACTGCATTCAAAAAAACGTTTCAAGAATGCCGGTGTCCAGAATTTCCATATACCTGCTCCTTTTTTGTGTATTGTCCGGTTTTCCAGCCTCCGGATTTGCAGACTTCATGTTCGTCAGTTTGTTAGGTACAGGCAGCCCACGCCTGGAACCCGACAGATCAGGCCCGGCTGTACTGGTTGAAGCAGGGGGTGAGCTTTTGTTGTTTGATGCCGGCCGTGGCGTTGTGCAAAGACTGGCTCAGCTCGATATACCCATCACAGAGCTCAATTGGGTATTCCTGACGCACCTGCATTCGGACCATATTTCTGCGCTGGATGATCTGTGGCTTACCGGGTGGATATACCAGCGTTCACAGCCTCTTTCGGTGTACGGTCCTGCTGGAACAAAGGTTTTTGCTCAGGAACTATCGGAAGCCTTCGCTTATGATGTCGCTTTGCGAAATCAGTATTCCGGTCTGGATAGAAATGCAGCAAAACTTGTTGCAAATGAAATCAAACCTGGTGTGGTGTACTCTGGGAATGGAGTCAGGGTTACGGCATTTTTAGTAAATCACCGGCCCGTTGATCCCGCTTACGGGTATAGAATAGATTTTGGGGATCGTTCTGTGGTGATATCCGGCGATACAACATACTCTGAAAATCTGGTTGACCATGCACGAGGTGTGGATTTGCTTATACACGAAATTTTTGCAGCACATCCGGATCTTCTTGAAAAAAACCCCCGTTTACAGAAGGTTGAACGTTATCATACCAACCCGACACAGTTGTTGCGTGTTTTACATGAAGCCAGACCGAAGCTGGCAGTACTCACGCATATAATACTTGCAGGCGTCCGGCAGGATGCACTCATCCAGCGTCTGCAGGATGAATACACGGGAAAGGTCCATATGGGGGAAGATCTTATGAGACTGGAAGTAGGGAGCAATGTGAAAGTGCTGCCCGCTGGTGAAAATCATTATTAATTCTGTAGCGGCTTTCATCCAGCCAGAGATACTATTGTGCAATTGGATTATTCAAAACCACTGTTGATGGGCGTGCTCAATGTAACACCGGACAGTTTTTCTGATGGTGGAGCGTACCCGTCTTCCAGGGATGCAATTACCTGCGGGATCGAAATGGTGGAACAAGGGGCGGATATAATTGATGTTGGTGGCGAATCAACACGGCCGGGGTCGAAGCGTGTAGAGGCATCAGAACAAAAACGCAGGGTCATTGATGTGATTGCCGGGTTGCATGCAGAGTTGCCTGGGTATATTCATATCAGTATCGATACGACCTTGTCTGAAGTTGCCAGGGCAGCCCTGGATGCTGGTGCAACCATGTTGAATGACGTGAGCGCAGGCCGTGAAGATATTGACTTGTTAAAACTTGCAGCGGTGGCTGATGTACCTGTTTGTCTGATGCACATGCTCGGAGAGCCTGCAACCATGCAGGATCGGCCTGATTATGAAAATGTCACTCAGGAAGTTTCAGATTTCCTGGTAGCCCGGGCCGAAAGGGCAGAAGGTATAGGTGTAAGAAAAGAAAATATTATCCTTGATCCAGGCATTGGGTTCGGGAAACGAACCCGGCATAATCTGGAGTTGCTAAGAGATCTGGGAAAATTGACAGGGCTGGGTTATCCGGTATTGCTGGGTACAAGCCGTAAACGTTTTATGGGTGAAATATCAAAACAGGAAAACCCGCGGGCAAGGATGCCGGCAACCTGTGCAACTTCTGCACTGGGAGTTATGGCAGGGGTCAAAATATTTCGGGTACATGATGTCTGGCAAAATCGTCAGGCTATTGATGTTGCCTGGGCTATCCATACAAGTTAAGGCATTTTGACCAATTTTTATCAGGTGTTGAGCAAGGAGGTCGGCCATACAAGGCTTTTTGAACTCATGGTGTGCATGAGGCAGAAGTGCTGATTCGTTTTGACGGATTTTATCGTAACGATCCACTTGAGTGTGTCTAGATTACAATTCGGGTATGCGCAAGTATTCGCAGGCATGTGAAGAGAACAAGAAGCCTATCTTGGAAGTTCTTTCCCGTGTATTTCAAGGCTGTGAAAGTGTTTTGGAAGTAGGCAGTGGCTCAGGGCAGCATGCAGCCTATTTTGCCAGGCATCTTTCTCATTTGGTTTGGCAGCCTAGCGATTTGCCGGATAACCTTCCAAGTATCCGGGCCTGGACCGACGATGGCTCGCTTGCCAATGTCAAATCGCCGATAGAGCTGGATATATGCAGGCTTCCATGGCCACAACTGAGCATGGATGCGATATTTACTGCCAACACCTTTCACATTGTGTCCTGGGAGGCGGTTGAATGCTTCTTTCAGGCTGTGAGTGAGTGCCTTGATGCCCAGGGTATTGTGGTGGCATATGGGCCATTTTCTTACCACGGCAAACACATCAGCCAGAGTAATGCGGATTTTGACCTGTATTTAAGACAGCGTTGCTCGCTCAGCGGAGTCAGGGATTTTGTGCAGACCAATGAACTGGCTATTGCCCAGGGGTTTAAACTGGTCGAGGATGTTGCTATGCCAGTAAACAACAGATGCTTGGTATGGCAAAAAGGCTGACTATATGGATCCTAGAGAGATGCCCTGAAAGTTGGCAGCGGTGTAACCCTGGCTAACAGTCTGCAGAATTCAGGGCGGGCATTTGATTTCCGCATCCCAGTTGTACTGGCTGTTTGTAAATGCCTTGATACAAAACAGGATTGTGGAGATCATGCCCCAGATTAATCCGACCACAACACCTGCATCCATCAGGCCTTTCCATGGTTGAGGGACGTAACGAAACAGGAGAATAAAAACAAAAATCGCGATGGTCAGGACAATGGACGTAATCACACGCCTTTTCGGTGCGTGGAAATAACCCATGCAAAATAACGGCGCAAGAAAACACTGCATGAAGGTGCTGTTTTGTAATAAGTATTTTGCGCGTGCGGCAAAACGCGGTGAAAAACTTTTCTGAAAGCCTTTATAACCTTCGCTATGTGCCATGAACAGCATAAAACCAGTAAACACAATCCAGTGCATCCAGTTTAATGACATTTGCAGGGATTCAAATGTGTATAAGGATAGCCGCCAGATCGCATACCCAAGCAGCAGCAACAAACCGGCCAGGCTCCATGCTGCTGCAATCGCACCGGTGATAGTGATCGGTCTTTCGTCCATTTGCAGGAAGTTAAACATGCTACACGGCTTTTATCAATCGACGGCAAGTATGTTCGGGGACAGTCATCACCGATGTAAAGGTCTCTCTATATGATATAGCTTCACCAGATAGTTCGGATAAGTGACGGGATTGCTGTATCCGGCAGCAAGCAGGACTGCCATGCATCAGTCTGTTTAGCCATTTTGAAGATAATACGGTGGAGCCTTCTGCTTGTAGTATTGCTGTTTACGGAATTCTTGACGGAGAAGTACAAGTGGACGTCCACACTACACCTGAAAATGTCCTGACGTACCTGCATAATGTATTTTCCAGTGAGAAGTGGGAAGCGGTAGCAACTACTAAGGATTTCTTAGTAGCTCAAACTGAGGGCAGGCGCCAGGTTCAGCGGACTCTCAAGCACTATAATCTGGAGCAATCATATCCGTTGGCTACTGCATCAATTCAAAACAGGGGTGTGTTTTCGTCAATGGCCCCCGGATCTTGTGTGATTATGTCGTCTGTGGCTGCACGTTGAGCAAGTGTCGGTTAGCTTAGGTCTGAATTTTAGGAGAAACACTGTCTGGCTGCAGGTTCAGGCTGGTTGCGTTGCATACTGTACAATTGCTGGTGTGCACAAAGGGCAAATTCCTCCCAAATCGTAGACTTGCTTGCAAGGACTGGAAAAGGACTGGAAAAGCTGATCGTTAGCCCATATTAAGTATATTCAAACGCCCCTCTCCCAAATTCAGCTTCAATGAGCCACAATGGTCCTCTATTAGTACTCAAAGAGGAACGAACCCGCTGCTAGCAGGTGCGGATTTGCAAAAATATGATTGGAAACCCACTGCAATGTACCTGACCGGAGAAGTTGGGCATTGATTTTTGCGTCCTGCCGTACAAAAACAGAAGGTTTTTTGCCAAGTACTAACTAAAGGAGAAAAGTCATGGATCATGCCACCAGCGAATCGAACTGTGATTCTGCCGAAAAACTGAAAATGCGTTATCAGTTGTTGAAGCAGCAACAGCCGGAAATACGTGCCCGGAATGCGGCAGAAGAGTTGGGCGTATCTGAAGGCGTCTTGCTGGCATCCCGCGTTGGCGAAGATGCTACTCGCTTGACTGATGAGGCGAAAACCATTCTGAGTGCTGTGTTGCCACTGGGTGAAGTGATGGCACTTACTCGCAACGAATCCTGTGTACACGAACGCAAGGGCGTTTATGGTAACTGCCAGTTTTTCAGTCACGGCGGGATGACAATGGGATTATTCATGAACCCGGATATCGATTTGCGCCTGTTCATGGATCACTGGAAATACAGTTTTGCCGTAATTGAGCAGACACGTGGTGGCCTTCGAAAAAGTCTCCAGTTTTTTGATAAGGAGGGTCAAGCTATTCATAAAATTTATCTGACTTCGAAATCCGATGAGGCCGCTTATGAAACTCTCGTTACCAGACATCGCCATGTCAGGCAAGACACGTTTATTGGGATTGAGACCTATGAAGCGAAGGTCGTTGATACGCCGGATGAGAAAGTGAATTGGAAAAAATTTCGGATGGCATGGGAAAATCTTAAAGACACCCACGACTTTCTCCCAATGCTTCGTAAGTTCAAGGTCGGGCGGGAACAGGCTTTTGGGGAAATAGGCCAGGATTTTGCCTACGGGGTTGAGAATGACTCGGCTCGCCGCATACTGCGACTGGTACGTGACAGGCAGTGTGAAATGATGGTGTTTGTCGGCAATCGTGGCTGTATCCAGATTCACACCGGTCCGGTTAAAAAACTGGCGGAATATGGGCCTTGGTATAATGTTCTTGATCCGATGTTCAATCTGCATCTCCGGGAAGACCAGATTGCCCGCACCTGGGTTACAAAGAAACCGACCGAGGACGGTATTGTTACTGCCCTGGAAATCTTCGACAAGAACAGTGAAGGTATAGCCACTTTCTTTGGCAAGCGCAAACCTGGCATCTCTGAACTGGAGGGGTGGCGCGAGATCATCGCCGAAATTCCGGAAAAGGAGAAGACAGCCCATGTTGCCTGAATGGTTTTATCAGTTTGGCTTGATGGGTTAGCCGTTAGCTGCCTGTTCGAGTATGGCACTTGCCTTTTGTTTGGAGCAGGTGGTAGTTTCTCTTAAAAGCCGATGCTTTTTGGATGAGGGTGGGATACAATTCTGCAGAATCAAGGCTTCAATTAGTAATATGTTATGAGAATGTCAAGGAGAGTCCTATGAAAACCAAACCAGAATTAAAACCATTAGTAGTGGCTGTTGGTGCAGTCTTGGCAGCAGGCGCATTTGGGGTTTCGACAGCAAATGCTGATGAAAATCCGTTTCAAATGACCGAGTTGTCTGCCGGGTACATGGTCGCAGACAGCCATGCTGCAGCTGAGGAAGGCAAGGCTGAGGAAGGCAAGTGCGGAGAAGGCAAATGTGGGGAAGGCAAGTGCGGAGAAGGTAAAGCTGAGGAAGGCGGCACCGAGGAAGGCAAGGCTGAGGAAGGCAAATGTGGGGAAGGCAAGTGCGGAGAAGGTAAAGCTGAGGAAGGCGGCACCGAGGAAGGCAAGGCTGAAGAAGGCAAGTGCGGAGAAGGCAGTTAGGCTGATTTTTTATTACTCCATAGCTTTATAGAAAACGGCGGACTTCAGGTTCGCCGTTTTGCATTCCGGTACAATAAAGGGCAATGGCCATTGCAAAAAGTTTTTGAAATTTGGTGATTCATTGTTTGATGAAGTGGGCTAAGTGCTATTTTAACTGATATGAGGCAACCATGGCGGCGGTATTGATTGATGGTAAATCGATTGCTACGCAAATTAAACTGGAAGTTAAAGACAAAGTAGGTGAACTGCAATTACGGGGTGTGCATCCTTGTCTGGCAGTGATTCTGGTTGGGAGTGATCCTGCTTCTTGTGCCTATGTGCGTGCCAAGCAAAAAGCAGGCAGGAAAGTCGGGATACGGTTGATTCAGCATGACCTGTTACAGGATGTTTCTGAGCTGGAATTAATCAGGCTAATAAATGAGTTGAACGATGACCCTGAAGTACATGGCATTCTGGTCCAGTTACCCTTACCTGCTCATATTGATGAAACCAATATCATTGCTGCCATTTCGCCCCAAAAAGATGTCGATGGTTTCCACCCCTATAATGTTGGGCGTCTGGTAACCGGACTGGCCACCTTGGTTTCCTGTACACCTTATGCGGTGTCACAGTTAATTTCCAGAAGTGGAATCGAAACCACTGGCAAACATGCAGTTATTGTGGGCCGCAGCAATATTGTTGGGAAACCGCTCATGAACATGCTGGTTCAAAAAGCCAGAGGGGCCAACTCAACAGTAACCATGTGCCACTCCAGGACTGAAAATATTAAAGATCATACCCTGCAGGCAGATATTCTTATTGCGGCGATAGGGCAGGCGCGTTTTGTTACGGCAGACATGATAAAGCCCGGGGCAGTCGTCATCGATGTTGGAATCAATCGCATTGAAGAAGGTGGAAAGACATGTCTGGTAGGAGATGTAGACTTTGATCAGGCCAGAAATGTTGCTTCAATGATCACCCCTGTACCGGGTGGAGTGGGTCCAATGACCGTTGCCATGTTGATGCAAAATGTCGTTAAAGTGGCTACTTTGTCCATGTCCTGATAATGTCTGTGTCCCGGTAACCGGTATAATTGCAATGCTCAGCTTGGGCCTGAAATCTCTTGTTAGTCTTGGGTGCAAACCGGGTCACCAGACGTCGGCAAAGGGGGTCTGTTCTGTTCACGCTTCACGCAGGTTAATCCTGGCAAGGAGAATAAAATGGCAATGAAATATTTTGAAAAAGCGCAGTATGAAAATATAGCTTCTCTGAATATCGAAGGCATTAACGCTTTTCTACAAGACACGATTTCATCAGAAAACGAAAATGCCCCAATTACCTGTGGCTTTTTTCGCATGGAGTCAGGCAATCCACTGGAATACACCTATACGTATGATGAATGCAAAATCATGCTGGAAGGGGAGATGGAAATTGTCGGTCAGGATGGTCAAAGTATTACCCTGAAACCTGGTGATGTTGTTTATTTCAGTAGTGGTACCACCGTTACATTCTCTTCTGCATCAACCGGGACTGCTTTTTATGTAGGACAGCGCAAGGCAGGCGTTCTTTAACGGGAATATCTGCAGGTCATCGGGTTCCTGCCTGCGAGCAGTCATGGGAATCCGGAATGCAGGGCATCAGATTTGCAGCAAAATTATAATTGAGTTGGAGTAGAATAACGCTGACTGTTTAAATATTAAGGGGGATAGCGATCATGTCTAAATGGCGCGATATCAAATCTCAACAGGCCTATACAGAAGAACAAATAAAAGAAAGACTGGCTGAAGAACTGCCGGCCTGGTATTACGAGAATGGCTGGATTCGCCGAAAATACAAAACACATAGCTGGAAAGGCACACTTATGGTTGTAAATACCATAGGCCATTTGGCAGAAGCGGCCTTTCATCATCCGGATCTCACGGTGTCTTATGCTTTCGTCATTTGCAAGTTAATGAATCATGCCGCCAAGGGGGTTACCAATAAGGACTTTGAACTGGCCCAGAAAATTGAAGAGGTGATAATGTGGCAACCCGGCACAGGCAGTGGAGACTTGGAGGGTACACCAAGCGATCCACGCTTTGCTTACATCCAGTACAAGTGATTGTGTTTTCCTGATCAGGCTATAAAGCCACTTCAAACAGCAGGTTTTCTATATTTTTTATGATTGCCTGTGAAGGCGTACCATAAGGAACAATATTTGTTACCTTACCTTCAGTGTTAATAATATATAAATTGGAGGTATGATCGACAGAATAAGAACCTTCTGCAATATTTCTGTCATAGGAGTAAAAGCCGCTGAATTGTTTGACTACCCCGTCTATTTCCTCAGAAGACCCGGTTAACCCAATGAAACGACTGTCAAAATATTGCAGATATTTTTCCAGTATTGCAGGTGTATCGTGGCCGGGGTCGACGGTTATGAACAGCGGCTGTATTTGTTGCCCACGGTTGCCCAGCTGAGCCAGTACGCTTTGGATAGTACTTAATGTATGAGGACATACATCCGGACATCGTGTGAAGCCGAAGAACAGTAGAACCACCTGACCTCTTGAATCCACTAGAGAGTAAGATTTGTTTTGATGAGTAGTGAGCTCAAAGTCACCTCCCACCCGGTTGCTTTCAGCCAGGCTATTAAGAGTACAGACACTCAACAAAATAAGTAAATGAAATCTAAGCAAGCGATGGTGCATCTTCATAAAGAAGACCTGAACTGGGCCTGGGGTTCCTAAAAATTAGAAGCTGTAAAATCGTTATTGTTCCCGGAGTATTTTTAGTAATTTCGGAATATTAATAACAACTACAGTCGGTTATAGCTAATAAAATGGGCTTTGCCAAATTGATCAGGTGTGTCTGCCTTTTCCCGACAGGCCCGATATATTATTATTCAAAAAATACGGGTGCAGGCTGATACAGCCTTGTATAGAATACCAGATGCGGCATAATGGTATATTAAACAAAGAAGAATCCAGATTCAAGTTTCTATCAATAAAAACGATACGGAGTCCTGTAGATATGAAAAAAATGGCAAAATCACAAGCTAAGTGGATGCAAGGCAGCATTGTGTCTTTATGTATCATGCTGGCATCTGTAATCGGCTTTCACTCTGCTGCCATGGCTGATGAGACCTGCATGTCTCCTTATATGGCCAAAATTGTTGGTCAGGAAGACTATGTATATGTCTGGACATTAGGTGTAGAAGGCCTTGGCGATGAGCAAGACAAGCTAGTTACCATTTCTGTTAATCCAAATTCAGTGAACTATGGGAGAGTCGTGAATGTACTTTCTGTAGGGGGCCGTAATGAAGCGCACCACTCTGGTTTGACCGATGATCGTCGCTATCTGTTTGCGGGTGGCTTGGACAGTAACAAGATTTTTATCTTTGATGTTCACACCAATCCAGGTAAACCCATGCTCCATAAAGTGGTTACTGATTTTGTGGAAAAAACAGGTGGTATGGTTGGCCCGCACACCATGTATGCCTTACCCGGCCGGATCATGGTCAGTGCTTTATCCAATAATGTGGACCATGGGGGCAGGACCGGAATTGCAGAATTTACCAACGAAGGCGAATTTGTTGCTGCGCACTGGATGCCAACGGATGAAAACTTGCGCGGTGCCCGAAAAGTAGGAAATATTGCCGATGGATACGGTTACGATGTGCGTGCTTTGCCACGTCGCAATGTGATGATTACCTCCTCGTTTACGGGCTGGTCCAACTACATGATGGATTTCAGCAAGATGCTGACAGATGCCGAAGCCATGAAGCGATTTGGCAATACCGTGGTAGTCTGGGATTTGCATACCCGCAAGCCTAAAAAAGTATTTGAAGTACCTGGGGCACCTTTGGAAATTCGTTGTGCATGGGGTTCAAACCATAATTACTGTTTCACCACGACGGCATTGACTTCGAAAATCTGGCTGATTTATGAAGACGACGCAGGTGAATGGCAAGCCAAGGCAGTTGGAGATATTGGTGACCCATCTAAAGTGCCTTTGCCTGTGGATATTTCAATTACAGCAGATGACAAGGGCCTTTGGGTGCAAACCTTCATGGATGGCAAAACCCGGTTCTTTGACATCTCTGACCCGTTCAATCCCAAGCAGGATTATGAGCATGAAGTGGGTTCCCAGGTAAATATGATTTCGCAAAGCTGGGACGGAAAGCGCACCTATTTTACGTCATCCCTGCTAGGGAACTGGGATAAGACCGGTGACCAGGACGAGCAGTTTTTCAAACTGTTCTCATGGAATGGCGAGGAACTTGTGCATGAGTTTACGGTAGATTTCTATGCGCTGAAGCTTGGTCGTGCGCATCAGATGCGTTTTGGTGCATATTCACTGTATTCGCAAAAGCCGAACTCAACAGGCACAATGTTGTCACAACGGATAGAGTAAAGAGCGGCTTTTATTACAATGATGTAATCAGTAGTCTGTTTAACTGAAAAAAGGCCGCCCGCGAGGCGGCCTTTTTGTTTCTGGAATACTTTTTGAAGATGAAAAAAGTTTTTGGATGTCTGGCGATTTACATGGTACTGCTTGCAGTATCAGGTTGTGACCGTGATGCGGGTGGCGAAGCCCCTCTTCCGGGTTCGCATGCAGCCCGTGCAGAAGTTATGGTGATGGCAGATGGCTGGAAGCCTGATTTATCCTATGACGTACCTGAATCGGGATCCTATGTTCTGCCAAGAATCAGTGCTGCAGGGGGTGGGACAGTCCTGGATGCAGATGGACAGGAGCTTGAGCTTGGAGATCTGCTGGGGGATAAAATTGTGCTCCTAACATTTATATATAGCAGTTGCACAGACCTGAACGGGTGTCCGTTGGCAACTGCTGTATTCTATAAGGTGAAAGAACGATTCAAGGATGCCCCTGGGCTTGCCGATAAAATCCGTTTAATCAGCATAAGCTTTGATCCTGAACACGATACGCCTGAAGTGATGAGGCTGTATGGTGCAGGGTTTGAAGAAAGTGACCCACAGTGGCTGTTTCTTACAACGGCTTCCGAGCAGGCATTAGAGCCTATCATCAAGCAGTACGGACAGATGGTGATCAAGGAGTATGATAAAGACGGGAATTACCGGGGAACCATGGCGCATGTATTGCGCGCATTTCTGATAGACAGGTCCAAGAATATTCGACAGGAATACAGCGTTTCATTCTTACATGACCGATTGGTTGAAGTTGATATAAAAACACTTCTTATTGAGGCAGGTGTATTAACTGCACATATAGATTCGTGATGCATTGTATAAAGAAACCAGTACCGATTGTCAGCATTTCAGTTATTTTTAGTATTATTGTTTTAGCTGCTGCCTTCCATTCTTCAAAGGGTTTCGCGGATACAAACGATACAGGGAATCCGGCAGTATTTGGACCCGGAGACGATAAACAGGGTTATGAGTCGATTGATTACAGAACGAACTCCTTGGACCTGCAAAAACGTATTGGCAAGGAAGCCAGGCTGATTGATTTTGTGAGTCACCCCCCATTGGGGCTGCCTCCCGTTCCCATGCCTGTGGAAAATCCTGTTTCAACAGAAAAAATACTGTTGGGGAGAAAGTTGTTTTTTGATCGCCGCCTGTCTATCAATGACACATTTTCCTGTGCGATATGCCATATCCCTGAGCAGGGTTTTACCAATAACGAAATATCGACCGCCGTGGGTGTCGAGGGGCGCAGCGGAAAACGTAACGCGCCGACCATATATAATGTTGCATATCTGGGAAAGATTTTTCATGACGGGCGTGAATCTACCCTTGAGCAGCAGGTCTGGTCCCCTTTTCTGGCGCGAAATGAAATGGCCAATCCATCCATTGGCTATTTAATTAACAAAATCAAGGCCATTCGTGAATACGATGGCCTGTTTGAGGCTGCATTCGACGGTCGTGGTCCGACCATGGAAACGATTGGTATGGCGCTTGCCAGTTACCAGCGAACGCTTAATGCAGCAAATTCCCCCTTTGATCGCTGGTATTACGGCAAGGAAAAGGATGCGATCAGCGAGCAGGCCAAGCGTGGATTCAGGCTTTTTACTGGAAAAGGCGCATGCAGTACCTGTCACCTGATTCAAAAAGAGCACGCCTTGTTCAGTGATGATCAATTACATAATACAGGACTGGGTTTCGAGGACTCTATGGGCGTTGAGCCCAGAACCAGAAGGGTGCAGTTAGCACCTGGGGTTTACACGGAACTGGATACCAGTGTTATCAGGTCAGTCGCAAGACCTAAAGAAAATGATCTGGGTCTGTACGAAGTTACTGAAGACCCGAATGATCGCTGGAAATACCGCACACCCTCTTTACGAAATGTTGCATTAACGGCTCCCTACATGCACAACGGTTCATTGCCAACCCTGCGGGATGTCATTGACTTTTACGACCGGGGCGGAGTACCCAATGAATTGCTCAGTCCTCTGATCAGGCCGCTGGGCCTGAAGGATTCTGAAATCGACGAACTGGTTGCTTTTCTGCAATCCCTGACAGGCAACAATATCAGTGTCTTGGTAACGGATGCGTTTGCTGCACCTATTGGAGACATCAGTACGGATGACCCCAATTGGGCCCATGAAAACAAATTGAAATTCTAGTGAATGCTGCAGTCGAGGACTTACAGACAGGATTGCCGTTAGCTATATTGAAAAATTTGCTATATGCCTGCGTAACTTTTGTGAAAAACTGATGTCAGCTTATTTTCAGGCATGATCATGCGGTATATGTGCAGGCAGCGTGTAAAGTTCCTGATAAAATAAAGACCGGCTGTGTCGTTAATCAAGCTTTGTATCGTTTCACCTTTAACTGCATAAAAGAAGATAACCGGATAATGATCAGGATAATAGGATGGAGTCTGTTTGTATTGATGCCTTTATTTTTGTTTACGGCCCAGGCTGGAGTGTTCATGGAACCTGTTGCAGGTGAGCCTGAGGCAGAAGGTTTCAATCTGGATGCTGTGGATGGCACAAATGTCAGTCTGGATGATTTTCAGGGAAAATTTGTGTTGTTAAATTTCTGGGCAACGTGGTGTGCGCCTTGCAGGAGAGAAATGCCGGCCCTGAATAACTTGCACAACGAACTGAACAACAGCGGTCTGGAGGTGGTCGGTGTGCATGTCGGGCCAAGCCTGAATGGAGTGAAAAACTTTTTAGAGCAGGTACCAGTCGAATTTACAATTCTTGTAGACCAAGATATGGGATTGACGAACTGGGGCGTATTGGGTCTGCCCACAACGTTTTTAATAGACTCGGAAGGCAGGCTTATCCATAAGGCAATCGGGGAACGTAAGTGGGATTCACCTGCAATGGTAAGGTTTTTAACAGAATTAATGTCCGGTCATCCCCGTATGGTACAGGGTGAGCCGTCAGCACCATTCAGTAAGGGATATTTTCTTGAAAGCCTCAAAAAGTTTATAGGCTTGATCTACACAAAAGAAGACACGACAAACCGGTTCTTTCCAAACTGATCATGACGGCAGCCGACTCTGCCAGCTTTTTCAAAAGATAAAGTCTGACAGAGCCACCTGTTCAACTACTACTCTAAGCAGTATTTATTCTGCAGTGGTCGGGCTGATAATCGTCTTGATTTCAGTAATCTTATTGGCCGGAAATCCTCCTTCTTCGGCATGCTTTCGTATTTCATCTTCATTCGGTGCTATATAGGTACAGTAGATCTTGTCATCGGTTACAAAACTTTCTACCCACTGAATCTGTGGACCCATTTCTTTTAAAATACTGCATGATTTTTGGGAAATACCCTTGAGTTCATCGCTCTGCAGATCGCCGGCTCCGGGAATCTCGCGTTCAATTATATATCTTGGCATGGTAAAGCCCTCCTAATTTAAGTGATATGGTTTTGGTAAGTAGCAGCTTACCTGTGAAAGTGAGTGTGTTATTTTAATCAGAGCTATAGTACCAGTTTTATCAGGGTGGTAGCATACTTCCCGCTAGCCTGATGGGATTTTATTGTGCTCTGATTCAACAGATTGATGGGTATATACAAAATGACAGAACAGGTGTCTGTAATGTATCTTAACCTGGCCTTGCTGTGGATTTGTATGCGCCTGAGAATAATCTGTTCACGTCATGGGATGATCGGAAATTGTAATGAATCTACTGCTCTTCAAAAGGATTTTTGCTGAACCCTGGGCTATTATTTCGGCGGTACTCCCCGTTTTTCTCCTGCTCTCTCCTCAATCAAACGCTTCCTCGCCGGATGCCTTGACCGAGAATCTTTATGTCAGAGCGGGCGGTGGCGTGTTCCTTCTGGATATGTCGGAGTCAAGCCCGTTCATCAGAACAGACAGTCGGGAAGAGGTCGTCGGCTTCCTTGATCATTACGACGCAGCATTCGAACCCGGGCCGCTGGTCAGCTTGGCAGTTGGCGGCGAATACGGTGCTTTCGGAAAAAGCCTGTTTACCGAGTTGAGCGGTTTCCTCACTTCTTACAGCGCTAGCTACGTCAACGAATACAACGAGGATCCGGCCCCATGGGCTGATATACGGACCAAGTTCGAGGACCAGTATTGTCTAGAAGGAACGGAAATCGGAATGTGTATTACTCCAGAGACGGAGCCGCATCTCGTGGCTCTGATAGCAGAAGATCCGTACGTCAGGTCGGTCGGTTGGGTCGGAAAGATTGATGGCGGTGAGATGCCTTTCGGTACTCCTAATTTTGCATGGGGCGACCCATCCGCATAAGTACGAAGCGTGAGGTTGATTTTTATGGCCTTGATCTTGTTACCGGAATGTTCTTCAGGCAGACGGGGCGAACCAGAGTTTCACTTTTTGTCGGGCCAAGCTACAAGAGGCTGGATCAGGAATCCGAGACTTTTGCATACGAGTCCAATCGGGCACCAGAGGTCAACAACCTGACTTTGAAAGAAAACTTGGAAGCCTCGTATTACGGCGGGGTCGTTGGCACCCGAATTGACTTTCCGTTCAAGGAGCGCTGGAATTTCACGTTCGACGGCAGGCTGGGGGTCTATTACCTTGATTCCGAATATGACGGGTCACAGAGGACGCTGTTGACGTCGGCACCGCCTGTACTAGACGTGCCGACCGATTGGGAAACAAGCGATTCGCAAGTTGCCGCAACCCTCAGCTTCCAAACGTCGCTGAGTGTCACGCACCTTGAGAGAGTAACCTTTCAGGTTGGGACGGGAATCGAATATCTGTCTCATGCGCCGAAGATGCGCTATGCGAGCCGCGGAGAAAGCTTTGCAAGTGGAGATCCCCATTCTCCGGCGCGTATCGGGTATTCGGACGCATTCGGCTTTTTCAGCACATTTTCCATAGGCTTCAAGATGTAGCAGACAGTCCAGGTCACCGTTCAACCCAGAAGGCATTCTAAACTTTCATAAATGCTGGTGCCCGGCGAGAACATAATTATAATAGCCAGATGGGCCGGAAATATTGAAATTGAAAGGGTATATTTGGAGAAAATACAGTACTATGCCAGTAGCAAACAGTGAGAGTCAGCACACACTACCATTCAGGGAAGTATCTGGTAGGCAACAGGCAGCGAATAACTTGATAGATACAAACTGCCTCTCTATCTTCTCTTGCCTGAACCGGCCCATATAGCATTCAAGGGATATAAACAGTGGAAACGATGATACTTGTGCCAGGACGATCACAAAAGCAGGGCACGTCGCTGAACAAGGGCAAACTTAAGGATGAATATCTGACGGTGACGACTACCGCAGAGCTGAACGAAAAAGATATGCGCCGGTTGAAGCTTAGTAATGGCGATAAGATTCAGCTAAAATCAGATGTTGGGAAAACTGTTGTGACGTGTACAAGCAAAAAAGAGGAAGATTTGCCATCGGGAATGATTTTTATTCCGTATGGGCCGTCATCAAGTCAGTTAATGGGGGCCGATACGGCCGCCTCCGGAATGCCCATGTCAAAACATATGGAAGTCAAAGTCACTAAGGTAAAAAGCTGATCCAAAGATTATTGTTTTTAGATTTATCAGGAAGATTATATGCCAGAGGTTACCCAAGCCAAGCCCAAAGAAAACAAGAACATCAAGATTATAAAGGATGCAACGTGTACTTTTTGTGGTTGTGTCTGCGATGATATGGAGCTTACCGTTGATCTTGATGAGCATCGCATCACCAAGGCCAAGAGGGCGTGCGTACTTGGACGGGCATGGTTTTATGAACATACCCTGGAAGATCGCCCGGTGGTTCTTATCGACGGCAAGGAGGCGACCCTTGAAGAAGGCATGGATACTGCAGCCCAGGTTCTGGTCAACGCAAAGTTTCCAATTACCTATGGACTCAGTGATTGCACATGCGAGGCGCAACGCGTTGCGGTCGATATCATGGATACCATTAATGGCAATATCGATACTACGACTTCAGTATGCCATGGCCCGTCCGGCATGGCATTTCAGGGCGTAGGAGAGAGTACAGCGACCCTTGGTGAAATTAAAAATCGTGCTGATCTGGTTATTTACTGGGGCGGCAACCCGGCGGAATCTCACCCCCGGCATTTCACACGCTATGCAGTTACCCCGAAAGGCATGTACATCCCTAATGGCAAGAAAGACCGTACCGTGGTTCTCGTTGATGTGCGCAAAACCCTCAGCACACCTGTTGCCGATATATTTGTGCAGATCAAACCAGGCAAGGATTTTGAAATGCTGTGGGCACTGCGCGCGCTTGTCAAGGGTAAAAGTATCAGTGAGGATATTGAAGAGCAGACCGGTGTTTCGCGAGAAATGCTTGATGATCTGGTCCATCGTATGAAGAATTGTCAATATGGAGTTTTATTCTTGGGCATGGGTCTGACAATGACCCGTGGGCGCCATTTCAATTCCGGTGCCATATATTCTTTGACAGCCGACCTCAATGAATTTACGCATTTTGTAGCCAAACCTGTGCGCGGCCATGGCAATGTAACTGGTGCAGACAATGTTGTCTCATGGCAGACGGGGTATCCATTTGGTGTCAACTTTAACCGTGGATTCCCGAGATTCAACCCGGGTGAATTTACAACAAGTGATGTACTTGCCAGAGGCGAAGCGGATGCTGCAATGATTATTGCATCAGACCCTGCATCAAACTTCCCCAAGAAGGCCATTGAGCATTTGGGGAAGATTCCAGTCATTTCCATGGATACAAAGGAAACGCATACGACCAAACTTTCCAAAGTACGTTTTGCAGTTGCAACCTATGGTATCAATACAGGTGGAACGGTATATAGAATGGACGATGTCCCGATTTCCTTGCGTCCTGCATTTGACTCACCTTTCCCAACAGACCAGGAAGTGCTGGAAGGGATACGCCAGCGTGTAAAAAAACTGTTGACTGGAAATAAGGCACGAGTAGCGACTTAAAATAATCATTATTTAATAACCATCGTGCCGCCGGGCGATGGTTGTATTTAGCGAATAACCAGAATATGCCATCTGAATTAAAAATCGCAAATGGCCGTGTATACGATCCTGCCAATAATGTTGACGGAAGCATTCAGGATATATGCGTCAGAGATGGAAAGATCGTGGATTCTGTATCGAAATCTGCTACCAAGATTGATGCGCACGGCATGGTGGTGATGCCAGGAGCGATCGATATTCACTGCCATATCGCCGGACCAAAAGTTAATCTTGCGCGCAAATTAATGCCGGAAGATCACCGCCTGGATGTTCATCCTAAAACCGCAGTCACCCGTTCTGGTACAGGCGGTATTGTACCTTCAACTTTTGCAACCGGTTATCGCTACGCGACTATGGGTTATACCACAGCAATGGAAGCAGCCGTTCCTCCGATTACTGCAAGACACGTACTTGAAGAACTCGATGACACGCCGGTGATTGATAAAGGCTTTTATGTATTGTTGGGTAATAATGCATTCTTGTACAAATTATTAAAGGAAGGGCGAAAAAAGGAATTCAAGGAGGCGATTGCATGGTGGGTTAATTCAGTACATGCATACACGGTTAAGCTTGTAAATACCGGCAGTGATGAACTTTGGAAAGGTCGTAAAAATGCAAATATCACCGATGTGAATGAAAATATTGATCATTACGACATCACACCTGCCTATGTGGTAGAAAGTTTCATCGAAGCTGCACACGAACTGGGGTTGCCTCATCCGCCCCATATACACTGCAATAATCTTGGCCATAGCGGCAACATCAGTACGACCTTGGATACCATGAAAGCGGCGCAGGGTCGACGTGTACATATGGCGCATATCCAGTTTCACAGCTTTGGCGGTGAAGTAAATAAAAGCCCGGTATCCGGTGCTAGAGAGATCATTGATTATGTCAATGATAATGAGAACATCACCACTGATGTGGGTCAGGTCATGTTTGGCAAGGCCACTGCAATGACCGCAGACGCACCACTTGCCTGGATGCTACGCAACGTCAAGTTTGATAAATGGGTGAATGCGGATACGGAGTGTGAAAGTGGCTGCGGAATTATTCCGTTCTCTTACCAGGAGAGTGTCTACACGCATACCCTGCAATGGGCAATGGGTCTGGAGTTATTTTTAATGTCCAAAGATCCATGGCGCGTATTGTTATCAACCGATCATCCCAATGGTGGTTCTTTCATGAATTATCCAAAGCTGATCAAATTGCTGATGGACAGTTCATATCGAAAAGAGGCGTTAAAACATCTGAATCAAAAAGCCATAGCCAAGACTGTGCTTCCTGAACTTGAACGTGAGTATACCCTGAATGAAATAGCAATCATCACGCGTGCCGGGCCTGCCAGAGCTCTGGGTCTGCTGAACAAGGGTCATCTGGGTGTAGGTGCAGATGCAGATATAACGATATACACAGAGGAAGAAGATCGGGAACAAATGTTCAATGCGCCCCGTTACGTAATCAAGGATGGAATCACTGTAATCAAGGACCACGAATTTGCTACGGATCACAAAGGTAAAATCCTGCATTCCAAGCCGGGCTATAATGAAGACATTGCAGCCGAGATAGAGCCTTTTTTTGAGGACTATTACTCGGTCAAATTCAGTAATTATGCGATCAGTGATGACTACCTGCATGATCATGAGGAGATTCCAACTCACCCAAAATCATGAAGATTCAAAAAACGGAAATTGTTGACACGTTTGCTGAGGCTTTTGAAATGTGGGGTGCGCGCGTAGTTATTACTGCGGATACCAAGCAGTGGGCGCGTGCTGCGGCAGCATCGATGACGGGTTTTGCCACTTCAGTTATTCGTTGTAAACTGGAAGCGGCTGTTGAGTGTGAGATCCCCAAAGAGGATACGCCTGATCGTCGTCCAGGAATCAGTGTGCTGTTGTTCACAATGAGCAGTAAAGCCATTGCAGGCCAGCTCATCGACCGAATCGGACAATGTGTAATGACCTGTCCTACGACCGCGGCATTTAATGGTCTGGAGTCCGAGAATACAGTTTCAGTCGGTGGAAAATTACGCTTCTTTGGTGACGGTTACCAGATCAGTAAAGTTATTGATAATCGCAAACTGTGGCGAATTCCTATAATGGAAGGTGAGTTCCTTATAGAGGATACGTTTGGAATTCAGCCGGCTGTAGGAGGAGGGAACCTGATCATTCTGGGTGCAAGCAAATATACTGCACTGCGTGCCGCAACTGCTGCCAGCAATGCGATGCGTGAGGTCGCCGGTGTATTTCTGCCATTCCCACAAGGCGTGGTGGGCTCTGGGAGTAAAATAGGTGCCCGGTACAAGGCCATGATTGCCTCAACAAATGATGCCTATTGTCCAACCTTGCGTTCAATTTCCGGTAAAGGGGTTCTTCCTGAAAATGTGGAAGCCGGGTATGAAATCGTTGCCGATGGATTGAATGAGGAAGTTGTGAAAGAGGCGATGCGCCGCGGGATTCGTGCTGCAGCAGAAAAAGGGACCATGGTCGTCACTGCCGGAAATTATGGTGGTGAGCTTGGGAAATACAAGTTTTATTTATGTGATTTAATTCATTAAAACAATAGCTTGATAAATTAATTTAAAGTAAAAAATAGTTATGAGTACAACACTCCTACACCTGCACACCCAGCCTGATGTGCCCTTGGAGGCGGAAGTTGTGAGTCCTGCTGCAATTGCCGGACTGTCGGAGCTGGGGATTGAGCACCTTCAGGTTCTACATGGAAATGTCAAGGCAAGGGTAGGCGATTTTTTTAAAGTGACAGGCAAGGGTGCCCCTGATATTCACCTCGAGGGTAATCTGGGCGGGGTGAAAATGATTGGCGCAGGCATGTCGGAAGGCAGCATTACTGTTGAGGGTAACGTCGGCATGCATGTCGGAATTGGCATGTCAGGCGGTGAGATACTGGTCAAGGGCGATGCAACGGACTGGGTAGGCCCTGAAATGTCAGGAGGACGAATTACTGTCAAGGGTGATGCGGGGCATATGGTGGGCAGCGCATTCAGAGGCCAGTCAACCGGTATAACAGGGGGGGAAATTTTTATACATGGGAGTGCCAAGAATGAGATTGGCAATTCCATGCGTCGCGGATTGATTGCAATCGGCGGGAATGCAGGAGATTTTACAGCGGTGAACATGCGGGCCGGTACCATCATTGTAATGGGTAAAATGGGCATCCGCGCCGGTGCCGGTATGAAACGCGGGACCGTCGCTTGTTTTGAAGATGCTTCCATGTTGCCTAGCTTTGAATATTCGTGTAAATATCAACCCTTGTTCTTGCGTCTTTACCTAATCAGGTTGCAGGAAAATGGATTTGAAGGAAAAATTCAGGATCAACACCTGAATGGCAAATACAGACGCTATAGTGGAGACGGGATTGAACTCAACCGGGGTGAAATCCTGCTTTTCTCACAGTAGTGAGGATTGCCTCGTGAAACCTGTCGCGTCTTCTGTATGTATATAGCCTGGTACCGTTCGCAATATAGGAGACAATTACATGACAACGGTTGTAACAGAAAATTGTAAAGGCTGTCGGTTCACAGACTGTGTTGCAGTGTGTCCAGTCGCCTGCTTTCACTATGACGACGAGATGCTTTACATTGACCCGGATGTTTGTATTGATTGCAGTGCCTGTATCCCGGAGTGTCCGGTTGAAGCAATCTTTGAGGAAGATGACCTGCCGGAAGGCCAGGAACGTTGGCTCGAGGTCAACGCTGAAAAAGCACCTGATTTGCCATTACTTGAAGAACCCATGGACCCTCTGCCTGAGGCAGAGAATCGTAAAGCAGACTTGGGCTTCTAGGTCCTCGCACGGTTGACCTAGAGAGTGTAACAGTGCTTGGTCCTGCATTTTTTCGTATCCAGGGCAATAGCCAGACAAAAATTTAATTCAGGGAAAGCTTATGAGTAGTCCGGGCGATGAATCAAATCCACTGCGTGTGGCAATTGTAGGAAGCGGCCCAAGCGGGTTTTATGCGACTGAAGCATTGATCAAGTCTGGTCTGAAAGTAGAGATTGACTTGATCGAGCGACTTCCGGCTCCGTTTGGTCTGGTGCGAAACGGGGTTGCACCTGACCATCCCAAGCTTAAACAGGCGATTAAAGTATACAAGAAAATTGCACAAAGCCCTGAATTCAATTTCGTCGGAAATGTTATGGTTGGGGAGGATGTCAAAGCGGAAGAACTGCAGCAGACACACCATGCGGTCATGTATACCTGTGGTGCCGAAACGGATCGTAAGCTTGGGATACCGGGGGAGGAACTAAAAGGCAGCTATACCGCTACTGAATTTGTTGGCTGGTACAACGGGCATCCTGATTACTGCGACCGAGTCTTCGATTTGTCCCATGAAACTGCCATGGTCATCGGTCAGGGTAACGTGGCAGCAGATGTAGCCAGAATCCTGGCCAAATCCGTAGATGAACTGAAACATACCGATATTGCACAGCACGCGCTGGATGCGCTTGCTGAGAGCAAGATTAGGACGATTTATGTGGTTGGCCGCCGTGGGCCGGCACAGGCAAAATTTGCCTCCAAAGAGCTCAAGGAATTTCTGGAGATTGAAAATTGCCGTCCTTATATTGCCCAGGACGAACTGGAATTAAACGAAACAAGCCAGCAGGAAATCGATGCCAAAGAAGGCAGGGGAAATAAAAAGAATATTGAAATTTTTCAGAAGTTTGCGGATTCAGAAGATACAGGCAAGCAGCGAATCTGCATTTCAACGTTTTTAAAAAGCCCGGTTCGCCTGGAAGGAGAGGGTCGACTGCAAAAAGTTATTCTTGAAGTGAATGAATTATCAGGTGAATCCTTCAAACAGTCTGCCAAAGGTACAGGCAAGACCATGGAAATTGAGTGTGGAATTTTATTCCGCAGCATCGGGTATAACGGGATTCCTGTTCCTGGGGTACCTTTCTATGAGCGCTGGGGCACCATTCCCAATGACGCCGGGCGTATCACTGCAGAACAAGGTGGCAGTGTACTGCCCGGTCTGTATACAGCGGGCTGGATCAAGCGCGGTCCTTCTGGAATCATTGGGACCAACCGCGCCTGTGCTGTTGAATCGGTGGAAGCCTTGCTTGAAGATGTTGATCAATTCGGTTCAGACAAGCCCGGTCGCGAAGGTCTGCATAAAATCCTGGACCACAACGGTGTGCAATATGTTAATTATGCACAGTGGGAAAAAATTGATGCTGCAGAAATTTTGGCAGGAGAACCAAAGGGCAAGCCACGCGAAAAATTTACCCGCCGCGACGAGATGCTGGCTGTCGCAAGCAGTTGACAGACCGGCCCGGCTGATCACTTCCAACCCGTTTATTTTCCAGCCTGAACCGCTTCAGGCGATCCTCTGCTGATTTCCGGAATCCCTGGTATTTATTTGCCAGGAGCAGGCATATATGGATTGATGATGCAGCTATGAAAATGCTTGCCCTGCAAGGCTTCGGTGGTCAGGGTTAACCCGGTTTGTACCAGTTAGGCTTGCAGCAAGTATGGCTATATAGACTAAGGGGAAAGGAAGACACAGGTGGACTTTAGATGTGCCGCTTGTGATCATCGGGAGAACGTAGATATCCATGCTGCTTTAAATATCCAGGCCTCCTGGAATGGGGAAGGCATGAGGTGGCCACGCTGGCTGGACTGCGAAGCGTCAAATAATGGATACGGATAGGTTTCGGCACTGATGTATATAATTCCCAAATGGAATAAAGTAATGTACATCTAGAATGCGATGTACAGGGTTTTTAAAAAACCAAGGAGTTGAAATGTTTGGTTCGCTTAGTATTCCATTTGGCTGTGTAATGCTATACAACGTTGTCAGATTGAAAGAAGGTGTAGCTGAAGAGGATATACAGCTTGCCTTGGGAGAAATGTGCAATGTTGTCAAGAACACTTATGGCGATGACAAAGGTGGTTTTATCGGAGGGCAGGTATACAAGTTCGCCGGATTTGTCTCAGACGAAGGATCGATTGCCTCAAAAAACCAGACCCAGGACCATATTGCAATTGTGACCTACTGGCAGTCCTTTGAACAGCATGAGCAATCACATGCAGATGAAGTGTTCAAGGAAAAGTTTGAGGCTTTGGGCCAACACGCACATGAGACCTATGAAATAGGGTATGAAATGCTGTGGCAGGGGGAGCCGGAATAAAATGTCTGCAGCAGTCTGGCTGATCGGGACAGGCTTTCCCTGAGATCACTGTGACGATCCATATTTACAACACGGCTGCACGTAAAAAGGAGGAATTTGTTCCTGCTGATCCAAAACGTGTAACCATGTATGTTTGTGGCCCTACCGTTTACAGCTTTCCCCACATAGGGAATGCTCGTCCTGCTGTAGTGTTCGATGTGTTTTACCGGTTGCTCATGCATGAGTTCGAGCATGTCATCTACATGCGAAATATTACGGATGTGGATGACAAGATCAGTATTGCTGCATTAAAGGAGAAGGTCTCGATAGATAAAATTAGCAGCCGGTATACCAGGGTGTATCACCAGAATATGGCAGACCTTGGCGTGTTGCCACCTGTTATTGAGCCAAAAGTAACTGAGCATATGCCGCAGATCATTGACATGATCGAGCGTCTGATTACAGCAGGGAATGCCTATGAAGTCGAAGGGCAGGTGCTATTCCATGTTCCTTCCTATGCCGAGTATGGAGCCTTGTCCGGTCATAATCTGAAAGAGTTGATTGCCGGTGCACGTGTAGAGGTTGCACCTTTTAAAAAAAACGATACGGATTTTGTTTTGTGGAAGCCATCCGGTAAGGATCAACCTGCATGGGACAGCCCATGGGGAAGGGGTCGGCCAGGCTGGCATATTGAATGTTCCACAATGATCGAGCAGCATCTTGGTGAGACGATTGATATCCATGGCGGTGGGCAGGATCTGGTTTTTCCGCACCATGAGAATGAGAGGGCGCAAAGTACCTGTGTGCATCATGGGAAACCATTCAGTCGCTACTGGATGCATAATGGTTTTGTAAACGTCGATCATGAAAAAATGTCCAAGTCACTGGGCAACGTTTTATTGGTGCATGATCTGCTTGAGCAGGCATCCGGTGAGGCCATCCGGTTTACATTGCTGGGCACACATTATCGAAGTCCACTGGACTGGACAGACGAAGCCCTGAGTCAGTCATGCAGGAATCTGGATCGGCTCTATGAAGTTTTGCGAAAGCTGCAGGACCTTGAAGTCGATGTATCGGCTGCAGATGCACCTGCAGCCTTTATGAGTGCGCTTAAAGATGATCTAAACACCCCTGCTGCAATTGCTGAATTGCACAGTCTGGCCAAACAGGTGAATACTGCATCCCGGCAGGATTCAAGGCGGGTACTCAAAAGACAGTTGCTGGCGGCAGGAAAAATGCTGGGGATATTGCAGCAAGACCCTGCAGTGTGGTTTCGTGGAACAGGAGAAATCGATGAAATGGAGATTGGTGCGCTGGTAGGCCTGAGAGCCAGTGCCAAAAAAGAAAGGGATTTCCAGCGGGCCGATGAGATTCGGGATCAACTGACAGCAATGGGAATCCAGGTCCAGGATCGACCCGATGGAACATCAGGCTGGAGGAAAGCGTAATTCGTTACAAGAGGCATCATTCTGAAATAAAGTGGCGAATTCTATGATGAGTTCAAACCGGTGGGACATGGGAACGGTACGTTGAGAGGCTTAGTACCGCCAGACCCTGAAGGTGGCGTGTCCAAAATCCAATACGCTGTAGTATATGTGCCGAAACGCAGTCGCAACCGGTTTGCAGCAAACTGTGTAGAGATTAAAGACAATGCTGACCAGGCACAGGCCTCATCAGATCCGGATAATAAAAAGTTTGCAGCCAAGGTAGTGGGACCATCCAAATCATCGGAAGGGCAATTCATTTACTATTTGCTGAAATGGCTGTAACAATCAGCACGGCCAGTGTACAGGTTCATCAAAGCAATTCGGTATTGATGCAAGGTACCCTCTGTCTTCGGTCGAAAGTGGTATTTAATCTTTCCATCCAGGCCCTTGGGTGTTCATGTGTGGCAGGCACCCGGCCTTATATTATTTGTGAAAAATTCTAGAGTCAGGCAGGCGAAATCTAATAGAATAATATCTATGAGTAGTCTGCCAATCTATATTGAAGCCCCGGCTCGCCTGCACCTTGGATTTCTTGATTTAGAAGGTGGTTTGGGGAGGCAGTTTGGAAGTCTCGGGCTTACACTTGGTGGCATTACAACGAAGATTGTTGTAGCCCGGCACAAAGATCATATTCAGATGCTTGGTGAGCCTGCTGGGTGTGTGCAAAAAATTGCTGAAAAATTTATTGCCCGCAAGGGACTGACAGGAGGCTGCCAGATTGAAGTGCTTGAACAGATTCCTGCTCACTCGGGACTCGGTTCAGGGACACAACTGGCACTGGCTGTAGGGACTGCGATTTCCAGGCTCTATTCACTTGAATGCACTTGCCAGGATATCGCTGCAATACTGGATCGCGGAGCAAGATCCGGAATTGGAATTGGTGCATTTCAGCAGGGAGGGTTCCTGCTGGATGCAGGAAGGGATACTCACAGTTTCCCCCCGCCCATTGTTTCACGGATACAGTTTCCATCACACTGGCGCATAGTACTTGTCATTGATTCAACCCTGCGTGGTTTGCATGGAAATAATGAAGCCTTATCCTTTTCTGCCCTGCCGACCTTTTCTTCACAAACCGCAGCCTACCTGTGTCGCTTGGTGCTGATGCAGATTCTGCCCGCTGTTTCTGAGCAGAATATAGAGGTTTTCAGTAAAGGTATTTGTAAATTACAAAGGTGTATAGGCGATTTTTTCGCATATGCACAAGGAGGGCGTTATACTAGCCAAGCTGTCGGTGAGGCAATTGGATATATCGAATCGCTGGGCATTGAAGGAGTTGGACAAAGCTCATGGGGTCCCCTGGGGTTTGCTTTCGTTGATAGTGAATTACAGGCACATACGCTGTCACGCGAACTGCAAACAAGGTTTGCAGATAATAAGGATCTGCAATTTAAGATAGTATCTGGAAGAAATACTGGAGCGGTGGTTCAGCAGCAGGGTATGGCTTCTTTGCCAAAAGCAGTAAAGTCCTGAAATTCAAACCATAAGAGTTCACACCAAGTGTGGGATTGAGTGGTGTATTTGCAAAATACTTTTATCTTGAGAGAACAAAATGGAAAAACCATACATTTTACACATGGTTACACCGGCAAAAAATTTAAGCCCATTTGATGTCAATATGGCGCTGGATGCAGGGTGGAACCATGCAGTGGGTTATACCGACATTGAGAAAGAGGAAGTACAGGCCCTGATTCAGGATGCAATATTTTCCCGTGGACCGGCCGGGGCAAAACGGACCGGAGTGTTTTTGGGGGGGCGCGATATGCATCTTGCCATGGATATGATGAAAATTTGCCAAGGGTCGATGGTGCCACCCTTTGAAACCTCCTGTTTTGCCGATCCCAGTGGTGCTTTCACGACTGCTGCCGGGATGGTGGCTTGTGTAGAGCAGGCTCTGAAAGACAGATTTGATACAGATCTGCAAGGCAAGCGTGTCGTTATAATGGGGGGCACTGGTCCGGTAGGCTCTACGGCTGCGGTACTGGCGGCCAAGGCAGGGGCCCACGTACAGGTTATGGGACGTAAAAAAGAAAAATCAGAACAGGTGGCTGCATTATGTAACCGTGAATATGGTGGTGATGTAACGGATATACAGGGTGAGGCCAACGATATGATTGGTGAGGTGGTACAAAGCGCGGATGTAGTGCTCGCAGCCGTGGCTGCCGGTGTACAGGTTATATCTGCAGAGCATATCCAAAGCTCGGGTAAATTAAAGGTTGCTGCAGATGTAAATGCTGTGCCACCTTCAGGGATTGCAGGACTCGATGTAATGGGCGACTGCAAGCCTGTTGAAGGATCCGGTAGCGGTGCGGTCGGGATTGGTGCGCTGATTATTGGCAATGTAAAATATCAGACCCAGCACAGGCTTTTACAGAAAATGCGTGATACAGACAAACCTGTCTATTTACACTTTGAGCATGCATTCGACACTGCCAGGGAGATTACCCGGGGATAGGCGTATTTATCTGGTTGTAGCGACATCGGGTCGGGTCATAGCTGAGGCCCTGAAAGCAAGCGGATACCCTGTAGCTGTAGTAGATGGATTTGCGGATATGGATACCTGTGCAGCAGCGGTGGTCAGCCAAAAAGTATCACGCACCAGCTTTGGTCTGGATGAGAGGGAAACTGTTGAAGCTGTGCGGCGGTTGCAGGATGAGTACCGTCTGGAAGGCCTGTTTTATGATTCGGCCTTGGAGTCTGCTCCCGACCTGCTGGATACTGTCGCGGTTGGCCGAATCATCGGTAATTCAAGTGACATACTTCGCAGGTGTAAAGATCCCGAAGTGTTTTTTTCAGTACTTGATACGAAATCAATACCGTATCCTGAGGTATGTTTCAGGCCTGTTCAGGATGACTGCCACCTGTGGTTGATGAAAAGCTCAAGGAGCGCTGGTGGCTTAGGCATTACTGCCTGTTCCGATGAGTTCAGCCAGGATCAGCATGCCTATTTTCAGAGAAAAATGGATGGCATGAATTTTTCTCTGACGTTTCTGGCCAACGGTGAGAAAATAAAGGCATTGGGGTTCAATACCTTGTGGAGCCGGGCATCCGGGTCAAATATGCCTTACCTGTATGAAGGTGCCATTAACCGGGCCGATCTCACAGAAGCACAGCAATATACTGCCTTTGGTTATGCAACCCTCCTTGCACGTGAATTCAATCTTGTCGGTTTGAACAGTATTGACTTTATTCTTTCAAATGATTGCGTTTGTGTACTGGAAATAAACCCGCGTATTCCTGCAACCTATGAATTATACGAAACCAGGCAGGGTGATCTGATCAGGGAACATATGGATGCATGCATACATGCTAAACTCAACCAGGCACAGGGCAAACAGCTTTTACATGCCCATGCAATTGTCTATGCCCCTGAGCCCATGCAGGTGCCCGCCCATTTCAACTGGCCTTTATGGGCGGCAGATCGACCGCACTCTGAAGAATTCATTCAAAAGCATGAGCCGGTATGCAGTGTATTTGCAGGAGGCAAGAATGTGGCCCAAGTGCGTGCGATGATTCGTGCCCGGAAAGAAATGATATTGGACAAACTCATGCGAACGGAAAATTAATTGAAAATATAATTTTTGGACAAGGGAATGAATCATGCAAAATATAAGTGTTAATCAGCTGGCAAAGCCGTTAGTTCAGGAACTCATTAACAAAAGTGATGCCTTGAGAGTCAGGGTGGGTGAGTTCAGCAATGGTGCAAGATATATCGATGCAGGCATCGATTGCACAGGCGGGCTTGAAGCCGGCAGGATCATTGGCGAAATCTGTATGGGAGGCCTGGGTAAAGTGACACTTTACCATGCAACAGCTGTGAATGACTGGCCGCTTTCCCTGCATGTGCATGCCTCTCATCCGGTTCTGGCATGTCTGGGCAGCCAGTATGCGGGTTGGAGTCTGTCGCATGAAAAATTTCATGCTCTGGGCTCAGGACCCGGGCGGGCAATAGCGCTGAAAGAACCCTTGTTTGAAGAATTGGGCTATAAGGATACTAGTGACAGCGCAACGTTCATACTCGAGGTAGACCAGCTTCCGCCTGTTGCATTGATCGACAGGGTTGCTGAAATATGCAGGTTGGCACCGGATGCCCTGACATTTATCCTGACCCCGACCCGTTCGATTGCAGGCACTGTACAGGTAGTGTCCAGGGTGCTGGAAGTAGCCATGCACAAGGTCCATGTGTTGAAGTTTCCTCTGGATAACATCCTGGATGGTTCGGCGAGTGCGCCGCTGTCCCCACCGGTACCTGATTTTGTTACGGCCATGGAGCGTACCAATACCGCTATTCTGTTTGCCGGACGGGTGCATCTTTTTGTGCAGGGCGACGATGCAAGTGCTGAAGAGCTTGCGCAGAAACTTCCGTCGAATTCATCGCCTGATTACGGTAAACCATTTGCCCGGATTCTCGAAGACTGCGGATATGACTTTTTCAAGATAGACCCTATGCTGTTCAGCCCTGCCTGGGTTACAGTGACCTCGGTCGAAAGCGGCAACACGTTTAGAGGTGGAAATCTGGCCCCTGATCTGCTGGCTGAATCCTTTTCCTGAGCCATGCCGCAGCATATTGCAATTATTACCGATGATCCTGGCTGGCATGGCAAAGAGCTGAGCAAGGCTTTTAACGCCAAAGGCTGCCAATGTACGAATGTTTCATTAACAGATTGTCATTTTAAGACAGGGTCAGGCCCTGGCAGCTTGGTTATTCCCGGTTTTGAAGGGTGTTTGCCTGCCGGGGTGTTTGTGCGCGGTGTGCCAGGAGGTTCTCTGGAAGAAGTCGTGTTTTATCTCGATATCCTGCATGCATTACGTGAACTGAATGTTTTTGTCTATAATGAGGTTCGTGCCATTGAACGCAGTGTCGACAAGGGCATGACCAGTTTTCTGCTCGATCAGGCAGGTCTTGCAACGCCTCCGACCTGGGTAGGGAATAACGTTCATCACGCATATTCCTTTATACGTCAGCAACTGGGACTTGGTTGCAAGGTTGTAATAAAGCCTCTATTTGGCTCTCAGGGAAAAAATCTGCAGCTGATCACCAAACCTGACGATATGGCTGATTTTACGGTATATAACAAAATCTATTATCTGCAAAGATACATTGAAACAGGCTCAAAAGATGCTTATGACTGGCGGCTGTTTGTGATAGGGGAACAGGTTGTCGCAACGATGAGAAGGCAGGGTGATGGCTGGATTGCTAATGTGGCAACAGGTGGGAAGTGCTATCCGGCTGTGCTGGACGAAAAGTTTACCGGAATGGCCACAGATGCTGTGAAAGCGGTCGATATGCATTATGGTGGTGTGGATATCATACGCGATGATAATCATAAACTGTGGGTTACTGAGGTGAACAGCATTCCTGCATGGCGAGGTCTGCAAAGCGTTAACAGGATTATCGTTGCAGAGAGACTGGTAGAGCATTTCCTGGGTTGTCTGCAGCGGCGCTCTGGAATCGAGCAGGCCAGCTGAAAACAAAGGTAAACGTGTATTACTTTGTGGACTGTACCTGGCAAAAAACATGAGCCTGTTTCAGATATCTTCTCTTTTACTTTGTTTCGCAGCGCTTTTTGCGTATATCAATTATCGGTTTGTCAGACTTCCAACTACGATTGGAATCATGTTGTTGAGTCTGATTTTGTCGTTAATGCTGATCCTGTGTGGTGAACTGGGAGTGGGTCTGGAGGATTACGCAGCCCGTATTGTCAGCAGTATTGATTTCAATCAGGCATTACTGCACGGGATGTTGAGTTTTTTGTTATTTGCTGGAGCCCTGCACGTCAATATTAATGATTTGCGTGAACAGAAATGGGTAATTGGCACACTGGCTACGGTGGGCATTATCATTTCCACTTTTATTATAGGTACCGCCACATACTACATGCTGCAATGGTTGGGTATTCCGGTGGCCTATACCTACTGCCTGGTATTTGGTGCACTCATCTCCCCAACGGATCCAATTGCAGTATTGGGCATACTGAAAGTGGTAGGTGTACCCAAATCGCTTGAGACCAAAATAGTTGGTGAATCCCTGTTTAATGATGGAGTTGGCATAGTTGTATTTCTCGTTTTGCTCGGGATTGCAACGGGAGGCAATGAGGTGACCATTCCTGCTGTAATGGGCTTGCTTGCACTTGAAGCAATAGGCGGGCTGCTTTTGGGTCTTGGGTTGGGTCTTGCCGGATTTCTGATGTTACGAGGTGTGGATAATTACCAGGTCGAAGTCCTGATCACCCTGGCGCTGGTTTCAGGAGGATATGCATTGGCCGAGGCATTACATGTTTCTGCCCCGATCGCAATCGTGGTGGCTGGGCTTTTTATCGGCAACCAGGGAAGGATACTCGCGATGTCAGACAAAACCCGAGTGAGACTGGATGATTTCTGGGAGTTGATTGATGAGATTCTCAATGCAGTACTGTTTCTGTTAATTGGTCTGGAGATACTGGTTCTTACTTTTACAAAACAGTTCATCATGGCAGGATTGCTGGCCATTCCCATTGTGTTGTTTGCGAGGTGGGTATGCGTAGGTGTGCCTGTCCAGATTATGAGAAAATTCAGAACTTTCTCCCCCTATGCAACCACTGTATTGACATGGGGCGGTCTTCGGGGTGGTATCTCTATAGCGTTGGCCTTGTCCATTCCCCCACACCCGGCACGTGACCCATTGCTGGTGATTACCTATTTCCTAGTTATATTTTCAATTCTTGTGCAAGGGCTTACAATCGGAAAAGTCCTTGCTTTTACACAAAAATAATACGTTTCGCCGGTAGGATACCCGCATGCGTGATCAACGCTCACAACGCCCAGAGTTAGCCGACCTGTACAGGCATGCATGCCGGATCGACATATGGGCACTGAAGCCAGGCAATACAAGCATCTACTCAGGCACGTCTACGCCTGGTATCGAGGATTTCCTGAACAGTGCCCGGGTCAGTGCCCCACCTCTAGCAGACCCTGGTCTGGCGTTGGGTGAGCGGATTCTGCAGGCAGTCCAGGCTACGAACCAGGCGGTAGGCACCAACACCAATCTTGGGATCATTCTGCTTATTGCGCCATTAATTCAGGCCTGTCTGAGGGAAAAAGCTGGGTCGGAGTTTGAAAGTTCGTTAGCGAAAGTCCTGGAACAGTCTACAGTGCAGGATGCAAAAAAAGTGTACCAGGCCATTCGTATTGCAGAGCCGGGCGGAATGGGGCAGAAAGAAGATCAGGATATACATGAAGAACCTACGATAACCCTATTGAATGTAATGAAAATTGCTGCTTCTTGGGATCGCATAGCGGATCAGTACTCAAACAATTTTCATGATATTTTCCATTTTGGCGTACCGTACTTTGAGACCTTGCTGACACGCTGGCGCGATGAATGCTGGGCTGCAGCCGGATTGTATCTGGCCTTTCTGGCGCAATTTCCGGATAGCCTGATTGAGCGAAAATACGGCATGTTAAAAGCGCGGGAAATTAGTGATATGATCATCCCCCTTGAAAAGGAATTCTGCCGTTCGGATTCGCCGGTCAGGTACGAGGCGCAGCTGCTGGAAATTGATGGCCGCCTCAAGCGTGACCGAATCAACCCGGGAACCACAGCGGACCTGACGGTGGCGAGTGTCTTTGCAGCTAGACTGAAAATGCTGTGAAGTGTGATATAGTCCGTTGCTCGCAAAATTCCAAGAGGATATGAGCGGACATATTGTCTGCGGTTTGTCGACAACTAAAAATGAAACAGGAGAATAGTAATGGCATTAATTAACAAAGTAATGACCGGAGAGTCACTCGTTAATGATAACGACCCTTCCGGCACAATGGCAGAAATTGCGCACATTGACTTATTGGTTGGTCCGCGCGGGTCTGCTGTTGAAACTGCATTTTGTAATGGCTTGGTAAATAATAAGGACGGTTTTTCTACTCTGTTAGCTGTAGTTGCCCCTAATTTGCCTTGTAAACCGAACACCATGATGTTCAATAAAGTGACCATCAAAGGTGCAACCCAGGCGCTACAAATGTTTGGTCCTGCCCAGACTGCAGTTGCTAAAGCGGTAGCGGACAGTGTTGAAGATGGCACCATTCCGGCAGACGAAGCGGATGACGTTTTCATATGCGTAGGTGTTTTCATTCACTGGGAAGCAAAAAGCAATGAAGCGATCTATGAGAATAACTACAAGGCAACGAAGGAATCCTTGGAACGTGCAATCAAAGACGAGCCGAAAGCTTCTGAAGTGGTTGCACAGAAAGACAGTGCAGAGCATCCATTCAAGGGTTTCTGATCATTTCTTAAGGTAAGCTATGAAAATGCCCCGGGCCTCGGGGCATTTTTTTTGCGAAACTGTTTTTGCCGGTATACCCCGAAACACTGTTATTGCAGTGTTAAATACCTAGATTCAAGTATGCATGTCCAGCCTGGACCTGCTCAGTACGCCGTGAAAAGGCACACTGAGAAATGCGGGCTGATATGGCCCGCCTCTGTCAAGTGTGCAACCATACAAGACAGTAATATATGGGGCAATTGCCGTTTGATATTCGCTTTGTAGCAAACAAATGCAAATTTAATAGGAATTCAAGGTCACGTATCCGATTGGCAGAAATGCAATTAGGTCGAATCAGCCTGATTGTCCCTATGAAATCATTGAGTCGATATTCAAACGATCACCTAGTGGAAATGTATGGAACTGGGGGCTAAAACACTTCCCCCAAAAAGCGAAAACCCCGGTATATACCTAAGGCCTGACGTCGATCGGAATTCCCAATTTAGCTCCAATATTAGGGCAATTAAAGGGCTTATCAGGCAAACAGTTATGAATTGACTTTTGAGAGCAAAATTGGTGCAAAATTCAAAAATAATTATTAAGAGATTCGTATCTACATGGTGGGGCCATTCAAGAATTTCCAAACAGCCTTTGAGAGTAAACTGATGAAGATTTATGGCGATAGTAATTCCGGAAATTGTCTTAAAGTGAAATACACTGCTGATTATCTAGGTCTTGGTTATGAGTGGGCAGCAGTAAATATCATGCAAGGAGAAAGCCGTACACCGGATTATTTGCGACTAAATCCACAAGGACAAGTACCAGTAATACAGCTTGAGGATGGTCGTTGTCTGGCCCAATCAAACGCCATTATCCGCTATCTGGCCAGAGGCACTGCGATATTGCCCGAAGATCTTTATTTACAAGCTAAAATCGACGAAATGCTGTTCTGGGAACAATCCAGTCATGAACCGTATATCGCAGTATGCCGCTTTCAAATGCTGTATCAGAACAAACCCAAGGAGTCACGCGAACCTTGGCGAGTAGAACGTGGTGAGCAAGCACTGGATTATATGGAAGAACAGCTTACTACTCATTACTGGATAGCAGGAGAAACTTTTAGTGTTGCTGATATTGCGTTGCTGGCTTATACCCGGGTAGCTCACGAAGGTGGCTTTGATTTGGCAACACGCACTCACCTTAGGCAGTGGCTGTTACGCTGTGAACAACAATTATCACTGTGCTAGCCATATGCTACAGCGGTTTGTGAAGCAGCACAGGGTCAGCCTACGTACTATAGTCAATGGAGAGACAGGTTTCCGAGCCTGCGCTAGCCGAGACGGTCCCTAGGAGAAGTACAGACATGAAGGCACGGTTGGCCATGCTGTCTGTGGTAATAGTAACTGGCAAAAGCACCTAAGAAACAAATCAGCAATATACTATGACCTATCCGCCAAACACACTTTGTCACCGTATCGAAAGTCTGGATACTGTCATGTTTTTGTTATTCGCTGGACGCTTTAAAGTAACAAAACAGGTAGGGTTATATAAGAAAAAAATGCTACAAAAAAACTGACTGCGAGATTGCAAGAAGCGAAGCTAGATATTAAAGATGCTGGCAGTCGATTTACGAAAGAACATCCTTTTGGCCTGTAGTGGGCCAGCGTGGCAAGAAATATACCTTACGCCACCACCTGACATTGGACCAGGTACTGAACTTTGATCAGATCATCAGGCAGGCAATATTCCTGTTTGTCAGAAACCGGACAGGAGCGTGGATTGGCACATACAGGACGTTCTGGATGGTCTCGTATCTTGCTTGCGGGGATTATTGCACCAGGACAAAGGCGGGTCGCTGGAAGTTATTGACTGAAAGGCAGCAGTTCATCTTTGGTAATCGTCTTGTTATGCAGTGCGGTTGAAAGCAATGCGCCTGCAGCGCCCAGATTTTTCAGCTGCTGCAGATCAGCACAATTTCGGATTCCCCCACCGTAGTAAATGTTGTGCGTATCAAATAACGTCTTCTGGTTCAATCCGGCAGGGAAATCCATGCCATTGCAGGTGCCTACATGATCGAGATTCAGAACCACGACATCTGAAGGCCATAAATCTTTTGCCTGTATAATGTCCTGTGAACCCAGCACAGCGTTTGATTTGTAATCGACAGAAAGTATAAAACGATGATTCCGGTAATGGTTTATGAGCGAATTTGCAGTAGATGCAGAGTGGATAGATTCTGTAGACAAGATGATGCGCAACAAATGATTTTTCTGGTTATCCAGGTAGTAATTAATTAAAGAAAGCCCGCTGTCGAGCCATATCTCAAGCCTCGGGTATTCAAGACAGATGGCTTGAATAACATCAACGTTATGGCCCTGCTGCTCTATCGCATCCAGGTCTGCAATATAGAGTGTCCGGAAACGGTAAAGCTCCAGGAAGCTGTGAATGATTTCTACTGGGCGAGAAGAGGGGCATAAGGATGATTGGATTGGCCTATAATGCTTCCGGCTTCCTTTTTTTGCATGAACAACCAGACCTTTGGAGAGGTCAAGTACCGGAATAATTTGCATTACACGTAGATGAATATCCTGATCTTTGAGTATATCACTGGTGGAGGCATGATGGGTCAGCCCCTGCCGCCCTCCTTGGCAAGGGAAGGCGATGTGATACTTCGTGCTGCCGTCAATGATTTTCAGCTATTGCCTGACTGCAATGTCTTTACACTCCGGGACAAACGCCTCGGCGACGGTATTGCAGGTGCCAATACGGTGGTCGTCGGGTCAGGAGATTATTACATTGAGAAGCTTGAGGAACTTGCCTGTACGCTGGATGCATTGCTGATTATTGCGCCGGAAAATAACGATATCCTGTTTTCATTGTGCAAGAGATGTTCTGACCAGAAGTTTGAGTTGTTCAACAGCAAGGTTGAAGCCATTAAGCTGACTAGCAACAAATATTCTACCTATCAATATCTGTTGGCACATGACATTCCACAAATACCGACCTGTCTGGCAGGCGATGCAGGACAGTTGGAAGGCGAACAGTTTGTAATGAAACCTGCCGATGGTGTCGGCTGTACTGAAGTATTCCTGTTGAAAAGCAGGTCTGAATTGCAGGAGGCCGTTGTTCGACCTGACCGGGATCGTTATATATTCCAGCCCTATACTCGGGGCACCCACGCGAGTCTGAGTTTGTTGTGCCGGGAGGGCGCATGTCTGGTATTAAGTTGCAATGAGCAATATATCCGTGAAGAGCGTGGCCGTATGCAATGGATAAAATGTAATGTAAATGCCTTTGAGGGTGAGAAATTCACGTCATTTGGTAACAGGCTGGCACAGGCCCTTCCGGGGTTGCGTGGCTATATCGGGGCTGACATCGTAATCACGGAAAAAGAAATTCTGTTGGTGGAAATCAACCCAAGGTTGACCACGTCCTATGCGGGTCTTGGAGCGGCTCTGGGTGTGAATCCTGCAGAATTGATCCTGAAATGTTTTGGCGGCAGGCAGTTGCCTGATCGGGTGTCTGCCAGCAGGGGGACGGTCATGGTGGATCTGGAGGCAGACCGTGCCGCCTGAGAGTGTGTCCGGCTGGGACATTGGCGGTGCCCATATCAAGGTGGCTGAAGCTGTGGGCGCTAGACTGATCTCCCGGGTGTATCAGGCACCATGTCAACTTTGGAAGGGGCTGGGCCAACTGCGTGCTTCGATTGATGCCATCAAGGAGCAATTCGATTTTTCGAGGTCCACGCTTGCGATTACGATAACTGGAGAACTGGTTGATCATTTCAGCAGCCGCAAGGAAGGTATCCACAGGATTGTTGACGAGATTGAAAAAAAGTTCAGCAAAAAGGAAACAGGCTATTTCGCTGGAGCCAACGGATTCGTAAGTGCTAGGGAGGCTACTCGAGCGTACAGACAGGTTGCTTCTGCAAATTGGCTGGCCAGTGCGAATTTCATTGCCACCCAGCTGAAAAACGCCCTGTTTATCGATATTGGCAGCACAACCACAGATGTTATAAACATAAAAGGTCATCAGGTCGTGAATGAAGGGTATACGGATGCCGAAAGACTTTATGCACAGGAACTGGTGTATTGTGGTGTGGTACGGACACCGGTATTTGCACTTTGCCAGACGGCACCTGTAGAGGATCGGTTTATTCCGGTGATCAACGAATATTTTGCAAATTCAGCAGACCTGTACAGGCTGACCGGCGAGCTTCCCCGGTATGCAGATATGGGCGATACACCTGATGGCCGAGGCAGGGATGACCTGTCCAGCGCAGCCCGTCTGGCGAGAGTGTTTGGTTATGATGCAGCCCTGGAAGAATTAGCCATGTGGCGGGCGGTGGCAGAGTATATACGTGAGCAGCAGATACAGGTGATCCTCAACGCATGTCGCAAGCAGCTTTCCAGGGCAGGACAATCACTGGATATTCCGATTGCAGGTGCAGGGGTAGGGCGCTTTCTTGTCCAGGAAATTGCGCAACGCCTGAATCGGCACTATGTGGATGCTGCAAGCCTGTTTGAATACGAAGGCATGGAGGATGGCATCAATGCAGGAGATTGTGCACCGGCTGCAGCGGTTGCCTGCTTGGGCTATCAGAGGTACTGCGCATGACAGGGCTTTCATTTTTTGATCTCCCATACCAAAGTGACAGCACACTGCTCTTCGACAGAATTGCAGATGAGCCCTGGTCCGTTTTTATTGACAGCAATCAGCCAGCCAGTACACAGGGTCGCTATGACATCATGGCTGCAAGGCCTGATGTATGCATTACCACACAGGATTACGAAACAAAAATACAGACATGCTCGCAATCCTGCACGGTACCGGATGGACCTTTTACAGTGCTGGATGAACAGCTTTCAGAAACAAGGAAAAATATACATGACCTTCCATTTGCAGGGGGTGCAATTGGTTTTTTCAGCTATGATCTGTGTCGCTATATGGAAAAAATACCTTCAACTGCTGCAGATGACGTGGCGGTACCAGACATGGTTATGGGTATCTATTCCTGGGCGGTAGTTGTCGATCACAATAGAAAAAAATCAGCTTTGATAGGAGATCGATCAAGCGCCAAGACCAGAAGAGACTGGAATGAATTAATCAAACTGTTCACAAGTCAGGCTGCTCGCAGAAAACGTCCGGAATTCAGGGTCAGGACTCCAGTCAGTTCCAACATGACGCGGGAGTATTACAGTCGTGCATTCAGAAGAATAAAAAAATACATTCTGGAAGGTGACTGTTATCAGGTAAATCTTGCACAGCGATTTACTGCAGGTGTTCAAGGGGACCCCTGGCTGGCTTATCAGATTTTGAGAAAGATCAATCCATCGCCTTTCAGTGCCTACATGAATTATCCTGGTTTTCAGGTGTTAAGCAACTCACCCGAACAGTTTTTATCCGTAAGAAAGGGGATTGTAAAAACAAGGCCCGTAAAAGGAACGCGTCCACGCTCTGCGGACCTGCATAAAGACCAGTGTCTGGCACAGGAGCTTGCGCTCAGCGTAAAGGATCAGGCAGAGAACCTGATGATTGTTGACCTGTTACGCAATGATATCAGTAAAAACTGTACACCTGGATCCGTGCAGGTACAGAAGCTTTTTGACATTGAAAGCTTTCCGAACGTCCACCATATGGTGAGTACGGTTACAGGAAAGCTGAGAGTCCGGCGTTCTGCAGTGGATTTATTGCGGGGCTGTTTTCCGGGAGGTTCAATTACAGGTGCACCCAAAATACGTTCAATGGAAATTATCGAAGAGCTGGAGCCGCATCGCCGGGGTATTTATTGCGGATCGATAGGGTATATAGGGTCTGATGGCAACATGGACGTCAATATTGCGATTCGTACGATTCTGCACCGGCGCCACCAAATGTATTTTCATGCAGGAGGCGGGATTGTGTATGATTCTGATGTCGATGCAGAGTATCAGGAGACCTTTGATAAAGCGGCTGCCATGATGAGTCTTCTGGAAAAAAATAGAACCTATGCCATGGGTCATTAAAATAGGCGGCAGTCTGTATGGCAGCAGGCACCTTGAGAAGTGGCTGGACACACTGGATGGCTATGGCGCAAGTCGGCTTGTAATTGTACCAGGAGGAGGCCCTTATGCGGATCAGGTGCGCGCCACCGACCGGCAATTTGGTCTGGACCCGACACTCGCTCATAACATGGCGGTACTCGCCATGCAGCAATTTGGATGCCTGATGGCATCGTTGTGCCCGAGGCTGCGTCTGGCGAATTGCAGGGAACAGATCCAGGCCTGCTGGGATAACGGGGAGGTGGCGATATGGGAGCCCTATGACCTAGTGAGCCGACATTGCGGGCTTGAAAGAACCTGGGACGCAACCTCAGACAGTCTTGCTGCCTGGCTGGCTGAATATTTGTCCATTGAACAGTTATTATTTGTAAAATCAGCGGCGGTAACGCTTTCAGAGGTTTCCATTGGTGAATTACAAAAGCATGGAAGTATAGACCCGGTTTTGCCCGGACTGCTCGCGGGTACAAAAATAAAAGCCTATTTTATGCACAAGTCGAAGGCACATGAGTTTGCAAACCTGATCGGTGCATCCTGAATCCATATTTGGATACTTTATCTTCAACACTCGTGCTAACCTATAAAATAGGATAATAAGGCAAATAAAATAATGTTTCACGCATCGGTAAGCATCCTTGCGCATATTGTCACACGCTACCCTTATCCTGTCATTCTGTGCATGCTTGCACTGGTCATCGCTGCAAGTCCGCATATTAAAAAGCTGAATATTGATGCTTCAGCTGACTCACTGATGCTGGAGAGCGATCCTGACCTTGAATATTACCGGGAGGTGCACCGTCATTATGGAACGGATGATTATATTGTTGTCGGTTTCAAGCCCCATGCGGAAATTCTGGACAAGGAAACCATTGCGTTAGTTGACAATATTGAGAAGCAGTTTGAGCAGATTGAAGGAGTAGCATGGGTAATCTCAATTGCCAGCGTGCCATTGCTTTTGCAACCGGAGAAGGATGAGAAAACTGGAAATATAGAATATTCCAGCCTGCTGTCACCACGGGTAGATATCGACAAGGCGCTTCAGGAATTTACCACCAGTCCCATTTACGTAGATAACCTGGTGAGCAAAGGCCTCAGTCTGACTGCCATACAGGCAGGCATTAAGAAGAATCAGGAACTGGCGGACCTGCTGGAGCGAAAGTATGAGTTGGTTCAAAAGAAGAACAATCAGTCACTGAGCAAGAAGGAACAGGCTGAACTTGAGTCAATCCGGGCAGATATCCGTGTACAAAGGAAGTTAAGCAGCGAGCGTCACAAGCACATTCTTACCTCGATGCGTAGCATGCTTTCCAGTCTGGAAGATAAAGGTAAATTTTATCTGGCAGGTGCACCTCTGGTTGGCAATGATATGAAAGTATTTGTCCTGAAGGACCTGAAAACTTTTGGCATTGCCATTGCAGCCATTATGATCACCGTGTTGTTTATCTTTTTCCGGGACCCTGTATGGATCTTTCTGGCACTGGTGTGTGCGGTATTAAGTGTTTTGCTTGTTTCCGGGCTTACGGCACTGCTGGGTTTTCAACTTACAGTAATATCCTCAAACTTTGTGGCATTGCTGATCATATTTTCGATTGCATTATCGATACATGTCATTGTCCGGTATCAGGAAATCCAGTCGCTGAATCCGGATAAAAGCGCTGAAGAAAATACCAAAACAGCCATTACACAAATTATTGTTCCATGCTTTTACATGGTGTTGACTTCTGCGGTCGCATTTTTTTCGTTGACTGTAAGCGATATAAGGCCTGTCATCATATTCGGGTATATGATGATCCTGGGCCTTTTCTGTGCATTTTTGCTCACCTTCACTGTTTTACCGGCGCTGATCAGACTGATCAGGCCCAGACCCAGATATTTTCAGGAGGATGCATCTTTTGCATTTCTAGACCGGGTTCTTGGCCTGGTTCTGGGGCATAAAAAATTGGCGGCTGCGATGCTGGCAGGCATACTCGTGTTCAGCGCAGCGGGGATCAGCCAGCTTACCGTTGAGAATCGGTTTATCGATTATTTTAAGCGATCAACTGATATTTATCAGGGACTGGCAGCAATCGATCGGGAGCTGGGGGGCACAGTTCCGCTAGAGGTCATGCTTGAGGCTACACGGGAAACCGAACAGGAGATGGAAGGGGGAGAGGATGAGTTTGATGACTATCTGGCCGAGCTTGAGGAGACCCAGGATGATTTTACAACCACGAGCTACTGGTACAACCGAAGTGGTATCAAGAAAATAGAAAAGATACATGATTATCTTGAAGACTTGCCACAGATTGGCAAGGTGCTGTCACTTTCCAGCGCTGAAGAGGTATTCCGTACTGTAAACAAGGGTGAAGCCCTGGAAGACTTTCACCTGTCACTCGTCTATTCAAAAGTACCGGAGGATGTAAGGCAGGCCATGATCTCGCCTTATGTCTCGATGGACGGGAGTCAGGCCAGGATTCTGGCACGTATCAAGGACTCGGACCCTTCTCTGATAAGAAACGATCTGCTGAAAAAAATACGCACCGATATAAATGAAAATTTTATCAGGGATAATGAAAGCGCAAGGCTCACCGGAATCAGTGTGCTGTACAACAACGTCTTGCAGAGTCTGTTCCGTTCCCAGATTCTGGCTCTGGGCACGGTATTTGCCTGTATTCTTGCTGTGTTGACAGTTTTGTTTCGCAGCTTGAAACTGGCTTTTATCGGGGCCCTGCCTAATATGTTCACTGTGCTGTTTATTCTGGGTCTTATAGGTATTGCAGGGATACCGCTCGATATTATGACAATCACGACCGCTGCGATCACGGTCGGGGTCGGGGTTGACTATGCCATTCACTACATTCATCGTTACAAGAAAGAATATGCACAGGAAGGCGATAGCCTGAAAGCCATATACGCTGCACAAACGACGGTGGGTAAAGCGCTTTATTTTACATCTATTACCATAGCACTGGGATTTGTCATACTGGTGTTGTCCAATTTTATTCCCTCAATCTATTTTGGATTGCTCACCAGTATTGCCATGCTGATCTCCCTGTTTGCAACTTTCAGTGTTATTCCGTTATTGCTTGAGACGATCCGACCCCTCAAGTCTTCTTGAAGGTACATTTTGCCCGGATATATTTTCGGGGATAGGGATACTTCTCCTGACCTCCTGAATGGCATTTTTATCGATGTGACCGGTTCTTTCCCTGCTTGAACAAAGTGCCGTACGAAAACCGATATAATGGGGGCCGGCTTTAATCAGCGTTGGGATATCTTTTGTTGTCAAAGAACCGGCAAGTCCTATGAGCAGGCCATTTTGCCGGGAACGATTCACAAAGTACTCGAGTTGCAAAATATTTTTATGCTTGAGCAGGCTTCCTGAACCCTTGCGTGCAGTATCCAGCATGACACCTTTCAGGCCCGCCTGTTTTACGCTCTGGATGGCATGATCCGTATCGAAATCCATATCGGCAAACAGAACAGCAATGATGGCGATACCCTTGCGGGTGCAAGATGCCAGACAGGGCAGGCAGTCTTCTATATGACGCTCGCTGAACATCCCTACTTTTACATAATCGACGCCGGTTTCCGCTGCCTTCATGACCTGATCTTCAATTGCCGCTGCATTGGCAGGCAGGTCGCCTACCGTGGCACTGATCGGGCATTTTTCCCATAGCGCATCAACGATGTAATGCATCATGTCCAGAGGAACGGCACCCAGTGCACCGTGGTCAGGCTCCTTGAGGTCGATAATATCTGCACCGCCTTCATATGCGATATTTGCCTCTTCCAGATTGCGAACGCTCGCAAGCATTCTTGTCATCATTGACTCTCCTTTTGTGATCTTCGGAAACTGTCCACTTTCAGCATCAACCAGTTCCACGCCTCCTGTTCGCGTGAGCCGGCGGTTTTCTCGATACCTGTTTTTAAATACTCAATCTCCTGACTGATTTTTTCTTCAGGCAGCATGTGTAGTCGACTGACCAGGATTGCAAGCTCGATCACGGCAGACTGTGCACGATTATACCCATGGAAAGGGGCATGCGTGGCTTCATGTACAGCCTTGCAGAGGTATCTTGGCCGAACCGGGTCGGCTGTTTTGCTGATGACTTCCAGTTCCGTATGTGCCAGACAATTTTCAAGGCGTGCCCCCTGAATGAGTTTCGTGCTGCAGGTCGGCCAGTCACTGCGTCCGGTTAAACAGCCTGCATAGATGCGCACATCATCTGTGTAATTCAGTGCTGCTGTCCCCTGTCTCTCGAGGTTGCTCAGTGTGATGGATGGCTTGAACGGTAATATGATGAACTGCTCCCTGGTTTCATGGATTCCCATGGGGGCAATATGAACGTTACCGTCTTCTTCGACTGTGGTAACAATGCATTCCCTGATGAATGGCATGCCTAGCTTTTTTTCCTGTTTTTCAGTCTGGCTTTGCGGGCTTTACGGGTATGCATGGTAGTCCCTGCCGATTTGTACTGGGCAAGGTCTTCCGCTTCCTTTCTGGTGGCCACACCCCAGTCCAGTTCTTCATCCTGCTCATATCTTTTACCCAGTTGCCAGGCAACCTGCGCACGCGCATGCTCCACGCCCAGGTAAAAAGCGTGACCGCTATCATTTTCTATATCCAGGTTCGGGTAGATTTCATAGGGGTCTGTAGTGATATGCATACCGTCTCGGTTATAGGTGTGAATGCCTTCCCTGCTGACCTGTATCCGGTAGTTTGGATCTTTTATCCTTGCAGCAAATTCCTCGATTTCTTCAGTACTATAGGGAAAGGGCTCGCATTCATGCAGCCCCATCAAGCCGTGATCGTAGCCTTTGGGAGGAACGTTATCGATTTTGGAGGCGTACATGATGCGCCGTGCAAGGTCCGCTTCACGTACAGCACAACGGCAGTGCTCACTGACTTCTGTGATAAGCAGGTGCTGGATTTCAAGCTCTGAAATGATACCTGACAAAATTGCATTGGTGCCCGCTGAATCTGCATGCGTGAGTTCGGTAAGATTTCCAATGCCCATCATCATATCGATATCCGGATAACGTCTGCGCAAGTTGCGATAACGAACGATGGACTCCGTGAAGCCAAAATGAATCGGGTCAAGTATTGAATCCGCGACAAATTTCCGATCCGCCTTCAGTAGGGTATCGATTACCCTATGCAGCGACCTGACATCATTCGGTGGGTTGCCGATCACAATGGGGGTGGCATCTACTTCTTCTGTAACCCACAGGCTTTTTTCATTCAGGCTCAAGAGGTAGTCTGCACCTGCCAAGCCTCCAGTGATCAGGTCTTCCGGGACCAGTGAGTCTACACTGACTTTGAAATTTTCTTCTTTAAGGGCCTGTACGGTCTCTCCAAGATGCGGGAAAGTGGTGCCCGGCAAGCAGCCTACGTCAATGATATCGGCACCGTCCTGTCTGTAGGTGTGTGCACGTTTTACAGTCTCGTCCACAGACATATTGGGCGTATCGACGATTTCTGCGAAAATCTGTACGGTAAAGGTATCCAGGTCTGTTTTTTTCGCTGCCTGACCCAGGTGAGCAGGCAAATCCTTGAGTTCTTTCGGGCCCCGCTCAACTGCGATACCCAATGACCTGGAAAGAGCGTCTATATCGCCCCGGCAACGCCCGGGAATTACAATACGGTCTGCCTTCCCTGTATCAGTGAGCCGTTTTTCAATAAGTTGCGTAGTCATCAATGCCGCTACACTCACGCCCAGTTGACGTACTTCATAGGTGAAGCCTGTTGGCTGCATGGACTGCAGCACACGCTGCAAACTTTTTTCTGCGAGCTTGCCGGTCAGAAATAGGATATGTTCATTCATGCTTGCGATTTAAACAATGCCATCCGTGCGGGTCATCCTGCAGAGTATATATCACCTGCAGCCATTACCGGCTGTCCGGTGATGGTCGGTCTGAATAGCCTGCTGGCGGGTGCCCGGACGCGTGGCGGTCGGGTCGCTGCAGGGAGGGTTCTGCCTTGACAGGTACAGTACGTTTCAGGGTCTACTGTCGGTAACAGTTATACGCTATTATACGCGCCTTCACTTTACCTGGAAAAACAATATGGAAACCGGCTCACTACAAAATCTGATCGAGGACCTGCAGGGGCGCTCCATGAATCTAAGGAGGTATCTTTGACTACGATGACAAGCGCGAGCGCTTGTACGAGGTCAGCAGGGAGCTAGAGAACCCTGATATCTGGAATCAGCCTGAAGCAGCACAGAGGCTTGGCAAACTACGTGCAGAGCTTGAGGAGATTGTGAAAACAATCGAGAGTGTGGAAGATGGGGTAGCCGATGCGAGCAGCCTGCTTGTACTGGCAGTAGATGAAGGTGACCTGGAGACTGTACAGGCTATCGAGCAAGACCTGCTGGAACTCGAATCCAGGGTAGCAAAGCTTGAATTTCGCCGCATGTTTTCCGGCAAGATGGATTCCAGTAATGCCTTTTTGGATATTCAATCCGGCTCTGGAGGTACGGAAGCGCAGGACTGGGCTGAAATGTTATTGCGTATGTACCTGCGCTGGGGGGAACGCAAGGATTTTAGAACCGAACTGATTGAGGTTTCTCCTGGTGAAGTTGCCGGTATCAAGAGTGCAACCATCAGATTTGAAGGTGAGTACGCATTTGGATGGCTTCGAACCGAAACAGGCGTGCATCGCCTGGTGCGCAAATCACCCTTTGACTCTGGCAATCGCCGACACACTTCCTTTGCAGCAGTATTTGTATCCCCTGAAGTGAATGATGACATCGATATCGAAATCAATCCTGCCGATTTACGAATTGATGTGTATCGCGCCAGTGGCGCGGGCGGCCAGCACGTAAATAAGACTGAATCGGCTGTACGTATTACACATTTGCCAACCGGGGTTGTGACGCAATGTCAGAATGATCGTTCAAAACACAGGAATATGGATACTGCGATGAAGCAACTCAAGGCCAAGCTGTATGAGATAGAGGTTCAAAAGCGCGAGGGAGAAAAGCAGGCTGTGGAAGACAGCAAGTCAGACATTGGCTGGGGCAGCCAGATTCGTTCCTATGTGCTGGACCAGTCTCGCATCAAGGATTTACGTACCTCGGTTGAAACAGGCAATACACAGGCCGTGCTTGATGGTAATCTCGACCCATTTATAGAGGCAAGTCTTAAAAGCGGACTGTAAATAACATGTCAGAAGAAAACCAGGTGCAGGATGAGAACAGGCTTATTGCTCAAAGGCGCATAAAACTGGGTACGCTCAGAAAAAAAGGTACTGCTTTCCCAAATCATTTTCGCAGAGACAGTTATGCACAGGACTTGCAGGATACACTTCGCAAGAAATCCAGAGATGAACTCATTGAGTTGGATCAATGCGCTGCAGTGGGTGCGCGGATTATGGGAAGGCGCAGTTCCTTTTTAGTGCTGCAGGACATGACAGGTTGCATACAGGCCTACATTGATCGTAAAAATTCAGGCGAAGCGCTTATTCAGGAAATCGATGCATGGGATATCGGCGATATTGTAGGGGTAACCGGGCCTGTTCATAAATCCGGGAAGGGTGACTTGTATATAAAGATACAGTCCGCTGTCTTGTTAACAAAATCATTGCGGCCGTTACCGGAAAAATTTCATGGTCTTACAGACCAGGAACAACGGTATCGGCAACGATATGTTGATTTGATCATGAATCCAGACTCGCGCGATGTATTGAAAAAGCGTACTGCGATCATTCAGTACCTGCGAGAGTTTCTTGTTGCTCGCAGGTTTGTTGAAGTGGAAACACCTATGATGCAGACCATGGCAGGGGGTGCAGCCGCACGGCCGTTTGAAACGTACCACAATGCGCTTGGCAGACCTCTGTATATGCGTGTAGCTCCTGAGTTGTATTTGAAACGCCTAGTAGTGGGTGGGGTAGAGCGGGTATTTGAGATTAACCGCAATTTTCGCAATGAAGGATTGTCCGCACACCATAACCCGGAATTCACCATGCTGGAATTTTATCAGGCCTATTCCGATTTTCATGACTTGATGGACCTTACGGAAAAGATGATGCGTTGGGTTTGCAGTGAGGTTCTGGGTACCTCATCGGTTCAGTATGGAGATGAAACCTTTGACTTTGCCAAACCTTTTTCCCGCATGACGGTAAAAGAATCCATATTGCACTTTAATCCCGGACTGGTTGCTGGGGATCTGGATACTCTTGAAAATGCAAGAATCGTAGCCGGGAAACTGGACGTGTCTGTGGAAGCAGGCCACAGGCTTGGCAAAGTGCAAATTGAAATCTTTGAGAAAACCGTTGAAGAAAAACTCAGGGATCCTACGTTCATTACCGCGTTTCCTACTGACGTTTCTCCACTTGCACGAAGAAATGATGATGATCCATGGGTAACGGACCGTTTTGAGTTTTTTGTGGGCGGGCGAGAGATTGCAAATGGTTTTTCAGAGCTGAATGACCCGGAGGATCAGGCCGAGCGCTTTAAATTGCAGGTTGCAGATAAAGAAGCCGGCGATAAAGAAGCCATGAGTTATGATGAAGACTATATTCGTGCACTGGAATATGGTCTGCCCCCTGCGGCAGGAGAAGGCATAGGTATTGATCGTCTAGTGATGCTGCTGACCGACTCGCACAATATCCGTGATGTCATCCTGTTTCCGCAGATGCGCCCGGAATCCGGTGATCGGAGTTGCTGAAGTCTGTACGCCCGCATAAAAGCCGGGAGTACCGTTTTAATTCCTGAAATTCAGAAACACTTTTTTCAGGTATGGGGTTCCAGTGAGTAGGGCAGTGTCTGTATGGAAACGGAAGGACCTGTTGTCGATTCAATATGTAAATTTGGATCGTCCCGTTTTTCAGTTCGCAATACGAGCAGTGCACCGGCGCTGTTCGTTGATTCCATCTGTGACACCACAACTTTTCCTACAGCCTGACTGCCTTCTTCCGGAGAGAAAATATTGGTTCCCGGTCCGGGCGCATGGTCTGTCGTGATGGCAGCCCGGTACATGCGTCGATTGGGCTTGCCCAGATAGTGGGTACGTGCGACGACTTCCTGGCCAGGATAGCAGCCTTTGGTGAAGCTCACGCCATCAATGAGTTCCAGGTTGGTCATTTGTGGAGTAAATGCTTCACTCGTACGGGCAGTCACCTGTGGAATCCCGCTGAAGATGTCATGCAGGTCCCACAGCCGGGAAGTCATGGCTGGCAGTTTTTCTGATAATTGCTTCCAGAGGGAGGCAGCCCGTTCAACGGTGGTGACAAACAATACTCTTGTGTTTTCACCTGGCAGGCGAATCATTGTAGCCCCATCTTCCTGCAGGCAATCATTCGCTTTTTGCGGGACGGCAATATCCAGGTTTTCAAGAACTGTTTCCGTTTCCAGCCCGGCAACGCCAAACAGGGCAAACTGCCCGGACGCATCAAGCAAGTCAGCCTTGGTCCTGAGTTTGAACATGGTGAGTTTCCTTAATGTTACCTCCAGAACCTCTTTCGGCAGAATTAAAAAATAATCCTTGTCGCGTTTGAAAATCCGGAAGATGGACAGTATTCTGCCCTTTGGATTGCAGTAGCTGCTCAGTTGACTAAAGTGGGTGGTGACCTGTTTCAGGTCATTGGTGAACTGGCCATGCAGGAAGCTTTCAGCTTCCTCGCCCGTTACATGAATCAGGCCCAAAGGGGTGAGTTCACATACACAGGTGGATTCTGTCCCATAGCAAGGCTGGTCAGGTGAGCCAAGGGAAATCACCTGACCGTTTTCAACGATTGCACCCTGAGCACTCAGGAATTCAAGCCATATATTGTTCATACGGGTTTGTCTGGAAGTTGATCGATCATTTTCTATCCTGTCATGATCTCCCAAGATATACACTTACATCTGCTGTATAGGCCGAATACAGGGTTGTATTACCTGGCATTTCTTTAGGAGTATGTTCAATATGAATGGTGAATCAGGTAGTATCTGATGCCAAGAATAAAACATTTAGATAACCTCTGTACATTGTACAGTATTCAGTAAAGGGGTTTCTCCATATGCGTCTCGCATTTATTTGAGGATTTCATGATTAATCAGAACAGGCCACTGTCACCGCATTTGCAGATTTATCGCTGGCCCCTTGCCATGATTATCTCGATACTTCATCGAATCACAGGGGCAGCTCTTGCCATGGGCGCGCTGTTGCTAGTTATGATACTGGTTTCCGTTGCAGCAGGCCCGGCAGCGTACGAGGTGTTACGGGATTACACTTCAAGTACCCTGGGCCAGATATTTCTGATTTTGTGGACCGTAGCTTTGTTTTTACACCTGTTCAACGGGGTGCGTCATCTGTTTTTTGACGCAGGCTATGGTTTTGGGATTGACGCTACAAGAAACTCGGGAATTCTGGTTTTGCTTGCAACCCTTCTGCTTACGGTGGCGGTCTGGTCGGTTGCCTGGCTGAGCTGCAGGGTCTAGCACAAAGGTATGTCATTACGAACACTGTTGTCCGGGATACCGGGCATTGGCAAGGAAGCGGTTGTGCACTGGTGGATGCAGCGCCTTACGGCTGTAGTGCTGGTACCGCTTGTTATCTGGTTTGCGTTTGCTGTAGCCCTGCTGGGAGGCGCAAGTTATGAGACGGTTGCAAGATGGTTACAGTCTCCAGTTGTAGCAACGCTTCTGGTGTTATTTATCGCGGTAACTTTCTATCACACAAAACTTGGTCTGCAGGTCATTATCGAAGATTATGTTGGTGGATGGTTGAAGGCTGCTTCGTTAATTCTGCTGAACCTTATCTGTATCCTGCTAACAGCAGTCGGGATTGTTGCACTCCTGAAAATCGTTTTATAAAGAAATCAAATGGGCGAAGCATACAAGTTGACCGAGCATGCCTACGATGTGGTGGTGGTCGGTGCAGGAGGTGCCGGACTGCGTGCAACCCTGGGTATGACGGCAAGTGGACTTTCGACTGCATGCATTACCAAGGTGTTTCCAACCCGAAGCCATACCGTAGCTGCACAGGGCGGGATGAGCGCAGCACTTGCTAATATGGGTGAGGATGATTGGCGCTGGCATATGTATGACACGGTTAAGGGCTCTGACTGGCTGGGAGATCAGGATGCCATTGAATACATGTGTCGTGAGGCCATTCCGGCTGTTGTAGAGCTGGAGCATTATGGAGTTCCGTTTTCACGTACCGAAGATGGACGTATTTATCAGCGGCCTTTTGGAGGCATGACCACCCGCTTTGGGGAGGGCATTGCACAAAGGACCTGTGCTGCCGCCGACAGAACGGGTCATGCAATTCTGCATACGCTGTACCAGCAGTCCCTGAAGCACAACGCAGAATTTTTTATTGAATACTTTGCGATTGATTTGCTTATGGATGATGACGGTGCATGCAAAGGTGTGTTCGCGTGGGACCTTGCGACCGGTGAGTTGCATGTTTTCCGTGCCCATATGGTGCTGCTTGCCACAGGCGGTTATGGGCGTGCCTATTTTTCCTGCACTTCTGCACATACCTGCACGGGCGATGGCAATGCCATGGTGTTACGTGCCGGGCTGCCATTGCAGGATATGGAATTTGTGCAGTTTCATCCCACTGGAATTTATGGTTCAGGGTGTCTGATTACAGAAGGTGTGCGAGGTGAGGGTGGGTATTTGACGAATTCAGAGGGTGAGCGCTTTATGGAACGGTATGCGCCCAACGCAAAAGACCTTGCATCACGTGATGTGGTAAGCCGCTCCATGACCATTGAAATCAATGAAGGCCGCGGGGTTGGAGAAGAGAAGGATCATATCCATCTGCATCTGGAGCATCTGGGTGCCGATCTGATTAGTGCGAAGCTTCCGGGTATTGCAGAGTCTGCCAGGATTTTCGCAGGCATCGATGTAACCCGGAAACCCATACCGGTTTTGCCGACAGTCCATTACAACATGGGCGGGATTCCAACGAATTATCAGGGTGAGGTGGTAACGCTGAAAGACGGAAATCCTGATTATGTAATACCCGGTCTGATGGCAATCGGTGAGGCAGCCTGTGTATCGGTACATGGCGCCAATCGCTTAGGCTCAAATTCCCTGCTGGACCTGATCGTATTTGGCAGGGCGGCGGCCTTGCGTGCCGTGGAGTTGGTGAAGCCTGGACAGCCGCATGGCAAGCTGAAGGATACTACGGTGGATACGGTGCTGGAGCGCTTTGATAAACTGCGTTATGCCGATGGCGACATTGAAACCGCAAAGCTGCGCATTGAAATGCAAAAAACGATGCAAAATCATGCTGCGGTGTTCAGAACAGGAGAATTGATAGAAAAAGGACTCATCAAGCTCAGGGAGCTGTTCACCCAGATGCGTGACATGAAGGTAACCGACCGTTCCATGATCTGGAATACGGATCTGGTGGAAGCCATCGAGTTAAACAATTTAATGCCTCAGGCTATCGCTACCGCGCAATCTGCATTGAATCGCACTGAAAGTCGTGGTGCGCAGGCGCGCGACGACTACCCGGGCCGTGATGATGAGAACTGGATGAAACATTCCCTGGTGACAGTGGATGAACAGGGTAATGTAAATTCCGAGTACCGGCCGGTACATATGTACACGCAGACCAATGAGGTTGAAGTGATTCCGCCCAAGGCCAGGGTTTATTAAAAGGGGATATCAATGGCACAATTTAATCTTCCTGCCAACTCTGTCGTAAAGCCAGGTAAAACGTATCCCGCCGCTGCAGGCAGCAATGCCATAAAGAAAGTAGTCGTTTATCGCTATGATCCTGACAGCGATGAGAACCCGCGTGCGGATACCTATGAAATCGATCTGGGCACGTGTGGCCCGATGGTACTGGATGCGTTGATCAAGATAAAGAACGAAGTGGATTCGACCTTGACATTTCGCCGTTCATGTCGTGAAGGCATCTGTGGTTCCTGTTCAATGAATATCAATGGTTCGAACACCCTGGCCTGCATAAAAGCCATCAAAGAAATCAAGGGTGATCTCAAGATTTACCCCTTACCCCATATGCCTGTTGTCAAGGACCTTGTAGTGGATCTGAGTAGATTTTATGAACAGTATGCATCCGTCAAGCCATGGATGAAAACACAAGCTCTACCCTCTTCAGGTCGGGAACGGCTGCAATCCAAGGAGGATCGTGAAAAGCTGGAAGGACTGGAGGAATGCATTCTGTGTGCGTGCTGTTCTACAAGCTGCCCCAGTTACTGGTGGAACAGTGATCGTTACCTGGGTCCTGCGGTATTGTTGCAGGCCTATCGGTGGATTGCAGACAGTCGGGATGAAGCCACTGCCGAACGCCTGGAGGGATTAAAGGATACGTTCAAGCTCTATCGCTGCCATACGATCATGAACTGTACGAATACCTGTCCCAAAGGACTGAATCCTGCAAAGGCCATTGCAGAAATCAAGAAGCTTGTTGCCACAGGTGGAAGCTAGACCTGTTGGCAGAAAATCTGCACAAGCTGCTTTGGCGCTGTCGGCGAGGCACCAGGGAACTGGATATCCTGATGCGCAGGTTTCTGGACCACCACTACCGGAACGCTGAGCCTGAACTGAGACGTGCCTTTGAAGCCATGCTGGACATGCAAGACCCGGAGTTGTATGCCTTGCTTACCGGCAGTCGGAAATCACATGACCGGCATGTCAATAAAGTGATTGAATACATCTATACCTGATTCGGGTGCCGGCTTCTGTCATTTGTTCAAGTTCTTTTTACAGAACATGGCGGTTATTGCAGTTTTTTTAGTTTATGTGCCAATATAGGTCAAAGTCGCCGTGCATTACGAAAAATGAAAAACACATTCCTACAAAAAAGATTTTTGGCCCCGCCATTGCCCAATTCTTTCGCCGGGCTGATGGAAATGTATGAAGCCAACTACATTCGTCTTCGTAAACTCTGTGGCCATAAGGATTCCATGCCATCCATTGCAGTATCGCGCATTTCAAAGGGAATGGATTTATATCTGCAGGTCCTGGAGCAGACCCGGTATACGTCCACCATTGCGCTGACCTACTATTTTACAGATGCCCGGTACGGTTTTCTGGCCTATCCTGATCTCAAGTTGAGAATCTATTACGATGCCCTGCAGGCTGAAGTGATCAGTCAGTCCTTCAGACGTAAAAACTCGGGCAGGTACGTTGCCGGATATCCAGCATGTTCTCCCTTGCTGACGAGGTGGCATATAAATCGTTTTCTATTCAAATGGTTGTCCTATTGTGACCGGCAGGGCCATTCTTTCAGAGTGAAGGATCAATCCAAGCAAAACCACTTGCTTACTGAAGGCGTGGAAATTCCGTTGCGGAGTTTTTCCCTTTCCAGTAATATTCTTCAGTAATAAAATCATATATATTTAATAAACTATTGAAATTTAATAGTTAAATTGACTCATAAATTTATCCAGATCGACATTCTTTGCACTAGAGTTAATGGTGAAATAACTATTAGGACAGGATGAAAGGCTGGCAAAGGTAGGTTTTGCTATTCCAGGGTAGACAAAGTATGAAACTTTCAACAAGAGCACGTCATGCAGTTACTGCAATGATGGATCTGGCCATCAATGACCAATATGAACCTGTGACACTCGCAGACATATCCCGGTGTCAGGGGATTTCCCTGTCATATCTGGAACAACTGTTTGCGAAGCCGCGTAAAAGCGGTTTGGTGATCGGCGTACGTGGTCCTGGTGGCGGCTATCGATTGGCACGGTCTCCATATGAAATCTCAATTGCGCAGGTGGTAAGTGCGATTGATGGGCATGCCGAGTTTTCAATACAGTTCAATGAGGCATATCTTACGCATCAGATCTGGGATAAACTCAGTGCCAGGATTTATCGCTATCTGGATGGGATGTCGCTGGGCGAATTTACAGACTGCCCCGAGTACCATACCCGGCGGGTTTCTGGCAAAAACAGAAGCCATATGTTTCCCCGGAAAACTGCTGCATAGAATGGAAACAATACCGTTCCGGTCAGTCTGGCAGGGAATGCCTGAGATATAAAGTAGGTACAGGTGATTGTGTAACAGCCTGCCAAGTTGTGTTCAGGACTGTTGCAGGATGATGTACGTTTGATCAAATACATGATTGCGGAGGAGTGATTTATGAAACAACAAGTTACCGTTGATGGCACCGTCTTGGAAATTAATATTGAGCAAAAAGGCAATGCGGGTCAGGCCATACTAATGGTCCATGGTATTCCAACCAATGCACGCCTGTGGAGACATGTACAGGGTCATCTTGAAGACCGCTATCAGACCTATGCGATGGACATGATTGGATATGGTCAATCTGATATGCCACTGGATGATGTCAAACATACCCTGACCAATCAGGCCGAGGCAATCAGGGGGGTCATCGAGGGCCTGGGTCTGAAAGGCAAGGTCGTTCTTGTAGGCCATGATCATGGCGGTGGTGCATGCCAGATTTTTGCTTCAAAATATTGTGACCACATCAGTCGCCTGGTACTGATCAACCCGGTTGCGTTCGATTATTGGCCGGTCCTGGAAGTCGAGGCATTCAATGCACTGGTAGGTGCACCGGATGAGGTCCTGCAGATGGCAATGGGGCAGGCCGCTGCAGCATTTCCGGCACTGTTACGAACCGGCAGTTACGACAAGATTGCATTTACTGATCAAAATGTAAAACAGAACTACCTCTCTCATTGGGCACGCGGACCGGGTTTGCATGGATTCAAGTCCCTGGTAAAAGTCTGTAGCGAGCCATCCAATGAAGAAACGCTTGGTGTGGACCATAGCCGGATCACATGCCCAACCATGGTGTGCTGGGCGTTGCATGATGCATGGATGCCGGTGGAGTCAGGTCGGCGGCTGAAGGCTGCAATCAAGGGACCCACCCGTTTTCATGTCATTGAGCGGGCTGGCCACTATGTGCCGGAAGACCGGCCTGATGTGGTAGCAGAATACATTGACGATTTCATTACAGAGTGGGAAGGCGTTAGCCTCTAAAGCAGGGCTTTTACGGCATCGCGTTCTTCCAGCAGCTCTTTTTCAGTTGCCCGGATCATCTCCAGACTGAAGTCGTCCATGTTCAGACCCTGGACGACTTCATAGCTGCCGTTTTTGCAGCGCACCGGAAATGAATACATAAGCCCTTCGGAAATTCCGTAATCCCCGGTGGACGGGATGCTCATGCTTAGCCAGTCGTCCCCGACTGTCCCGAGGGTCCAGTCGCGCATGTGATCGATTGCCGCTGAAGCGGCGGAGGCAGCTGACGATGCCCCGCGGGCATTAATTACCTCTGCACCGCGTTTTTGCACTCTGGGAATAAATTCATCTCTGTACCAGGACGCCTCTACCAGTGAAGCGGCATTCTTGCCACCGATATTGCAATGACTGATATCCGGATACTGGGTCAGTGAGTGATTTCCCCATACAGTCAGGTGTTTGATTTCCGTAACAGGTGTTCCGGTTTTCAGGGATAGCTGGTTGAGGGCACGATTATGATCAAGCCTCATCATGGAAGTGAATTGTGTGGGCGATAAATCGGGTGCATTGTTCATGGCAATCAGTGCATTGGTGTTTGCAGGATTGCCTACAACGAGTACTTTCACATTACGGGATGCATGGTCATTGATAGTACGGCCCTGTGGTCCGAATATTTTTCCGTTATCGCTCAGCAAGTCACTGCGTTCCATGCCTTGGGTACGTGGCTTGGAGCCTATCAGCAACGCATAATCTGTATCCTGGAAGCCGGTGCCGATATCTGCGGTGGTAATCACGTTTTCGAGCAATGGAAAGGCGCAGTCAAGCAATTCCATCTCAACGCCCTTCAGAGCTTGCAGTGCAGGTTCTATTTCAATCAGTTGCAGGATAACAGGCTGGTCTGTACCCAGCATATCGCCAGCGGCGATGCGGAATGCGGCAGCATATCCGATATTTCCTGCGGCCCCTGTGATAGCAATGCGTACTGCTGATTTCATGTATTGTTCCTTGTAAAATTATTGGTTTGGGCGGTGTTGTTTTTCCAAATATTCAAGTGACTGCATTTCAGTCAGCCGGCTTGCAGTGCGCTTGAATTCATCGCTAAGTCGCAAACCCTGATACAGCGAACCCGGGCAGGCTTCAGCGGACAGGATTAACTTTACATTACGATCATAAAACTCGTCTACAAGGTTTATGAATCTTCTTGCCTGATCATCCTTGTTTTCAAAAACAGGCACATGCGAAATTAAAATGGTGTTGAACCGTTTTGCCAGTTCAATATAGTCGGATGTACTGCGTGGTCCTGCACACAGTTCCCTGAAATCAAACCATGCAATTTTTGCCGAGTGGCGGATGGTTTGCAGGGTGCGGCCCCTGATCTGGATTTTCCCCCATGAGTCATCGTTTTTTTCGGTGCTGAGACTTAGGAAATGATGCTCCAGCCAGTCCTGTGAGGCTTCATTGACAGGCGTGTTGTAGACGCCTCCAGTTTGCAGACATTCAAATCTGTAGTCGGTCTCACCGTCCAATCTGGTTACATCCGTGTGTGTTTGCAATAAATCGATTGCAGGCAAAAACTTTTCGCGATGCAGTCCATCTTTATACAGCAAGTCAGGTTTTGTGTTGGAAGTAGTAACCAGTATGGTATGGTTGTCGAAAAGTCCTTGTAATAATCCTGAGATTATCATCGCATCCCCAATGTCATGCACAAAAAATTCGTCAAGACATAACACTTTTGCTTTAGCAGAAAATTCATGAGCTACCCGTTTAAGGGGGTCTGTCTCACCTCTGTGATTTTTCAGTATTTTATGGGCCTCATCCATAAACTTATGGAAATGCAGGCGCAATTTTTGCTCGATGTGCAGATTGGAGAAAAACAGGTCCATTAAAAGCGTTTTGCCGCGCCCGATTCCCCCCCAGATGTACAGTCCCTTTATGTCGGCAACACCGGATTTTCCAGACAAGAGAGTTGCGATACGGTTGAATATGGTGGTGCCTGGGTTGTGGTGATTGAGTTTGTTGTGCAAGGTCTGCAACGCCCGTACCGTTTTTTTCTGTTCTGGATCCTGTACGATCTGCTGTGTATCCAGCAGTTCCCGGTAGGCTGACTCAATCATTGCAGTTTGTTCTGTAGTATGTGAAAACCCAGTTGCGAGGATTCGACGCATATTTCCTGTTCAACCATATACTATATACCGGGATGAATTTGCGCAGCCACATTAGTGTTCAGGCAAGGGTACCGGTTCGGGGTTTTGGGTAATACCGGGTTCAGCATGCATGAATTGCATGGTGTAATTGCAGTATTTTTCCTTTCGTCCATTCCAAAAGCCGCCATGCAGGCCTGATTTACCGAATAAAGGAGTGCAGGTCTTCAACTTTTGGCTTGATTAGCGAATAATCCATGCATGTCACTCGGTCCACTCATGGTAGATCTTGGTACAGATTTATTGTCTGCACAAGAGCGAACCCTTCTGGCGTCACCCCAGGTTGGGGGCGTGATCCTGTTCAGCCGGAATTTTACTTCCGTTGCAGGCCTGACCGACCTGGTCAGCGAGATTCATGCCTTGCGTCATCCAAGATTACTGGTTGCAGTCGATCAGGAGGGGGGTTGTGTGCAACGTTTTCGCGAGGGATTTACCCGATTGCCTGCCATTAAGGGGCTGGGTGATGCCCATGATACGGACCCCAGGCGGGCCCGCGAACTGGCAGAGATTACCGGGTGGCTCATGGCAGCTGAACTCAGGTCGGTAGGGATCGATTTCAGTTTTGCTCCAGTCCTTGACCTGGACTATGGTATCAGTCGGGTTATTGGAGAGCGTGCCTTTCACAAGGACCCGGAAACCGTTGCTGATCTGGCTTCGCATTACATCCGCGGCATGCGCAGAGCGGGCATGCAGGCGGTCGGTAAGCATTTCCCCGGGCACGGTGGTGTGATTGCAGACTCGCATATCGATTTGCCCGTTGATTCCCGCTATTACCAGGACATCCTGATGCAGGATATCCTGCCGTTTCGACGCATGATTGATCAGGGTATTGCAGGGATCATGAGTGCACATGTCGTATATGATAAGATAGACAAGGAGATTGCGACCTGCTCTAGGAAGTGGCTGGGTGTGGTGTTGCGTGAACAGCTGGATTTCAAGGGCGCTATATTCAGCGATGATCTCAGCATGAAAGCCGCGGCCTGCGATGAATATCCGGTACGCACAATAAAGGCCTTGCAGGCAGGTTGTGATATGGTTTTGATCTGCAATGCCAGTGAGCAAGCCGGCCAGGTTGCTGAACAACTGGCAAGCCATGGTAATCCGGTCTCCCAGATTCGTCTGACCCGTATGCATGGGGGCAAGGATCCATTTTCCTACCAGGATTTGCGTGCCAGCAAGGCATGGCAGGCTGCGGTATTACAAGTAGAATCGTACCAGGATTCGCCTTACGGCGATCTGCTGATTTAGTGACATACATTTTCAGGTAACGGCTAGCAGTATGGAAAGCGTACGTTTTTCAGAATTTTTTGGGAATCCGGGCTCGTATGATTTTATAGGTATCTGGGTGGGGCAGGTATTTGTCATAGTATTTGCAGTCCTGCTGTTTAATTTTTTGACCAATCTGCTTTTGCGCAAGCTGAGCAAAAGGGCTCAGCAATCTGCAAATCCCTGGGATGATGCATTTGTTCGTGCCGTGCAGAGACCCCTGCAGGTACTGATATGGGTGATCGGGATTTTATTTGCTGCCGATATTGTTTCCAGTAAAACAGAGGCAGAAATATTCAGGGCCATTGATCCGGTACGGAATGTTTCGATTATCGTAGTACTCACCTGGTTTTTAGTCCGGTTTGTCAGGGAATTTGAAAAGGCCTTTATCAGGACGCGTTCCCAGAAAGGCAGCAGCGTTGATGTAACCACCACCGATGCACTGGTCAAGCTCGTCAATGCATCCGTTTTCATCACCGCAGCCCTGGTCATGCTGCAGACACTGGGCTTCAGCATTTCAGGCATACTGGCTTTCGGCGGTATCGGTGGTATCGCGGTAGGGTTTGCGGCCAAGGATCTGCTGTCCAATTTCTTCGGCGGGCTGATGATTTACCTTGACCGTCCCTTCAAGGTAGGGGACTGGATATGTTCCCCCGACAAGGAAATAGAGGGTACGGTAGAAGAAATCGGGTGGCGTCAAACCAGAATCCGCACGTTCAGCAAGCGACCTCTCTATGTGCCCAATTCAATCTTCATGAGTATTATTGTAGAAAATCCATCCCGTATGTCACATCGAAGGATCTATGAAACGATTGGCATTCGCTATGCTGACATTCATGTGATGAATACGATTGTAAGTGAAGTCAAACAAATGCTGGTAGAGCATGATGAAATCGATAAAAACCAGACCATGATTGTGAACTTTAACCAGTTCAGCGACTCCTCCGTTGATTTTTTTGTCTATACGTTTACAAATACGACGAACTGGATCAGGTTTCATGAGGTCAAGCAGGATGTCTTGCTGAAGATATCCGGGATTATTGAGAGAAATCATGCAAGCATTGCCTATCCGACACACGTTCTGCATTTTGACCGTGCCGATGATACAGTCTCGCCTCCGGAGTCGTAGCATTCGTCTGCATCTGTCAGGTAAGGCGTATTGTTAATGGCATAATGGAAACCTGACAGTGCGCTGGTATCTTAAGTCCCAGAAAAATGCAGGCTGCTCTTGTATGTGTGCCAGGCATAAAAGGGGTCAGGCAGTGCATCAGGTACCTGTTTTCGGCGTGCAACACAGGGCAGGTTCGCGTTTACATAAAGGAAGCTGGTCATGACTACAAGGCGTCTTGCAATCATTGGCGGTACGGGGCTCACTTCAATCAGTGATCTGAAAATAACCGGTAAGCAGGAAATCGATACACCTTTTGGTGCATGCAGCAGTGCGTTGACAATCGCTGAACTGGCTGGTGATGAAATTGTTTTTTTACCCAGGCATGGGCATGCACACAATATCCCTCCGCATAAGGTAAATTATCGTGCCAATATCTGGGCTTTGCACAGTGCAGACGTTACCCATGTGGTTGGTGTGGCTGCCGTTGGGGGTATCAGTCGGAACTGTTCTCCGGAAAAAATTGTGATTCCCGACCAGATCATCGATTATACCTATGATCGCAGGCAGACTTTTTTTGAGCAGGATCTGGATCGGGTGACCCATATTGATTTTGTTGAGCCGTATTGCCATAAGCTTCGGGAAATCATGCTTCGGGCTGCGGCAGACATGGATCTTGAAGTACTGGATGGCGGTACGTATGGGGTGACACAGGGGCCGCGGCTGGAAACAGCTGCTGAAGTCATGCGTATGGGAAAGGACGGTTGTGACGTAGTAGGTATGACGGCTATGCCTGAGGCGGCCTTGGCCCGGGAATTGAATCTTTGCTATGCAACGTGTGCGTTTTGCGCAAATTGGGCAGCCGGAGCCGGGGGCAGCAAGAATGAAATCGATATGGCCGGGATACGGGAGACTGTAGAGCAGGGAATGGTTTCGATCAGACAGCTTTTAATGGCTTCCGTAAGGTGTTTCAGGCTTATAGCCTGAAGGTCGCAGGTCCAAATTCTGCCCTTGCCCCCCTTGTTTGTCGCAGGTGGGGCACCGGTGGCGATACGTGCCCGGCTGTTTTACGATCCAGAAGTTCCAGGTTGGTATTTTGCTATCCGCCGTAAATCGGAAACGAGCGGCACAACCGGGTGACAGTCCGTTTCGCCTCCGCTGCAACGCCGTTGTCGTTTTTCCCAGCCGGACTGAGCAAGGATGCAATCATGCGTCCGACAATTTCGAATTCGGCTTCCATGAATCCGCGTGTTGTCGCGGCCGCGACCCCCAAACGCAGGCCGCTCCACTTCGTGGGGTTGGCGACATCAAAGGGGATAGCGTTTTTGTTCGATGTGATGCCGACTCTTTCGAGAATGTGTTCGGCAGTTTCACCTGTCAGGCCTGTTTGCGAGAGATCCAGCAGGACGATATGCGTGTCGGTTCCGCCAGTGACGACCCCGATTCCAGCATCGATCAGAATCGCCGCCAGTTTCGCGGCATTTGCCTTGACCTGCCGGGCATAGTCCTTGAATTCAGGATGCAGCGCTTCACCGAGGCAGATTGCCTTGGCAGCAATCACCTGGGTGTGAATACTTCCCTGAACGCCCGGAAACACCGAAGACTGCAGTGTCTTGCGCCAGGTGTCGTTCCCGGAGAGGATTATGCCGCCGCGCGGGCCGCGCAGGGTCTTTGTCGTCGTGCCGGTGACGATGTCGGCATGCGGAATCGGCGACGGGTGCACGCCGCCTGCAACAAGACCGGCTATGTGCGCCATGTCGACCATAAAATATGCACCGGCCTTCTTTGCGGCTACGGCCAGTCTTTCGAAGTCAAGGGTTCGCGGATAGGCGGATCCGCCTGCGATAAGGAGTCGCGGTCGTAATTCGATGGCCTTCGCTTCGACTTCGCTGTAGTCAATCATTTTGGTTTCGCGCGAAACGCCGTAATGGTGGGCCTCGAACCAGCGGCCGGACAGATTACTGCGAAGGCCATGGCTCAGATGCCCCCCTGCCGCGAGATCGAGACTGAGCACCCGGTCGCCGGGTCGCATCAGCGCGAAGAAGGCAGCCAGATTGGCCTGGCTGCCGGAGTGCGGCTGCACGTTGGCATAGGAACACTGGAATAACTCGCATGCACGCTCGATCGCGGCCTGCTCGACTATGTCGGCATACTGTTCGCCGCCTTGAAATCGGGCACCGGGATATCCTTCAAGCGTCTTGTTTGTCATCTCGTGGCCGAGTGCATCGAGCACGGCACGGCTGACGATGTTCTCGGAGGCGATCAACTCGATCTGATCCTGCTGGCGCTGTTTTTCACCGGACAGAGCTTCAGCTATCAGTGGATCGTATTTACCTGCGCTGGATGTGAAAAATCCGGTCATGACAGTTTCTCCTCACAGCGCAATAGGTCTTTGAACGTATACATGTAGTATGCGTAACCTTGGGACGGTGGCTGACCCCTGCCGCAGAAACTATAATCAGACAATTCTAAACATCACTGTCTGCAGGGTGTATTTCGACCAGGATGCCGAATAATGGGTGGTCGATGTAATGCAGTTCTTTGCTGCGCATTTTCCGGTGCGCCTTTAGCGTAAAGTCTGCCAGGACAAGATCGCGTTCGGGCGTGTCGGGTTCGGTGTCTGCCTTGATGTTGAAGGGTCTTCGGTAGACCAGGTCTGTAAACACATGCAGGTAACGACCCAGAACCACCTTGATGGTGCCGTCCAGTTCATTAACCGGATGCTCTTCCTGCACCACCTGGTCGCTGAAACCGGTTTGTGCAGATGCGCGCTCCCTGAATTCATTGCTGTAATCCCTGCCCGCATGGACACGAACCGCAATGGCCTTTTTTTTTGAAAGGCCGGGTTGCAGCCAGGCAGTATGTTTCAGGATCCTGTATTTTCCGGATACCTCCAAGGCTGCAGCCTGATTACCCAGTCGCAGCGTGTCCTCAGGCAGGGGCAGGAAATCATAAAAAACTGCATCGTTATCCAGCAGGATAGCCCCTTGTAAATCCGGTATGGCCGCTTGGGTTGAAATGTGCAATGAAGGTTCGTTGATGCCCTGCACATTAGCGAAAAAGATCATCTCAACGATGTAGTCTTTCGCAAATACAGGAGGGCAAAGCCAGAGTATTGACAGGAACAGTATACATTTTGCCTGATTGAGATTTTTCATAGATAGCGGGTGGTGCGGTCCGAGGTTCAGGCTGCCTGTTTTAATTGCAGGTCATTCAGTAACCCGACAATCGTGTCTGTGCGTTCCCGGGCATTATTCATTTCAGCATATACAGTGAGTTTTTCGGCACTGCTGAGTTTATAGGTGGCAGGGTTCTTTTGAACAAGTGCCAGCAGCTTGTTTACATCTATATTAGGTGATTTTGCAAAGCTCAGGTGAGCAATTTTGTTGCTGGCCCGAATGTGCGTAACGTCGTAATGCTCAGCAACCAGTTTGAGCTGTGTGACCTGAAAGAGGTTTTTCGTGTACTCAGGCAGCAAACCAAACCGGTCTACCAGTTCAACTCCCAAGTCATCCAGGTCATCCATACTCCCGGCGTTTGCTATACGTTTGTATAGCACCAGCCGGGTGTGTACATCCGGTACATAATCCTCTGGCAACAGGGCAGGTACCCCCAGGTCCACCTCAATTCCCCGATCTGACTGCAGGTCAGACGTGGGTATCTCGCCTGCCTTGAGGGCCGCTACGGTACGTGCCAGGAGCTGGTTATACAGACTGAAACCAATTTCATGGATTTGGCCGCTTTGTTCGGCACCCAGTAATTCACCGGCCCCCCTGATTTCCAGGTCGTGGGTGGCCACTGTAAATCCTGCGCCCAGGTCTTCCAGCGATTCTATGGTCTGCAGTCGCTTCACGGCATCTTCGGATATTGCAGCTTTGGGTGGTGTAATCAGATAGGCATAGGCCCGATGACAGGACCGGCCAACCCGTCCACGAATCTGATGCAGTTGTGAAAGGCCCAGTTTGTCAGCACGATTGATAATGATGGTATTGGCCGATGGAATATCGATACCGTTCTCTATGATTGTGGTGCACACCAGTATGTGAAAACGCTGGTGATAGAAATCCAGCATCACCTGTTCCAGGTCCCGTTCAGGCATCTGACCGTGTGCAATTCCGATTGCAGCATCCGGCAGCAGCTGTCGTACTTCCCTGGCAGTTTTTTCTATACTCCTGACTTCATTGTGCAGGAAAAAGATCTGCCCGCCACGCCGGAGTTCACGAAGGCAGGCCTCCTGTATCGTGCTGGTGTCCCAGGTGCCTACGAAGGTTTTTATGGCGTGGCGATGGCTTGGGGGGGTTGCAATAATGGACAGGTCACGCAACCCGCTTAATGACATATTCAATGTTCTTGGAATAGGGGTGGCCGTCAGGGTCAGGACATCCACTTCGGTTCGCATTTTCTTCAGAATTTCTTTCTGGCGTACACCAAAACGCTGTTCTTCGTCAATAACAATCAAACCAAGATCCCTGAACTTGATGTCCGCACTGAGTAATTTATGTGTGCCAATGATGATATCTATGCTTCCATCTGTCAGGCCAGCTTTTACGATATTCTGGTTTTTGGCAAATACAAAACGTGAGATATGCTCGATGCGTACTGGCCAGTCAGCAAATCGGTCGCTGAAGCTCTGGAAGTGCTGCAGGGCAAGCAATGTAGTCGGCACCAGCACTGCGACCTGCTTGCCTGCTGAAGCTGCCACAAAGGCAGCACGCATGGCGACTTCGGTTTTACCAAAACCGACATCGCCACACACGATACGGTCCATGGGTTTTTGCGATTCCATATCTGCAATGACGTCATCGATCGCTTTTTGCTGGTCAGGCGTTTCTTCATAGATAAAGGTTGATCCAAACAGGCTCAGCTCCTGGTGATCAAGGGCATATTGATAGCCTTTTCTGGCCTCGCGAAGGGAATAGATGTCAAGCAGTTCTGCAGCCACATCGCGGGTGCGTGCCATTGCGCGACGCTTTATATTTTTCCAGGCCTCACCACCCAGGCGATGCAGGGGTGCATTTTCCTCCGAGGCCCCCGTGTAACGGCTGACGAGATGCAGGGATGATACCGGTACGTACAGGATGTCGTTATTGGCATACTCCAAAGTCAGGAATTCTGTTTCGGTGCCACTGAGATTCAGCGTTTTCAGGCCACGATACCGGCCTACACCGTGGTCTTCATGGACCATCGGCGAGCCTTCGCTTAGCTCTGAAAGGTCCCGGATTAATGCTTCGGCATCCTGTATCTGTCTTCTGCGTCGCCTTTTCTGTTTTACACGTACTCCAAACAGATTGCTTTCAGTGATGATCGCGATCCTGTCTTCCGGCAGGAGCAGGCCTTCTTCCAAAGGCCCCACTGTGATGGCCAGAGCCGATTCGAGGCCCATGAATTCCTGCCAGTCGGCTACAGCATGCGGGTGCAGATCAAAACCTTTCAGTACATCCAGCAGGTATTCCCTTCTGCCTGGGGATTCGGCAAGAAACAGTATTTTGCAGGCACTGGTTTCAATAAACCGCTTGAGTTCTGTTGCCGGGTCCGCTACACGTGAGTTTATGGCAAGGCTGGGCAGGGCACGGGTACTGAAGTTGTACTGGCCATGATGCGGTCGTTCCAGCTTGTATTGCTGCAACCGGATTGTACTGAATTCCTGCAGGTTCTTTTCAAGGCATGCGGTCGATATCCATAGCTGTTCGGGGTGCAGCGGTGGACGTTCCAGATCATGTTTTCTCTGCTCATATCTTGAAAATACTTCATTTTCAAAATCCCTGGCGGTGTCGATACTGTCTTCAATTAAAACCAGCTGGCATTTTTCAGGAAGATAACTGAAGAATGTGCTGGTCTGTTCGTAAAATAATGGCAGGTAATATTCGATGCCCCGAGGCAGACTGTGATTGCTGACATCCCGGTAGATCACACTGTTGTTCGGGTCACCTTCAAACTGAATCCTGTAGTTTTGTCTGAAGCGTTTGATAGCGTTCTCATCCGTTGGAAACTCCCTGGCAGGGAGGATCTGCATGTGGTCTGTCTGGCTGATCGAAACCTGGTTTTCAGGATTGAACGTACGAATTGTTTCAATTTCGTCGTTGAGCAAATCAATTCGGTACGGTTGACGACAGCCCATGGGGTACAGGTCAATGATGGAGCCGCGGACGGCAAATTCACCATGCAGCATGACTTGCGAGACATGCTGGTAACCGGCCTTGACCAGGGTTTTCCTGAAATCATCCAGGTTCAACTGGTCCCCTGTCGCAAGGCTCAGGATTTGATTCAGGATGAAAGACTCGGGTGCAAGTCTGGCTGTGATGGTGGTGACTGAAACAATTAACGCACCACATTTTGCATTCAGTAATGACCGTAAAATGAGTAGCCGGTCAGAAATGATGTCTTCATGAGGGGAAAATACATCATAAGGAAGTGTTTCGTAATCCGGAAACATGAAAATGTTTGCAGACGGATGACAAAAGAATGCAAGCTCGTTTTCCAGTGCCTGTGCAGACTGAATATCCGGAGTGATGATCAGGGTCAGGCCGGCAAATTGTTCAATGGCGGTTGCCAGTGCCAGGCTTTTACTGCACCCGTAGGTCTGCCCCCAGGTAATATGGATATCGGTTTTTCCGGGCAGTGGAGGGTTAAAAATATTCATGGTCTGCGGGATACCGGGGAATACAGGATGCCCGGGGTGTTTTTTTGGTGATCATAACAGGTAGTCTGGCCGGTATGGGGGCTGTCGCGCAAGAAATGCACCCTCTGCTTCGTCCTTTCACGTTTTCCGGAAGCCTGTCCGGTTCATTCGATTGATTCGCTATGCCCGCCATAATTCGTTCGTTGTTTTTAAGACACTGCATGTTAAGATTCTTTTGCAATTAATGCATTACCTGTTCTGGCCCTGTAGTTTACCTGATTGAATTCAATGCGATGCGTACACAAGCGGCAAGCATGCTCAGAGCACATGACCTGAAATGTGTGCGGGGCGGCACGGAACTATTCTCCAATCTGGGTTTCTCAATTGAGTCAGGTCAGGCATTGGTAGTTAAAGGTGGCAATGGCAGCGGCAAGACAAGTTTGTTGAGGATTTTATGCGGATTTAATTATCCTGCTGAGGGGGAGGTGACCTGGTGTGGCGAACCCGCATTCAGGCATGAGGGTTTCAGACAGCAGGTTTCCTATATCGGCCACCAGTCAGGAGTAAAACTGGACCTGACGGTACGGGAGAATCTTTTATTCATGCAGCGGCTGGCAGGCGGGGATGGCGATGAATCCGAGGTAAAGGAAGTGACCCGTGCTGTGGGCCTGTTCAGGCAAAGAAATGTGCTCACAGGCAAGCTTTCTGCTGGACAGAAGCGCCGTGTTGCGCTGGCCAAACTGCAGCTGGAACAAAGAATCATCTGGGTGCTGGACGAGCCGCTTACTGCATTGGACAAGGAGTTTATCGGTAAATTTGAGCTGGATTTGAAAAATCACCTGGATCACCAGGGCATGCTGGTGGTCACCACCCATCGTGAATTGAAAATTCCGGAACATCGGATCAAGCGAATTAACCTTTCATAACTGTGCTAAATGTACTCCTGACTGTCATTCAACGTGATCTGCTGCTGGCTTTCCGGAGGCGTGCAGAATTGATGAATCCGGTTTTGTTCTATGTGATTGTGGCAACCCTTTTTCCGCTGGGAGTCAGTCCGGATGCTCATTTTCTGAGCCAGCTGGCACCTGGGCTGGTATGGGTTGCAACGTTGCTGGCGGCGTTGATATCCATGGAAAGTATTTTCAGGCAGGATTTTGAAGATGGCAGCATTGAGCAGTTGTTTTTAAGCCCACACCCTCTTTCCTTATTGATATCGGGTAAAGTGGTTGCACACTGGCTGATTACTGGGGTGCCCATGCTGGTGATTGTTCCGGCGATGGCTTTACTTCTGCATATACCAGGTCAGGCGCTCCCTGTGCTGTGGGTTACGGTATTGCTTGGCACGCCGATACTGAGCCTGGTCGGTGCAATCGGGGCGGCACTTACGGCAGGTCTGCGAGGTGGAGGGATATTACTGGGCCTGCTTGTATTGCCGCTTTATATTCCGGTGTTGATATTCGCGTCATCCGCCGTAAGCGCTGCAACGGACGGGCTGGCGGCTTCAGGGCAGCTGGCCATGCTGGGTGCCGGTTTGATCCTGGCACTGATCCTGGCCCCGCTGGCCATCAGCGCTTCATTGAAAATAAGCATGAGTTGAATGATGTGGAAATTCCTGCATAGATTATCCTCACTGAAGTATTACTACGAATGGTCCGGGAAATGGATTCCCTGGCTGGTGGGCTTTACTGCAGTGCTGCTGGCCGTGGGGCTCTACTGGGGCCTGTTTGTTGCACCTGCCGATTATCAGCAGGGAGAGGCCTATCGGATCATATTTGTGCATGTGCCAGCGGCATGGATGTCAATGTTTGTGTACGTTACCATGGCCGCGGCCGGCTTTATTGCCCTGGTGTGGAGGACCAAGGTATCCGAGATCGTGGTATCTGAGTGTGCAGTGATCGGAGCCATGTTTACAGCGCTTGCACTGGTTACCGGTATGCTGTGGGGGAAGCCGACCTGGGGGACCTACTGGCAGTGGGATGCGAGGCTTACCTCGGAACTGATCCTGCTGTTTTTGTATCTGGGCATCATTGCCATTCATTCGGCGATTGAAGACCCTCGGACTGCAGCCAGGGTGGCAAGCGTTCTGGCCATTACCGGAATTATCAATATACCGATCATCCATTACTCTGTAACATGGTGGAGTTCCCTGCATCAGCCGAATATGCAACTGGTCTCCGGATCTCCTTCTGTGCATCCCAGCATGTTGTATCCGCTACTGGTTATGGCGGCTGCGTTTCAGGTATATTTTGCAGGCCTGTTATTTATTCGCGTGCGCAATGAGATTTTATATCGTGAGCGTCTGACCAACTGGGTAAAAAAACTTTCAGCAAGGAATTGACGATGCAAGAATTTTTTTACATGGGCGGCAAGGCTTTTTTTGTGTGGAGTGCATACGGCATTACCGTATTGGCATTGATACTGGCTGTAGTGCTTGCAGGCCGTCGAAAAAGAAAAATTCTCAGGGAAATTGAAGAGACTCTTGAACAGTGAAGTCTGATCCATGCGTGCAAAAAGAAAACAGCGCCTGATATTTATCGTCATACTCCTGGCGGGTCTCAGCGGCGCGGTGGCATTGGCCCTGTATGCGATGCGCCAGAACATCATGTTATTTCATACGCCGTCCGAGGTGGTTGCAGGCGAAGTACCGGGAAACAGGCTGTTCAGGGTAGGCGGACTGGTGGTTGCAGGCAGCGTGATAAGGGGCGATGATGGATTAACGACAGATTTCGGTCTTACCGATACGAATCGATCCATAACGGTTCGCTATACAGGATTACTGCCTGATTTGTTCAGGGAAGGACAGGGCATCGTTGCACAGGGCACCTTGAGTGAAAAAGGCGTTTTTGTTGCACAGGAGGTGCTGGCGAAACACGATGAAAATTATATGCCGCCTGAGGTCGCTGCCAGCCTGAAGGAATACGGCGCCTCGGTCATTCCCGAGAAGCATACTGAAAAAGGATACTGAAGTCGCATGATTCCCGAAGTTGGCCATTTTGCACTGATCATTGCGCTTTGTCTGGCGCTTGTACAGACCGTCGTTCCGGTACTGGGTGCACAGACCCGTACGGCCCCGTGGATGGCCGTTGCAAAACCTGCGGCACGTGGCCAGTTACTTTTTATCGTCATTGCCTATAGCTGTCTGACATACAGTTTCATCAACAGTGATTTTTCAGTACTGTATGTCGTCAATAATTCCAATACGGCACTGCCGGTCCAGTACAAGATATCAGCTGTCTGGGGAGCGCATGAAGGTTCCTTGCTGCTTTGGGTTTTAATGCTGGGGGTCTGGACCTTTGCGGTTACGATTTTCAGTCGCAGCCTGCCGGACGATATGGTCGCACGTGTCTTGGGGGTGATGGGCTTTGTAAGTGTGGGCTTTCTCCTGTTCATGCTGCTTACCTCAAATCCGTTTGAGCGCATATTTCCGTCGCCAGTTGAAGGCAGGGACCTGAATCCCCTGCTGCAGGATCCGGGCCTGATTATTCATCCGCCGATGCTGTATATGGGGTACGTGGGGTTTTCGGTGGCCTTTGCCTTTGCCATTGCAGCTTTGCTGGGTGGCAAGCTGGATTCTGTATGGGCGAGGTGGTCACGGCCCTGGGTCATCTACGCATGGATATTTCTGACCCTTGGCATCACGCTGGGAAGCTGGTGGGCCTATCATGAATTGGGCTGGGGCGGCTGGTGGTTCTGGGACCCTGTTGAAAATGCCTCGTTCATGCCCTGGCTGGTCGGTACCGCACTGGTTCACTCGCTGGCGGTCACGGACAAGCGATCCAGCCTTAAAAACTGGACCGTGCTGCTGGCGATACTTGCTTTTTCGCTAAGCCTGCTGGGAACCTTTCTGGTGCGCTCGGGTATTCTGGTATCCGTACATGCATTCGCTACCGACCCGGCTCGTGGATTGTATATTCTGGTTTTTCTGGCGGTGATCATCGGGGGGTCGCTGATACTCTATGCCGTGCGCGCCCCGCATATCCAATCCCCGGGGCAGTTTGATATTTTTTCCCGCGAAACAGCACTGCTGGTAAACAATGTGCTGCTGCTGGTAGCCATGCTGACGATTCTGGTGGGTACCTTATATCCTTTGTTCATAAGTGCGCTTAACCTGCCGTCATTGTCCGTCGGGAAGCCATACTTTGACTTGGTATTTTCGGCACTGACCTTGCCGCTTGTACTCGTTGTAGGTATCGGCCCATTCATGCGCTGGAAAAAAGCGCCCATGAAAAAGGTACTCGGAAGGTTAGCCAAGATTGCAGCGATCGGGATCGCGGTGGGCTTGGCATTGCCCTTTATGGTGGCGGGGAAAACCTCAATTCTGGTTACCTTGGGTGCTGCCCTGGGAGGGTGGTCCATTGCATCTGCAATCTACTACCTGCTTAAGAACGTCTCGCAAGCCGAGTCCGGCGTGCACGGGTTTCGCCGTCTCAGGAAAATTCCATATGCGACCTGGGGCATGTCGGTGGCGCATCTGGGCATTGGTGTTTTTGTGCTCGGTGTGACCTTTGTGAGTGCATTCGAGCAGGTGCGGGAGCTGCCCATGCGCCTGGGGCAAAAAACTGAAATGTCAGGGTACGTGTTCCAGTTCGAGGGAGTCAGGGATGTACGCGGTCCAAACTATTCTTCTAAACAGGCCTCGGTACGTGTATACAGGAATGACAGGCCTGTGGCCCTGCTTTTGCCTGAAAAGCGTACGTACCTTGTCCAGCAAAACCCAATGACGGAAGCCGGTATCGATACGGGATTCCTGCGCGATGTATATGTTTCCCTGGGCGAGCAGGTCGACGACGAGACCTGGGGTATGCGGCTGTACTATAAGCCCTTTATACAGTGGGTATGGCTGGGTGCCATGCTGATGGCTGTCGGAGGGTTACTGGCTGCACTGGACCGTCGTTACCGGATTAAACTGAAACGGGAGAAAAAGACTGTAACGACAGGCGCGCAAGTGCGGCAGGCCACCGCTGCCTCATAATACCGGTATGTTCAGGCACCTTCTTCCGGTAATACTGTTTTTCATGCTGGCAGGTTTTTTATTTGTCGGCTTGTACCGGGACCCTACTGAAGTCTCTTCCCCCCTTATTGACAAACCGGTGCCACAATTCTCATCGCCGCGCCTTGAGGACGGCGGGGGTGCATTTTCAGAGCAGAAGTTCTTTGGCAAGGTATCCTTGTTCAATGTATGGGCAACGTGGTGTCTGGCGTGTCGCCAGGAGCATCCTGTGCTCAATGAACTGGCACACCGCGAAGCGGTTACAATATACGGATTGAACTACAAGGATGATATCTCTGAGGCACGGCGGTATTTGATGGAGCATGGCAATCCCTACACGGCCAATGCCGTGGATGAATCCGGCCGGGTTGGAATCGAATGGGGGGTGTATGGCGTACCCGAGACTTTCGTGATCGACAGGAAAGGGGTTATCCGTTATAAACATATCGGTGCCGTTAAGCAAAAGGATGCCGATGAGAAACTGTTGCCGCTGATACGGCAATTGCAAAACGAGACCTTGTAGCATGCAGCGAACCTGTAGCATGGTTGCCGGATTTTTGTTTTGTATGACAGCCGCGGCAAAGCCTGTTGCCATTGCTCCGGAACACGAAGAACGTTACCAGTCCCTGCTGGATGAATTGCGTTGTCTGGTTTGCCAAAACCAGACCATTGCTGAATCCAATGCGGATCTGGCAAAAGATTTACGTGCTGAAGTCAAAAAAATGCTGCATGAAGGGGCTGCAGATTCCGAAATTATCGAATTCATGGTGAATCGGTATGGTGATTTTGTGTTATACCGGCCATTGGTCAAACCCAGGACCTGGCTGTTATGGTTTGGACCTTTCATTTTTCTTGTCATGGCTTTTTTGATGCTGGCCCGGGTACTAGGAAAACAGAAAAAGACAGGCAGTGTGCCGCTTACCGAAGATGAGCAGGCAAGGGTCAATTCAATTCTGGATCAGGCTGAAGAATAGCTCCACATGTTTGTGTTCTGGTTAATCTGTGCGCTGCTGATTGCTGTTGCACTGCTCATCGTTTTGCCATCGCTGCTGGTAAAAAATTCACAGGCGGATATTGGTCATCATGCCGTTAACAAGGCAGTTTTTGACAGGAAACTCAGAGAGCTTGAAGAGGATCTCGAAAGAGATCTGATTGGTACGGAACAATTTGAAGCGGCACAGTCTGACCTGAAACGCACGCTCATTGACGACCTTGAAGGTCACAGGGAATCCGCATTGAAGGGAAGTGGCAAGCTGTTGCCCATTGTAATTCTGCTGGCGGTTCCCGCTGCTGCAGTGTTCACGTATCTGAAAATCAACAATGGTCTGGTTTCACTGTCCGATGATTTCCAGGTACGGATCCAGCAGCAGGGCGGGATGCCCTCTGTGGAACAGGCTATTGGGAGTCTTGAGCAGAAGCTGGAAGAGAGTCCGGACAATCTGGATGGATGGTTGATGCTGGGCAGGTCCTATATGGTTTCAGGAAAATTCAATGCAGCCGTTCATGCCTATGCAAGGGCCAATGTACTGTCGAATGGAGCCAATCCTGATGTGCTGGTGGCTTATGCCGAAGCGCAGGCGTTTGCCGCAGGACAACAGTTCAGCGAGGATGTGCTGGCGCTGTTTGTCCGGGCCCTGCAGATTGATCCTGGACATGAACGGGGGCTGTGGTATGCCGGTTTTGCCGCGTACCAGCTGCATGACTACCCAAGCTCAGTGGACTATTGGGGAAGATTGCTGCAGCAGGTGCCGAGCGACCAGGAAGAAGCACGGTCAGCCTTGCAGGGTTACCTGAGTGACGCAAAACAGAAAGCAGGAATCGAAATTGCCAGTGCTCTGCAGGAAGCCGGGGAAAAGGCTTTTTCAGGCGGGAAGGCAGAGGCTACGGCTTCTATTGCCGTACAGGTTTCAATCAGCGAACCGTTGCAGGGTAAAATTGCAGCATCCGATACACTTTTCATTTATGCACGTGCATTGAATGGACCCGGGATGCCGCTGGCGCTGGTAAGAATGACCGCTGCCGACCTGCCGGCTACGGTGACCCTGGATGATTCTGTAGCAATGATTCCCGGGATGACTTTATCCAGCATGGAGCAGGTTGAGGTGATCGCAAGGGTCTCGAAGTCCGGGCAGGCCATGATGCAAACAGGGGACCTGTATGGAAGCGTCCAGCCGGTCAGTACCCACGGGTCTGCGCCGGTGAGTATCGTGATCAGCGGGGCGGTGCCCTGAGTTCCTTTTCAGGTTTCTTTTCCTGCAGGAGGTCGTGATGCTGCATACCGATTTGAATAAAAGGTGTGCCGGGCTATATAATCTAGACCTGACCCGGAAGGCTTCGGGGCTTGAAGCCAGTCAGTCATAGGTTCCATGGATATTGAATTTGTACTCAGGGTACTGGGCTGGTGTTCGCTGATCAATACGGGTCTGCTCCTCATCTGGTTTCTGGTTTTCATGACCGTACATGATTCGATGCACAGATTTCATGGCAAGTGGTTTGCATTATCGGCAAAGGAGTTTGACCGGGTCCATTACATGCTGATGGGGATATACAAACTGGCTATTATTCTGTTCTTTCTGATCCCTTATCTGGTTCTGCGGGGCCTCAGTTAGCTAGGTATTCAGGTGCTTTTTAAAGGTATTATGCATGGGCTGGTGTGCCTGCTGTTTCTCTCGCGGCTGGTTCCCAAGTACTTCCATTACCGAAGTACGGATCAGGTCCACCTTTTGGGACATGTCTGGGAAGGAGGCTCCGGGCTGCTGGTTCTGATGGTCATCGCCATCATCACGGTTGTACTGCTGGTTTCGGGGATAAAAAATATCAGGAACTGGTTTTCTTCCAGGCAAGACCAGGAATAGCACCCGGGTCAGTCATCAATAAATCGCTTGTCGATATTCCGGTAGGCATCAATACGCCTGTCCCGCAAATAGGGCCATACCTGCCTGGAGTGTTCGGTTTCGGTCAGGTCGATTCCGGCATGCAGTGTTTCAGCATGATCAACGGAACATTGCGCGGTGATCTTGCCGGATGCATCGACAACAAACGATTGTCCCCAGAAATCAATTCCCCGGGTATTTCCGGAAGGGTCTTTTTCATGTCCAACCCGGTTTACACAAAGTACAGGCACATTGTTGGCGATGGCGTGGCCTTGCTGGATAATGCGCCAGGCTTCTGACTGGCACTGTTTTTCATCGTCATGATTTTCCGGGCTCCAGCCGATTGCAGTTGGGAAAATCAGGATTTCTGCGCCTGCCAGGGCCATCAGACGTGCAGCTTCCGGAAACCACTGGTCCCAGCACACCATTACACCCAGTTTGCCGATTGAAGTCTGGATGGGGCTGAATCCTGAATCCCCGAATGCGAAATAATATTTCTCGTGGTAGCCGGGGCCGTCCGGAATGTGCATCTTACGGTATATACCTGCCAGACTGCCGTCCCGGTCCAGAACAACTGCAGTATTGTGATAGAGGCCTTTGGCACGCTTTTCAAACAGGGAACCGATGATGACGACTTTGTTTTTTGCAGCAGCATGGCCCAGCCGCTCAGTCAGCGGGCCGGGTATGGTCTGGGCAAGCTCAAAATACCGTGCAGACTCTTCTTGGCAAAAATACAGACTGGTATGCAACTCGCAAAGCACAACCAGATCGGCCCCCCGGTTCGCTGCAACCTGTATTTCCGCAAGGCTTGTATCAAGATTGGATTGACAGTCAGCCTGTATGCGTTGCTGTACCAATGCAACATTGATGGTGTTCACGCTATGAAGCCTTCCGGTATTTGCTTGGTGGCACAGTGTATTCCGCCAGACTGCTGAATCAAAGCGTTGCTTTCAATATCAATGATTTCCCTGTCCGGGAAAAGTTCATCAAGGGTTCTGAGGGCATGGTTGTCCCGTTTGTCGTTGAATACCGGTACCAGAACCGTATGGTTTGTAATCAGGAAGTTTGCATAGGTCGCAGGCAATTGTTGTCCGGACCGGAACATCGGGTCAGGCAATGGCAGCGGAACCAGTTCAAACCGGTTATCGCTTTGTTTTCTTATAATCGCCAGTTGCATTGCGAGTCGGGCAGACTGTGCATGATTGACATCATGTCGATTGCACGAAGCGGAATACACGATGATATCGTTTGTACAAAACCGGGCAAGGGTGTCGACATGACCATGGGTGTCATCGCCTGCGAGCTGGATAGTGTCCAGCCAATGGATTTTGCTGCACTCCAGCCACTTTCCAAGCTGCTCTTCAAGCCTGACAAGGTCTGTATGCAGTGTGCGGCTGTTTCGCCGGAAGCAGGTTCTTGAGCATAGTAATTCGCCATGACTGTTGATCTCAATGTTCCCGGCTTCAAGAACCTGGCTGGCGGACCGGTATGAGGCCATGGGCTTCAGATGCCCGAACAGCTTTGTATTGAAGGCATTGTCAAGCGAATACTCATATTTTTGTCCCCAGCCATCAAACTCAAAATCCAGCAGGGTTTGCCCGGTGCCGGAGCCGACACAGACAGGTCCGTAGTCCCGTACCCAGATGTCGTTTGTGGGGATGGTTGCAAAGGTGATGTTCTGGCAGTCAACGGAAGCCGCCTCCAGTTTTTGCTGGATGTGTAATACATGCGCATTGTCATAGGCGACCAGGATGATGTCCTGTTGTCTGCCAATATATTTACACAGATCCAGGTAGGCAACCTCTATCTGATCCAGGGTGTGTGCCCAGTCAGAATGTGAGTGAGGCCAGACGATAATAATGGCGTCTTGCCGTTCCCACTCGGAAGCCAGCCGGTTCGGATTCACAACGGATAATTCAGGATGGATTCAAGCGCGAAGCCATCGTCCGGGGTTGCTTCACTGCCATCTTTGCAACGCCTGGCAGGCCAACCTCTTTTTAGTCATCAGAGCCTTGGCATCAGTTCGACCAGGTTGCAGGGGCGGGTACGGTAGTCGAGTTGGTGTGAAATGAGCATGTCCCATGCCTCGGCACATGCGCCGGCGGAACCGGGCAGGCAAAAAATGTATGTGCGGTTCGCCACGCCTGCGAAGGCGCGCGACTGCAGGGTAGAGGTTTTTATCGTTTCAAATGACAATACACGAAACATTTCACCGAAGCCTGTAATTTCCTTGTCCAGAAGAGGTTTGATCGCTTCGGGAGTTCCGTCTCGCCCGGTAACCCCCGTGCCTCCTGTGGTCAGTATGACATCGGGTCTGGGCCCGGCAATCCATGGGGATACGGCTGCCCTGATTTGATACATATCATCGGGAACGATCGCTTTTTCATGTACGTTGTGATTCGCGGAACGCAACCTGTCACACAGGATTTTTCCGGATTTGTCGTCAGCCTTGGTACGCGTGTCGGAAATAGTCAGTACCGCAATATCCAGAGGAAGGAAATCCCGTTTTTTTTCATTACCCATATTTAATGCTGTTCCATGGATGATTATGGCCCATAATGTACAGTAGTAGTTTACGTATTATGCAGTCAAACGGTTTGTTGAGGGGAAATACTGAAGATCATGAAGGTCGAAATCCGGGATTCCATATTCGATCCCTGGCAGGAGGTTCAAAGCTATCAGGAAGGACATCTGAATAAACCCGGGAAATTCGGGGCAACGGCGATGTTCGTCGGTACGATGCGGGACTTCAATGCAGGCGATGAAGTACGTTCAATGTATCTGGAACATTACCCGGAGATGACTCAAAAGCATTTACGAAAAATCGCACAGGAGGCTGCAGACAGGTGGGAAATACTGGACGTTTTGCTGTTGCATCGTACAGGTCAGGTGTTCCCGAACGACCCTATTGTATGCGTAGCGGTCTGGTCGGCCCATCGGGCAGCCGCCTATGAGGCCAACCGGTTTATCATGGAGGACCTGAAGTCCAAAACCCCGATCTGGAAGAAGGAGCACCTGAAGACACAGGAACGCTGGGTGACAGGAAACGGAAATAAAACTACCCGGTAAGGTCGATCGGGTTTTCGTGTTCCGCCCGGAAGGTACCGTCGTTTCCGAAGCTCCTGATTTTCAATCCTGAATCTCTTTTGTGTGACCTATACGATTGCCTCGAAGGGCAGCACCTGGACCGTGTCACCTGCTTCAATACCTGAAGATTCCATGGGCAGTATGATGAAGCAGTTGGCATCCGACATGGAGCGCAGGATTCCTGAGCCCTGGGGGCCTGTCCGGGATACCTCGTAGCGGTAACCCGGGATGTCATCGTTTGTCGCCCTGGTCAGAATGCCCCGTTGATATTCTACGCGTCCTGCCCGTTTACGTAGTCTTGAAGAGCAGGTTGCAGCAATGGTTAAAGGCTCATGGTGGGTAGTGCCCATCATCTTTTTAAGGGCCGGCTGTACAAACATATAGAAGGTAACCATGACGGAAACCGGATTGCCGGGCAGGCCGAAAAACCAGGCTTCCCTGATTTTTCCAAATGCCAGGGGCCGGCCCGGTTTCATGGCAACTTTCCAGAAGTTAACGGCGCCGGTTTTTTCCAGCGTTTCCTTCACAAAATCGGCCTCACCGACGGATACACCCCCTGAAGTAATGACGGCATCTGCCTGGTCTGCTGCATCTGAAAAAGCTTGTTCTACCGCATTCCTCTCGTCCCGGATAACACCCATGTCGTTAATTTCAACGCCCAGGCGGGATAGCATGCCGTATAAGGTATAGCGGTTGCTGTCATAGATCTGGCCTTTTTCCAGCTTAGTCCCTACCGGGCGAAGCTCATCGCCTGTTGAGAAAAAGGCAACACGCAGTTTTTTGTATACGGTGACTTCGCTGATGCCGACGGAAGCCAGCAACCCCAATTCCGCAGGACTGATGTATTTGCCCTGGTCCAGTACGGTATCGCCGACCGTTATGTCTTCGCCCGCATGGCGGACGTTTTGTCCGGGTTTGTTATTGTGATCGATGCGTATCGTGTCGCCTTTTTTTTGAACGCGCTCTTGTATGACGACCGTATCGGAATTTTCGGGCATGGCGGCTCCCGTCATGATACGTACACATTCGCCGCGTTTGACGGTGCCTGGATAAGGTCGGCCTGCCCAGGAAGTCCCGATAATGGACAAGGTCTGCTGTTTTTGAGTGGGAATGTCTTCTCCGCGAATGGCGTACCCATCCATTGCGGAATTTGTATGACCCGGTACGTTGATTTTTGAACGTACCTCTTTGGCGACCGAGCGCCCGAGTGCATCCCGGACCGGAACCGTTTCAGTCTGCTGAAGTCTGTTTACCGCATTGATAATTTGCGTTAAAGCCTGCTTGGCATCCAGAGACGCCGGATCGAAATCATCCATACAGCTGGGGTCATAATTCAGGTCAGTGGTAGTCATGGTATATTTTGTGAACGGAACCCCGCTTAGTATACTCGGGATGTATTCAAAGTATGAACCCGGATTACCTGTTCCATTTTATATTTTTTCATGACCCTCTGTACGTCACAGGGTGGCTGTACTTTGCAATGATTGCCTGGGTATTATTTCCAGGGAGGTATCAGAGGATCAGCCGGAATTGTCTTGACAAGCCTGTGAGTGAATAGTCCTCTGCACCGCGTAAATGATCGTATTCGATCATTGGCAGTTCCTTTGGTTGTACATGCGGCAGCGATGACACGGTCTGTTGGAGTACAATAGGGTTTGTTGGCGTATTGCGTTAAGGCATAATTTAACCGAAGGAGTTCTTGATGACGTTAATTGTCTGGTTACTGGCGCTCGGCGGCCTGATTTTTGGTCTGGCCAGAGCCAAGTGGTCATTTTCTACCTGGACCCTGATACTGGGCGGTGGTCTGCTGTTCCTTACGCTGTTCGGTTTTCTGGGTGTATTCAGCGGGACTGTCATCTGGGTACTTTTCTTACTTGTGGCACTGCTCAACGCTCCTGATCTGCGCATCAGGTTCGTTAGCAAACCGATGTTTGCTTATCTACAAAGGGTGCTGCCTCCGATGTCGGATACCGAGCGTGACGCGGTTGAAGCCGGCACCGCATGGTGGGAAGCGGAATTGTTTCAGGGAGATCCCGACTGGCCGAAACTGCTGGAGCACAAGACTTCGGAACTTTCTGCGAAAGAGCAGGCATTTCTGGATGGGCCTGTAGAAGAGTTCTGCCGGATGATTGATGACTGGGAAATGACCAGTAACCTTAATGATCTGCCACCTGAAGCCTGGGAATTTCTCAAGAAGAACAAATTCTTTGGCATGATCATTCCAAAAAAATACGGGGGTCTTGAATTCTCGGCCATCGCACATTCTGCCGCAGTCATGAAAATTTCGACCCGCAGCAGCAGCGCAGCCGTCACGGTGATGGTGCCTAATTCACTGGGCCCTGCGGAGCTTTTATTGCATTACGGCACGGAAGAACAAAAAAGCTATTACCTGTCGCGGCTGGCCGTAGGTGAAGAAATCCCCTGTTTTGCCTTGACTGGGCCTGATGCCGGGTCGGATGCGAGTGCCATACCCGATACGGGTGTGGTCTGCAAGGGCATGCATGAAGGCGAGGAAGTTCTGGGTATGCGTGTGAACTGGGCAAAACGCTATATCACACTGGGGCCTGTGGCTACGGTATTGGGGCTTGCCTTTAAAGCCTATGACCCTGACGGCCTGCTGGGCGATCGGGAAGACCTCGGTATGACCTGTGCGCTCATTCCGACCGGTACGCCGGGTGTGCGCATCGGCACCCGGCACAACCCGCTTAACGCATCCATTCAAAACGGGCCGAACTGGGGCCAGGATGTGTTTGTTCCGATAGACTGGGTCATTGGCGGGCAGGAGCAGATCGGCAAAGGCTGGCGCATGCTTGTGGAATGCCTCTCTGTCGGGCGTGGAATTTCACTGCCCGCATTGGGCGCGGGTGCCGGAAAGTTTGCCAGTTATATGACCGGTGCCTATGCACGTGTCCGCCGACAATTTGGCGTTCCGATTGGCAAGTTCGAGGGGGTTGAAGAAGCGCTGAGCAGGATAGGGGGGTTGACCTACATGATGGAAGCCGGGCGCAGGCTGACAGCTTCGGCCATCGACCACGGCGAAAAACCGTCAGTCGCGACGGCCATACTCAAATATCACAATACCGAAGGCATGCGTCAGGTGATCAATGATGCAATGGATGTGCATGGCGGGCGTGGAATCTGTCTGGGTCCGAGTAATTATCTTGCGCAAATCTACCAGTCCATACCGATCGGCATCACCGTCGAAGGTGCCAATATTCTGGTCCGCAGCCTGATCATCTTCGGGCAGGGCGCAATGCGCTGTCATCCGCACCTCATGGCAGAAATTAGTGCGGCGTCCAATCCGGATCCGGAAGCCGGGCTGCGTGAATTTGATAAAGCCTTGTTCCGGCATCTCGGGTATACCATTTGCAACGGTGCACGATCATTTTTATATGGCCTGACTCGAAGCCGACTCGCACCGAGCCCGATACAGGGACCCACTAACGGGTACTTCAAGCGTTTGGCAAGAATGAGTGCAAGCTATGCGTTCGTCTCCGATATTGCCATGCTGTTTTTAGGCGGAGGGCTCAAGCGCAAGGAAAAACTTTCAGGCCGTTTTGCGGATGCCTTGAGCTATATGTATTTGTGCTCCGCAATACTCAAGCACTATCAGGACACAGGCCGGCCGGCGGCCGATCTGCCGCTTGTAGAGTGGGGTGCAAAGTATTGCCTGTACCGTGTGCAAGACGCATTGGATGAAATCATGCGAAATTTTCCATCGCCCGCAGTCGGGCAGCTTCTTCGTGCCATTGTTTTCCCGACCGGTAAAAGCCTGCGTTACCCGAATGACGAAACCGGTCACCACGTTGCAAGGATCCTCATTGAACCTTCCGCAGCCCGGGACCGGCTTACGGATGGAATCTTCAAGAGCGTGGATCCACAGGACCCCATTGGGCGGGTGCAACATGCACTGAATGCCGTCATTGCCGCAGAAGAGGCAGAGCGCAAACTCAAGAAAGCCCGTATTTTTCCACCCGAACTGGGCCGGCCCGGTAACTGGCTGGAGAATGCGGTAGCCCAGGATATTGTTACGGAACAGGAAGCCAGGCTGGTTGAACAGGCGCATAACGCAACACAGGCTGCAATCATGGTGGATGATTTTCCGGCAGGCAGAAAAGGCAGTCCCAAAAAAGCCCGTGCAAGGAAAGCAGTCCGAAGGTCTGCGAAAAAGCCGGTTGGAAAAGCTGATACCAAGCCGGCTTGAAGCCGCTTGATGAGGCGAATTGCATAGCTGCAGTTGTTGCATGCCCTTCGGAGACAGGCCTGATTTTGGCAGGTCCCGCATTCATCATGAAGTCTGTCATTTGCTGAAGAGTCCTGATTTGCTTGATAGCCATGATGCGGTTCATTCGACCATCATGGGCAAAAAAGACTCGACTGTTCAGGCTGTTTGGCCTTGTCCGATTCATTTATAGAATCCTTTAACCGCAGTTTTCGGGACGAGTGTTTGAACCGGCATTGGTTCTTGTCATTGGAGGAAGCAAAGGAGAAGATAGAGGCCTGGGGGCAGGAGTATAATGAGAGTCGACCTCACAGGGCTCTCAATGATCTGTCGCCCAGTCAGTACGCGGTTTTAAAGGCCGCATAACCCGCCAGATTCTCATTGGGTCTGGTACTAAAAATGGGTGACCTCCATAACCCGCCAGAGCCACAATCGGCATGGTACTAAAAATGGGTGACCACCTGCGTAGGTCTTTCAGTCAAGGGCGTTTCAGATTAGGCACTCCTGGTTTATCAGAAGTACATGCGCGCAGTCACGCCAAAGGTACGGGGCTGACCTACCCTGTAGCCAAGTCGGGCTCCTCCTCCTCTTTCACGGTCAAATGACAGCTTCGGATTTTCATCCGTGATGTTTTTTGCAAACACCGTGAACTCCACAGCGTCATACACAAGACCCGCAGACAGGTTGATCAGATGGTATGAATCAAGTTCCAGATCAACTTCCGTGGTCTGACCGGGGGGTGTGCCCGCATAGCCATGGCCTACCGTGAAACGCTCCTCACCTTGCACCTGATCGCCAGGTTGCGTGATGCTGTCATCCACGTACTGCCAGGAAGCCGAGAGATAGCTTTCGTCTGCATTCAGAAAGCCCGGCAGCGTGTAGGTGACGGACCCGGAAAGCTGCCATTCGGGAACCGAAGGGATACGGTTACCGTCCTCGATTCCGTGAAGCACGCTTCCATCGGGTGCTGCGACAGTGGAATCAAACTCCGCCTCCACATAGCTTCCTGCAAAAGTAAACTGCAAGGAACTTGTCGGGCGAACAGACATTTCAAGCTCTGCTCCCACAGTGTGAGCCTCAGGTACACTGATGGTAACACGCGATGAACATGGACCTGCGTCAATGTTTACACCCAGATCTTCAATATCGGAATAAAATACCGAGCCATTAACCGTAAATCTTTCAAACGATGACTTGAAACCGACCTCGTAGTTCCAGAGCGTCTCATCGTCGAATTCCTGAAAACCTTCGTAAATAGCGTAATGATCTATTGTTTCCCCTGTTTCGTCCCCATTGGAATCCTTTACTTTTTCGAGGCAAAGATCTCGATTCAACGGGTCATTCACCCCTCCCAGACGAAATCCCTTGGAGATTTGTGCGTTCAGCCTGACATGATCGGTGGCCTCGTAGCTGACCATGTAGCGGGGATTGTATCCGTCGGAAGATACCCTGGCGTCCTGATTCTGCGCATCTGAGTTCGAGAAAGGACCGCCTGATCTGAAGGTCTTGTCCTCTTCCCAGTCATACCAGCGCAGCCCGGCGGTCAGGCCCAGGCGGTCCAGCAACATGTAGGTTACCTCCCCGAACAACGCGTATTGCGTCAAGTCGTAAGTCAGGTCGGAGTTATACGGCGAGTCGACAGCATCGGGGAAATTGTCGCTAGCCGAGGGCACGAAGAGCGCATCGTACCCCGGCGTGGGCAGGCGCTGGGAATAGTCACGTTCCACATCCGAGTAAAATACGCCTGCAAGCCACTGCAGCGCACTGTCATCACTTGAACTCAAACGCAGCTCATGAGTCACCTGCTCAAGGTCCGTAGTGTCGCGCAGATTGGATGGACGCAATACTTCATCTTCCTCAAACCCTACGTCAACACTCACGCTGCCGGTAAGCGCACTGGCGTCGCGGCTGACCAGAATGTCGCGGCTGATATAACTTGTGGTATACGTGATGTCAAAGGACTCTTTGATGCCCCACTTGATTACCGTATCGAGGATCAGGGTTTCATCTTCGAAAGCCTCGTCGAGCAGCAAAAACTGCTCTCTTCTGCCAAGGCTCACTGGGGTGCGTTTTTCGGGATCGGTATAGGGGTTTTTGAACAGATTGTATACTTCCTCGCGGTTGAAACCCTCATGATCGATGTCCTGATAGACAACACGCGAGGTGATGGACAGATTTTCAGCCGGTTCCCATAATAGCGCGATGCGCCCGCCGTGACGGGTGCCGTCATTGACATCATCATCCTCACCCCCTTCTTTTTGAAGCGCGTCAATGAACCCGCCATAACCCGTATAGTAGGCAACGGCCCGGGCAGCCGCCTTATCTCCCAGGGAAATGTTGCTGGCCAGTTTGAAATATTCTCCGTTCGAACCTCCATCTATCTGGTTTGCATCAATCTCGATTTTGGTTTCATTCACGCCTATAAGCGGCTGGTTGGTGATGTAACGGACGGTACCACCGATTGAACCGGATCCGAACAGCGTACCCTGCGGGCCTCTCAAAGTTTCCACCCGATTCAAGTCAAACAGATCGATATCTGGAGTAAACAGCGACAAGGAGATCGGGGTTTCATCGAGATAGATCCCTACCTGCTCCTTGATACCGGGCTGATCCCGCACAATCTGCCCCGATGAAATGCCGCGGATGCTGACCACGCTCTGGCCAGGTCCCAGGTTCTGTATGGAAAACCCCGCCACATTGCGGGAAAGATCCTCCAGATCCGTGATGTTCAGGCGTTCGATATCCTGTTCCGACTGGACATTCAGGGAAAAGGGCACATCTTGTTCAGCCTGTGGGCGTTTGGTGGCCGTTACAAATATTCCTGGAAGCATGAGACTGCTTCCTTGATCTGGATTCAGGGGTTCCATTTCTTCTTCCTGCGCAAGCACATTCGTTGCAAACGCGGTAAAAACAATGGAAAAGAATAAAAAAGTCCACGCAGATATATAGGAGCCGTTTGTTTGCTTCATGCCAATCTCCTGTATGCACTTGCTGGCAAGATTCTTAGGTCTAAACCCTAATTTTTGTGTTACGGTATAGCCTACCCGATATTTTGGGAAATAAATATGATGTGTATGCGTCTACCACATATGGAAGGTGCGATTGAAGTGCTCACACACAGCGTTCGTCTTTGGGGTCTTGGGACAGGTCCACAGGTGCACGATGTGGCGGTCTATAAGCAAGGCATCGAACGTCCCCTTGAATACGCTGCCGCCATCGGTGATGATCGGTTCGACCGGGAACAGGGTCAACCTGGGCCCAGGATATTGTCACGGAGCAGGAAGCCAAGCTAGTTGAACGGGCACATGCCGTAACACAAGCTGCCATCATGGTTGATGATTTTCCGGCAAACAGAAAAAAAGACAGTCCCAGAAAAGCCCATGCAAGGAAAGCAGTCCGAAGGTCTACGAAAAAACCGACTAGAAAAGTTGACGAAAAGACGGCTTTGATGCAGTAAGCTATCTACTCTCAGTTGTTGCTATAAAACTAGGAACAAGGAGACTTACATTATGAACAAATCTTCTGTATTTGCAGCGTTTATCGCTGTTTTCATTGCATTTTGTATAGCGATTCCGGTGCAGGCCGAATCGAGGCTTTATGTCAGTGGTGAACTGGGCATGAACTTCGGTGAATCGCTGGATACTGAAGGGCGTGATACTGACCGGGACAGTGTATGTGACGAAGTTATCAACCCTGCCTATGCAATGATTCAAAAATGTACGGATGCTCGCACGGGCAACTCATGGAAGAATAACTTCGGTTCCGACGAGGGCGTCTTGTTTGGCACGGCGCTCGGCTACCGGATCAGCGACTCACGCTTACGTGTTGAACTGGAATACTTCTACCGTGACACTGGCTATGACGAGACCTCCGATATTGTCCTTCCCCTTGATGCGGCCACTGCCGCAAAGCTCAAAGGTGAAATTGAGACGGCGGAAGAGCGTACCGGTAGCCTTACTTCGCACAATCTGTTTGCCAACCTGTACATGGATTTTGCGAACAACAGTCGGTTCACGCCGTATGTAGGGTTTGGCGTCGGCCTGGGGTTCACCGATCTGGACTATGGTCTCTTGGCTCAGAGAGGTTCTGACACGACAAAGTTTATTACCGTTGATGATATGATTACTGGTGCTGATGATATAAAGAATAGACTTGCCAACACGGCCACTATCGAAGATGAAAAGCTCGACGACACATTGTTTGGTTATCAGGTGTTGTTTGGGGTGGACTACGTTCTCACCGAATCGTTGTTGCTCGGAGTCAAGGGGCGCTGGGTCAGCTTCGACTCCTTCAAGGATGGCGATGACTACGATCAGTTGCGCAACCACGCGTCCAATCTTCGCCTGGACGGAAGCGAGCCTGTGACGTACAAAATTAAGGTCGACGATATTGAAATGTTCGGTGTCAGTGTGAACCTCAAGTACCAGTTCTAAAAAGAGCAAAGCTGTGAACAAATCTTTTTTGTTCACAGCTTTTATTGTCAGCTCCATTGCACTTTGGGCAGCGACTCCGGTGCAGGCTGAATCGGGGTTCCATGTCAGCGGTGAACTGGGCATAAGCTTTGACGAATCGCTGTTGCTGGGGATCAAGGGACGCTGGGTCAGCTTTAATTCCTTCAAGGATGGTGATGAGTTGGGATGCGTTGCGCAGTTACCCACCGAACCTTTGCTTGGAGGGCAGCGAGTCCGTGAGGTACGACATCAAGGTTGACGATACTGAAATGTTTGCCGTTAGTATGAACCTCAGGTACAAGTTTAAGGGCTGAATGAATCTTCTAATGAGGACCCGGTGCTTCGGCGAGTTGACAGGCCGCTGTTGTGGTGGAAAGAATCTAAGCTTATTACAGGGTTTTGGCGCCGGAGCAAGGTCGGCGCAAACCGGAAGCCAGTTTTCGCAAGCTTTTGCAATCGTTCAGAAACAGTACGCTGATGCAGCACCAACCCGAACTCACGACCGTCCAGTGCTGCGGGAACAATCACTTTCCCATCATCCGGATTGACCCGATCCCCGCGACTGTAACGGGTATAATGTGCCTCTGCCCGCACGGCTGCACGGTGTACCGTCGGCATTGAGAGCCTGATGGCGCCGTATTTTGCGGTTTGCGTATGCTACAGGGTAGTTTTTTATGGGGAACCTGTGGGACAGGTCGAGGTGAATGTGTTTAGAGTTTATAATGCCCAGGTCAACAGGGCAGGGCTTACCGGAAAGAGTCGCTGGTTTCCAACGAGAGTGGTACCGTGAAAACCAGCACAGGTTCAAAAAAGTGACTTAATGAGTGGAATTTTCGGGAACCCTGTTTGAAAAGACTTTTTATTGACTTAATAATTTGTTCGTGACTGAATATCAGTAGAGACAAAGAGGGAGCCAGATGACAGATCCTGATTGGAACACGATTACTTTTTTTGAAACCGCTACTGTGGTATCTGTGACAACCCGTCTCGATGGTGGAGCTGACCCCAATGCACAGGATCAATGGGGCTACACCCCATTGCATTATGCGGCTGCGTTTAACAGCGATCCGGCTATCGTCAAGACTCTGATGAAGGCTGGGGCAAAGCTGCAGGCAAAGGATCACGAATGGGGCGCTACTCCATTGCACTGGGGAGCCTGGTCCAACAAAAATCCATCTGTCATCACCGCGTTGTTAAGTGGCGGAGCCGATCCCAATGCACAGGACGAAGGAGGTGGCACTCCGTTGCACGCGGCGGCCGTGAACAACAGCAATCCCGCCATTATCGTTACATTGCTGAATGCTGGGTCGGATACCGGCATACGGGATCGGGAGGCAGAAAAAACCCCTTGGGACTATGCAAAGGACAACGCTGCACTGAAAGACTCCAATGCCTCTAAACGGTTGGCAAAGTAGGGCCGCTCCCGGGTCTCTATGCCAAAGTGTGGCCTGCAGGCGCTTCGGTTGTGATTCACTGGCAGGAAACTGCCGGGGGCGATCCGCTTTCTAGCTCCGATACGCGCAAGGTCCAGCGCTCGGACGCTTAACGGGGAAACGCTGCAGGTACTGACAGCGGGTTAGGCTTGCAATTAAGGCAAGAACAGCACCCACTGCCGTGGACCTATTGAAGAGGCCTCCTACAGGAAAACCCGTGGTTCCCTGTCATACAACGGTGCGACGATATAGTTCACACCGGCCGCGGTAGTCTGTTAAATCATAGAGGTGCCCGGAACTTGCCGAGCAACTTTAATGATCTTCCGGTTCCTCTCATTCAACGCAGGGTGATTGCAGCGTCATGTCTTGTTTATTTGCAGGTTCGGAACCGTTTCAGAAGGTTGCACCGTGCATGATGCAGGGGCCGGGTATACCTACTTGGCATTGTCCGACTCAATCGGCCTGGATCACGAAACATGAAAATTACCGACTGTTCTAACTTGAGGAGGTCAGGGATTTCAGCAGCACGTAGACAGCGCCCGTGCCTCCATCGGCAGGCCTTGCCGAGCAAAAAGCCAGTATTTCCTCTCTTTTTTGCAGCCACTGGTTGACCATGGGTTTCAGTTTCGGTCCTTGATTGTTCGAGCCATGGCCCTTGCCATGAATAATTTGAACACAGCGAATATTATTTTCGCGTGCAGCCTGTATAAATCGTGCAAGCACCGCCTGGGCTTCGGCAATGGTCATACCGTGCAAATCCAGTTCTGCCCCTATGCCATATTGCCCTTTTTTCAGTTTTTGAAATGTCTTTTTCTGGATTCTGTGTTTGCGGAAAGACAGGCTGTCACCAGGTTGCGAGTCTTCAAACTCCAGACTGATGTCCAGAGACTCCTCTAGGACACGATGCTGGTCTTTCAGGGTTTCCCGGGGCACGGGACTGGGACTGGGCTTGGGTGTGATGTCTTCTGTCCGGTTTGAGTGATCCGGGTGCAGAGGTCTTATATCTTTGATGAGATCTGCAAAGCGGACTCTTTTATTTGAACTGGAACTTCCTTGCCGTGACATATTTGCATTCCATTCCGGTGCATTAATTTGCTACGATTCCTGATAGGCGCTTGGTTAATTCTGCTTTCCACACTAACAGATTTCAGTAGCAGCGATGCATCTATTACTCAGCAACGATGACGGTATTCATTCAGAAGGGCTTAAAGTGCTTGCGGATGCGCTCTTGCCGTTGGGTAAAATTACCGTAGTGGCGCCCAGTCGCGACCACAGTGCATCCAGTAATTCCCTGACGCTCAATATGCCTATTCGTGCCCGTTCCATTGCGGAAAACTGGTATAGCGTGGATGGCACACCTACCGATTGCGTACATCTGGCCATTACTGGCCTGATAGAGGATGAGCCTGATATCGTGATTGCGGGCATCAATCTGGGTGCCAATCTGGGGGATGATGTGATTTATTCCGGTACGGTGGCTGCAGCCATGGAGGGCCGGTTTCTGGGGTTGCCCGCGGTGGCCATCTCGGCCACCTCGCACCGACCACGTGACTTGCAGGCCTGTGCCGAGGTCAGTTATGAAATGATTTCCAGACTCACAGCGATACAGTTGCCGCAGGATTTGATCATCAATGTCAATATACCTGACATACCGAAGCAGGAAATAAAAGGCATGGAGACCACCCGGCTGGGCAGTCGACACAAGGCCGAGCCGGTAATCAAATCTGCCGACCCGCGCGGGAATACCATTTACTGGGTAGGTGCGGCAGGGCCTGAACAGGATGCCGGGCCCGGTACTGATTTTCATGCGGTTAAAAATGGATATGTTTCCGTTTCACCCCTGCATCTTGACCTTACCCATTACAAGGCCATGCAATCCATCTCACAGTGGGTCTCTGCATGCAAAATAACCTGATCGGGCAATACCTGTACTGATCATGAAACCCGGACAATATGAAGGCATCGGCATGACTTCGCAGCGCACCCGCGATCGTCTGATCACACGCCTGGAAGCCTGTGGCATTGGTAACACACGCGTGCTGGAAGCCTTGCGCATGACGCCAAGACATTTATTTGTAGATGAAGCTCTGGCTTCGCGTGCCTATGAAGATATCGCTTTGCCCATCGGCCACAAACAGACTATTTCACAGCCGTATGTCGTGGCATGCATGACAGAGGCCATTCTGCAGGACGGTATACCGGGTACGGTGCTGGAAATCGGAACCGGGTCGGGATACCAGGCGGCAGTGCTGGCTGCACTGGTTGATCAGGTGTATACCGTTGAGCGCATCGAGCCTCTTTATCAGCAGGCGCGCCGGCGCGCAATGCACTTGGGGCTGCATAATATAAGGTTTAAGTTGTCGGACGGTTCCTGGGGCTGGGAAAGCTATGCGCCGTATGATGCCATAGTGGTAACCGCAGCTCCCAAGGAAATTCCATCGGCCCTGACGGACCAACTGGCAGAAAATGGTCGTCTCGTGATTCCGGTCGGGCAAGCATCAGGAGTACAGGACCTTATGCTGCTGCGCAAAACCAGAGAGGGTGTTGAACAGCAAAGCCTGGGCGGTGTAAGTTTTGTACCGCTTGTTCAGGGAAAGGTATACACGTAACGGTCTGCGATGAAACTGTTTACCTGGTTCTATGGCAATGTAATGGCGTGGTCCAGGCATCGACATGCAAGCTATTATCTGGGCGGGTTAAGTTTTGCAGAATCTTCTTTTTTTCCTGTTCCACCGGATGTGCTGCTGGTACCGATGTCTGTGGCGCAACCCGACCGTGCCTGGTGGTTTGCATTCCTGACAACGGTTACTTCTGTTCTGGGAGGAGTGTTTGGTTATTTTGTCGGGGCCTTTGCGTTTGAATATGTCGAACCCTGGCTGCAGGCTTCTTCCTATTGGCCGGAATTTGAAACGACGAAAGCCTGGTTTGGCGAGTGGGGGGTATGGGCAGTATTGGTTGCAGGATTTTCTCCCATTCCCTACAAGTTATTTACGATAGCGGCAGGATTGCTTTCTATGGCGATGCTGCCGTTTGTAGTGGCCTCACTGATCGGCAGAGGAGCCCGTTTTTTTCTGGTAGCCGGACTGCTCAGGTATGCAGGGCCCAGGCTTGAGCCATGGGTAATGAAATACGTGGAGTGGATCGGGTGGATTGCAGTCTTGTCGCTTGTTGTCACCATTATTTATTTTAAATATTTTCATTGATGCCTGTTTCTACGCGAATCGTAACTGCGAGTATTTTCTTATTCATACTGACTACATGTGCTACAGACCGGGACAGGCCAGTCTATTACAGATATGAACAGGACCACCATACTGTGCTCAGGGGCGATACCCTGTATTCGATTGCCTACCAGCATGGCCTGGATTACAAGCAACTGGCGGCATGGAACAAAATAGGTAAGCCCTACACGATCTACCCGGGACAGCGATTACGCCTGAAGAGAACTGCGGCTCCCTCAAAAGCCCATACAACCGCTGCCGTTTCAGGAAAGCCAGTTAAAGCCAGCCCGGTTTCTCCAGTCACAGGGAAAAAGACAGCCAAACCCACCAAGCCAGCGAAACTGGCTGGATATAAATGGGCTTGGCCTACCCAGGGAAAAGTGATTCGTAAATATTCTGCAAAAAACCGGGGGAACAAGGGAATTGATATTGCAGGCAGGGCAGGGCAGGCCGTACTTGCTGCCTCGTCGGGGAAAGTGGTATACAGCGGTAATGGCTTGCCGGGGTACGGCAATCTGATTATTGTAAAGCATAGTGAACGATATTTGAGTGCCTATGCGCATAACAGCAAGCTGCTGGTGAAGGAAGGCAAAACAGTTGCCCGCGGGCAAAAGATTGCAGAACTCGGCAGTACCGGGACCCGCTCACCCCGGCTGCATTTTGAGATTCGTCAGCATGGCAAGCCGGTTGACCCGCTTCGCTATTTACCCAGAAACTGACTATTCCTGGTCCGGGAAAATAAGCCCTGCGGCGACTCTGCGCCCTTCCGAAATCAGGATCCCATAGGTTCTGCATGCAGCCGTTGTACTCATGGCCTCCAGGCCAACTTTCTGCTGTGCAAACCATGCGATGATTTCCCCGTCCGGGAATATCACCTGTTCACCTGTCCCGATCAGAACGATTTCCGGCTGCAGGTCGAAAATTGCCGCGAGGCTGGGCTTGTCCAGTCGTTGTGCATGGCTCACTCCCCATGCAGTGATCAGTTTGTCCGGACAGACAATGAGGCTTCTGGAGTAGGGGTTTCCGTTGATCAGTACACAACCTGGCTGGTAGCCTGTAATCATGAAGCCTGAGTCGGCAAAATCCTGAGTCAGGTCCATCTGTTCTTCAAGCGAATGGGCATAAAATGAGTTAGGCAGCTTAATAGTGAATCACGTATTATACGTTGCGCTGACCAGGATGGATTTTTTTAATGGAAGATTTTTCAAGAATTTCGCGTCTCCCCCCATACGTATTCAATATCGTAAACGAATTGAAATCGAATGCCAGGGCTCGGGGCGAGGATATCGTTGACTTCGGCATGGGCAATCCGGATCAGCCTCCCCCCAGGCATATACCCGAGAAACTTGCAGAAGTGGCGTTGCGGGAAGATACTCACCGCTATTCGCTCTCACGCGGGATCCCCAAATTGCGCAAGGCGGTTGCCAACTGGTACAAGCGCAAATTTAACGTCGATATTGATCCTGAAACCGAAGCTATCGTGACCATTGGATCAAAAGAAGGGCTGGCGCATCTGGCTCTCGCTACTCTGGGGCCGGGCGATGCAGTACTGGTACCGAGTCCTGCTTATCCCATTCATCCGTATGGTTGCGTCATTGCCGGTGCAGATATTATTTACGTGCCCCTGGCAAAAGATGAAGGTTTTTTTTGCGAACTGGAAAAAGCGATACAGGATTCCTGGCCCAGGCCGAAGATGCTGATCCTGAATTTTCCCTGCAACCCCACTACACAGTGTGTGGATCTACCCTTTCTGGAGAAAATTGTGGCCATCGCAAAAGAGCGTGCCATGTGGCTGGTGCATGATATCGCTTATGCAGAGATTACCTTTGATGGCTACGAGGCACCTTCCATACTACAGGTGTCTGGTGCAAAGGAAATTGCAGTTGAATTCTATTCCTTGTCCAAGACATACAACATGCCTGGCTGGCGGGTTGGGTTCATGTGCGGGAATCCTGCCTTGGTTGCAGCCCTGTCACGGCTGAAATCCTATCTGGACTACGGCATCTTCACACCTATACAGGTTGCATCGATTGCAGCCTTGGACAGCCCGCAGGAAGTGGTTGAACAGGTGCGTTTGACCTACAGGAACCGTCGTGATGTATTGTGCGAAGGCCTAAATAATGCAGGCTGGGAAGTCACAAAACCCCAGGCCACAATGTTTGTATGGGCTGAAATCCCCGAGCCTTATCGTGAATTAGGCTCGCTGGAGTTTTCCAAAGAATTATTGGGAAAGGCTCAGGTGGCCGTATCGCCGGGGGTCGGATTTGGTCAGTATGGTGACTCACATGTGCGATTCAGTCTGATTGAAAATCAGCATCGAACCCGGCAAGCTGTGAGGAATATCCGGAAAATGTTGAAAAATGCATAAGGCATAGTACGAGAGTAGGACCGTGTTGGAAGCAGTAAAAGTTGGTGTGCTGGGTTTGGGCACCGTTGGCAGCGGTGCTGCGAACATATTATCGCGCAATGCAGATGTAATTGCCCGTCGTGCCGGTCGCGGTATCCAGATATCGGTTGCATGTGTACGCAATATGCAAAAACAGCGTGCTTGTGACATATCGGGCATGACACTTACCGAAGACCCGAACCGGGTAGTCAGCGATGCAGATGTTGAAATCGTACTGGAACTAATGGGCGGGACGGATGAAGCGCGTGAACTGGTGCTCAAGGCCATTGACCACGGCAAGCATGTCGTTACGGCAAATAAAGCGCTTATCGCGTTTCATGGCAATGAAATTTTTCAGCGGGCGCAGGAAAAGGGAGTGGCTGTTGCTTTTGAAGCAGCCGTTGCAGGAGGGATCCCGATTATCAAGGCGCTGCGCGAGGGTCTTGCGGGCAATTCCATTCAATGGTTGGCAGGAATTATCAATGGCACCGGCAATTTTATTCTTACCGAGATGTGTGACAAGGGCAGGGATTTTGATGAGGTGCTGAAGGAGGCCCAGCAACTCGGCTATGCAGAAGCAGACCCCACTTTTGATATTCAGGGTATCGATGCGGCGCACAAGCTGACCATCCTGGCATCGGTTGCATTTGGTGTGCCGTTGCAGTTTGAGAAAGTATATACCGAGGGCATTACTGAAATTACCGGTACGGATGTTGCCTATGCCTCGGAGCTGGGATATCGCATTAAGCATCTGGGGATCGCGAAACGTACCCTGCACGGCCTGGAACTCAGGGTGCATCCCGCACTGATTCCGCACCGGCGACTGATTGCCAATGTGGATGGCGTCATGAATGCCGTGGTCGTGAAGGCCGATGCCCTGGGGCCAAGTCTGTACTACGGTGCGGGTGCAGGGGCAGAACCTACCGGTTCTGCAGTGGTGGCGGATCTGGTGGACGTTGTGCGTGCACTCACTTCAGATCCGGAAAATCGTGTGCCGCACCTGGCATTTCAGCCAGATGCCTTGTCTGACATTCCGGTGCTGTCCATGGATGATGTCTTTACAGCCTATTATCTGCGTATTCATGTTCAGGATCGCCCGGGTGTACTGGCAGACGTCACGCGGATATTTGCTGCGCACACCATCAGTATTGAAGCTATCATACAGAAGGAACTGCAGGCTGGTGCTGCCAGCGTGCCAATCGTTATTCTTACACATCGGGTAAATGAGCAGAACATGAAGCGCGCCATTTCTGAACTGGAAGAGCTTGCAGCTGTCACGGGCAAGATTATGCGCATTCGATTGGAAACACTTTCTTGAGCTAGGACATGATATGAGTACAGGTCATTACACCGGTCTGATTGACCGCTATCGTTCCATTTTGCCTCTTGCCAAAGATTGCAGGGTGATCAGTCTTTGTGAAGGAAATACGCCACTTGTTCAGTGTAGCAATCTTGAGCAGGTAAATAGGAAAGGAACCAAACTGTACCTTAAATTTGAAGGCCTGAATCCAACCGGTTCATTTAAAGACCGTGGTATGACGGTTGCAGTCACCCAGGCTGTATCGGAAGGAAGCCGTGCCATTATTTGTGCCTCTACGGGCAACACTTCCGCATCTGCAGCCGCTTATGCCGCAAGGGCCGGGATTAAAGCATTTGTGTTGATACCGGACGGCAACATCGCCATGGGCAAACTTGCACAAGCGATGATGCATGGAGCCATTATTTTACAAATTCGTGGCAATTTTGATGACGGTATGCGCCTGGTAAAGGAAGTTGCCGATGAAGCCCCGGTAAATATTGTCAACTCGATCAACCCGTATCGTTTGCAGGGCCAGAAGACTGCTTCATATGAAATCGTAGAAGCATTGGGTACTGCTCCGGATTTTCATTGTATTCCGGTAGGCAATGCCGGCAACATCTCGGCGCATTGGACAGGGTATTGTGAACTTGCTGCCACAAGCAGCAATCATGTGACGCAGGCTTGTGGATTCTGCAAGGGTGATTGTCCGTTTATCACTTCACCCAAAGTGAAATCGAAACCCAGAATGCTGGGTTATCAGGCAGCCGGTGCGGCACCTTTTATAAAAGGCGCGATGGTCGACAAGCCGGAAACGGTGGCTACGGCCATACGTATCGGTCATCCGCAAAGCTGGGATTTTGCGCAAGCCACGATAAAAGAATCAAACGGCTGGTTCAATTCATTCTCCGACGAGCAAATTTTAGCTACACAAAAGTTACTGGCCACAAACGAGGGCATATTTTGTGAACCGGCTTCGGCAACGTCAGTCACCGGTGCATTGCATGATATTGAGCAAGGCAACATACCGCATGACAGCACCGTAGTATGTACCTTGACCGGCCACGGCCTGAAGGATCCGGATATCGCGATCAAGCAAAGCAGTACTGAACTCGTTACGATTGATGCGGAGCTGGACTCGGTGAAACGCACCATACTGGACAACTTATAGAGGGTAGGCCTGCATACAAATTGCCATTTTTGATTCAGGCTTGGCTTCGCTTGAGTCTCATTTCCCGAACAGCTGACTATCTGTGGTACGGGTGCCAATCAGACAGCAACTCGAGTTCTGACGGAAATCATCCCTCTCACGCCAGTGACGTCTGGCTTGGTTCATGATTTAGATTGCACTCAGGACTGGCCAATAGCCAACGTGTCGAAGCAATTTCAGCTGGAAACATCATCCATGCCTGTCGCTAGCTGTTGTAACCCATGATCGCTTTTACCTCAAGAAATTCCTCAAGGCCGTACTGTCCACACTCCCGGCCATTTCCAGACTGTTTGTATCCGCCAAACGGCACCTTGTTATCCAGGGGAGTTCCGTTGAGATGAACGTTTCCGGTACGGATACGGCGTGCAACGGCGCGAGCACGTTCGGGATCGCCCGACGATATATAGCCGGACAATCCGTATACCGTGTCATTGGCGATTTGTATGGCATCAGCCTCATCCGCATAGCCGATCAACGATAGCACCGGACCGAAGATTTCCTGCTGCGCAATCGACATGTCGTTGGTTACGTGGGAGAACACAGTAGGTTTTACGTAGTAGCCGACGTTCAAGCCGTCCGGGCGACCTGTGCCACCCGTTTCCAGCTTGGCACCTTCGTCAATACCGGTCTGGATCAGATTTTGAATCCGGTTGAACTGCAGTTCTGAAACTACCGGACCGATCGTGGTATCCGCAGCGTTCGGGTCACCAACCTTCACCTTTTCCATAGCCGCCTTGGCAATAGCCGCTGCCTCGTCCATTCGTGATTCAGGCACCAGCATTCGCGTCGGCGCGATGCAGGATTGCCCCGAGTTCGTGCACATCAGGAAGACGTCACGGGCAATCGCTTCCTGGAAATTCGCATCATCGAGCATGATATTGGCAGACTTGCCACCCAACTCTTGTGCTACCCGCTTAACTGTCGGTGCGGCATTTCGAGCGACCTCAATGCCCGCCCGTGTCGAGCCGGTAAATGAAATCATATCGATGCCAGGGTGCGAGGAAAGGGCAACCCCAACTGTCGGGCCATCACCGTTTACGAGATTGAATACACCTGCAGGCATGTCGACGGCATCCAGAACTTCAGCAAACAGGATCGCATTGAACGGAGCGATTTCAGAAGGCTTCAAAACCATGGTACAGCCTGCTGCCAGCGCCGGTGCGACTTTACACACAATCTGATTGATTGGCCAATTCCATGGAGTGATAAATCCACAAACGCCTGCCGGTTCGCGTACAACACGAGAAGAACCAATATTTTCTTCGAACTTGAATTCACGAAGAACATCAAGCGTCGTTATAAAATGATCCAACCCCGTAGGAGCTTGTTCCGTATTGGCGAGACTTGCCGGTGCACCCATTTCTTCGCTGATCGTCGCAGCGATATCGTCGATACGGGCTTTGTACTGTTCAATGATCTTTTCCAACAGTTCAACTCGTTCTTCGCGCGATGTTTGAGAATAGGAGTCAAACGCGGCTAGCGCCGCAGCAACAGCTTTGTCTACATCTTCTCTGTTACCCATTGCGACGGGACCTATAGCTTTTTCCGTAGCAGGATTGATGACATCCAAGGTTTTATTCGTTGACGACTCGATCCATTTGCCGTTGATGTAAAATCGAGTTCGGTTACTTATAGACATTTCTTCGGTTATTGCGTCGAGTTATATAAATAGCTTATGTGTAGATAGTGTTAGTACTAAGCAACAACTTGGTGAGATATAACTTCTTTTTTAATCTTTTTAAGACTCGTTTTTTTAGCTTGTTCCAGGTCATAATGACTTTGTAAGTTCAACTAAAATTGTGCTGAATTTCCAAAATACTCCGATAACCTTAAAGCAGTTTCAGCAGTAATTGCTCTCTCGCCATTAATAATAGAATTGATGCGAGAAGGTGATACTTTAATGTTTTTCGCTAGCTTATTTTGACTTATTCCCATAGGTATAAGAAATTCTTCAAGAAGAATTTCACCTGGAGTAATAGATAAAGCTATGTTCATAGTGTTTACCTTCAATCGTGATAGTCAATGATATGTACTTTGTAACAATAATTTCCTTTATATTGAAAGCACAATCTATATTGATCGTTAATCCATGTCGCCCAATAACTTTTCATATCTTCTTTTAACTTATGCAGTTTATTACTAGGCGGAACTTTCAAATCATTAAACTTAGCTGCAGCATGAATTAACAAAAGCTTTCGTCTTGCTACCTTTTGCAATTTCCTTGGCATACAATCAACTGCTTCGTGGAAAACTACAACGCATTAGCGCGCTAAACCGAAAAAGTCTGCACAGCTATTTCTGGGACAGCACACTGGCTATATATATGTTCGCCAAATTTAAATATTAACGGTTTCAGTTTCTGAAAATTTTATTATACTAGAAGGCATTCAATCGACTCACAAGTACCAATGCGCAACAAGATTTTGGGGAGTGTTTCCCGTATTGGAATATTATTGGAGGATGTACAGTGCACTTGGCGTTTATGTACAGATACAAGAGATTTAATAATTAAGGTAGGTTCCAAATGGACGACAGCAAAGTCCGGATTCTGGTTGTTGATGATGAAATAGATTTAGAGCAGCTTATGCTGCAGAAAATGCGGCGTGAAATTCGCCGCGGTCATTACGAATTCGAATTCGCACACAACGGTGCGGAAGCTCTCGAAATTCTGCGCAAAGACAGCCGGTTTGATATTGTACTGTCCGATATCAATATGCCTGTTATGGACGGATTGACATTGCTGTCGCAGATACCGGGGGTGAACCCTGATATTCGTGCTGTAATGGTCTCCGCGTACGGCGATATGGAAAACATACGGACTGCGATGAATCGTGGGGCGTTCGACTTCGTTACCAAGCCGATAGACTTCGCGGACCTGAAAGTTACAATCGAACGTACGATCGTGAATCTCACGAGCTGGCGTGAGGCCCTGAGTACACGCGACAAACTTGTAGCTCTCCAGAACGAGCTTGGTGTGGCGCGGAAGATGCAGCAGAACATTCTTCCAAGATCCTTTCCGACCTCCAAAGAATTTGATTTGTATGCAAGCATGGTTCCGGCTCGTTCTGTGGGGGGCGACTTTTTTGATGTTTATGAATTTGTTGATGGCCGGGTTGGTGTTGTAATAGCTGATGTGTCGGACAAAGGTGTGCCTGCGGCAATGTTCATGATGGCCAGTCGCACATTACTGAAGGCTTGCGCGGCAACTTCCGGTTCTCCGTCCGCTGTGCTGAAACAGGTAAATGGGATGCTGTCGGAGGACAACGATGCCATGACATTCGTAACCCTGTTATATGGCATCTATGATTCCAAAACGAAAGAATTCGTGTACGCGAACGGTGGACATAATCCGCCAATCATCGTCAAGCCAGACCAAACAATTGAACTGTTGGAAATGACGGGCGGAGTTGCTCTGGGTGTAGCGCAAGATTTCGAATATCAGGAAAATGCGATTACCCTTGAGTCAGGTTCCATGATTGTGTTTTACACGGACGGGGTATCGGAGGCGGAAAAAGAAGACAAGGAGTTGTTCGAAATGGAGAGGTTCTGCAAAATTTTCCAGGAAGGTATTTTCGGAGATGCCAAGGAAGTTACGGATGAGGTATTCAATACAGTCAGAAAGTTCGCTGGTGACAATCCGCAATCTGACGATATAACCTGTCTTGTTCTGAGAATCGCTTAAAGGGGAAGGTAACAAGGTGAAAGTTTCACGCACGTTGATTGTCCCTAGCCGGATAGAAGAAATCCGAACAGTTGAAGCGGCACTGGAGGAATTTTCTGAACAGCAAAATTTCCCCTCTGAAGCATTGTTTCAAATACAGCTCTCGCTAGAGGAACTCTTCACTAACGTGGTCAGCTATGCGCATGGTGACGGTCAGGAACACGAGGTCGAAATCATATTTTCGAGAGAGGATGAGAACGTAGTTGTAGAGATAGTGGATGATGGACGCCCTTTCGATCCATTACAGGACGCGCCGGAGCTTGATGTCGAAAGCTCGCTTGAAGACCGAGGCATTGGTGGAGCAGGAATAAGGCTGGCGAAGCAATTGATGACGGAGTTGCGCTATCAACGCGAAAATACGCGTAACCATCTGACCATGATCAAGAGAATTTAGCAAAATGTGCGCATTGGGCAGATTGTTTCTCAGAAAAGTGTTTACCGCTTCAGTAGTTGCAATGCTGGCAAGCGCAGCATCAGGTGAAGCCAAAAAAGAAATATCCAATGTGCCGGGTGTATCCAGTGATCGTATCCTATTTGGGCAGTCCGCTGCTCTCAGCGGTCCTGCTAGTGCGCTTGGCAAAAGCATGCAAGCTGGTATCCTTGCTGCGTTTAAAGAGTTTAATGACCAGGGTGGTACCAACGGGCGTCGCTTGGAACTGCTGTCATTGGATGACGCATACGAGCCGGAAGCGGCAATTGCAAATACGCAGCAGCTGATTGGTAAGGGTGTTTTCGCATTGATAGGTGCAGTGGGTACTCCTACCTCCCAATCTGCCGTGCCTGTCGCGGAGGCACACGATGTACCTTACATTGCGCCTATGACCGGTGCAGAATACCTGCGCGATAGCGCACGTCGGACAGTTATCAATCTTCGGGCCTCGTATTACCAGGAAACCGAGGAGATGGTGGAACGATTGACGACTGATCTTGGAGTTAATCGCATCGCCATCCTCTATCAGGATGATTCGTTCGGTCGTGCCGGCTTGCAAGGAGTCCTTCTTGCTCTCGAGCGTCGCAAGCTTTCTGCTACCGGAACAGGGATATTCCCTCGCAACACGCTCGCGGTGAAGACAGCACTTCTTGATTTGCGCGCTACCAAACCGGAAGCCGTGATTATTATTGGCCCCTACAAGCCGACTGCGGCCTTCATTAAATGGGCGCGTCGTCTCGACATGAATTCCATTTTCATGACACTTTCTTTTGTAGGCAGTAATGCTTTGGCAAAAGAACTGGGTGAGCAAGGGTCTGGAGTTCTGGTTACACAGGTAGTTCCCTTTCCGGCCGGGGATACGGTGCAGGTGTCTGCTTCGTATCGTGCCGCATTGAGGGCATATGACCCGGTAGCAGAACCTGGATTTATATCGTTTGAAGGATATCTGGCAGGACGTTTGGCTATCCATGTTGTAGTTCAATGTGGCAAGCAGGTTGATCGCAGCTGTATTGGCAGGGTGCTGCGAACTGGCGAAGACATCAATCTGGGTGGCTTCATCTTGCGGTACGGCGAGGACGATAACCAAGGTTCGGATAGCGTGTTCTTGACGATCATCGATCCTGATGGCAAATATGAACCGCTCACGTCTTTAGCCTCTTCAATGCTGACCGGCACTGAACATGCAAGAAAACTCAGATGAGCAGGATGCCCTCAAAACTTTGGAACCGAATTTCGACGCAGCTCTATACCGGTTTCGGAGGTGCTGTCATAGTGATCATTATTATTAGTTTGCTTGCTCTCTTTGTTCTTAACTACATTGGTAAAATCCAGCGCAGCGTTAACGAAAAGAATATACCCGAGATGACATCGGCATTTGCAATTGCTCAGCAGACAGCTAGCCTTGTTGCCGCGGCTCCTCGGCTCACTGTAAGTACACCTGAGCAGTTCGAGACCATAGCTGCGACGATCGGCTGGCAGGCAGATGCATTTAAAGCACAGCTCTCGATCATGATGGAAAACATGGGAGAAGATGAGCGCGCACGGCAGATTCAGTCTGGCGGAGTTGGCATTACCGAGAATATTGAGCGAGTCAAGTTGCTTGTCAGGGAGCGTTTTGACCTTCGTCAGAGCACTCTTGATCTTAGAGATGAACTTCAGGCTATTCAGGGTGAAATAACGTCAATTCTGATCAACGAAATTGATGATCAGATGTTCTATACGATGACCGGTTATCGGTCTCTTGATGAAGCACAATCACCTCGGTCAGTTCATTTTTTCGATCAGGAATTCCTGATCTATCGTCGCCTGGCTGAACTCCGTGAAGCGTCTGCAGTTGCTACACAGCTGCTTGCAGCTGCATTTACAGTTACAGATTCGGCTTTACTGGAACCATTGCGAGAACGGTTTAAAGCCACAGCCGGTAGTGTCAGCCGGTCACTTGATGCCCTTGGGGACAGCCCCATTCATGGTCGACTGTCTTGGGTTTTTGAAAGCCTGCTTTCAATCGGCAGAAGGGAAGGCAACGGATTTGATCTGCGTAGCCGGGAACTCACGGTTGATGAGGAACTATCTGATCTGCTCAACGATAATCAAATTTTGGGGATTGATGTCGTAGCGCGAGTAGAAAGTGTTGTAGATGACTCCAGTATGGCTGCGGAAGAAATGTCGGGCAAAGCAGCCGCGGCAACTGCTACCAGTGCGACGCTGTTATTGGTTGTCAATCTCGTCAGTATAAGTGGCGCGATCCTGTTCGGGTGGCTGCTTGTACAACGCCGCCTGATTCGCCGCCTGAGCCGGATATCAAATCAAATGCGGCAAATGGCGGGTGGTAACCTGGAACAGGCCATCGACATCGACGGTCATGACGAAATTGCACAATTGGCCAAAGCGCTTGAGGTGTTCCGGAATAATGCACTGGAAGTGCAGCGCCTTAACCTTGTAGAAATGCTTGCTGACGAACTGAAAGAAAAGAATGAGCAATTGGGCCATTCTAATGACGAATTGAAGCGGGCGCAGGATCAGATTGTGATGCGTGAGAAACTTGCTGCGCTTGGTCAATTGACGGCGGGAGTCGCGCACGAAATCAAAAACCCAATGAACTTTATCATGAACTTTTCAGAGGTTTCACAAGAGCTGTTGGAAGAACTGCTGGAGGAGGTAGCTAAAAACAAGACTGGTGGGGATGCGGAAGAGGAATACGATCCAGAGTTAGTCGAGGAAGTAGCTGAGGATTTGACGGGGAATTTGAAGCGCATTTACGAGCATGGCAAGCGTGCAAACCGAATTGTGATGGATATGCTCAAGATGGGTCGTGGTTCCGGGGAGTGGCAACCAACGGACCTCAATGTATTACTTAACGAGCATGTGTGGCTTGCATTCCATAGTGCTCGCGCAACCGATACTGAATTCCAACTGGAAATTCAGGAAGACTATTCACCGGATATAGATGAGATCACGATACAGCCGCAAGACCTTGGTCGGGTTTTCCTGAACCTGGTGACCAATGCCTGCTATGCGACGGACGAAAAACGAAAAAAACTGGCGGCTACAACTACAACTGACGAAATACCTACAGGCTCTCAATCACCGATGGCAAGCAAACTTTATAAGGGAGTTCGCCACGGTTCTGCCGTTGAGGATATGCCGAAGAAGAGTTATCAGCCGACGCTTAAGTTGAGTACACGGCTCGTTGAAGATCATATTGAGGTACATGTTCGTGATAATGGCGATGGTATTCCCGAATCTGCATTAGAGCGTATCTTCAATCCGTTTTATACGACGAAGCCCCCAGATCAAGGGACCGGCCTGGGATTATCACTGTCCAATGACATCGTACGACAGCACGGTGGTGAGTTTCGTGTGGAAACGAAGGAAGGCGAATATACCGATATGATTGTTGTCTTGCCGCTTGACCCTGCGGCTCATCAAGTAGTCGATACTCCAGAAGAGGCAAAAGACGGCGAGGATGCAGTAGCAACTGCTTCTTTGTAGCGTGTCTAGATTGTTACCGCCGCGGCTACAGCTGCAGAGCGAGACTCATGTATTTCAAAGACTTTGTCAAAGCCGGAGATCTTGATAATTTCCATGGCTGTATCAGGCAGAGAGCACAGTATGAATGTTTTATTTTTGCCCTTAAGATTCCTTGCAGTAAGTAAAATCGAGCGCAACCCTGCGCTGCTGATGTAGGACAACTTCTCACAATCCAGAATTACGGTATTGCTGGCAATGTCTTGGGTTTTTTGATCCAGGCTATCGTGAAATTCATCTGCGTTTAGGCCGTCAATACGTCCACCTACGTTTATCACCAGTGCGCTTCTGACCTCTTCCTCTCGCAACTCTAATTGGTCGTCGCTAATGGTATTTCCCTCTATCGAATAACACTAGTTACAGATTTGAACGGATCGATTCAGCACTCCTTTCACCATCACCGCTGAACGCAATATCCTGACCAGATAATCATTCTGGTAACCAGTGCTTCTGGAAATGCAAGCAACAAGGGCTTAGACTTGTTTAGCTTGTTGCCGCGGCTATGGCGTCAGAGCGAGAGTTGAGCACATCAATAATTTTGTCAAAACCGGCGATCTCGACAATTTCTTTTATGGGACCAGGCAAGGAACACATGATGAATTTTGTATTTCTACCCTTGAGTGTTTTTGCAATAAGCAAAATTGAACGCAGACCCGCACTACTAATGTAGGAAAGCTTTTCAAGATCTAGAACTACGGGATTGTCAGAGCCATCAGTTTCCTTGTCCAGGCTTTTGTGAAAGTCCTGCGCATTTACACCGTCAATACGACCGGTTACGCTTATTACCAAAGCCCCTTCAGCTTGATCGACCTGTAACTCTACTTGGTTATTTTGAATGGTCATTTTCCAACGATATCAATTTATTTAGTCACTGACTATAACAAAGTTTATTATACCTTATCTATTAAATTTTTATTATTTTTGAAGTATTTCTCTAGATATATATGTTGAGTGGATTGCCGTATGCGAAGCCTCGTATTCCCGCTATCTTGAAACTGCTCTTCTCTTGTTCTTGAGGTTGTTATGGGACAAGAGCAAACCACCATGCATTGTAGTTTTTTGCTTTGCTGTCATCTGGATTAATACCATGTGATGCGAGCAGAACAGCGGTGCTGTACCCTTACCTAAAATCTGTAACTCTCTGGTGGTAACCAGCGGGTTTCTGACGCAGCTGATTTTGGTAGGTGTCAAGTATATTGCCTAGGGCAAGCTTGTTGTCTCCAGTATGTGCTAGTAATGGCTGTTCCGGTTAGTGTATGGATGGTATTCTGCAGCAGTCGAGCTATTGTCAAATCTGGTGTATGCCGATGAAATCAAGCGGCAACCTGGTCTGATTGTTCAATCTCTTCTCCGTTAATAAATTTCACGCCTTCAACAATCTTCGCCAGGTATGCAAAGCCGCGTAGTTTTCGCCAGTTCTTCTCAGCGCACTGGCCAAGCTTGAACATCATGTGCAATAAACTGTCGCGCGTCATACAGCCTTTTGTTCGTGTCGTACGATGACGGATGGTGGCAAAGGTCGACTCGATCGGATTGGTCGTTCGAAGGTGCTGCCAGTGCACTGCGGGAAAATCATAGAACGTCATTAACGATTGCCGATCCTTGAGCAGGCAGTTGGTCGCCTTCGGATACCTGGCTTCATAGGTGACGATAAACTGATCAAAAGCCTGCTCGGCATGCTCGCGGGTGGCGGCCTGCCAGATCTCGTGCAGCGCCGATTTGGCTTTCGGCTGAACGCTCTTTGGCATCGCGTTGAGCACATTGCCGGTCTTATGCATCCAGCAGCGTTGTTGACGGGTCGCCGGGAATACTTCCTCGAGCGCCGCCCAGAAACCCAGGGCACCATCGCCGAGCGCCAGTTCCGGGGCATTCATGCCGCGTGTCTTCAGATCCAGCAGCACTTCGCGCCAACTCTGTGTTGACTCCCGAATGCCGTCCTCGATCGCCAGAAAATGCTTGTCACCACGCGCGTTGACGGCCACGATTACCAGCGCGCACAGCCGCTGGCGATCCGCTCTCAGGCCACTGTAGATACCGTCCGCCCAGATATACACCCAGCGATCGTGGCCTAAACGACGACGTCGCCAGCTCTCGTATTCCTGCCGCCACGTCTGCCTCAGGCGCGATACCGTACTCGCCGATAAACCCTTGGCTTCGGCGCCCAGCAGCACTTCCAGCGCCGGCTGCATCTCGCCGGTGGAAATCCCCTTCAGATACAGCCATGCCAGCGCCGCTTCCAGACTCGCGGTCTTGCGCACATACGGCGGTACCAGCGCCGAGTGAAAACTCACCGGCTTGCCGTCACGGCTGCGTATCTTCGGTACCTGCACCGTTACCGGGCCAATGCCGGTCTGAATGTCTCGCGCCGACTGATAGCCGTTCCTGACCACCGCCGTACGACCCACCTCATCTCGCCGCCCAGACAACGCCGAGAGTAGTTCACTAACCTCTAATTCCAGACCCTGTGCAATCAGCTTGTGTGCTCCGTCGCGGATTAACTCCGTCAGCTCGTCACGGATCTTCTCTCGACCTGATAATGCGACAACGTTATGCTTACTCATGGTGGCGTATCTCCTCAGTTGAATGAATTGCTTCGTAACAACCATTTCAACCAGATATGCCGCCTTTTTTCAATTCAGCCGTACACCACTTTCGACCATAACTCGCAGCAGTCTGGATCATGGATTGCTTGGCTTTGTATAATGCAGGCTCCATTCCTTGTATCGGATATCTGGTTGGGCAGGCTTTAATCTGTGCAAGAAAATACCTTAAGGGCAAGCAAAGTTAGATCAAAAATATTTTCCTATCAAATAGGAAAATTACCCCGCCAGTTATGAATTGAGCAGTTAACAAATTCTGATATATCAGTAAAGTTTTTTGCCCTGGCAAGGGTTCTACTGCGGGCTTAAGGGTCTGCTTCTGCTTCCTATCAGTTGAGTACAAGTGTACAATATGCACTCCGTACTAGAGAGCGAGACAAGCGTTAAGACAATCATGTCCACTTCGCACAGTTTGGAAAATAGTGATCTCGCTTATCAGGAAGAGGCCCTGCGAGGTGTTTCCCGCACCTTTGCCTTAACTATCCCACAGCTTCCCGATGGGCTATGTGATGTGGTAGGCAATGCCTATCTCCTGTGCCGAATAACGGATACCATTGAAGACGAGCCTGCACTGTCCGCTGCACAAAAACAGGTGTTTTCAGAGCGCTTCGTCGAGGTTGTAGCAGGCCGCGAAGAGGCAGAGCCCTTCGCAAACGAGCTTGGTGCGTTGCTGTCGTCATCAACTACCGCAAGCGAGCACGACCTGGTTGCCAATACCGCTCGGGTTATTCGCATCACTAGCAGGTTTCGTGCTGCCCAGCGTAATGTACTTGAACGTTGTGTGAGGATTATGTCGCGCGGAATGACAGAGTTTCAACAGATAGAGGCATTTGATGGCTTGGATGACCTGCCTCAACTTGACCGTTATTGCTATCATGTGGCTGGCGTAGTTGGCGAGATGCTTACTGAATTGTTTTGCGATCATTCTGCCGAGATTGGCGAGCGACGAGAGGAATTACTTGCACTTTCGGTGTCCTTTGGTCAAGGGTTACAGATGACCAATATTCTTAAGGATATATGGGACGACCGGCGTCGTGGTGCGTGTTGGTTGCCACGGGATATTTTCCTTGCAGCTGGCTTTGAGTTAGGCTCCCTGTCCCCTGGGCAAACTGACTCTGGTTTCGTTAAAGGGCTGTGCGAACTCGTGGCAATTGCCCGTTACCACCTCGCAAACGCGTTACGGTTCATAATGATGATCCCTCCCCGTGAAACGGGTATCCGGCTACATTGTCTCTGGGCGTTGGGTATGGCTGTACTCACTCTGCGCCGTATTCATGCGACACCAACATTCAAAGACGGGCAGGAAGTGAAGATCTCGCGTCGCAGCGTGTGGGCGGTCACAGTCATCACCAGTGTCTTGGTGCGCTCAAACTTGGCTTTGAAGTTCCTCTTTGAAGTACTGACCTGTAGTCTTCCTCGTGCCGGAGGGAGGTACCCTGAGCAAGCGCGGCCTTGACTTGACATGCTACACAGTATTTGCAGAATGCTCTTTGTGTAATAACTTCGGAACCTGTTCACATAATTGTTAGTGAGAAGACAGGCTTGATAGTAGAGTGAATCGCCCCGGTATTGTCGGAGGCTAAAACCTTTGAGAGGATTAGCCTATGAAAACACAACCTGTCTATGCCCCGGAAGTACGGGAACGAGCGGTTCGATTGGTATTCACCAGCGAACATGAACATTCATCGCGTTGGTCTGCAACGCAATCGGTTGCTGGAAAGATCGGCTGTACGCCGGAAACACTGAGAAAGTGGATTCGACAAGTGGAGATTGATCAGGGAGGGAGGTCCGGTCTCACGACGGATCACGCTCAGAAATTCAAGGAACTGGAACGTGAAGTACGCGAACTGAAGCGGGCGAATGAGATCTTGCGAAAGGCAGCGGCTTTTTTCGCCCAGGCGGAGTTCGACCGCCGACCGAGGTAATGGTGTCATTTATTGATCACTATCGAGACGACCACGGTGTCGAGCCGATCTGCGCCGTATTGCCGGTCGCACCGTCGACGTATTATCGCGTCAAACAACTGGAATCGTATCCGCAGCGACGCTCAGCCCGTGCTCGCACAGACGCGGTGCTGGAAATCGAGATCAGCCGTGTCGGGCATGAAAACCGATGTGTTTAGGGTGCGCGTAAGGTTTGGAAGCAACTCAAGCGAGAGTCGATTGTGGCTGCGCGCTGCACCGTGGAGCGGTTGATGAGGAAACTGAGCTTGGCAGGGATCAGGCGCGGTCGACGCTGCAAGACGACCCTTCCGGCAGACTTGGCCGATCACCCTTTGGACCGGGTGAATCGTCAGTTTGTCGCAGCGCGACCGAATCAGCTTTGGGTGGCCGATATCACGTATGTGAGGACCCGATCCGGGTTTGTGTATGTGGCGTTTGTGGTGGATGTGTTCTCACGTTTTATCGTGGGTTGGCGTGTTCTGAAATCAATGCAGACAGCGTTGGTTCTGGATGCGCTGGAACAAGCGCTGTGGGCCCGGGGAAAGCCACGAGGGGTCATACATCACAGTGATCGTGGCAGCCAGTACCTCTCGATTCGTTACACCGAGCGACTGGATGAGGCGGGGTTCAACGCATCGGTTGGAAGGGTTGGTGATGCTTACGACAATGCCTTGGCTGAAACCATCAACGGCCTGTACAAAACGGAAGTGATCTACAAAGCGGGTCCCTGGCGGGGCCTGGAGGCCGTGGAACAGGCCACCTTGACCTGGGTGGACTGGTTCAATCATCGGCGATTGCTCCAACCGATTGGCGATGTACCACCTGCTGAATACGAAATGATGTATTATCAACTAACCGAGTCGGCTCAAGCAGCATGACTCAAACTAAACAGTCTCCGGTAAACCCGGGGCGATTCAGAGTATAGGTAGCTATTGGAATAAATATTGTGTTAATAAACTTGGTAATCGAAGGTGAACAATGCGAGTTATTTTAGCTCAGCCACGCGGATTCTGTGCCGGGGTTGACCGTGCCATCGCAATTGCCGAAGGTGCGTTAAAACTTTATGAACCTCCGGTCTATGTGCGACACGAAATTGTCCATAATCGGCGAGTCGTGGAAAACTTGAAAGCAAAGGGTGTACGGTTCGTGGAAGAGATTGAACAGATTCCTGATGGAGCAATCGCTGTGTTCAGTGCCCATGGCGTATCGAAGGAGGTTGAGCAGGGTGCGGCAGTACGTGGCCTACACTCGCTTGATGCCACTTGTCCATTGGTCTCCAAGGTGCACAAGGAGGGTCAGCGCTATGCTGCTGAGGGCTATGACGTCGTTCTGATCGGTCACGAGAACCATCCCGAGGTCGAGGGTACCTTGGGTCAGATTCCGGGACCTGTTTTTCTGGTCAGCGACGTAAAAGATGTAGCGGCACTTGAGGTGCGGGATCCCGAAAAAGTTGCTTACGTCACCCAGACTACCCTATCGGTTGACGATACTCGAGATGTGATCAAGGCGCTGAAAAGGCGATTTCCAAACATTGCTGGGCTGGACACCAAAGACATTTGCTACGCGACCCAGAACCGCCAAGCTGCTGTCCGTGCACTTGCTGCCCAGGTAGATCTGATGCTGGTGGTAGGTGCACAAAACAGTTCCAATTCCAATCGCTTGTGCGAAGTCAGCAACGACAGTGGTACACAAAGTTACCTGGTTGAAGATCCGTCGAAGATTGATCCCGCGTGTTTATACGGGATCGAGGCTGTTGGCATTACTGCTGGTGCTTCGACACCTGAGGAATTAGTGCAGGAACTGATTGGAAAGCTGCGAGAGTATGCTGACCTGGAAATCTCGACGATGGAAGGCATTGTAGAGAACGTGCGTTTTGCCCTCCCTGTTTCATTGCAAAAAGCAACTGGGGCTGAATAGTAGAATTCACTCAATTCGATAATGCAATGATCCTGCTCGTGTCTCCAGTACCGGACCCTGCGGTCCCTTTCCATACCCAACCCTGAATTGGCATACAGGCCAGCTAGAAATTGTAGTTCAAGCGAAACTCGAAGAAGCTGTCGCGTCGAGTTGCATCGAGCTGGATATCCTTTTTATCGACATTAAAAAGTGAGAACAACTCTATATTTGCGGACCACTGGTCAGAGATTCGCCGGTTAAATTCGATGACCATGGCACCTGTAGAGTGTTTCCTGTCTTTCAGGATGCTGGCGAAAATCTCGGTGTTTTGAATATCGTTGAATGCAATGCGCGTGGCGAAGAGTAGATCATCCTGGAAAGCATTAGTTGCATCCCTGCCTCGTTCATCGTAACTCCATTCACCAAGCACGCCAAAATCGACGGTCGAATCCAATATGGAATAAAATGTATATTCTCCGCCGACGACAAAAGCGGCGTAATCTTCTTCTGTGTAGTAAAGGTTTTGTGCGTCGGCGCGATGAATAGCCTCAAGCTTGAATAGCCAGGAGTCGGCAGTCAGTTGTGCATCCAGCCCAACTTGGAGGATTTGTTTGTAATGCGGAACCGAGACGTTCCGTTGCGGTCGCAAGAGAGGCTCTCGGTTCGTGCCGTCAAATATACTTACACCAATATCGAAGGGCCCGAAACTCTTACTGTACCGGGCCGCAAAATCCATATGCCACTCCTTGGACGCACTCTCATAGGATGTGCGGTTGTCGTCGACGATGAGCGACGAGCGCGGGCGGCCTTTGCGACTTGGAAAGGTACGCTCCCGGTGATGAGGTAGAATAAAAAATTTCGCTGCGCCCCATTCTCCAGACCAAGTAGCATGAGCCATGAGCTGACCTAGTTCGACCTCTTCGTCCGGATGCTCAATCAAATGGTCTGGTTGATGGTATCGACCAAGTGATTCGATTCAACTACTCCCCAGAACACTCGGTCGACACCAAGGCGAAGCTCCCATTCACTGTTGCCTACTTCGCCAAATAGCAGAAAATATGCTTCACGCAGGTCAGCACTGTCGTAACGCAAGAACGGTGCCAAGTTGAAACTCCAGCCCTTGGCGCTTTCAAAATAAAGTTCCGGCTCCTTAACAAACCCGTTCGCATGATGAGACTGGCCTGAGTAAGCCCCGTTTTCCGGATACCATCGACTTTCAATGCCCGCATGCCCGAGAAGCTGAAGGGAATTTTATGATTTAATTGATTGCGCATCCTTTGTTAGTTGTGCGCTGAGTTGCTGCCGTGCAATCATATTGCTTATGGCAGGGATTTATCGTAACCCTGCTAATCCGGTAGAACCCCTTTGCCCAGTATCTTAATATGCTGATACTGCACGGATTTCCTGTCTCCTCGCAATACAATATATTTCTGAACCTATACACAGCAGCAACAGCATGTACTCAGAAGAAAGGAGGGCTTGGTTGGAGTAGCAAAGCTGTATGATGTTGTGTGCAGCCTACTAAATTATGGTGTCCAGTTTGCCACATCTATGCTGTTGTCCAGTTTCCACTTGAAGCCACTTTGCTTCTGATTGCATAACGGGGTCATCATATTTATGTAGTCTGTTCTTGGTATTGCCTGTGCTCCCAGACTTAATAAATGCGATGAGGGCAGTTGGCAATCCAGTAGAGGAAAACCCCAGTAATGTAAGTGGCTGACCATGTAAGCAAGAGCAACTTTGGAGGCATTGGTTTGAAAGCTGAACATGGATTCACCAAAAAACATTTTTCCAATCAGGACTCCATATACCCCGCCAATTAAATGCTTCTGATAATCCCATAGTTCGACTGAGTGGGCGCATCCATGTTGATGCAAGGCGGTATAGGCCTCTGTCATTTCATCGGTAATCCAGGTGCCCCGTGCATAGCTTCGTGGTGTGGCACATGCGGTAACTGTTTTTTTGAAGTCACCGTCAAAAGTGACTGTCCATTTGTGTTTGCGCAAGGTTCTTCTAAGGCTGGTGGATATTCTGAATTTATGGGTATACAAAACACCCCTTGGGTTTGGTGACCACCACAAAATCGGCTGCCCGCTTTCGTACCATGGGAAAATCCCATTGCGGTAGGCGCTTAGTAGTCGTGTGACACTTAAATTCCCCCCTGCTGCAAGCAGGCCTTTGGGGTCTTGCAGCGCATTTTCTACATCAGGGAAAGGAGCACTGCTGTTGGAGGGGTCTAGCCAGTGAAGGTCCATATCTTTTTGCAATACTGCTCTTTAATCAAGCCGATAGGGCGATAATGACATGAGTTCTTTACACTCGTGTTGCATAAAACGTTCTTCGCGTTGACAAAAATCTCGAATCGCGAGCCTGAAACGTGAATTCGCAATCCAGTGAGCAGACCAGGTTCTGGTAGGCAAAAAACCACGACTGATTTTATGCTCACCCTGAGCGCCAGGTTCGAAAGTGGTTAACTGATGTTCAATGGCATATTCAATACCCTGGTAATAGCAGGCTTCGAAGTGCAGGCCATTAAATTTGTCCAGACACCCCCAAAATCTTCCATACAGTGTATGGCTGTCACGAAAGTTGATTGCACATGCGATAAGCTGCTTGTCGCTATAGGCAAGTACCAGCAGGATTTGTGAACCCATTGTAGCCCCCAGTTCTTTAAAAAAATCGAGGCTGAGTGTAGGCAGGCCACTTTTACGGTAAAAAGTATCCGCATAGAACGCATGCACCTGTTGCCATAGTATGCCATCCAGTTCTGATCCGTGCAGACGCTGAATATGTACCTTATGGTCTTTTACAAGGCGGCGCTCGCGCTTTATTTTTTTTCTTTTTCGTGAAATCAAACTTTCCAAAAAATGATCAAAACATTCATAATTCCGGTTACTCCAATGGTATTGGCAACCAAGACGTAGCATCAGGTTGCTTTGTTTATAGAATCTACATTCGTCTTTGTGGCTGAACAACCAATGCATGCTGGACATGTTGAGTCTTTTTGCCTCTTCTACAGTGGCATGGATCATCGCGGCTGCAATTCTGTTTTTGCATTGTACGGGCAACCCTGGTGCAATGAGCAGGCGGGCCCCTGTTACAGGGGTGTATGGTACCGATGCGACGAGTTTGGGGTAATAACCAAGCCCTGATTGTTCATAGGCAGATGCCCATGACCAGTCAAATACAAACTCCCCATAAGAGTTGGTTTTGATGTACAGCGGGCTTGCAGCAGTAACCTGTTTGTTTTCATCATGCACAATCAGATGATGCGGGTACCAGCCGTATTCTTTGCCCAGGCAATTGTTGCGTTCCAGTGCTCCCAGAAACTCATGCCGTAAAAAGGGATTATCATCCGCAAGCAGGCTATTCCAGTCTGCGCACTTGATGGCCCCAAGAGAACTGATAAAACTAAAGGTATATCCAGACGGGGTTTTGCCTGATGGTGAATTCCGGGTAGTCAAGGTGGCAGCAGGCAGTGATGTCAGTTGCTGGCAAGACTATCCAGATATTTTTCAGCGTCCAGTGCGGCCATGCACCCCGAACCTGCTGAAGTCACTGCTTGGCGGTATACGTGATCGATTACATCGCCTGCTGCAAATATTCCCGGAACATTCGTTGCCGTAGCATTGCCATGGATACCACTTTTAACCTTGATGTATCTGCCGTTCATGCTGAGCTGGTTTTCAAAGATTTTGGTATTTGGGGTATGCCCGACAGCGATGAACACACCACTAAGATCAATGTCCTGTATGGATGCGTCCAGAGTACTTTTGATGCGCATTCCCGTAACCCCCACGTCATCCCCCAGAACCTCATCAAGTGTATGGTTCCATTTCAGGGCAACATTGCCGTTTTTTTCTTTTTCAAACAGTTGCTGCTGCAGAATTTTCTCACTGCGCAAGGCGTCACGCCGATGAACCAGAGTCACCTCACTTGCAATGTTGGATAGATAGAGGGCTTCTTCGACGGCAGTATTGCCACCACCAATCACTGCGACTTTTTTCTCTTTGTAAAAAAAACCGTCACATGTTGCACATGCAGATACCCCCTTGCCCTTATAGGTCTCTTCTGAAGGCAGCCCCAGGTATCTGGCCGATGCGCCAGTCGCAATAATTAGAGCATCACAGGTGTAGGTTCCGGCATCTCCAGTCAGTGCAAACGGGTGTTCGGACAGGTGTGCGTCACGGATATGGTCGAAGATCACTTCAGTTTTGTAGCGTTCGACGTGCTTCAGCATACGGTCCATCAGTTCAGGGCCCTGCAAACCTTCGACATCACCGGGCCAGTTATCGACATCGGTAGTTGTGGTCAGCTGACCGCCTTGTTCCAGGCCTGTGATAATTGCAGGGCTCAGATTTGCGCGCGCGGCATAGACCCCTGCTGTATATCCGGCGGGGCCTGATCCCAGTATCAGAAGTCGGAAATGTCGAGATTCAGCCATTTGGTTTTCCTTTATAGGGTTCGTTGACTGGATGAATTACAAAGAAATCGTCCGGTTATTTTACTATACTGCCCAAGCTGAACAGGTAATACTGTCCCGGACCATCCATGAAGGCAGATTTTACATGAGCAAAGCAGATATTGCTGTACTATTAAGGGTGCAACCCGGAAATTCAGGCGAACTTAACATGTACAAATCTGCAACATTACTTTCATTATACTCAATAAGTTAAATGACTAATCTAAGGATAGATAACAGAGATTGGGGCAAGCTGTTTTGAGAAAGCCGGCAAGATCCGGTCACCCGCTTTCATTGCCTAGAGGCCTGCGTGAAAGCGTATTGCTGGTACTGATTGCATTAGGTGCCTACTTCATGTTGGCACTGCTCACTTATGATCAGACCGACCCCGGCTGGATACAGACTGGTGGCAGTCAGGTCGTGAGCAATCTCGGTGGCAAGGTAGGGGCTTGGTTTGCTGGCCTGTTTTTTTCTCTGTTTGGCTATCTTGCCTATCTGGCCCCCCTTATGGTCGCTTACAGTGGCTGGCTGCTATACCGGGGCGGTCCGGACCCAGACACCATGGATTATCGTACATTGGGTCTGCGATGGGCCGGCTTCCTGCTTACTCTGGCCGCAGGGTGTGGGCTCGCGACCCTGCATTTTCATTCGAGTTTTCTGCCGGATACTGCTGGCGGCATTCTGGGTAATCTGGTCGGCAACAGCTTTTTCTCTGTCTTCAATTCTGCGGGGTCAACGCTATTGCTGCTGGCACTGTTTTTTGCCGGCATTACGATTTTTTCCCACTTTTCCTGGTTATGGCTTGTGGATATGACAGGCAGATATGTCCTGAAGCTCAGTTCCTGGGTATGGAGGCTGATCAGTTTGCTAAAGGAGAAGCATCTGGGCAAGCAGGCTAAATCGGCACGCAGGAAGGTGGTCAAGGAAAAAAAAGTAAAAATCCAGAAATCCCCACCCCGGATCGAGCCGACCATTGAGACAATTACACCCAGTAAGCGTGCCGAGCGTGAACGCCAGACTCTACTGTTCAATTCAGCCGAGACCGACCTGCCTCCGACATCCATGCTGGACAAGGTGATAGATGGTTCAAGAGGGTATTCGGACGGTGCATTGGAAGCGATGTCACGTCAGGTTGAGGTGAAGCTGCTCGATTTCGGGATAGACGCGGAAGTGGTTGAAGTCCATCCGGGACCGGTGATTACCCGCTTCGAGTTGCAGCTTGCCGCGGGGATCAAGGTAAGCAGGATTTCAAATCTGGCCAAAGATCTGGCACGTGCACTTTTAGTGGTCAGCGTGCGCATTGTTGAGGTGATTCCCGGAAAATCCCATGTCGGGCTGGAAATTCCCAATGAGCACCGGGAACTGGTCGTGCTGGGCGATATCTTGAAGTCTGAGGTCTATGATGACTCTTTATCATCCCTGACCCTAGCGCTGGGCAAGGACATCAGCGGTCGCCCTGTAGTGACGGATTTAGCAAAAATGCCCCATCTGCTGGTTGCTGGCACCACCGGATCTGGTAAATCTGTAGCATTGAACGCGATGTTGCTGAGTATTTTATACAAGGCGACACCACAACAGGTGCGCATCATCCTGATTGATCCCAAGATCCTGGAATTTGCCGTGTATGAGGGTATCCCGCATCTGCTTTCGCCTGTGGTTACCGATTTGAGAGAAGCCGCGAATGCGTTGCGCTGGTGTGTAGCGGAAATGGAACGGCGCTACCATTTAATGTCTGTACTGGGTGTGCGTAGTATTCATAGCTATAACGCGAAAATGAAGCAGGCTATCGACAAGGGTGACCCCATACTGGATCCCTTTGCAGGTCCGCAGTCAGGTGATGAGCCGGATGCTGGTACGGCAGAGGAACTGAGTCCGTTACCGAATATCGTGATCATCGTGGATGAACTGGCCGATATGATGATGGTGGTGGGCAAGAAAGTCGAAGAGCTCATTGCAAGGATTGCGCAAAAGGCCAGGGCTGCCGGTATCCATCTGATTCTGGCGACACAACGGCCTTCGGTTGATGTGATTACCGGCCTTATCAAGGCAAATATCCCTTCAAGGGTTGCCTTTCAGGTGTCCTCGAGAGTGGATTCACGAACCATTCTGGATCAAATGGGTGCCGAACAGTTACTGGGCCATGGTGATATGCTTTATTTGCCTCCCGGCACATCATTGCCGGAGCGTATTCATGGCGCATTTGTTTCAGACGAAGAAGTCCACAAGGTAGTGGCCTTTCTGAAACAAAAGGGTACCGCAGCTTATCTGGATGAAGTCACGCAGGACTCTGGTGATGGCAAGAACGGGATACCTGGCTTGGAGCCGCTAGGCAATTACGATGGTGAGCTTGACCCGCTTTATGATGAAGCCATCGCTATCGTCACAGAGACGCGCAAGGCTTCGATCTCCTATTTGCAGCGTCGGTTAAAGATAGGATACAACCGTGCTGCGCGTATCATCGAGGAGATGGAAAACAGCGGTGTAGTCAGTGCAGTGTTGTCCAATGGCAGTCGCGAAGTGATTGCGCCGCCACCGGTATAATCATTTTGATGTTATTGCGGGTTTGGAGATTATTTCTGGGAGGCGGGCTGCTGCTGTTTTCGCTGTCCTGCATCGGCAGCGGTGTGGTTGGACAACTTAATGCATTTTTTACAGAAGTAGACTCTTTTCAGGGTAGTTTCTCGCAGACTGTGTGGGATGAAAACAATGAGCTTGTCCAGGCATCAAGAGGCGACATGGCCCTGAGCAGACCTGGGCAGTTTCGCTGGCAGTATGTGCATCCTCATCGGCAACTTATTCTTGCGGACGGGGAATATCTATGGGTGTATGACGAAGAGTTACAGCAGGCAGTTGCCAGGCCGATTACTGAGGTGTTGGGTAATGCACCGATCATGTTGCTGACGAATGCCCGTTTTTTGCAGGAAGACTTTAAAATTCTGGCAGCAACGAGCAGGGAAGGACTTAACTGGGTTGAATTAATTCCGCTCACTCAGGATACTGAGTTTCGCCGTGTGCAGATAGGCCTGAATGAGAAAGGCATCCAGAAAATGGAGTTATATGACCAGTTTTCACAAAAAACTGCCATTGAATTTACGCACCTTGAGCTGAATGTGAGCTTCCCTGCCGGATATTTTGTATTCAAGGCCCCTCGGGGTGTTGATGTTGTGGGTTACCCTGTAGACTGAATCGGATTGCCATGCAGGCACATATTTCAGACAACCTGGTCACACATGGGCGATAATACCTGGAAAAATAAGGTATGCCATTATGCCTAGCTTCCCTGTCAATCCATCTGTCGACCTGTTTGAGCGGAAGGATGGCTATCGCCCGCTTGCAGACCGCATGCGTCCTGCTACCCTGGCAGAATTTATTGGTCAGACGCATTTGCTGGCCGATGACAAACCGCTACGTCTGGCCATTGAGCAGGGCAGGCTGCATTCCATGGTTTTCTGGGGACCTCCGGGTACCGGCAAAACGACGCTGGCACGTATTATTTCCAATACCTCGCAAGCACAGTTTCTATCCATATCAGCCGTGCTAGCTGGAGTAAAAGAGATTCGCCAGGCCATTGGGCAAGCCAGGTTGCACAGTCAGGAAAAAGCCACATCAACGGTGTTATTCATCGATGAAGTGCATCGGTTCAACAAAGCCCAGCAGGATGCGTTTCTGCCTCATATTGAAGACGGTACGATCTATTTTATTGGTGCTACCACGGAAAACCCTTCTTTTGAACTGAATAATGCATTGCTCTCCAGGGCACGTATCTATGTGCTGAAAAAATTGACTGAAAAAGATGTGAGCCTGTGTATTGATCAAGCTTTGCAGGATGACAGCCTTGGTCTGGGTCAAAGACGCATCAGTATTGATGATGAAGCCAGGAACATGCTTGCAGTGGCAGCTGACGGGGATGCGCGTCGTGCATTGAATTTTCTGGAAATTGCAGCGGACTGGCTCGATGAGAGCACGGCAGAAAAAACGATTACCCGCGAAATTGCCCGGGAAGTTACCACACAGGGTACCCGCCGTTTTGATAAGCAGGGCGAATACTTTTATGATCAGATTTCTGCCCTGCATAAATCGGTACGTGGATCTGATCCCGATGCAGCTCTGTACTGGTTTTGCCGGATGATTGATGGGGGCTGTGACCCCTGTTACATCGCGCGCCGTGTACTGCGCATTGCGGCTGAAGATATTGGTAATGCGGATCCACGCGGTTTGCAGATTGCAGTGTATGCTTGGGATACCTATGAACGCCTGGGCTCGCCTGAAGGTGAACTGGCCATTGCACAGGCGATTGTATATCTGGCCTGTGTGCCGAAAAGCAATGCTGTGTACCGTGCATACAGTCTGGCAATGAAGGATGTAAAAACCCATGGAAGCCTGGAAGTGCCGATGCATTTGCGAAACGCACCGACAGGACTGATGAAAGACCTTGGCTATGGGCAGGGTTATCGCTACGCGCATGACGAGCCGAATGCCTATGCGCAGGGTGAATGCTATTTTCCTGAAGCGTTGCAGGGTACGCGTTATTATGATCCGGTTTCCCGAGGGCTGGAGATTAAAATCAGGGAGCGCCTGAATGCGCTTCGCAACAAAACCGGAAGCCAAGATTGAACATGAACGAGGTATACCCAGAATGGATCAGCTGAAACTGTCAAGGGAACTTATAGAAAAAGTCCAGAAAATACTGGTTGATGCGGATGAGCGGGCAGAAAATCCACTGTTGGCAGGTCAGTATCTGGCTGCCATAGCAGGGTTCATGGTAGGCAATCATGATCTGCCTACTGGCGAAAAGAACGAAATCATGAATGAGCTTGTCGCTTTCGCAAAACATGTCTATGAAGATGTTACCCGGCAAAGGCAGGCCGCCATACGTCCTCAGGGTGAGGCATTTGGAATCTGGAGGCCGGGAGATTCCTGATCGAGGTTTAGTCTCGCCTTAACTTGTCTGTAATTGCTAGGGGAGTAGGGTAACGAAGCGTAATCAGATAAGTTGAAAGAATGAAGCTTACCAGAGTGCAGACCTGAATAAAGTTAGAAGCTCTGAGCGAAATCAGGCCGACACTCGTTGCCAGAAAGCCAAGTAAAAGGGAAAATTCACTGAACTGGCCCAAGCGCACGCCTATCTCCATTGAATCCTGTCTGGATTCACCGCTTTTGTACAGCAGCCATTTGAATACCAGAGGTTTGATCAGCAGTAAAACGACACTGGTGATGATAGCCGGAACAAGCAGTTCCCATGTCGTGCCTATATCCAGGCTTGCACCGAGTGAGAAGAAAAAAATGACCAGGAAGAAATCACGAACAGGCTTCAGGCTTTCCGCGATATGAAATGAAATTGGACCTGTGGCTATGGATACACCTGCAATAAACGCCCCTGCCTCATAAGACAGGCCTGCAAAATGTGCTAGTTGTGCAATCCCCAGACACCAGCCTGTAGCTAGCAGGAATATGTATTCCCGGGTGGTGTCAAATTTCTCCATAAGTTTGATCAGGACAAAGCGCTCAACGACAAATGTAAATATGACCAGTCCAGGCAGTGCTAAAGCGAGCCTGACCAGCCCGTTGACCTGGTTAAGGCTCGTCCCCTGTGCCTCGATAAACAGCAAAAGAATGATTGCCAGAATATCCTGCAGCAATAAAACACTGATAATGACTTCTCCCGTGTGTTGATGATGCAAGACGGTAGTCGGTAATAATTTAAGGCCAATAATGGTGCTGGAAAACATGAATGTCCCGGCAATGACGAGTTGGTCCATTTGGGAGAACTGCAGTATCCACGCTACAGCGAAACCAATGCATGCAAAAACCAGCGAGCTGCCAAAAGTGATCAGGGTAGACTGCCTGAGGGAAGCAGCAAGTTTTTGCGGGTGCATGTTGAGTCCCAGCAAAAACAATAGAAACATAATACCAACCTCAGCCAGTTGGCGTGGGAATTCTGTATTCTGAACAACACCAAAAACCGAAGGCCCCAGGAGAACTCCGGCTGCGATATATGCTACCAGCAGGGCCTGGCGGGCTAGCAGGGCTACGCTTGCAAGTAAAGCGGCACTTGTGAAGATAATAAATATCGAGAAAATTATGGATTCTGAGTAGGAAATTCCTGATTCCATTGGCGGGGTATCCTGTCTTAAGCTTTACTATACAAGTAATTCAATCCAGTGTTTGACAGGTCTGTCGGTTCCGGACTGCAGATGCATTAGGCAGCCAATATTGGCCGTAGCGATTATATCAGGTCGGGCCTGCTCCAGGCAGGCTACCTTGTTCTGCAACAGCTGGGCTGAAAGTCCAGTTTCAAGCAGGGAGTAGCTGCCTGCAGAACCGCAGCACAGGTGCTGGTCTTTTGTTGTAACCAGTGTATACCCTGCCTCCTTGAGTCGGGTTTCGATCATGTCGAAAACTTTTTGACCGTGCTGTAATGTGCAGGGATTGTGGAAGGCTACGGCGTGACCCCGGTCAGCCGGTCGTATGCGCAACTCCGTGCCCAGCTCGGAAAGATCCCTGCAGCGTCGGGCAACGAATGCTGCACGTTGTGCATAGTCCTGGTCTGCCTGCATGATGCTTCCATATTGCTTTATAAAATTGCTGCAGCCACTTGATGTAATTACTAAATACTGGTATTCACCTTTCAGTTTTTGATACCAGGTATCAATATTTTGGCGGATAGTTCTTTCAGCTTTTTCAATATCTGTCAAATGAAATGCCAAGGCACCGCAACAGTCGCTATCCACCTCATCAAGCCGGATTCCGGAGCGCCCAAGTACCGTGGTGGTGGCAGCATTGATTTGCGGGGCGGCTACAGATTGTACACAGCCTTGAATAGTCAGCATTTTGCGCTGATTCGCCACCTCCGTTATCCTGGCTTTTGCAGCGCCAGCAGGGTGGGAGGGTATTTTTCTTGCCAGTTTCGCGGGCAATAATGGCTTCAAAAATCGGGCCAGGGCAAAAATCAATGCGACCCGGGCAGGTTTTGAGAACATGGAGATAATCAGATGGCGCTTAAGCCTGCTGAGGACAGGCCGCCCAATGGCTTTGTCAATATGCTTTCGGCCGATATCGAGCAGGGCGCCATACTGGACGCCGGAAGGGCAGGTTGTCTCACAGGCCAGACAGGTCAAACACCGGTCCAGGTGCTTCAGGCCTGTATTGCTGTGACTCTTTTCTTCAAAATGGTTCTTGATCAGATAAATCCGGCCCCGGGGGCCATCCAGTTCATTCCCGGTTAACTGATAGGTAGGGCAGGTTGCATTGCATAATCCGCAATGCACGCAACTGCGCAATATTTCATTCGCACGCTGGCCCTCTGTTGTCTGCAGGAATTCAGTTATCAACGAAGTCTGCATGGCCTTTCAGAACTCTGGGTACATTTTGCCAGGGTTGAGGATGCCTTTCGGATCAAAGGCCTGTTTGAGTTTGCGATGAATCTCAAGCAGTGCGGGAGGCAGCGGGTGAAAAACCTGTTGTGTGGCGGATCCTCGAAACAGACAGGCATGTCCGCCTGCTTGTTCAGCTGTGTGGCGCACTACGGACGCCCTAGCTTTTGTGGCATACCAGCGCAAGGCACCATTCCATTCCATTACGCAGGCACCTGGAATATCCAGTGGACCCGTGCAGGGGGGGACTGAAATCCTCCATACGGGTACATCTACTAGAAAAAAATCGTGAGCCTGTTCCTTGATGTTTGTCCAGAAAATATCACTCCAGTCAAGGGGTTCACCGTCTATCACATCTGTGCATTTTTCGATTGCAGACGGTGAGCCAGCCAAGCGAATATAAAGATCCCTGCCGTCATGAAATGTAGCCGTTACCGGCATCGGTGTGCGGGCCCAGGCATTCATTTTCTGGATGGCATCTGCGGGGCTTAGGGAAACTGTAACGGTTTGTTCGCACTGTGGTTTTGGAAGCAGGCGCAAGGTGACCGACATCAATATCCCCAGTGTGCCCAGTGCACCGCACATCAGCCGGGAGGTGTCATAGCCTGCAACATTTTTCATTACCTTGCCCCCGAAGCGCAAGTACTCGCCTTTTCCATTGATGATCCCAACTCCCAGCATACAGTCACGTACTGCCCCGGAACTGGCGCGCCTGGGTCCGGACAACCCTGCGGCCACCATTCCTCCTATGGTGGCTGCGGCACCGAAGTGTGGGGGCTCGCATGGCAATATCTGGCTTTCTTGTCCAATTACCCGTTCGATATCATTTAAAGGAGTACCGCTGCGCGCAGTAATGTAGAGCTCGGAAGGTTCGTATTCGATTATTCCTGAATGGTGGGCGATGGAAAGAGGGGATGCCTGTATGCTCCTGCCGTAAAAAGCCTTGGTGTTTCCAGCTAGGATCTGCAGGGCCTGTCCCTGTTTGGCAGCTTCCTTGACCCGGGATGCGGTATCTTCCTTTATATCGGTCATACAGGAGATTGCAGCCGTTAAAAACGGGGCAGGTCGGCATGTGGAAGCCTGCCTTGGTGCACATGCATGGCTCCGAATTCGGCGCAGCGATGAAGGGTTGGTATGGCCTTGCCAGGGTTTAACAGCTCATGCTCATCAAATGCTGATTTGATCGCATGGAAAGTCTGCAGTTCTGAGGAATTGAATTGTACGCACATCTGGTTCAGTTTCTCCACGCCCACACCATGCTCGCCAGTGATGGTACCTCCCATCCTGACACACAATTGCAGAATCTGGCTTCCAAATTCTTCTGCTATCTCCAGTTCACCTGTCCGGTTTGCGTCATAGAGAATAAGCGGGTGCAGATTTCCATCTCCTGCATGAAAAACATTGGCTACACGTAATCCAAATTTTTCAGAGAGCCTATTGATTTCCTCCAATATCTCAGCCAAGTATTTACGTGGAATGGTACCGTCCATACAATAGTAATCGGGAGACAGATTGCCTAGAGCAGGGAATGCAGATTTGCGACCTTTCCAAAATAGTTCCGCTTCCTGTGCGTCTTGTGCCAAACGCACCTCAATCGCTTGATGTTGTCCCAGTATTTTTTGCACCCATGTCACCTGGGTGATCAGATCTTCTTTAAAACCATCCAGTTCACAGATTAAAATTGCGGCAGCATCTTCCGGGTAACCGGGGCTGCAGTATTTTTCTGTAGCCCTGATGGTGAAACGGTCCATCATTTCAAGGCCTGCGGGGATGACTCCATTGGAAATAATTGCAGCTACGGCATTTCCTGCATCCTGTATCCGGTTAAAGGCAGCCAGTAACACCTTGCGGTCGTGTGGTGCTGGAAGCAGTTTTACGGTTGCCTGCAAAACAATCCCCAGCATACCTTCAGAGCCATTCATTAGTGCAAGCAAATCAAAACCGGGCGAGTCCGGATGCTTGCCCCCCAGTTCCAGAGTTTCGCCGTCAATGGTTAACACCTTCAGGGCCAGAACATTGTGTACCGTCAGTCCATACTTAAGGCAATGTACACCTCCTGAATTCTCGGCAATGTTACCGCCGATGGTACACGCAATCTGTGATGAGGGGTCGGGCGCATAATAAAGTCCGTACGGTTTTGCGGCCTCTGAAATTGCTAAATTTGTAACCCCTGGCTCAACGGTTGCAGTTCGGTTGTTACGGTCAATTTCCAGAATTTTATTCAGTCTGGCCAGATTGAGTAATACGCCTTCAGCATGCGGCAATGCACCGCCTGACAGGCTTGTACCAGCACCCCGTACTACGACGGGAAGCTTTAACTCCCTGCAAATGTCAATGACAGCCTGAATCTGTTCTGTGTTGCCAGGCAGCAGTGCAATACGAGGCACCTGCCGGTAAGCTGTGAGCGCATCACATTCATAGGGATACAACTGTTCTTTCGTAGCCAGGATCGCATTTTCTGGCAAAATCTGGCGAAACCGCTTTATCAATTCTGATAGACTGGCTGGCGAGTTCATATCAAACTGAATTCTGCTTTCGTTGGTTTTTGGCAATCCCTGAACTGTACTGGATTGATCTTTATCGGGATTCTCATATACTTGTGGCCGCCTTAAATACCGTCATTTGGTCATTTTCCAATATACCATTGATTAAAACGGCTTGTAATAAATCAGCGTTACGGAAAAAAAACGGGAGGGCTGGCTTTGACTTTGGTGGGCATTGCGGCAGGTGGGGCAATAGGCTCCATACTGAGATATCTGGTTCAGATACAGTGTATCCACTGGTTGGGTAGCAAATTTCCTTATGGAACCCTGCTGGTGAATACGGTTGGCTCACTGCTGATTGGCATTCTATCCATTATACTCCTGGAGCGCTATGCTGTATCTGAGGAACTCCGACTTGCTCTTCTGACGGGGTTGCTGGGTGGATTTACCACCTTTTCAGCATTCTCACTTGAAACACTGGGTTTGATTCAGCAGGGCAGTCTTTTGAGTGTTGCGGGGAACATTATCTTGAATGTGACCCTGTGTATTGTCGCCTGTTTTTTAGGCATGATCCTGGCAGCACGCACCTTTTGATACGGGAGAAATTACGCCATGCTGGATCCTAAACTGCTGCGAACGAATCTCGACGAAGTTGCAAGGCAGCTAAGCCGTCGTGAATTAGAGGTAGACAAGAGCTGGTTTTCCTCTCGTGAGCGGCAACGCAGGCGATTACAAACCACCACCGAAGGCCTGCAAAATCAACGCAATAAAAACTCAAAATTAATTGCCCAGGCAAAGTCTTCAGGGCAGGACGTTACTGCCATCCTTGATGAGATGAGAAAGATCAATGGTGAACTGGAGGCCAGTGAAGTGCAGCTGGAACACTCGCAATTGGAAATTTACGCATGGATGCTGACATTACCCAATATCCCCCATGAATCTGTTCCGGATGGACGTACTGACGAGGATGACGTCGAAGTACGAAAATGGGGGAACCTTCCGAACTTTGATTTTAAAGCTCTGGACCACGCCGATATAGGAAAGCGGTCAGGGGGTTTGGATTTTGAAAAGGCTGCCAGAATTGCTGGCAGCCGGTTTGTCACCATGCATGGCCAAGTTGCAAAACTGCATCGTGCACTTGTCCAGTTTATGCTGGACACGCATATCTCGGAGCATGGCTATGAGGAAGTGTATGTCCCATATATCGTCAATGATCAAAGCTTGACCTGTACAGGGCAGTTACCAAAATTCGAAAATGATATTTTCAGGCTTGATACCGATGGGTTGTATTACCTGATTCCTACAGCGGAAGTGCCGGTTGCGAATCTATGGCGTGATCACGTTGCAAAGGAAGAAGAGCTGCCGGTCAAATATGTATGTCATACGCCTTGTTTCCGTTCCGAGGCAGGTTCGTATGGCAAGGATACACGTGGAATGATTCGTCAGCATCAATTTGAAAAAGTTGAGCTTGTCCAGCTCGTCAAGCCTGAGGCATCTTGGCGTATGCTGGAAAAATTAACGCAGCATGCAGAAAATATTCTGCAAAAACTGGAATTACCTTATCGTACTGTAAACCTGTGCATGGGCAATCTGGGGTTTGCTTCTGCAAAGACCTACGATATAGAGGTCTGGTTGCCCAGCGAGAAAACGTATCGTGAAATTTCTTCGTGCAGTAATTGTCTGGATTTCCAGGCAAGAAGGCTGAAAGCACGCTGGAAAAATACTACAACCGGGAAGACCGAGTTTCTGCATACATTGAATGGTTCGGGTCTGGCAGTAGGCAGGACGCTAGTGGCTATTCTGGAAAATTATCAGGACAAGCAGGCGCGGGTCTGCGTGCCTGAGGTTTTACAACCTTACATGAATGGACTTGAGGTAATCTTATCGCAATAAAACACACTGCAGAACCGGTATGTCCCTGAGTACCGGGCTAGAGAACCATTTCCCTCGAAGTGGCCGGATAGAATGGATCGGACTCAGAGAATTTTCGGGCAAGAAGGCAATGGTCAGCGTACATTCTGCTGAATTGTTGCAAGAGTGCGGTCTAGGGCGTGTTAACACTAACGTAACGCATCGACGATGAGCGCGAAGACAATGAATCCGAGGAATACCACGTCGAGTTTCTCGAATCGCGAGAAGACACGACGGAACCCCTTCAATCGACGGAATAACCGCTCGATTTCATTGCGCCGCTTGTACATCTCACGGTCGTATTCCCAAGGCTCGACCCGCGTTCGCAATGGCGGTACCACTGGCTCATACCCCAGCGCCAAGGCCAGTTGTCGAGTCTCGTTGCCTTCGTACGCGCGGTCCATGATCAGTGAGGGAGTATCGTGCTGCTGACCAAGGCGATTCAGCAACTTACGCCCTTCCGGGGCATCGTGGGCTTGTCCCGGCGAGAGCGAGAACGTGATGGCGGTTCGAGCATCTGCGGCAACCATATGAATCTTGGTGGTCCAGCCGCCGCGAGAGCGGCCGATGGATTGGGGGCCGTTTTTTTTAGCGCCCCGTCCCATCGGGATGCACCTTCACAATAGTGCTGTCCATCGACATCGCCTCGAGTTTGATGCGCACGATCTGTTCTCGCTGCAGATGCTCGAATACTCGGTCGAGCACTCCGTTCTTCGACCAACGGTTCATTCGGGTATAGATGGTGTGCCAGTTGCCAAACCGTGTAGGTAACCCTCGCCATTTGCAGCCCTGTTCGGCGACATACAGTATGGCGTTGAGTACTTGGCGGTTCGAAAGGCTGACGTTGCCGCGCTGCACCGGGAGATGTAGCGCGATGCGTTCGTATTGGGCTTGGGTCAGTTCCATCCTTGGAGGATACCATAACTGTGCCCATTAGTGTTAACACGCCCTAGTCGGAGATAAAGCGGCCAGGCGGCCAGGCGGTCGCAGGCAAATAACCTTGATACAGGCTAAATATCTTTCTGTAATTGCCTCATTCCTAAATAAAAAGTCTATTTCCCCTCACGAGTTAAGGCGCAATATCGTCGTATCAGGTGTAAATCTGGGGATACTCAAGGGCTATGACGTCGGGGTCCGCGATACAGTCATCCGGATTACAGGAGATTGTGCGCCCTGTGCCAAAATGGAGCAGACCTTGGGGTATGGAGGGTTTAACGCTATACGAAATCATGGCGGTGTGACCGCAATCGTGCGGGTGGGCGGGATGATACGCATTGGAGATGAAGTTGAGGTTCTGCAGAACCAGACTGCAGAAAACCAGTTAATTTAGGAACAGTCTGTGCGCTCTTCCCCAATCTGTTTTTTACTTAGATGAGCGATCATTACCAGAATCCATGAACCGATAAAAGCGGTACCGCCAAATGGAGTGACCATGCCTAGCCAGGTGACTTCTATAAAGCTCAACAGATACAGGCTGCCACAAAAGAGGACCATCCCGGCAAGCATGAGCGCTGCAGCAACTTCAAGGAGTCTGCTAGAAGCGCGCTGAGTGATCAGAATGCCCACTACAATTAGACCTAATGCATGGTATAGATGATAATCCACTGCAATCTGGAAAGTTGAGTACCTGTTTTCTGGCCAGGAGTTATGCAGTGCATGTGCGGCAAAGGCGCCTAGCAAAATAGCTAGTGCAGCATTGCTGGCACCGAGAAGGATTGCCAATCTGGGCATTATATAATTTTTCCTTATCCTAAAATTTGCGTGAGCAGGGGAGGACACTGAGATATGCCTTCATTTGATACGGTATCAGAAGTTGATATCCACGAATTGACCAATGCACTGGATCAGACCAATCGCGAAATCTCCAATCGGTATGATTTAAAGGGGTCTGATGCAAAAGTAATTCGTGAAGACTTGAATTTATGTATTGAAGCACAGTCTGAATTTCAGATCGACCAGACTTATGACATTCTAATTCAAAAGATGTCCAAGCGTGGTATCGATGTGGGCTGCATGCAAAGAGGCAGGGTTGAGGAAGCGAATATGCGTGCGAGGCAGACACTGGTCGTACGTCAGGGGATAGACCAGGAAACTGCGAAAAAAATGGTCAGGCTAATCAAGGATTCAAAAATCAAGGTTCAAACTGCCATACAAGGGGAAAAGCTGCGTGTTTCAGGGAAAAAACGTGATGACCTCCAGAAGGTGATGGGTATACTCAAAGAAGCCAAGCTGGGGGTACCGTTGCAGTTTGATAATTTCCGCGATTGACATAAAAGCGGGTGCCAACAAGCACCCGCTACCCAGCTAGCGGCTGACAATCCACATTAAACCGGTGACAAATAAAATAACCAGACCAATTGGAAACAAAAATGCCTGCCAGTCTCCCTGTTTTGCCTTAGGACTGTTTTTCAGCCAATGCCTTGCAGCAGGAAAGAGAAATAGAATCAGTGCTATGACCAGCGCAGCATAGCCAAATTTCAGCCAATCCATCTATCCGACTCAATCGTTGCTTGCAAATCCCAATAAATGTAATAAAGCAATAAATATGTTGTATATGCTCAGGTAAATTGAGGTTGTAGCAATTATATAATTGGTTATGCCACCGTTGATGATGCGGCTCGTATCAAACAGGATAAAACCACTGAAAATCAGAATCACGGCAGCATTGATTGCCAGCCAGAGTCCGGGCATTTTCAGAAAAATGCCGGCCAGAGAAGCAAGCAAAACCACGATCAATCCTGCAAACAGGAAGCCACCCAGAAAGCTGAAATCACGCTGGGTAGTTAATGCGTAGCCCGAAAGCCCTAGGAAAATAATTGCAGTACCACCCATAGAAGTTGCGATGATTTCTGCTCCATGAGCCATACTCAGGTAGTAGTTGAGCATTGGCCCTAGACCGAAGCCTAGCAAACCTGTAAAGGCAAATACAACTGCAATGCCTGCTGCGGATTCAGCCGTACGTGGCAGCACAAACCAGATCAGCAGTAATGCTGCAACAGAACAGGCAAGGCTTGTACCATGGCCGACATTCAGCATTGTTGATGCCATAGCCATGAGCGCACTGAAGATCAAGGTTACCGAAAGAAGTGCGTACGTGTTGCGAAGAACTCTATTGGTAGATAAAGCGCTCGCACGGGGTGCGCTGCTGGCATGAAGTCTTGGGTTATCCATAGCAGTTTGTTCTCCAGAGTTGAGTAGATACTTGTGATACTAACATAATGGCATTTTAGACCAATTCAAGTCGTCGCAGTTAACTTTTAGACAAAATATGAGCTAGCAGTTCCCGGTGTCATTCAGGTATTCTTGTCAATCTGACTGGAGAGGTGGCAGAGTGGTCGAATGCGGCGGTCTTGAAAACCGTTGACTCGAAAGGGTCCGGGGGTTCGAATCCCTCCCTCTCCGCCACTCGGTTAACTGATTTCAAACTTTATGATTGGCAAAGCGACCGTCCTTAAAAGGCCTGGGCTTTGTGAGGTTTTTGATATTTTGCCTGTATGTGCCTTGGGAACACAGCCTGTTTTTCTCTAACACGTTGTGTAATCTAATCCTACAATATTCCTGGCTTATGCCAATCTGCGCCCTGCAGAAAGCCTGTAAAAGCGTTTTTCACGATGTCATTCAGTAACACATCCTATGCATTAAAAGCTTCCGCTTGAAACTGCATAAAAAGCGCCTAGCTCGCGGCTATAGGCGCTTTTGGGAGTCAGGATTTTATACCTGTAATTTTTGTTATCCTGACGTTAAGGCACCTCCAACTTTACCAGAGACCATGCCGAGGGTTGCACCGGCTACAGCAGAGACCACAACAATAATTAATGCGTTGTTAGTGCCACCTGTTAATGCTCCCATGGTTAACGCAGCATCTGTCTGCAACGCATAGGCTGCAACACTTGCATAGCCGAAAACGCCTGCAGGAATTGAGGAAAAGAGTTCAATATGAGCTAGTAGGCACATGATCAGGACGGTTACAGCCACTACAATTCCAGCCCAAATTGGCACGGTAATTGAGTCAGCCAATGGAATCCCCAGGAATATGAGTAGTCCAATCCAGGCAATAACGGCACCAAGAATGTTGCAGACAATAGTGTTTTGCAATGCCTTCCCATCACCCCCAATTGCAAAAAAGCAACCCCAACTGATAAACACAACCCAGATAGAGACAACTCCTGCTAGTGGCCCCAAACATAGTGCTGCTGCGATTCCACCCAAAACACCTATGCTGATTGACAATGCTACGAGATTTGACATGGTTAACTCCTCCTATCAACTTTTTTGTTAGCCAATTCTAAACGAGCGTCTTTCATTCGGTCTGGCAACCGGTACTTTTGTGTGTACAGCTTCAGTTCGAACAAATTCCCCTAAATACTATATGGACAATATGGTTTTTTGTTTGATTTAAGAGAAGTCCTATGATGGATGAAAATTGATAAAACTTAAAGTAAAACTTTTGTAAACATTTATATGAGGATTAACATAAATTATTTACCAAGGCGGTAATTAGTGCTTGGTAGAAAATCCCCTGTTTTTTTTACGCGGTTGGAGGCAGGAAGGTCAATCTGCTCAATCGGGGAACTCATCAGGATGGAGGCCAATGACGGTTCTCATGTCCCAAAGATTAATCAAAAATAGGCTAGATCCCCTTATGTTGGGAATTTTCATAATCTGAAACCACAATTTTATCAGCAGGTTGCGGGTTCTATATTAAGTGCTGATTAAGCATTAATCAGCAGATATGTACCTATTGCCCAACAAACGGTTATCCCGATTACAGCTACATATTGAACGTAAGAGCGTAATAAGCTTGTTAAGAGCAGAGCAAGTAATAAACCAAAAACTATCACAATAATAGCGTCCCACCAGATACCTAAGTATGCAGAAGAAAATGCTGAACCCGGAAGTGCAATATAAGCAATTAGTTTTACCATGGAAGTATCAGAAATGAACATATTGCTAATCCACCATCTCCTATTTTTTGCATAATAGGCATACGCGATAATAATCCATGCAAAGGATGCCAGCAGAGTGAATACAATTATTGGTGTGTATGTTTGCAATTCTAGTTTAGGTATAGGCTGGATTAAATAAGTTATATGTATTCAAATTACTTCCTGGAGTATTTGGATCACGTAATGCCCCTAGCATATAGGATTATGAGTTAAAGCAAGATAACTGGTTAGAAAAAGGTACATCAAAATCTGCTATAAGAAAGTTAATGATTGATTCTGCATGCATTATGCGCTGCAGCATAACCGGTTGCTATTTTGTACTTTTAATCAGCGCCATTTGTAGTGGAGTTATCGCATAAAGAGCTGCTTATTCGTGCATTTTAGCCGTTTTTGCAAAAGCAGCTAGGGCGTGTTAACACTAATGGGCACAGTTATGGTATCCTCCAAGGATGGAACTGACCCAAGCCCAATACGAACGCATCGCGCTACATCTCCCGGTGCAGCGCGGCAACGTCAGCCTTTCGAACCGCCAAGTACTCAACGCCATACTGTATGTCGCCGAACAGGGCTGCAAATGGCGAGGGTTACCTACACGGTTTGGCAACTGGCACACCATCTATACCCGAATGAACCGTTGGTCGAAGAACGGAGTGCTCGACCGAGTATTCGAGCATCTGCAGCGAGAACAGATCGTGCGCATCAAACTCGAGGCGATGTCGATGGACAGCACTATTGTGAAGGTGCATCCCGATGGGACGGGGGCGCTAAAAAAAACGGCCCCCAATCCATCGGCCGCTCTCGCGGCGGCTGGACCACCAAGATTCATATGGTTGCCGCAGATGCTCGAACCGCCATCACGTTCTCGCTCTCGCCGGGACAAGCCCACGATGCCCCGGAAGGGCGTAAGTTGCTGAATCGCCTTGGTCAGCAGCACGATACTCCCTCACTGATCATGGACCGCGCGTACGAAGGCAACGAGACTCGACAACTGGCCTTGGCGCTGGGGTATGAGCCAGTGGTACCGCCATTGCGAACGCGGGTCGAGCCTTGGGAATACGACCGTGAGATGTACAAGCGGCGCAATGAAATCGAGCGGTTATTCCGTCGATTGAAGGGGTTCCGTCGTGTCTTCTCGCGATTCGAGAAACTCGACGTGGTATTCCTCGGATTCATTGTCTTCGCGCTCATCGTCGATGCGTTACGTTAGTGTTAACACGCCCTAGTCACAATTGCCGATAAACACATTAAAAAATCAGGGTTTTTGATAAATTGCTGTAATACTTGATATAATACTGTCTGAATGCTATCAGAGCTTAGTAGTTAAAGCAGGAGGTCCGCTATGCCAGACGGTGTTGGAATTTTGATATTTGCCATATTCGTGGCTGTTTATTTTATTATTATGGTGCTAGCCAAAGACAAAAAAAAGGATTAAAACCAGAGCACCTGGTTATGCTCGCAAACTGATTTCTGACCGGGGTGCGGTACGAGCACTCTGCATTTTAGTTTTGAGCATATTCAGGCCTATCAAAGTTGTCTGCAGTGAACTGCAGTCCTCCGGTGGGGTGTGCCTATTGGTTATAGGTTTCTAAATCTGTTCAGAACTTGAAAGTTATTCCTTAGAGTAACCTGTTAATTAAGAAATTAGTATTAAGTACCAAAGCGCATGGACACTCGGGGTGAGATTGAAGAGATTGTAAACAGAGAAACTCGTGCATTTGATACAAAAAATATTGAGCTATTCCTGAGCATTGTCCATCCCGATATGGTTTGGCCCTGGCCGCCAAATGCAAGTGCACACGATCCTATTGAGTGGGTATTGCCTTGGGGGAGGTTTGATAACCAACGTTGGTGCGAATATTTCCAAAAATTTTTTGAGAAATACGATCTAGTACATAATGATCGTATTATTGAAAAAATTGTAATCTCTAAAGAAAGAGATGGTGCATTTGCTGTTGTAGATGTCGACACCTTGTGGAAGTCTAGCACAGGGGATGTACTGCATTGGGATGGTCGCGCATGCAAAATTTACACGAAATTAAATGGGCAATGGAAAATGATCGCCCAAATGGGAATACTGGATTACTCAAAGTACACGTAAGCATACTGCTTTGGTGCGATTATTCTTTAATACTTTGTCTTTGAATTTTGTTTACTTTTCCGGAAATTATAATATATGAAACAAGCAACCCAAGTGGCCCGAAGATAACTGTTAAGAGCACCCAAACAATTGAATTTTTATCTAGGAGCTTAACGAGCTGAGCCATATAGAATAAATAAATAATGCTAAGGCCTGCGCTGACGCTAATAATTACAGTAAGCCAACTGTTATGCGTGCCACTAAACTGGTATTTATCCGCATAAATGTAAATAGCCAAAAACATAAACATTAACAAAATAAAACTAAATTTCATCCGTGAAAATAATGTTTGTAAAATGCTAGTTTGGCTTGATAGATTTTTCATCTTGTGTTTGTTATGCCGTAATTAACTGTAAAGATACACAATAAAGAAAAATTTAGGAATCTGGACCAAATCTAATTATTGAGGAACCAGCCCCACTGGTTTATTTCCGAATAATGGAGGTAGTTGCCTAACAGATTTTCGTTTTACGTTTCAACTATTTTACTCGGCATGCCACAAACAGCAGCAGTTCCCTCTCCCCATAGTCTGAGAAATGTAGTCGTGAAAGTTAATCGAAAATTTCTTTAATCTCCATCATCGAGCAAATTCTCCCTTAAGGTCTTGCCTCGGTACTCAGAACGCAATAATCCTCTTTTTTGCATTTCAGGGGTAACCAAATCAGCGAAATCCTCGTAACAACCCGGGGTTGTAGTTGCAACAAGCATGAATCCGTCCGCGCCTGCATCCATGAACACCTCCATTTGGTCAACTACATCAGCAGGGCTTCCGATTGCTCGTGGCATACCCATACCTTGCGCATAGATGAGTGCAGCTTCCTTCACTGTAACCGGACCGCCGCCTTTGGCAAAAATGATGGATTCAAACAAGCCTTGTATACCAGGTATTTCGATGTTCTGTACGACTTCATCTAAAGCATAGGTTGAGAAATCCGGTCCAAAGTGCCCCGATATCCATGCAAGCGCCCCTTCTAATGGAATGTGAGACATAATCCGCTCGTACTTTTCCTCTGCTTCAGCACGTGTCGGAGCAACAATTGTTTGTAATCCGTAGATTCGTTTTACACTATTGGGCGTCCGATTAAATTTTGTATAACAGCGTTCATTTAAATCGTCCCGATATTCAGCCATGCGTTCAACATTAGGGTGCACGGCAAAAATCGCTTCTGCATGTTTCGCAGCAAAGTCTCGGCCACGAGGAGATGAACCTGCTTGCCACAAAACTGGAGAAACCTGTGGAGAACGAAAACAGAAATGTCTGCCCCTACAGTTGAAAAATTGACCTTTGAAATCAATTTCGCGAACTTTATCCGGGTCTGCAAAAATGCCTGATTCGCGATCCGCAATAACGGAGTCTTCGTCCCAGGAGTTCCAAAGCTGAGAACAGAGATCCATATATTCTTCCATTCTCTCATATCGTAAGGAGCGGTCAGACATTTCTGCGCCGTAGGCATCCCATTCACTTTTGGAATATGAACTTACTACATTCCATGCAACCCGTCCTTTGGTTAAATGATCTAAGCTCGACAGATGGCGGCACATTGCATATGGATGTACAAATGCAGTTGACAGGGTTACACCAATGCCTAAGTGTTTTGTCGCATGCCCAATGATGGGTACGATTGTTGCTGGCTCATGCACTGGGCATTGCACAGCATAGCGCACAGTATCATCGGAGCTTTGTTTGTAGTTATTATAGGGAGCTAACTCATCTGCAATAAACATTGCGTCAAACATTCCGCGTTCCATCGTCCTTCCCATATGTACCCAGTACTCAGGCTCAGAAAATTTCCACCCTCGCTTATCCCGATGATTTCGCCACATCCCTGTAGCATGGCTGTTAACACCGTGTTGGCAAAAACCTAACAAGTGCGCTTGTTTTCTTTTTTTCTTTTTTCGCCCCGGTTTTACGACTGGGTTTGCTTTCGCTATATCCAGTAACTCTCTTGCAAAGACACGCGCGACTTTTTTTGCATCTTCTCCGTGAGGCAAATTTTGCATTGTCCACTTATCTTTTTTTTGTGCTTTTTTCGTTTTGCTTTTATTGTTTGACGTCATGTCTTACTCCTATTTGTAATGCTAGCGTAATTTCATGGACAACTGTATTTCTATTTTTAGTGAAGGTTTATTCATGAAGCACTGTTATTAAAAATATTTAAGAAGCTATATCTGCATTACTGCATTTTAGTTTATTGTCTGTGTTGATACTAGTTGAGACAAAACTGTTTCACCAAAAGAAACAGTGTCTTCCAACATGTCTTCGAATTGGCACAGCAAAATATCAACCCCACACTCTTTTAGTCTTAATAAACGGCTGAGGATAGTAGAATGGCTGCCTATTAAGCTTGCGTCGAATCCACAATTCGAATCAACCATTTGTTCATCAGACAGTTCTTTCCACATGGTTGCTCCAGATTCTGCCATGATCTGCCGAAAATTGTCTATCAAGTTTTGTTGTCTATTTGAAAGTATTTTTTTATATCTTAATTCGGCTTTTTTATCTGTTTCGTCCAGGATCACAAATACACTCATTGCAATTTTAACTTTGCGTCCATATTTGCTTTCCAGTTTTCTCAACTGCTGGATTTTTTCTTTTAAGTCTTTGTCAGGCATGCTGTCGATGAAAAACACGTCTCCGTATTGAACTGCCAGTTCTTGAGCATTTGTAGACTGGCCGCTGACCCAAATAGGTATTTGACCGTCATTTGGTTCTTCCATCGCTATAAGCGCATCCTGCAGTGAGTAATACTTCCCATCAAAAGAGCTGTTTTTACCGGTCCATAATTGTTTGAGGCATTGTGTAAATTCAGTCGCACGTTGATAACGACCTTTATGGTCTAGGTACTCAACACCGCATTGCGTGAATTCTTGCTTCCACCAGCCGCAGACTACATTGATCGATAATCTTTTGTCACTTAGGTGGTTAATACCCTGCGCCATTTTGGCGATGGATAAGGGAGGATGGAAGCCAGGTTTTGTGGCAACAACAATGTTTATTTTTGAAGTTTTTGCAGCGATGGCAGCAGAATATGCCCATGCATCTGCGACCTCATAAGTCTGTCCATAAACGACATTCAAGTAGTTTTCAGAAACATAAGCATAGTCATAGCTGTAGGCTTCGGCACGATTGGCAATTTCGTTGCAGACTGTGAAGGATGGGCGGTATCGATGATTTTTTATACGTAGCCAACCTCCATAAACAGGAATCCAGACACCTATCTCCATATCGCAACCAGGTAATGTAGCTGAAATGGTGTGTTATTGAATTATAGTCAGAGCTAAAGGAGTAAGAGTTTATAGATAAGAGTCGGCCTCCTCCTATAAAAATTATCTTTACACTAGGCGCTGACTCAATAGTTGCCTGAAGCTCGCATCATACGCTCATAAAAGAATGCGAATCCAACCATAAAGGTTGTAATAACCGCTAAAAGCGGTCCCGCATAGACAAATATTGGGCTGACACCCACTAACCCAATGATTACTGCTGATGCAAGGACTGCAAGCGCGATAGTAACGGTATATGCACTGTCTTTATAGTCTTCAATTTCTGCATCTGCCTCGACATCGGCAAAAGATTGCCGTATGCCAATAGCGTATCCCGCAGCGTATAGAACGGTAGCAGCTGCCCCTATAATTAAGAAAAAGATTAATAGTCCTGACATAGTTCACCTCTGATTTTTAAGTGTGTATGGTGTGTATCTCATTTATTGACTATGCACTCTTATGTGCCAGTTCATCTTTGTGAGCCTCCAGTAATTCATCCATGTCAAACTCTTTACGAGTAAACAGTCCTGCCAGTACTACAACTCCAGCACTAATTGCCAATATAGAGAATGTGCCGACCATCTCTCCATACAAATGGCGAAGTGGCATACCAATTACAATGGCAAGAATTATTCCTGAAACAAATCCTGCAGTGTTGGTTTTCCTCCAAACAATGGCAAGAATCAGTGGTATGAGTATGGAAGTTTTTAACGCATAGGTTGTTAATACTAGCGTGGTGAAGTCCACTCCGGACAAGACGATAAACCCGGATATAACGCCTCCCAGGATCATTCCAAATCTTGTAATGTAGAATAAGGTTTTCTCTCGCGTTTCCGTTGCAAATCTTTTTACGATGTCTATCGCGATAATGGAAGATAACGCAGAAGCTGCCCCGTCAATAGTTGAATAACAGGCCGCTAATATTACCAGTACATATGTCAATACCAATATCAGTGGAAGGCCAATATGTGACACCATATACGGACCCACTGCAACAATATCACCACCCAGTTCCTCTGGAGTTAACCCGAACGCCAAGCCAGCTAAGCCCAACATGCCTAAGCAAATTGGTATTGGATAAAATAGTGCGCCTCCCCACAAGAATGTTCTTGTGACCTGTTCTTTACGTACTGCCCACACTTTCTGCCAAAAAGTCTGGTCTGCCACAACTGCAGCAAGCAAGCCGAATGCCAAAGTGATACCAAAACCTGCGGCAGCGTCAGCTTCAAAGACAGATAAGTTTGAAGGGTCTGCAGTTTTTACTGCCTCAAATACCGCGGTAGCACCGCCACTGATATGGGCATAAACGGCTACGACAACAATTGCTGCAGGTGTTGTAATCATCCAGGTATTGAAAGTCCCGGTCATCACACTTGTCCACAGTCCGCCAAAGAAGACATATGTCATGACAACCACTACCGTGAGAATTACGACTGTTTCCCAAGCTATAGGGAATACTGTTGACATCACAACAGAGGTACCTTTTATATTTATAAGTGTTTCCAGGAGAATTCCGAATATCATCGCAATCGTGACAACAATTGAAGCAGCTTTTGAGCCACCAAATCGAGTATGTGCGAATTGGCTGATAGTATAGCCTTCGGGCATTTTTCTTCTGAGAATTCTTGCTAGTGGCACCATGGCCATAATTGCAAAACCATTGGGTACAACAAACCAAAACAGCCCAGACAAGCCCCATTGATAGGTCATTGCCGAGCTCATCATCACTGCCATGGCCCATGTCCAGACTGAAATGACTGCCCCCACACCAAACCCAAGACCAACTTTACGGTTCGATATTATGAAGTCATGTGTTGATTTGATTAGATTACGCTTGATTATGAAGGCGAGTATCAGAAATAACACTCCAAAACCAATCATTAAGCTAAAACCGAGCGCAGCTGTTAAGCCTTCTGATGCAACTAAAACCGACTTGTCCATAATGCCTCCTCCTACTTTATGGTTGGCATTTTGCTAGCCTAAATTACTAAACAGTTGTTATTCGCAATTATGTTGGCAAAGTAATTGTAACTACCTAAAGGTAATACTAGGCTAACTTAGATGAAGTATATCCTGTATTAGGTGCCCTTTTCAATTATCCTTTTAATAAATTTGTAAGTTTTAATTATCCGGAAAGGCGGGTTTATCGGATCGAATGGTGCGTAAGTTTAAGTAATTTTATAAATCTTTTCACTATGTCTTTCATTTTTAAGCATATTAAAAAGCTAAGGTGAACCGCCCCGGGTATTCCGGAGACTCATTAGTTTGAGTCAAGCTGATCTTTCCCCCGTAACCCGATCCACTTTATGTGAGGGATTTTCCTATAATTTGAACCTTAGGAGGTCCCAAGATGAAAGGCAAACGATTTACCGACGAGCAGATCATTTCGATCCTGAAAGAGCATGAGGCCGGCGCCAAAATGCCAGACCTGGTACGTAAGCACAATGTAAGTGAACAGAGCATCTACCGCTGGAAGTCGAAGTACGCTGGTATGGAAGTCTCTGAGGCCAAACGCCTGAAGGAACTGGAGAGCGAGAACACTAAACTCAAACGTCTACTGGCGGATACGATGCTGGATAATGCGGCATTAAAGGAACTGGTCGGAAAAAAATTTTAACGCCCGCTGCCCGTCGCCGGGGTGTTGAGCATCTGGTGACGGCCAACCTTGCCAGTCAGCGGCGGGCGTGTCGATTGGTGGGCTTATCTCGCTCAGTCATGCAGTATCGACCGAGACCTAAGCACGATAAAGTCCTGTGCCAACGACTGAAAGAGCTGGCCACGCAGTATCCGCGTTATGGCTACCTGATACTGCATGGACTATTGGCAGCGGAAGGTCTGGTTATCAATCGCAAGCGCACCTACCGACTGTATTGTGAGGCGAATCTACAGGTGAGAACACGACGACGGAAGAAGCTGATACGTCCCAGGATACCAATGATGATACCGGATGGGCCGGGGCAACGTTGGTCACTCGACTTTGTCTCTGACCAGTTGGCTTCAAGTCGGCGCTTTCGGGTGTTAAACATCATCGATGACTACAGCCGGGAATGTATTGGACAGATTGTAGATACCTCAATATCCGGTCTTCGATTGGCAGGGTTTCTGGAAGAGATCGGAACGCTTCGTTCCTTACCAAAAACTATTGTGTGCGACAACGGTAGCGAACTGACCAGCAAGGCGATGTTCTTCTGGTCACAACAAAGCGGTGTGAAACTGCATTTTATTCAACCGGGCAAACCCACTCAGAATGCGTTCGTGGAATCGTTCAATGCCCGCTTTCGAGATACCTGTCTCAATCAACATTGGTTTCGCAATCTGCCTGATGCACGATGCATCATCAATGACTGGCGACGCCACTATAACTATATACGACCACACAGCTCACTTGGCTACGTACCACCGGCTGTATTCGCACAACAAGCAGCATGATATGATAATTTTTCCCTCACCAGGAATGGATCTAATTCAGGGGAAAGATCAAAGCCGCCATGGCTGACCCTTCCAGTTGTTGATAGTACTCGATTTCTTTTTCAGCCGGTGGCACGTTGCCAATCGGTTCGAGAATTCGTCGGTTGTTGAACCAGTCCACCCAAGTTAAAGTTGCAAATTCAACGTCTTCGATATTTCGCCAGGGATCTTGCTGTCGGATGACTTCGGTCTTGTACAAACCGTTGATGGTCTCAGCCAACGCATTGTCGTAGGAATCGCCGACGCTGCCGACCGATGAATCGATGCCAGCATCAGCCAATCGTTCGGCGTAACGAATCGACAGGTATTGAACACCGCGGTCACTGTGGTGAATCAGGCCGTGCTGGCCGTTCACCGAACGCGCATACAGCGCTTGCTCCAGGGCATCCAAAGCCAGATCGGATCGTAGCGAAGTCGACACTCGCCAGCCGACAATGCGGCGGGCAAAGGCGTCGATCACGAAGGCTACGTAGACAAATCCCCGCCAGGTTGCGACGTACGTCAGATCGGCAACCCACAAGGCATTCGGCCGCGACACCGTAAAGTCTCGCTGCACACGATCCAACGGCCGCTCCGAGGTCTCGTCCGGCAACGTCGTCTTAATGCGCCGACCTCGCACCACGCCGTGCAAACCCAGCTCTCGCATCAAGCGAGCCACGGTACAACGCGCCACGACAACGCCTTCACGCTGCAGCTGGCGCCAGACCTTGCGAATCCCGTAGACGCGGTAATTGTCTTCCCACACGCGTTCTATCTCGCCTCTCAGCCAGGCATCAACTCGCGCCCGATCCGAGCGGCGATCCGGAGGTCGCTGCAATACTTTGTGCGCGTAATACGTCGATGGGGCAATCGGCAATACCGCGCAGATCGGCTCAACCCCAAATCGCTCTTTATGACCGTCAATATAAGTAACCATCACTTCAGTCGGCGGTCGAGCTCCGCCTGGGCGAAAAAAGCCGAGGCAGTACGCAATATCTCATTGGCACGCTTCAGCTCCCGATTCTCCCGCTCCAATGCCTTGAGTCGCTCACGATCTTCTGTCGTTTGACCACCGCGTCGACCTTGATCCGTCTCAGCACGGCGTACCCAACTTCGCAGAGTCTCCGGCGTACAGCCAATCTTCTTCGCTATGGAACACATCGCCGACCACTGCGAGGAATACTCTCGCTCATGTTCGAAAACCATGCGCACCGCTCGTTCCCGCACTTCCGGGGAATATCTGTTTGTTTTGCTCATCACTCCATCCTCTCAAGAAATGGAGTCTCCGGTAAACCCGGGGCGGTTCAAGGTATGCAAAGCCGCGTAGTTTTCGCCAGTTCTTCTCAGCGCACTGGCCAAGCTTGAACATCATGTGCAATAAACTGTCGCGCGTCATACAGCCTTTTGTTCGTGTCGTACGATGACGGATGGTGGCAAAGGTCGACTCGATCGGATTGGTCGTTCGAAGGTGCTGCCAGTGCACTGCGGGAAAATCATAGAACGTCATTAACGATTGCCGATCCTTGAGCAGGCAGTTGGTCGCCTTCGGATACCTGGCTTCATAGGTGACGATAAACTGATCAAAAGCCTGCTCGGCATGCTCGCGGGTGGCGGCCTGCCAGATCTCGTGCAGCGCCGATTTGGCTTTCGGCTGAACGCTCTTTGGCATCGCGTTGAGCACATTGCCGGTCTTATGCATCCAGCAGCGTTGTTGACGGGTCGCCGGGAATACTTCCTCGAGCGCCGCCCAGAAACCCAGGGCACCATCGCCGAGCGCCAGTTCCGGGGCATTCATGCCGCGTGTCTTCAGATCCAGCAGCACTTCGCGCCAACTCTGTGTTGACTCCCGAATGCCGTCCTCGATCGCCAGAAAATGCTTGTCACCACGCGCGTTGACGGCCACGATTACCAGCGCGCACAGCCGCTGGCGATCCGCTCTCAGGCCACTGTAGATACCGTCCGCCCAGATATACACCCAGCGATCGTGGCCTAAACGACGACGTCGCCAGCTCTCGTATTCCTGCCGCCACGTCTGCCTCAGGCGCGATACCGTACTCGCCGATAAACCCTTGGCTTCGGCGCCCAGCAGCACTTCCAGCGCCGGCTGCATCTCGCCGGTGGAAATCCCCTTCAGATACAGCCATGCCAGCGCCGCTTCCAGACTCGCGGTCTTGCGCACATACGGCGGTACCAGCGCCGAGTGAAAACTCACCGGCTTGCCGTCACGGCTGCGTATCTTCGGTACCTGCACCGTTACCGGGCCAATGCCGGTCTGAATGTCTCGCGCCGACTGATAGCCGTTCCTGACCACCGCCGTACGACCCACCTCATCTCGCCGCCCAGACAACGCCGAGAGTAGTTCACTAACCTCTAATTCCAGACCCTGTGCAATCAGCTTGTGTGCTCCGTCGCGGATCAACTCCGTCAGCTCGTCACGGATCTTCTCTCGACCTGATAATGCGACAACGTTATGCTTACTCATGGTGGCGTATCTCCTCAGTTGAATGAATTGCTTCGTAACAACCATTTCAACCAGATATGCCGCCTTTTTTCAATTCAGCCGTACACCACTTTCGACCATAACTCTTTTTACACTGGCTATCTGTAATGCGGAGTAGGGTTTATTTCGTGCCAGCCAGCACTCGTCATAGGGACTTTGGTGTGTGTGTTTACATATTTCGTGTTAAGGGGGTAAACCCAGGGAAGGTATGAGCACGGATTTTATCTTATGAGGAGCCTGTTGTTCTTGTTCTACTTGAGTTTTGCTTTGCATGTGTCGGTTACTGTTTTCCAGCAACAATGATAAGTCCAGCCCGGCCCGCTTGAATTTGATTCGTCTGCAACAATTTTTTTATTTTTCCCCGGATTGGTTGGCATACCACCATTACCTTCGAGGTTAAGTAACTTGGCCTTGTCTAACACCGTAGACCTGCATAAGGTAATCCCGCGTACAACTCCTAAATAGAGTTCTTCTCTATCTGGTGTATAGAAATACACATTCATTTCTTCCTGTTCTAGAGTTCTTCCAAGGATGTCGCATCCGGATATAGTAGTCAAAAATATAAATATAGCAGAATACTTGAATATGCGTGCTCGTAACATGACTGAGTCCCTTAAGTAAAGTAGATTTGTACCGCGTGTATGTTAGTCCACAATGACTAGTGAAACCTATAAATTATAACTATGTGTATATAAATAATTCTATGGAGTGTAATTCCTCGCCCGATTTTTTTAAAAATAGAGATGATGCCTGAATGTTAGTCCATATGATCTTTCCCCTGAATTAGATCCATTCCTGGTGAGGGAAAAATTATCATATCATGCTGCTTGTTGTGCGAATACAGCCGGTGGTACGTAGCCAAGTGAGCTGTGTGGTCGTATATAGTTATAGTGGCGTCGCCAGTCATTGATGATGCATCGTGCATCAGGCAGATTGCGAAACCAATGTTGATTGAGACAGGTATCTCGAAAGCGGGCATTGAACGATTCCACGAACGCATTCTGAGTGGGTTTGCCCGGTTGAATAAAATGCAGTTTCACACCGCTTTGTTGTGACCAGAAGAACATCGCCTTGCTGGTCAGTTCGCTACCGTTGTCGCACACAATAGTTTTTGGTAAGGAACGAAGCGTTCCGATCTCTTCCAGAAACCCTGCCAATCGAAGACCGGATATTGAGGTATCTACAATCTGTCCAATACATTCCCGGCTGTAGTCATCGATGATGTTTAACACCCGAAAGCGCCGACTTGAAGCCAACTGGTCAGAGACAAAGTCGAGTGACCAACGTTGCCCCGGCCCATCCGGTATCATCATTGGTATCCTGGGACGTATCAGCTTCTTCCGTCGTCGTGTTCTCACCTGTAGATTCGCCTCACAATACAGTCGGTAGGTGCGCTTGCGATTGATAACCAGACCTTCCGCTGCCAATAGTCCATGCAGTATCAGGTAGCCATAACGCGGATACTGCGTGGCCAGCTCTTTCAGTCGTTGGCACAGGACTTTATCGTGCTTAGGTCTCGGTCGATACTGCATGACTGAGCGAGATAAGCCCACCAATCGACACGCCCGCCGCTGACTGGCAAGGTTGGCCGTCACCAGATGCTCAACACCCCGGCGACGGGCAGCGGGCGTTAAAATTTTTTTCCGACCAGTTCCTTTAATGCCGCATTATCCAGCATCGTATCCGCCAGTAGACGTTTGAGTTTAGTGTTCTCGCTCTCCAGTTCCTTCAGGCGTTTGGCCTCAGAGACTTCCATACCAGCGTACTTCGACTTCCAGCGGTAGATGCTCTGTTCACTTACATTGTGCTTACGTACCAGGTCTGGCATTTTGGCGCCGGCCTCATGCTCTTTCAGGATCGAAATGATCTGCTCGTCGGTAAATCGTTTGCCTTTCATCTTGGGACCTCCTAAGGTTCAAATTATAGGAAAATCCCTCACATAAAGTGGATCGGGTTACGGGGGAAAGATCACATAAACTTGAAGAGCTGGGTTGATCGCGTATTTACTAAACAATTCTCTTTGTTTTATTGCAAGATTGGTGAAGAAATTAATTGTACAGAGAACACCTTTAACGAAGCAGTCTATAAGGCGGCATTAGAGGTAATCGAGTAATTGTAAGCCGATACTTGATATTGAGATAAGCAAATATTTAAGAACTATAAGAGAGAGTATCAGGTGGCTCTTTATAGTTGTTTTATAGAGTTAAAAAATGGAGTTAGTAAATAGAGTAGAAAGAAAGTTTTCTCTTTAAACGTATGGAACTAACTAGTGTGACATCAATACAGGTATCTCGGCATTTCGTGATACTAGATTAGTAACTCCACTCAATATAGCTTCGCTGAGCCGCGAATGCCCGTAGGCTCCCATTACGATTAATTCTCTGTTCTCTTCTTTTGCAAGAGCAAGGAGTCTACGGCCGATCGATTTTTCAATATCATTTAGCAGGCTGGGTTCTGCAAGAGGACCTTCAAGTGAATGCTGTTCTATTTTGGCATCAATCCCGTGTGCAGCTAGATATAAAGCCAGTGATTGCTTTTCATGATCATTTATTTTTCCAAATGCAGCGATTACGATGTCACTCGCTTTGTGTAAAAGAGGGAGCGTATCATGTAATGTGCGTGCTGCTTCTCGAGTACTTTTCCATGCAACTAATATGCGATCAAAAGCTACTTTTGAAATTTTTGAAGGAGGTAGTAGCAATACCGGACAACTTGCTGTCAATAGAATTTTATCTACTGTTTTATGGTTATTCTTATTTCGACGAAGTAGAACGAGGTCTGCATAGAGACTCTGCAGAGCTACTTCAGCAACTACATCTCCTCCTTCCGTATAATACCAATCCCCTTTTACATCCGCTGCTTTTACAAAGGATTCAAAATCTTCATGCACTTCTTTCGCCTTATTATGGAAAGATTCCACATCTACTACATCCGGCATGCTGAACATTGTTGATGTCAACGGTACTACGTAGACTCCTGAAATGCGACCATCACTTGCTTTAGCCATACTTGTTGCAACATCAAGCAAGCTGGAGTTATTTGCATCATTTTCTAGCAGTACCACTATATTTCTATACATTTTAGGATCCTTTTAGCAGGTTAGATGTCTTCTTCTTTGTTACCCCTTTCTATAAACAAACATACTAATTATGTAGGAACTAATTTTGACCCATGTCAACCGAAATGTAAATGGCATCTTAGATAATAAGAGCTAGTATGTAAAATCAATAATCATAGATAAAACAAGTTTGAAACTACACTTTAAATACTAAGTGGATGTTACGGGAAAGCAGGGTATTGGAAACTGGTGAGCTATTGTCAAATCTGGTGTATGCCGATGAAATCAAGCGGCAACCTGGTCTGATTGTTCAATCTCTTCTCCGTTAATAAATTTCACGCCTTCAACAATCTTCGCCAGGTATGCAAAGCCGCGTAGTTTTCGCCAGTTCTTCTCAGCGCACTGGCCAAGCTTGAACATCATGTGCAATAAACTGTCGCGCGTCATACAGCCTTTTGTTCGTGTCGTACGATGACGGATGGTGGCAAAGGTCGACTCGATCGGATTGGTCGTTCGAAGGTGCTGCCAGTGCACTGCGGGAAAATCATAGAACGTCATTAACGATTGCCGATCCTTGAGCAGGCAGTTGGTCGCCTTCGGATACCTGGCTTCATAGGTGACGATAAACTGATCAAAAGCCTGCTCGGCATGCTCGCGGGTGGCGGCCTGCCAGATCTCGTGCAGCGCCGATTTGGCTTTCGGCTGAACGCTCTTTGGCATCGCGTTGAGCACATTGCCGGTCTTATGCATCCAGCAGCGTTGTTGACGGGTCGCCGGGAATACTTCCTCGAGCGCCGCCCAGAAACCCAGGGCACCATCGCCGAGCGCCAGTTCCGGGGCATTCATGCCGCGTGTCTTCAGATCCAGCAGCACTTCGCGCCAACTCTGTGTTGACTCCCGAATGCCGTCCTCGATCGCCAGAAAATGCTTGTCACCACGCGCGTTGACGGCCACGATTACCAGCGCGCACAGCCGCTGGCGATCCGCTCTCAGGCCACTGTAGATACCGTCCGCCCAGATATACACCCAGCGATCGTGGCCTAAACGACGACGTCGCCAGCTCTCGTATTCCTGCCGCCACGTCTGCCTCAGGCGCGATACCGTACTCGCCGATAAACCCTTGGCTTCGGCGCCCAGCAGCACTTCCAGCGCCGGCTGCATCTCGCCGGTGGAAATCCCCTTCAGATACAGCCATGCCAGCGCCGCTTCCAGACTCGCGGTCTTGCGCACATACGGCGGTACCAGCGCCGAGTGAAAACTCACCGGCTTGCCGTCACGGCTGCGTATCTTCGGTACCTGCACCGTTACCGGGCCAATGCCGGTCTGAATGTCTCGCGCCGACTGATAGCCGTTCCTGACCACCGCCGTACGACCCACCCCATCTCGCCGCCCAGACAACGCCGAGAGTAGTTCACTAACCTCTAATTCCAGACCCTGTGCAATCAGCTTGTGTGCTCCGTCGCGGATCAACTCCGTCAGCTCGTCACGGATCTTCTCTCGACCTGATAATGCGACAACGTTATGCTTACTCATGGTGGCGTATCTCCTCAGTTGAATGAATTGCTTCGTAACAACCATTTCAACCAGATATGCCGCCTTTTTTCAATTCAGCCGTACACCACTTTCGACCATAACTCGAAACTGGTATGTACGAAGCAATTCGAAAAAGCGCTCAATGGCATCGATAGCGCTAACTTAAAAAAGATACTCTAAAGCCATAACTACCCAGCCTACAGTCCACAAAATTCCAAAAAAAATAAAACCAAGACTTGCCAAACTATAACCACTTTTCTTTATTTCAATTGTTTCTAAATGGATCAGGCCAATTCCTAATATTGTAAAAACTATGGAAATTATACCTAAGACAAATTGCATGCTTGTCACTACCTAAAAATACTTGAACTGTTACATCGCTATGATAGTCATACAGCATACAAGGTACGCTGTGGTGAGCCCGTAGTTTATCAGAACAGGTGGCGATAAAAACAAGCATACATACAGTTATAACTGCACAGCATCAGCAATTTAGGCTGATATTCCACCAAAAACTCCAGCCTTACCTGTTGTCGTACTTTGGTTTTGGGGCGGTAGGTTGATCATCACAAGGTTAATTCCTGATATACTAAGCTGGTCCTTTAATGAAAGACCAGCTTAAGTACTATAGCGGGGGAGGTTTAACATGCCCATTTATGCAGTTCAGCGAAAGCTGCCTGGAATCACGATGGATGATTTAGCAAATGCACAGAAAGCTGCCATCAACACCAGTAATAAAATTACCGCAGAGGGAACACCAGTAAAATATATTCGAAGCAATTTTTACCCAGGAGATTCCCGATGTACTTGCCTGTTTGAAGCAAATGATGCTGAGGCAGTTGAAAAGGTTAATAAAGAAGCGTCATTGCCGTTTGAAACAGTGGAAGAAGTACTGGATTTGAATCCATAGCTCACAAACCGTTCATAAAAACTGGTACATGTCAGCAACGAAATTTGACATTTAAGCTTCAGCCTGCCTGAATCAGTTGGTTGGTCCACCTTGTAAAGCTTTGCTTTCATTGGTTTTTTTGTATAGCTGAGTTAGTTGTGCGGCACGATCTTTCCGAACTCCACATACTGTTAGGCTTTCAGAGCAGCTCTGCAAAATGTTACAGGACCATGTAGGCTCTTGCTTTGTTTTGTATGCCCGCTCGACAAGCAGTTTCTGAGGCATTTAGGTTAAATGAACGCATGGACGGACAAGAGGTCTGAGTGCAAAGAAAACATTGCAAGCGATAAGGCTTCAATTTATGTGCTGTAGAGTAGGTGTTCATGAAGAATAAAAGTGTATGGGCAGTTGCCGGTGCAGTTTCTGTATTCATAGGCTTGGTAATTGGAGTTTTTACCCTAGTCAGGTCAGGTGCTATTACGCCGGAAGTAGGGTTGCTGATGCTCATTTGCTTGCTGGGACTCTATGCGGGTTTTGGAATACTGATTGCCGCATATCGGCTTGTGAACAGGCTAGAGTGAAATACGATATACTGTCTGGATGCGAGAATCCTTTTTCAACTGAAAGTCAATCTGCCGCATATCAACCGCCTGTTGCCCCTACTGAATCAGGTGAAAATCTAGGAGAGTGGCTTTTATGCACGACCTCTTAATCACAAATTCAAATCTGGTCAATAATCATGTTATTTCTGAACAGGATGTCTTAATTGCGGACAAAAGGATTGTACAACTTGGCAGCGATTTGCAGCATAAACAGGCAAGGCGAATCATAGACGCTGACGGAAAGTTTCTGATTCCTGGCATGATTGATGATCAGGTTCATTTTCGCGAACCCGGGTTTACCCATAAAGCCGATATTGCAACCGAATCCCATGCCGCAATAGCCGGTGGTATTACAAGCTTCATGGATATGCCAAATGTAAACCCCCCTACGCTGACCGTTGAACTGTTGCAGAAAAAGTATCAGGCCGCCTCGCATCGTGCCCAAGCAAATTATGCGTTCTACATGGGAGCAAGTAACGATAATCTGGAAGAGATCAGACGCGTACCCAAAGATCTTGCATGTGGAGTCAAGGTGTTTATGGGAGCCTCTACAGGTAACATGCTGGTCGACAGTGAAGAGACATTAGAGGGCATATTCAGGCATGCGCCGGTTCCTATCATTACACATTGCGAAGATTCGCCGCTAATTGAGCAAAATCTTCAAAAGTTTCGGCAGGAATACGGTGACGATATTCCGGTCGAATATCATCCCGTAATCCGTTCCGAAGAGGCCTGTTACAAATCTTCCTTGAAAGCGGTTGACCTTGCCAGGAAACATGGCACCCAGTTACATGTCTTGCATCTTTCTACAGCAAAGGAACTGGAGTTGTTCACGAAGGGCGACATCAAAAACAAATCCATTACTGCAGAAGTGTGTGCGCACCACCTGTTCTTCAATGCTGCGGATTACGCCACTCAGGGTGCACTTATCAAATGCAATCCGGCTATTAAAACAGTTCATGATCAGAAAGGGCTCTTGCAGGGCGTCATGGAAGACCGGATTGATGTGATTGCAACTGATCATGCGCCACATTTACTGGAAGAAAAACATGGAAACTATGTTACTTCACCGGCAGGACTGCCGCTGGTGCAACATGCCTTGTTAAGCCTGATGGAACATTATCACGATGGCACACTGAGTATGGAAAAAATTGTTGAGAAAACCAGTCATAATGTTGCAAGACGCTTTTCAATCGTTGACCGGGGATTTATACATGAAGGTTATTTTGCGGACCTGGTATTGATCGACATGCACAAGCCTTTTACGGTTACTGAAGACAGTATTTTGTATAAGTGCGGGTGGTCGCCTTTCACAGGCTACACATTCCGCTCAATGATTGATACAACCGTTCTGAACGGCCAGGCAGTATATGAAAAAGGCTGGTTTTCAGAGACTCCTACCTATGGTGAACGGCTGGTTTTTGATCGCTGAAAATTTTTGAGATCATATGCAACGTTTGTTGATCATCCATTTGATATTTCTAGGTGTGGCCTTGATTATAGCATTTGCATTGGTACCGGCAGATTTATGGTATTTTGATAAAGTGCCTGGAAAAGAAATTGAAGTGTACTATCAGGATGCAATGGAACTGGAATTTTCCGATGCCTGGAAAACTGTTTTCACATGGTTTCTGGGTCTGACCTGTGGGAGGCTCATGCTCAAGGCACTGCTCAGGAAATAGTCTGCTCACTGCAGAAGGGTAAAACCTTGCAATTTTCCTGCAACCCAAAGAATTGAAAGAAATTAGTGTACTGTTTGTATGCATGGGGAATATTTGTCGTTCGCCTACGGCACATGGTGTCTTTCAGAAGCTTGTACAGGAGCAATCGTTACAACAGGTCATCGGAGTAGATTCTGCAGGTACCCATGCATATCACAGAGGTGAGCCACCTGACTCCAGAGCTAGGGCTGCAGCAGCCATACGGGGTTATAACCTGGAGCACCTGAGGGCTCGAAAGATTAGTACTTCTGATTTTTCAAAATTTGATTATGTATTGGCTATGGACAATGAGAACAGGCAGGACCTGCTTACACTTTGTACCGAAAACCAGAAGAGCAGGGTTCAATTGTTTCTGGATTTTGCCCGGGATGCTGAAACCAAGGAAGTCCCTGATCCTTACTATGGGGGATTCCATGGATTTGAGACCGTCCTGGACCTGGTGGAAGATGCAAGTCACGGCTTGCTTGAATATATCAGGAGGCACCATTCACTGGGAACTACAACGTAACTTCCGGATGCCCTTCAAAACTTCTGTTTCTGGATCGGTCCTGTTGCCTGGGGCCCTCGTTGGTTGCAAGCAGGGTTTTATGTAACGGTATTGCCTGGGCCTCCAGATGTAGGACTGCTTTGGCTGCTGCGTCTGTCATTGCCATGGCTTCTGCGGGTATTGCCAGGTCTGTTTGCACTGTCCCTACGCCTGCTGTTGCCGCGGGAATAATCTCGTGACCCCTGTTTTCTTTGCCCACTGGAGCGGCTACCGGTGTTGCGGGTATTGTTTCGGGTGCCCGCTTTTGGTCCGGTACTTCTTGTTGTTGGCTCGGACTTTTTACTGCCGCCTGCGAGCCAGGTAAAAAAGCTTTTCAGTATGCCAGGGTTCGTGGTATGCGCAGGGGGCTGTGCTGGTGGAAGTGGTGCAGGCGTCGGGGCATGAATGGATTTTACTGCGGGCTGTTCTGTTACTACCGGTACTTGACTGACCAGACCGATACTGGGTTCTTTCTGGGGAGTGTGTTCATAGCTCGGTTTATCGCTGGCTGGCTTGTCATTATCACGCACCCTTTCTACGGAGAAATGGGGAGTTTCCAGGTTTGGGTCAGGTATAATGACCAGTTGTACGGCATGGCGTGCCTCTATTTCGCTGATACCGCTGCGTTTTTCGTTCAATAAAAAACTTGTTACCTCAACAGGAAGTTTGGCAATGACTTTATCGGTTTTTTCCTTCATCGCTTCTTCTTCAATAAGGCGAAGTACGGCCAGTGCAAGTGATTCTATACTCCGGATCGTCCCGTGACCGGTACAGCGAGGGCATACGATCTGGCTTGATTCTTCTAATGAAGGGCGCAATCTTTGACGCGACATCTCAAGCAATCCGAATTGGGATATGCGGCCGAGTTGTACACGGGCTCGGTCAATTTTGAGTGCTTCACGCAGGCGTCTTTCAACTTCACGCTGATTTTTCTCTGACAACATGTCAATGAAGTCGATAATGATCAATCCTCCAAGGTCGCGCAAACGAAGCTGTCTTGCCGCCTCATCGGCAGCTTCGATGTTGGTATTAAACGCAGTTTCCTCAATATCACTGCCTCTGGTTGCCTTGGCCGAGTTGATATCGATGCAGATCATAGCTTCGGTATGGTCGATGACCATCGAGCCGCCCGCAGGCAGGGAAACTTCACGTTCAAATGCTGATTCAATCTGAGACTCAATCTGGTAACGATTGAACAGGGGGACATGGTCTTCATAACGCTTCAGTTTCTTGAGGTTATGGGGCATGACCTGCTCAATGAATTTTTTTGCATCATCAAATACGTCAGGATCATCGATAATGATTTCATTGATGTCATCCCTTAAATGATCACGGAGTGCGCGGATAATGACATTGCTTTCCTGATAAATAAGGAATGGTTTATTCTTGGAATTGGCAGCTTGTTTGATTGCTGTGTAGACTTGTTGCAGGTAGTTCAGATCCCACTGCAACTCTTCTGCAGAATGTCCGACACTTGCTGTGCGCGCGATAACTCCCATGCCTTTTGGGGTTTCGAGCTGGGACAAGATGCCCCGGACTTCGTCGCGTTCCCCGCCTTCAATACGACGGGACACTCCACTTGCACGTGGGTTGTTAGGCATCAATACCAGGTAGCGTCCGGCCAGACTAATAAAGGTGGTGAGGGCGGCTCCCTTGTTGCCGCGTTCTTCACGTTCAACCTGTACAACAATTTCCTGTCCTTCGGAAATAAGGTTCCTGATAGGTACGCGTTCACCGTTGCTGCTTGGTGGACCGCTTAGAAAGTCACGCGCGATTTCCTTGAATGGAAGAAACCCGTGCCGCTCAGTACCGTAGTTGACAAAAGCGGCTTCCAGACTTGGCTGAATTCGGGTGATGACACCCTTGTATATATTATCTTTCTTCTGGTTTCGAGAGGGTAATTCGATGTCGAGATCGTACAGTCGCTGTCCATCGACCATGCCTACCCGCAACTCTTCTTGCTGCGTAGCATTGATTAAAATTCTTTTCATATTTAACTCTGTTTAGTGTCCATTTTCCTGGCGACATGTGTGGAATGTGCCGCCCGATGATTTCTCCAGCACGGTCTGGATGTGCTCGCCTTCGTCTTACAGGGTCTACGGAGAAGAATCGATGGAAGAAACGGTATGTGGTAAGTAATAAACTGATCATTGTATACTATGAGGCACCTTCTTCAGTTTAATCTGAACGTATAGGCAGGTGCTGCTCCAGTCATTTTCACAGCGTTTACAGAAATGCCATACGCTATGAAAGTAAAAATCGAAAGTGCATCGACGCGAAACAAAACGTTTCACCTAGCACTGCATACGGGTAATGGTACGTAATTATTCCAAAATTAACAAGTTGTTGTATGGGTTCAGTACCTATGGCACTGTGGGATCAGGCGGCCTCCAGGGTGACAAGGTACTCGTTGGGCGTTTTCCAGTCGAGTGCTGCGTGGGGGCGTTCATAGTTGTAGAAGAACTCATAGCCGGCGAGGGCGGCCTGCACCGGGTCGATGCTCAGGGGGCCATCGTAGCGTCCCCAGAACTCGATGCGGGCAGCGCGGTTGGCGCGTTCCACACAGCCGTTGTACTGGGGATGCTTGGGCGGCAACACATGCAGCGGGATGTGCAGCGCTTCACAGGACGCCTCGAAGCCGGCCATGAACTCGCTGCCGCCGTCGACCTGGATGGAGACGAGCGGGAACGGCAGGGCCGCCAGCAGTTCGTGCAGGAAGCGCCGGGCGTGCCCGGCAGTGGCCCGTGAGCAGGCGCGCGTGACCATGAACTTCGACACCGGGCACACGGCGCGGAACTCCTTGACGGTGTCGCCGTCTCGCACATAGGTCATGTGGTCGATCTGCATCAGCTCGCCCGGGGTACGCGCCTTCGCGCCGTACTTCCAGCGCCGTGCCCAGCGGGCGAAGCGGCGCGGGCGCTTCGGCGCATGCCTGCCTTCGCAGAACGCGGCGGGCCGGATCACACCGCGGGCCAGCGCCCGGCTGAGGATGCGCCCGACGCTCGACACACTCAGTGCCACGCCCTCGCGCCCCAGCAGGACCTGCAGGCGCGCCTTACCCATAAACGGGTACTTGCGGCGCAGGGCCAGCACCGCCCTCACGTCCTGCGGCGTATAGGCCGGACACCGGTGCCGCCGCGGGCGGCTCGAATGCGGCGCCAGGGCGTGCACACCGCCTGCGGCCAGGACGGCCTTCCAGCGGTACAGGGTGCGCCGGCTGATCTCCAGCTGCTCCAGGGCGCCGGCCTCGCTGCAGCCCGCCGCACGCAAGCGCTGGTACGCCTGCAACCTGCGGTAGCGCTCACCCGCCGCCTCGGGTACGTGTTCGTCGACCCTGAAGCTCTTGTATGATCGAATACGAAGGGATTTAATGTCCATGCTCGGGTCTCCTGTTCCAGTGGCTGTGGTTGGTTCACTGGAGGATACCCGATCCGGTGCAGAGAGAGGCCACGCCTCCCTCTGCACCCCCTCATTCAGATCCCTTGCTCACGATCACTGAAAAGTGCCATAGGTATCTGAACCTTTACACGCTGGGGTAATTCCTGTTATGCCGGAAAGTCAGTACGTTATTCATGTTCATTGGGTTCGCAGGTTGCTTGTCTGATATGAAGGGTCCCACATACATTATCGACTCCAACCGGGATGGCCAAAGAATCGACAACTTTCTGCTTGCCAGCCTGAAAGGGGTTCCCAGGAGCCATATCTACCGATTGCTGCGTACCGGTAAAATCAGGGTAAATGGCAAGCGCGTCAAACAAACCCACCGGCTTGAAGCGCAAGACGAGATATCGGTTCCTGCAGTGCGTACCTCTCCGGTGCGGACTCTGGTAATCGAGGATGGTCTCAAGTCGCTTATCCAATCCTCAATTCTCTATGAAGACGAATCGGTTTTGGTCATTAACAAACCGGCAGGGATTGCAGTCCATCCCGGTAGCCGGGTATCGTTTGGGGTGATTGAAGTGTTACGGGCATCGCGCCCGAAGACACCCTTTCTGGAATTGGCACACAGGCTGGACCGTCATACGAGCGGTTGTCTGCTGGTTGCGAAAAATAAAAACATGTTGCGTGAGCTGCACACATTGCTGAGAACACGGGAAATAGAAAAAAATTATCTGGCACTGGTAAAAGGGCAATGGAAACATGGCGAGAAAACTATTCACGTGCCTTTAGAGAGAAAAAGCAGAAGGTCTGAAGTTCCAGTTGCAAACAGGATGGACCCTAAATATGAAACTGCGATAAGCACTTTCTCACCGCATGAGGTTTACGCGGAGTGTTCCCTGATGAAAATCCGGATTAGCACAGGGCGTACGCACCAGATTCGTATCCATGCTGCTCATGCTGGACACCCTGTCGCAGGCGATCGGAAATACGGGGATTACGCCTTTAATCATATATGCAGAGAAAAAGGATTGGAGCGCATGTTTTTGCATGCCGCGAGGGTTACCTTCGAGTGTCGGAGTAATGGTGTGAAATATGCTATAAAAGCACCTTTAGATGCGGAATTGAGTGATTTTCTTGAAAGTTTACGAACGAAATCATGAACTTGAGTCAAATAGACCAAAATATTCGAAGGCACGAGGTGGAAACTGAGTATGGAACCCGAAATTAATCTGGATGAACCTTCGGACAACAGGCGCCCTGTACGCTCCGCCGCCTTATGGGAACAGGACGCGATTACAAAACTTGCTACAGCGGGTCTTAAGGAGCAACAACGTTCGCGTCGCTGGGGTATCTTTTTCAAACTGCTGGGTTTTGCTTATGTAGGTATTTTTCTGGTCACCATGATGGGCTGGAATTTCTCCAGCCTTTTTACAGGGGCCAGGCATACTGCGCTGGTTGAACTATCCGGGCTTATTGCTGGCGGTGAAAGTGCGAGTGCTGAAAATGTTATTTCGGGGTTGCGTGCAGCATTTGAAAACGAAAGATCAGCCGCTGTGATATTAAAGATCAACAGCCCAGGCGGAAGTCCGGTGCAAGCCAGCTATATCAATCACGAGATTACGCGCTTGCGTGAGCTTCATCCCGAAAAGCCACTGTATGCGGTGGCCACTGATGTCTGCGCTTCGGGAGGTATGCTTGTAGCGGTCGCGGCCGACAGGATTTATGCGGATAAAGCCAGCATCGTTGGGTCCATCGGCGTACGTATGGACGGTTTTGGTTTTGTCGAGGCTATGGAAAAGCTCGGTGTTGAGCGCCGACTCATGACTGCAGGTGAGCATAAGGGCCTTTTGGACCCCTTCTCTCCTGAAGAAATATTTGGGAAGGAGTATGTGCAAAAATTGCTGGATGAAATTCATCGACAGTTTATCGATGCGGTAAAAAAGGGCAGGGGGGACCGGCTCGTAGAGGATGCCGAGATATTCAGTGGTCTGTTCTGGACGGGTGAGCAGGCCCTTGAAATAGGGCTGGTGGATGGATTCGGCAGCACAGGTTATGTGGCACGCGAGGTCGTAGGGATTGAGGAAATACAGGATTACACGTACCGGGAAGATGTCTTGCAGAAATTTGCAGGGAAACTCGCAAGTGCTTTCATGAACCCGGTACGTGAAGCGCTTGCATACCCTGTTCTGAGATAGCAGGGGAACTGCGTATTGTGAGTACAGGTAAGATGCCAGACACTCGAAATAATGCGCTGCCGGCACGATTTGACCCTCAAATCATGGCAGATCGCAATCTTGTCCTAGCGGGCCAGGTGTCGGCCTGTTCCATGCTGCGCATTAAAAGCGTTGCAGTCTCAATGCAGCCTGCGGTAACGGTCAGTTTGCATTTCTCACGGGGTATGCACGGGTATTGTATGGTGGAGGGCAATATAGTGTACGCCCTTGGGCTATGTTGTGAGCGTTGTCTCGATGAGGTCGAAGTCTTTTTGAATCCGGCTGTCAAACTTATTATGAAACCCGAATCCGGGACCTTTGGAGGGAACACAGAGGGGTATGACCTCTACGAATATGGGGACAAAACCCTTGAACTGGAAAGTCTGGTTGAAGATGAGTTGCTCCTGATGCTGCCCATGGCCCCCAAACACAAAGATATTTCACTATGTAACCAGGGTATGATAGCGTGGCTTGCTTCAGGCAAGGCGCCTGCAGAAAACACGGGAAGCCCTTTTGCTATATTAAAATGCTAGTCAAGCTTGGAGAATTCTATGGCGGTACAAAAGAACAGGAAGACACGCTCGAAAAGAGATATGCGAAGAGCGCATGATTCTCTCACCACTGCTACGTTGTCGGTGGATCACACCACGGGTGAGACGCACTTGCGTCACCATGTGACGCCGGAGGGTTACTATCGGGGTCGACAGGTGATCATAAAACCAGATGAACATGAGGGTGACGAAGAATAGTCACCTTCAGGCTGGCTTTCCATACGACTGCTTATTGGGTCCTGGTGACTTCCCGGTTTAATCTGCCTGCGGCTTTTCTGAGCTATCCATAAAAAGACGTGGCACATTACACAGTTTCGCTGGATGCAATGGGCGGTGACTTTGGTGCAGCTGTGGTTGCCAGAGCGGCCGTTGCGTACTTGGCAAACAATGATGATACTTCCCTGATTCTGGTAGGTGATCAGCAGGAGATCACCGATGAGCTCAGCCAGATCAGTGTACAGCCTGGAGAAAGGTTAACAATACACCATGCCAGTCAGCGTATCGAGATGAACGAGTCGCCTTCACGAGCATTGCGTACCAAAAAAGACTCATCGATGCGGGTGGCAGTGAATCTGGTAAAGAAGGGGATGGCGCATGCCTGTGTCAGCGCGGGTAATACAGGTGCGCTGGTGGCGATGGCCCGTTATGTGTTAAAGACCCTGCCGGGTATTGATCGCCCGGCGATTATCAGCACGATCCCGGCTATGCATGGTCAAACCTACATGCTGGACCTAGGTGCTAATGTAGGTTGCAGCAGTGAGCATTTACTGCAGTTTGCTGTAATGGGTTCAGTGCTGGCGTCGGCCATTGATGAGATTGAACATCCCAAGGTAGGGTTGCTGAACATTGGCGAAGAGGAGATCAAGGGTAATGAACAGGTCAAACAGGCTAACGAGATGTTACGGCAGAGCGGGCTGAATTATATCGGCTATGTTGAGGGTGATGATGTGTATTGTGGAGATGTCAATGTAGTGGTATGTGATGGTTTTGCTGGCAACGTTTCGCTAAAGTCCAGCGAAGGTGTGGCGAGAACAATCTCTTATTATATTAAACAGGAATTTAGTCGGAATCTGTTCACCAGGGCTTGTGGGCTGCTGGCGCTGCCTGTATTGAAATCATTCAGTCGGCGCATTGACCCGCGGTGTTATAATGGTGCAAGCCTGCTAGGAGTACGTGGTGTTGTGATCAAGAGCCATGGAGGCGCAGATGCCTATTCATTTCAACACGCAATCGATATTGCACGTGTAGAAGCCGTTAAACAGGTGCCCCGGCAGATTGATACCCGTATTGCAGAGTACCTGGAACACAGCAGCACATTATGATTTATTCAAAAATAACTGGTACCGGAAGTTATTTACCCGAGAAGATACTAACAAACAAGGATCTGGAAAAACTGGTAGATACTTCTGACACATGGATTCAGGAAAGAACCGGTATTAGGGAACGCCATATTGCTGCCAAGGGTGAAACTACCTGCGACCTTGCGCTGCATGCATCTCTTCGCGCGATTGAAATGGCGGGTAAAGCAAATGCCGACGTTGACCTGATTATCCTGGCGACCACTACCGCAGACAAGATTTTTCCGGGTACGGCCTGCCTGTTGCAAAAGCGGCTGGACGTTCATGGCTGTCCGGCCTTTGATGTGCAAGCGGTATGTACAGGTTTCGTGTATGCCTTGGGCATTGCAGACAAGTTTATTCGTGCGGGCGAAGCCAAGTGTGCGTTGGTGGCAGGGTCTGAAACCCTGTCCCGTATCCTGGACTGGAATGATCGCAGTACCTGTGTATTGTTTGGTGATGGTGCAGGTGCTGTAGTGCTTGAAGCGGCAACAGAGCCCGGGATCATGTCCACACATCTGCATGCAGATGGCAGCTATGAGCATCTGTTGCATGTACCCTATGGCATATCGATCGGATATGAACAGCTCAAAGCCGGAGAGGCTTATGTGTATATGGAAGGCAATGCTGTTTTCAAGATGGCAGTCAATACGCTGGGCCAGATTGTAGATGAGGCTCTGGAGGCAAACAAAATCAGCAAAAATGACATTGACTGGCTGGTTCCTCATCAGGCCAATAGCCGCATCATTGAAGCCACTGCGCGCAAATTGAAGATGCCTATGGAGCGAGTCGTGGTTACTGTAGCCGAGCATGGCAACACTTCTGCCGCATCCGTACCCCTTGCACTGGATGTTGCCGTGCGCGATGGCAGGATCAGGAAAGGGGAAACATTGATGTTAGAGGCTTTTGGCGGCGGGTTCACATGGGGTTCTGCGCTGTTGAAATTCTGATCAGGTCCGCGTGTCAGGTGACTACTGCACACTTACTGACATACAGCGAAGATTGTACAAAATGTTTCCGCCTCACAAGCTATCTGGCTTCCAGTAAAAGAAAATACCCGACCTACCGTTGCAAACCGGTGGCTGCATTCGGAGACATGAATGCACGGCTGCTGATTGTGGGCCTGGCTCCGGGTCTACATGGTGCCAATGCAACCGGCAGGCCTTTTACGGGTGATCATGCGGGCATTCTCCTGTACCGGACGCTTTACAAGTTCGGTTTTGCCACACAGCCCGTTTCCAGAAGCAGTGATGATGCCCTGCGACTGAAAAACTGCAGGATAACGAATGCAGTAAAATGCTTGCCGCCGGCAAATAAACCCACCGCTGAAGAGGTCAGGAACTGCAGTACCTATTTGTGCAATGAGTTGCGTCTGTTGAGTCCGGAAAGCGTAGTACTTGCATTAGGAAAAATTGCGCATGATGCCGTGTTGCGTGCCTTTAACCTGAGACTGAGCAGATATTCGTTTGGTCATGGCAATTTACATAAACTGGACTGCCAGGTGCACTTGCTGGACTCATATCACTGCAGCCGCTATAACACACAAACCAAACGGCTTACGCAAAAACAGTTTGAAGCTGTTTTTGCTGAAGCGGCTTCCATATTGAGGAGTGCATGATTTTTTAATGATTCGTATGAGATGAGCCAGTTCGATCACAATCGATTTATACAAACGCTTGCCTTGGGCCCGGGTGTGTATCGTATGCTCGACCCGCAGGGGAAGCTGCTGTATGTGGGCAAAGCAAAAAACCTGAAAAAGAGAGTAGCGACGTATTTTTCCAAGAACAAACGAAGCCTGCGGATAGCGAAAATGATTTCCCAGACTGCAGATATTCAAATCACCGTCACCAATACCGAGGCAGAGGCATTGCTGCTGGAAAACAACCTCATTAAGCAACATCGCCCACGCTATAATATTCTGTTAAAAGATGACAAAAGCTATCCTTATATTTTTATATCTTCCAGACATAAATATCCGCAAATTACATTTTATCGCGGCAATCGTAGCCGAACAGGAAAATATTTTGGGCCTTACGCCAATGCGGGTGCAGCCAGAAGTGCGCTGAGCCTGTTGCAAAAAGTTTTCAGGGTTCGCCAGTGTGATGATCATTTTTTCAGCCACCGCAGCAGACCCTGCCTGCAATATCAAATCGCCCGTTGCACTGCACCTTGCGTAGGATTGATCGATGAGGACAGCTACCACAATGACATTGAATCGGCGATTGAGTTCCTGGAAGGAAACAGCCATGCACTGATAGACCGCTATATACACAGCATGGATCAGGCGTCCGATGGCTTGGATTATGAAAAAGCAGCGCGGTACCGGGACAGGATTGAATTGTTACGCAAGGTTTCAGAACAGCAATATGTGAGTACACAGCAAGGCGATGTCGATATTGCAGCGGTTGAATTGCAAGGCGAGATGGCCTGTGTCCAGGTGTTTAATATTCGTACAGGGATGAATCTGGGTAATAAAAGTTATTTTCCAAAGCTTCCCGGGGCTACCCGTGCAGAGAAAATAATTACGGCTTTTCTCGGGCAGTATTATCTGACTCACCACATTCCGGATGAGATCATCATAAGCCACCGGCCCGATGAAGTCAGGCTTTTGCAAAAAATGCTAGGTAATCAAGCGGGTAAAAAGGTATCGATAGTCTGTTTGCCGCGCAGCAAACGTGCACGATGGCTGGATATTGCCAGGAAGAATGCCGTTACGGCGCTGCAGAGCAAGATGGCCTCAAAAGCCGGCCTCGTGCAACGCTTTGAAGCGATGCAGGAAGAGCTTGGCCTTGAGTTTTTACCTGCACGTATTGAGTGTTTTGATGTCAGCCATACAGGAGGAGAGGCCACCGTTGCCTCGTGCGTAGTATTTGGGCAGGAAGGACCGCTTAAAACGGATTATCGTCGTTTTAACATTCGGGGAATCAAGGCAGGCGACGATTATGCGGCCATGCATCAGGCTTTGACACGACGCTACACAAGGCTTAAAAAAAGTGAAGGCAAGATGCCGGATATACTTTTGATTGACGGCGGTAAAGGGCAGGTTGCAAAGGCCATGAAAGCACTGAATGAACTGCAGGTAGAAGGGGTCAGTATAATTGGTGTAGCCAAAGGGGCCGGGAGGCGGGCCGGTTATGAAACACTCTTGTTTGCCGATACTGGAAAGGCCGTCCAGCTTGCCGGGCATTCACTGGCACTGCATTTGATTCAGCAAATCCGTGATGAAGCACATCGATTTGCAATTACGAGTCACCGAAAACGCCGTACCAAAAACCGGTTTACTTCGCCATTGGAAAATATTATCGGACTGGGGCCTAAACGCAGGCAAAATCTGCTGAAGCACTTTGGAGGTATGCGCGGGATTACGGGTGCTGGAGTGGAAGAGCTCGCTAAGGTGCCGGGTGTCAGCAAGAATCTTGCAGAAGCCATTTATCAGGAAATGCATGGTGCCAGAAATTAAACTGATATGATATGTAATGTTCCCAACATACTGACCTTCATAAGAATTCTAATAACACCCCTATTGGTAGGGGTCTATTATTTTTCACCCGACCGCTGGGGCATGCCGGTGGCGGCTTTGTTGTTTGGTCTTGCATCGTTGACGGACTGGCTGGACGGGTACCTGGCGCGTAAATTAAATCAAGTCTCGAAGCTGGGGGCGTTTTTGGACCCGATTGCTGATAAACTGATTGTTGTCACAGTGCTGGTAGTCATTGTCGGTGAATATGGGCAATTGCTCATACTGGTCCCGGCACTGATCATTATTACCCGGGAGATTGTGGTCTCGGGTCTGCGGGAATGGATGTCTGAGCTGGGCCGCCGAGGGTCTGTTGCAGTTTCGATACTTGGCAAGCTCAAAACTGCAGCACAAATGGTGGCACTGCTTTTAATACTCTATTATTATCCAATATTCGGTGTGCCCGTGTTCGAAATCGGAGTGTGGTTATTATACGTTGCGGCGGCACTTACGCTTTGGTCAATGATGATCTATATTAGCCGTGCCATCAAATCGAAAAAAGATTAAACGGCATATTGTTGTCGATTGGATCATGCCTGCTGATCAGTAGATGGGTGTTCAGTTTTTGCGGGAATAGCTCAGTTGGTAGAGCGCAACCTTGCCAAGGTTGAGGTCGCGAGTTCGAGCCTCGTTTCCCGCTCCATCCTGTTTCTCTTCTTGATGGTTTTATCGTTTGGGTTTGTGAAGGTAATGAATCGATTCGAACTGGTCCTGTTTGATTGCGATGGCGTTCTGGTTGACAGTGAGCGAATCACTGCCGAAGCCTTCGGAAAGGTATTGGAAGAGGAGTGCGGATTATCGCTTGGCATGGACAACTTGCTAGAGACATTTTTGGGAAAATCTTCCAGACAGTCTCTGCAAATAATAGAGCAGATGATGGGGTGCAAGCCGCCTTCTCATCTGGAAGCCCGTTATCAAAGCGTTATTACTGCTGCTTTAAAGGAATCGGTTACCGCCGTAAACGGCATTAAACAAGCGTTGGCAGGTATTTCGATTCCGTGCTGTGTGGCATCGGGCGGGTCATATGAAAAAATGCGTACTACTTTGGGTAAAACAGATTTGCTCGAAGTATTTGAAGGCAAGCTGTATAGCTCGTCTGATGTTGCTCGCGGGAAACCTTATCCGGATATTTTTCTCCATGCGGCTCAGGACATGGGATGTGTCGAGCCTGGTAAATGCCTTGTCATTGAAGACAGTCCTCTGGGTGTCGAGGGCGGTATTGCGGCAGGGATGATCGTATTTGGTTATGCCGGGCTTGTAAAAAAGGAATGGCTTATCGCATCAGGGGCTCATCGTGTTTTCAAGGAAATGGAGAACTTGCCGGGCGAGATCATGGCTTATGAGTGGGACTCTTAAGTGGCAAGATGATTGGCTTAACCAAAGCAGAACAGGCCCATTCCACGCATTGGTTCTGGACTTACAATAACGATAAGCTAAGCTGCATGGCCCTTGGAGAATTAACGCTGCAACAACAATCAGCCTCTACTTTTTGCGAACGCTAAAATAGAGGGACTATGCCAATGGACTCATAACTGACTTCGATTCCTTGCTCTGCCAACAAATCTTCTATATCTCGATGACCTGCATTGAATCAATAGTAAAGCCAGACGGCATGTTGAATAATTTCAGGAGGAAATCGGTGACGTTATATGAGCTTATTGATGTATTCATCTAGACATTTTTGCCCAGGTCCACTTAACTTGTCAGTACCTGTTATCGTAATTACACAAATCGAGACAAATTGATTTTATCGGTATCAGCTTATACATTACTAACAGCCAAATTCACTATGGTATTGATAATACTATGAGTAGATCTGCTGATTTAGAAAGTATTTTACCATTAGATGTGGACATCTATGACATAGTAATAATAGGTGCGGGGTCTGCCGGAATATCAGCCGCCAAACAATTACAAAAAACTAATTATAAATACTTGCTAGTTGAGCATGGTGAAGGCGGAACAACATGTGCACAAACAGGGTGCATGCCTTCAAAAGCGTTGATTGAAATTTCAAAGCGATTGCATCAGTGTAAAAGTTTGATCAACGATGAGATTATTAATTCTGTAGATATAAAAGTCGATACAAGCAATGTGCTGAAAAAAGTGCGTCACTTGAGGGATCACTTTGTTGAAAAAGCTAAATCAAATAGTGTAAAACATCCTCTACTAAGAGGGCATGCAGAATTTGTAGATGCCAATACAATTGATGTGGATGGACGTAAAATTTATGCAAAGAGCTTTATATTAGCTTGTGGTTCCCGGCCTCGTATATTAAAAGAATTTGAGAAGGTCCAATCAAAAATATTAACTACCGATAATATTTTTGAGCTAGAAGTATTGCCAAGTAGTATAGCAATTATAGGAATAGGTGTTATTGGTATAGAGCTAATGCAAGCATTTTTACGGTTAGGGGTAAAGATTCAAATATTTGAAGAATATAATTCAATAGCAGGAATACAAGATGAAAAAGTATTACGGTACGCAGTCAAAATTCTACAACAAAAATTTCCAATTAATTTTAATACAAAAATTAATAATATTATTGAAAATGAAAGCACGTTTACAATTGAATGGAGTGAAGCGTGTGCAACCGTAGATCAAGTATTATTGTGTGTAGGTAGGGAATCAAACCTTGATCAATTAAAATTAGAACGATTGGGGATAGATATATCTAAAGGTATCGGAAATATTTATAACCCGAATACGTTGCAAGTAGGGGACTTCCCATTATATGTCGCTGGGGATGCTAGCTCACAGAATATGGTAGTTCACGAAGCCTCTGAAGAGGCAAGAATAGCAATATATAATGCAACACATATTAGAAAGAAAACATTAAATAAACCACTTCTACATATAGTTTTTACAGACCCGCCAATTGCAAGAATAGGCTCCACTCTGAAAGATTTGTCAGATAACAATTATATTGTTGGAGAGTTTGATTTTTCAACACAAGGGCGCGCCCTGATTATGGGCCAGAATGATGGCATAGTACGTATATATGTGCATCCCGGTAATAACTGCATTTTAGGAGCAGAGATGATAGCTCCGGGTGCAGATAATTTTGCACACATACTAATGTTAGCAATACAGCACAAACTTACTATACAAGATTTGTTACAGTTGCCAGTTTATCATCCTGTGCTAGAGGAAGGACTACGTTTAGCGTTAGTAGATGCAAATAAAAAACTAAAAATAAAAGGAAATTGTTTAGTGTTAAGTTAATACTACATAAACAGTATTAGACCTATTTTACAAATAACTTTCTCCCCTTTAATGGGAACAAACACAACGCCATTGCTATTCGAGCGCGAGGGCATGATCGATAGGCCCATTCCAACGCCGACCATCGAGAGTACTGGCAAGTCACCTTCTGCCCAGAACACAGACCTCGGGTTAATATTCAATTGTTCAAATTTTTGATGCATGTCATCCCTTCGATCACAATTAATTCGTTCTATAAATGGTTTGTTATTCAGCACTGTTAGATCTAGATATTTCTTTTTTGCTAGTGGGTTGTTTTTACTGATCGCAATCATTGATTCCTCTTCAAACAATAACTTGCTTTTGAACGTATAGTTATCATTGGTAATCTGTAATACACGCAGACAGTAATTCGTGCTCCAGTTTTTTACGTATTCGTTCGTCGTCCTCGTCATTTACTTCTAATATTACCGCAGGGTATTTTCTCGATATTGTTGGATTGCGGTGATCTTTCCCCTGAATTAGATCCATTCCTGGTGAGGGAAAAATTATCATATCATGCTGCTTGTTGTGCTGATCTTTCCCCTGAATTAGATCCATTCCTGGTGAGGGAAAAATTATCATATCATGCTGCTTGTTGTGCGAATACAGCCGGTGGTACGTAGCCAAGTGAGCTGTGTGGTCGTATATAGTTATAGTGGCGTCGCCAGTCATTGATGATGCATCGTGCATCAGGCAGATTGCGAAACCAATGTTGATTGAGACAGGTATCTCGAAAGCGGGCATTGAACGATTCCACGAACGCATTCTGAGTGGGTTTGCCCGGTTGAATAAAATGCAGTTTCACACCGCTTTGTTGTGACCAGAAGAACATCGCCTTGCTGGTCAGTTCGCTACCGTTGTCGCACACAATAGTTTTTGGTAAGGAACGAAGCGTTCCGATCTCTTCCAGAAACCCTGCCAATCGAAGACCGGATATTGAGGTATCTACAATCTGTCCAATACATTCCCGGCTGTAGTCATCGATGATGTTTAACACCCGAAAGCGCCGACTTGAAGCCAACTGGTCAGAGACAAAGTCGAGTGACCAACGTTGCCCCGGCCCATCCGGTATCATCATTGGTATCCTGGGACGTATCAGCTTCTTCCGTCGTCGTGTTCTCACCTGTAGATTCGCCTCACAATACAGTCGGTAGGTGCGCTTGCGATTGATAACCAGACCTTCCGCTGCCAATAGTCCATGCAGTATCAGGTAGCCATAACGCGGATACTGCGTGGCCAGCTCTTTCAGTCGTTGGCACAGGACTTTATCGTGCTTAGGTCTCGGTCGATACTGCATGACTGAGCGAGATAAGCCCACCAATCGACACGCCCGCCGCTGACTGGCAAGGTTGGCCGTCACCAGATGCTCAACACCCCGGCGACGGGCAGCGGGCGTTAAAATTTTTTTCCGACCAGTTCCTTTAATGCCGCATTATCCAGCATCGTATCCGCCAGTAGACGTTTGAGTTTAGTGTTCTCGCTCTCCAGTTCCTTCAGGCGTTTGGCCTCAGAGACTTCCATACCAGCGTACTTCGACTTCCAGCGGTAGACGCTCTGTTCACTTACATTGTGCTTACGTACCAGGTCTGGCATTTTGGCGCCGGCCTCATGCTCTTTCAGGATCGAAATGATCTGCTCGTCGGTAAATCGTTTGCCTTTCATCTTGGGACCTCCTAAGGTTCAAATTATAGGAAAATCCCTCACATAAAGTGGATCGGGTTACGGGGGAAAGATCACAGAGCTAGTAAGTATTTGATTTAATGAAAGTTCACTTATTGATAATTCCAGTAGATCTGTATTAATAAATTCACTTATCGATTTTATCAATACCTGTGTATTATCAGATTTTGCTTGAGGGTTTTTAGGTATACCTATTATTATCTAGTGGCAAGCAATCCATAACCAAATGAACCCTTATTGATTAATCAAGCAGTTATTACTTAATTTTTGTTTTTTGCTATGGGTAAAGTGTCAAAAATTCTTTATTAAGGGCCAATGAGGTTGATTCGATACTAGAATTAGAACCTGTAGATGTCACGTAAATATTTTTCGAATAAATAATAATCTAGGGTAATGTCAGGAGGAACCAATCAATGAAAATTCGAGATAAAGAAGTACTTATTCCTACAAGCATAGTGGGAAACTATCCAAACCCACGTTGGTGGGATCAACTATGGGCGCATCATTTTACCGGAGACCAAGCATGTCCAGATGCGAAGGAGCGCGAAGCTTTGGAAGATGCAATCACTAGTATGGCACATGACCAGGAAATGGCCGGGCTAGATATCATCTCGGATGGTCGCGTGCAAGGTGATAATTATGTCGATCAGATTGTGTATTACTACCTGAAGCGTCTTGGATACAGTATGCATGGGGAATACCTTGCTACACCACTATATAGCGACTTGCACTCGGTAACATGTTATCAAGAAATAAAGCGATATGGCCCTATCATGATTCAACAGGCTAGAGCTCTGAAACGAGCTACAGACAAACCGATTAAAGTTCAATACACAGGTGTGCAGGCTTTGGCTCAGTGTACGAACGATAAATATTACAAGTCTAGTTATGATCGTGCAATGGCAATCGCTGCAGCACTCAATGAAGAACTGCTTGAATTAGATGAAATGGGTGTGGACTTCATCCAATTGGATGAGTTTACATGGCCTTACTTTTTTGAGGACTGGGCGATTGAGGCATACAACCGCTGTGTTAGAGGTGTAAAAAATTCTAAGATCGTTACGCATGTCTGTTGGGGAAATTACAAAGGCACATACGGGTATTACATGGAAGAGGGAGCTGAGGACTTTGATATCACTAAACGAAAAGGTGAAAACCCGAGTAATCGAGCTGAGTCCATCATACCGAAGTGTTATGAGGCTAATTTGGATGTGATCAATATTGAAAATTGTGGGCGCGGCAAGGGTGAACTGGATGTTCTGAAAAAGCATCCGTTGCCAGATAACATGTATTTTTGGGCAGGCGTTATTGATATTAAGAGCACGATTGTAGAAACCGCTGATCAAGTCGCTGATCGCATTCGGAATTTACTCAAGTATATTCCTGCCGATCGTCTTGGTGTAACAACCGATTGTGGCCTCATTCATTTTTGGCGCTACATTGCATATGAAAAAATGAGGGCTCTCGTAGAAGGTACTAGAATTGTTCGGGAGGAATTGCAACAGAAAGCTCAAAAGGCAGCGTAATCATTTGTAGAAACATGACAAAGGAGTTTTAAAGGAAATGCCGGTTTTTACACTACACTGTCCAGACTGTGAACGAGAGTTCAAAGGAATGGTAATGACAGGGGCTAAAACTCCTGAAGTGTGGGTTTGCGTGGCATGTAAAAGTGACCGCGCAACTCCTGTCCATGAAGATCATCATTCTCATCCCTGGGTGAAAGATCCATGTGATCATGATTCTCATAAATCCTGTCCCTGTTGCGTGGTATGAATGTGTGTGCACTCTCCATTTCAACTTCGGAGAGTAAACTGACTAATATTGAAGTATTAGCTTCAATGGTCGAAAGTGGAAATTGTCTGGCAGTTGGCGGTGGATTGTCTTCACGCGAACCAATGGCACTAATCCGTTCAATTATCCGCAACAATGTTAATAATTTAACAGTTGTCGGTTCTGCTCATGGTATCGACATTGATTTGCTATGTGGTGCCAACATTGTATCTGCATCGCAAGAGAGCTATGTAGGTTTTGAACAAGATTTTGGCATGGCGCAAAACTATCGGCATGGTTGCGAAAGTGGAAAAATAGAAATACAAGACAATTGTTGTTATACGCTGGTGCAACAACTTCGTGCCTCGATTCAAGGTTTGCCGTTTATGCTTATACAATCTGTACGTGGCACCGATTTTGAAAAAATTCATCCAAGGTATAAAACGATACAGTGCCCTTATTCTGGAGAGGATGTATTAGTTGTTCCTCCTCTCACGCCAGATGTTGCAATTCTTCACGCTCAGTATGCTGACTCTCATGGTAATTTGAGAATTGAAGGCCCTCCTGTCGTTGATTTGCTATTTGCGCAAGCATCCAAAAAAGTATTAGCAACTGTGGAGAAAATTGTAACGAACGAGGAATTGCAACAACTGGGCGGTGCAAATATTCCTTATTTTTACGTGACAAATTTTGCAGAAGTGCCAATGGGTGCTCATCCGACTGCTTGTTATCCTTTTTATGCATACGATCGTGAGCATACAAAACTGTACATGTCTGCTGCTAAAGAAGGGCCAGCTGAATTCCGAGATAAATATTTAAAGCATTTTGTTTATGAATGTGAAAGTCATGACGAATATCTTGATCGAATTGGTGGAGAAAACACGAAATCAAGATTATCGAGTTGGAAAGAGTCAAATGATGCCTGGATGGAGTTATACAAGGAAAGTGCATAAACATGGAAAAGAGCTGCACATTAGGCGAGTTACTCATCGATCAATTAGCGCGAACAGTTGAAGACAACACATTAGTGTTCCATGGCTTCGGATCGCCTTTAGTTCAAATTGCATTGCATGTTGCCAAACGGGTATACACTCCTAATTTAGTGCTGGTAGCAGGTGCTACCTATGGTGTCAATCCAGACCCTCCTTTTATAGCACCCACGACTAACGACTGGGTGCATGATCGAAATTCCGAATGTCATTTGAGTATTGGAGAGTTATTTGATTTGTCTGCGAGTGGACGTTTGGGAAGAATGTTTTTATCCGGTCTGCAAATTGACCGGTGGGGTAATACCAACGTTACTCGAATGGGGCGTAAAACCTTAAATCTAAAACTGCCAGGCGGCGGCGGTGCCTGCAACTTATCGTGTAATACAAAATATATTACCTTGTGGACTGCTGCGCATCGTGCAGAACCTATAAAAGGTAAGCGTCGCTATCGAATTGTCTCGCAGTGTGACTACATTACCGGTTTTGGGCACAGGAATACAGATGGAGTCACACGACAGCAACTTGGATACCGAGGTAACGGGCCGCAGTGGCTGGTAACTGACTTGGGTGTTTTCGACTTCGATAATGATGGGAATTTACGTTTAGATTCCCTATATCCCCATACTTCAGTAGAAGAGGTCCTGGAAAATACAGAATTTGAGCCAAAAATCAAAAAAGAACTTAAAACAGTTTCGCTTCCTTCGTTTGAAGTGCTTTCGATAATTCGCAATCTGGATCCTCTTCGAATACATGAAAGGGAGTTATTACCTAGGGATTGTTCTGTGATATTAAATGTAGGTAAGCATGCAGCAATCTGTTGAACATATATCTGAAAATAAAAATCAATCAGATTCTTTGATGAGGTATCGAGATAAATTAAATGTAGTTCCAATACCTTATCGGGGAACTAGTGTTCAGAAATATGCAGGAGAAATGACTGAAAAAGCGATTCAATCAGCCTTACTAGGAAAAGAAGCATATCGTCGTACCGAATTCATCGTACTTAGAGGAAGTGATAACAAAAACGCTGTTGTCGCTATTCAGAAATCTGGCTATGAACCACTATTTTCAGCTATAACTCATGTTGAAGTACTAGGACTTCCAGATAAGTGCGCTTATATAAAAGATAGTAGTGTGGATTGTGCTAATCGGTCTGCTTTGGCGGAACTCGCTTTTCGCAATCAAATTGGAAAGGATCAAATATGTATTGCTGAAGGCAAGTACGATCATATAAATTTCATATATCGGCCTGATCCACTTGTGTTGCAAATTTTGGAAGTTGAGCCACCGTCACCTCCTAAACTATATAGCATGGTAAAACAGGTATTAGGGTATGCTGATTTACCGCCTATTCGGGTTGAACTGAAAACAATCGATGTAAGGAAATTATGTAGCAGTGTAGATCCTGAATGCTATTTGTTGCCTTGTAGATCCGGAGGAATGGATCAGCTTGAAAAACCAGTGTATTTCCTGGATGAGCGTCCCAAGCAGCGCCAAAACTGGGTTTTGATCGGTTGTGAAAGAAGCCTTCAATTTCATCGACACTACTATGGTGATGAGCCACCACGTGTTGAGATGTGTCCCCATAAGCTCAAATCAATTGACGGCGAACCTACCATATTAAAGTGTTGTTTGCTTGAATTTGATATTGAGAGAGAAGGTAACACGATGGTTGTTCCATGGGGCGCTGATCTTGCAATGGTAGAACAAGCAGTGCAAGAACTTTCGAGCGAGGTTGAGTATGTTTAAGTCTGCCTGGGATGGAATTCAAGTAATTAGTGATTCCATGAAAGAACGTGTAGAGCGGCCCAAAAACATTGGCATGACTATGGTAATTGATACGTATTTGGGGCTGCAAATGTTGCGTGATGTACTGCAAACATCAAATAAGTATATTGACCACTGGAAATGCAGTTATGGAGTATCTGCAGTTATGCCCGCTAACATACTCCATCAAAAACTCGAGATGCTGAGTGAATATAACATCAATACATTTCCCGGGGGAACGTTACTAGAGGCAGCTGTTATCCAGAAAAATTGTCAATCGTATATGGTGAGGGCTAAAGAAATTGGATTTCATTCAGTTGAAATTTCCGATGGGACAATAACATTGCCAAGTGTGCGAAGACGTAACGCAATTTTGTGTGCACTAGAGAACGGATTGATTCCAATTACCGAGGTTGGCAAAAAAGATCCCACGAAGCAGCCAAGTCCTGATGAACTTGCTGATCAAATTCTGCAAGACCTATATTGGGGTGCTGAATATGTAATTGTAGATGCAAGAGAATCTGGATGTGGAATCGGTATATTTGATCAGCAGGGTGACTTGAAAATGGATGTATTTAGGAAAATTTCATCGGCCATTGGAAAGAAAATAGAAAAAGTTATTTGGGAAGCACCGTTAAAAAAACAACAAGTCGCTGTTATAAAACAAATAGGACCAAACGCAAATTTGGGAAATGTCAATCCAATGGATATTCTGTCGTTGGAATCTTTGCGGTTAGGCCTTCAACATGAATCTTTGCAGGAAGTTGCAGACGAATCTGCAGAAAGTGGTAGGTGGAATCCAGAAGCAATCGAATCTACTGATGAAAAGAAAACTGCCTGAGAATTAAAAAGAAAATGAGAGAAGTACTCCCAGGTTCCGATATGGCGTTGTGCATTGATGGCCGCTTATCACAACCTCCGGAAGAGGTATTGGTTACAAGTGCATTCACACAAGAGCTTCATGAGCAGCTATGGTTATTAGAAGAAATGAATTGGGTGGATATGGCGCATGTAATCAGCTTAATAGAAGCCGGTGTCATAGAGAAAAGGGTTGGAGCTGACTTGTTGAATGCATTATGTAATTTGCAAGAAAATCCAACAGATTTTAAGCCAGATCCCATGTGCGGTGATCTATTTACAAATAGAGAAGTATGGTTAGAGCAACATTCTAGTTCAGTGGGATGGCTGTGCGCAGGAAGAGCACGTAGAGAAGGCACTACAGTATCTTATCATTTAACAATAAAGAAGTTTTTACTCAAGTTGGCAGATGAGATATCAGAGCTAACACACGTAATGTTGAAGCAAGCTGCATCTCACAGCGCATCAATCATGCCTGATTACACGTATATGCAGGCAGGACAACCGACATCATTTGGACATTATATACTTTCATTTGTATTCATGCTTATGCGTGACCTTGAACGCATAGAGTCTCTCTATGACAGAGTTAATTGTTGTCCGGCTGGATGTGGAGGTATTAACGGATCAACTTTGTCGATTGATAGAGAAAAATTAGCAACATTATTAGGCTTTGCCAAGCCCGTCATGCATACAAGAGATGCAATGTGGCAATCCGATATTTCTATTGAAGTAGTATCAACATTAACTTCTATTTTTATTACTCTAGATCGATTAAGTGAAGACTTGCTCTATTTTGTTACGAAAGAGTTTGATTACATTGAATTACAAGATGCTCATTCAAGAGCAAGCAAGATCATGCCCCAGAAAAAAAATCCTTATGGGCTAACGTATATTCGTGCACTGACAAATAAGGTGATTGGAATACAAAATATGGTTGTTGTGACACAACGCACACCAACAGGGCAAATTGATAATCGCTTATTCGTATATGGTGAAATTTCAACTGCTATCAATATGGGTATAGAAGGAATATGTTTGTTAACCAAAATATTAGAAGGATTGAAATTTAACACAACAAGTGCACTCAATAGAGTAAAAGAAAGTTTTTCTATGGCTACAGAATTAGCTGAATTAATTTCGATTGAAAATAATTTAGATTATAGAACTGCACATAAGATTGTTGGAAAGATTGTTCGTAAGTTTTTACAGTCTAATAAATATTTATCTGGGCTAACAGAATTAGAGTTAAACGAAGTTGCAAACGATGTAATAGGCCGTTCAATATCATGTCCTAAGCATATATTTGAGGCATTGAGTTCACCGGATGCTGCTATCGAGAAAAAGTCTGGTTTGGGTGGCACATCTAAAGTCAGAGTAAATGAGATGATCGAACATAATAAAGGTGAGGTAAATTATTATCAGAGTTGGATAAATAATGAACGGGAAAAAATAAAACAAGCACAAAGTGCATTATTAAAACATACAGAAAATATAATAAATCAAGCTCAATGACTTCACTATTTTTAGAATCTTCTATTTACCAAAATTCTTGGAGCACAGAATCTCTTCGTAAAATTTTTGATGAAAAAGCAAGAATTAGAATTTGGTTAGAAATATTAACTGTATTAGCTGAAGTTCAATCAAAATTTAATTTGATACCAGAAACAGCTGGAAACTCAATTAAGAAATTTTGTAATGAAGTAACAATTGATGATGAGTTTCTTAATGATACAAAAATAGGATTCGAACAAAGTGGACACTCTATGCAAGGATTCATAGATGCTTTAACAAAACGTGGCAACGAAGATGTAAAAAATTGGCTATATTATGGTGCTACTGTCCAAGATGTAACAGATACCTGGTTTTCAATCGTTTTAAGAGAGGCTCGTGAGCAGTTTCTTTTAGATTTAAATGCGGTATGTTTAACGGCTAAGAATCTTATAAGTGAACATCGCGATACTATTATGCCAGGACGTACACATGGTCAACACGGCTTGCCTATAACGTTTGGATTTAAAGTTGCAGGCTGGGCGTGTGAACTCGATCGTCATCGAACTCGATTATCGCAGTTAGGTAATCGAATGGACGAGGGGCAATTATGTGGAGGTGTTGGGTCGCTGTCATCATTCGATATTCATGGTTTGGAGATACAAAAGGAATTTTGTAATCATCTTGGATTGCGTGAACCCATCATGTCATGGACTTCTAGTCGAGATGTATTTGCAGAGTGGGGTCAAATATTAGTACTTATTACTGGAACTGCAGATCGTATTGGTCATGAGGTTTATAACCTTCAACGCACAGAAATAGCTGAACTTATTGAGAATTCGCCTATAGAAACTGTAGGTAGCATTACAATGCCTCATAAACAAAATCCAGAAATTTCAGAACATCTGGGTACGCTTGCAAGAGTCGTTCGTCACAATTCTGCAATTCTACTTGAAGGGTTGGTAAATGATCATGAACGAGATGGTCGGTCTTGGAAAAGTGAGTGGCATGTCTTACCGCTTATAACATTGGTATCGGGTAAAGCTTTAGAACTCCTTAAGTCAATACTATCGAATCTAGATGTACGTGTAGAGCAAATGCAAAAAAATTTAGAACTTAGTCGTGAGCAAATATTTTCAGAAGGTGTAATGCTGGCATTAGCTAAAAAGCTGGGGAAAAACCAAGCTCAAAAAATAGTATTCCAAGAAGCAAAATCTGCACGTGAAAAAGGAAAATCTTTCAAGGAGTCTATTTTAAATAATCCTGAAGTTTTGTCGAATTTAAGTAGAAACAATATTGAAGATATATTCAACTATAATAATCGTCTGGGTTTATGTGATACGTTAGTTGATAGAGTGCTTGATAAAATATGAATACTCAAGCACTCACATCACATGATTTTAATATATTTCATCGTTGTGAACTTGCTAGATTCCCTACGCCATTGCAGCGGTTTAAAAAATTAGAAAAAAATACCAATAGCATTGAACTATGGGTTAAACGTGATGATTTGATTAGCTTTGGTTTTGGAGGAAACAAAATTAGAGCACTTGAGTATATAGTCGCAGACGCTTTAAAGCGCCAATCAAAAACATTAATTACAGGCGCAGGTGTGCAATCAAATCACGTGCGTGCAACAGCAGCAGTGGCTGCTTATCTAAATCTAAAGTGCATTGCCATATATTGGGGAAACCCACCTGAAGATATAAAAGGTAACTATTATCTTACAAAAATGTTGGATGCTGAGATTCGATTTACGAATAACAGTGAACGTAGTTCAGTTGACACAATGTTACGTTTTGTTGAACAGGAACTGATGCACGGAGGTGGACTTCCTTATTTAATACCTCGTGGGGGAGCATGTGCATTAGGAGTAATTGCCCATATGTTTGCTGCACAGGAACTTTTTGAGCAATGTGAAAGCGAAAGTATTAAAGCTGATCTTGTAACGCTTGCAGTTGGGTCAGGTGGAACTATTGCTGGTTGGATTCTTGCGCAGATTTTATATAAACATCCTTGGCGTATCGAAGGTTTTACTGTTAGTCGACCCTCTTCAGAGTTGAAAGATATTATTCAAAACTTAGTGCAAGAAGCAGCTGCGTTATTAAATGTAACAATAAATATTAATTTCGATCAAATCGTAATTCATGATGGATACATTGGTGATGGATATGGAATACCAAGTGTTAAAGGGGACAACGCGATCAAAGAGATTGCAATACAACAAGGAGTTTTTTTTGACCCAGTTTACACAGGAAAAGCGTTTGCTGGATTTCTGGAACATGTAAAGAATGGTTATTATAAAGACATTCATACTGTAGTGTTTTTACATACAGGAGGAGAGCCGACTCTATTCGTATGACACAAGTTAAAAATAAAAATACAGATAAATCGAAGTCAGAAGTTATAAAATTTGAAAATGACTTCGATGAAATTACGAAACTCGTTGAACGAGCAAGAGTTGCGCAATCGAAAATTAACTCTTATTCACAAGAGGACATTGACGAGTTAGTGATTTCAATTGGCTGGAGCGTAGTTAAATACAGAGAAGAACTTGCGCGTATGGCTGTAGACGAAGGAGGGTTTGGTAATTATGAAGATAAAGTGGCAAAAATCTACAATCGCGTCACTGGGACTTTGGCAGATATGCAGTCAATTAAGACGGTTGGTGTGGTTGAGGATTATCCAGACATTGGTATTTCCAAGATTGCAAAACCTGTGGGTGTAATTGGTGCACTCATTCCGGCCACCGGTCCAGATGCAACGCCACCTGTTAAAGCGTTAGGTGCGATTAAAGCAAGGAATGCGTTGATTGTGGCCCCACATCCAAAAACAAAAAAAAGTTCATCTAAAGCTGTCAAATGTATTCGAGAAGGTTGTAGTCAGGTTGGTGCACCAGAAGATTTGGTGCAAGTGATTACAAGTCCTTCAATCCAGAAAACAAAATTGCTAATGGAAAATGTGGATCTAATTATGGCAACAGGTGGCATGAATATGGTCCAAGCCGCTTATAGTTCAGGGAAACCTGCTTATGGAGTTGGAGTTGGGAACGCTGTGCATATAGTCGATGATACTGCAGATTTGGATGATGCTGCCGAAATGATTGCAAAAGCAAAGACGTTTGATTATGCAACGAGTTGTTTAGCAGATAATGCCGTCGTAATTCATAGAAATATCTATGAGAAGTTAGTTGATAAGTTGATAGAGTTAGGTGCTCATTTATGTAATGAAGAAGAAAAAAAGAAGCTTCAAAAATTAATGTGGCCAGAAGATGATGCCCGTATACCTTCTGCTGATGTGATCGCAAAATCTGCTGAGTCAATTGCAAATAAAGCTCAAATCAACATTCAGCCGGGTAAAAGTTTTCTTTTAGTAAAAGAAACTGGTGTAGGAGAAGATCATCCGTTTTCAGGAGAGAAACTTTCAGTGGTTTTAACGATTTATCAATATTCCGGTGAAATTGAAAACGCAGTAGATTTCGTAAACAGAATTACAAATTATCAGGGATTAGGACATACCTGTGGAATACATTCAGGATCAGATGCCAATATAAACTATGTTGCTCATAATACAAAAACAGCTCGGGTAATGGTGAATCAAAATCTCAATGAAGGTGCAGGAAGTCCAAGAAATGGGCTCCCGTATACATTGTCACTTGCCTGTGGAACCTGGGGTGGAAACATTACAACTGAAAATGTCAATGTAAAAAATTTTATAAACGTAACCTGGGTCTCAAGACCGATACAGCCCCGACAGATTTCTGAGGAACAGCTGTTTGCAGATTATTGGAAGAAATATGGCAAGTAATAAATAACTCATTAGGGTTAGTTGAGTTAAAAATGGTGAATACAAAATGAAGGAATATACTGTTAATTACACAGAGTTAAATAAGAAATCATCCCGATTTAATCGGGATCAAATTGAAGAACAAACTACAAAAAGAAAACATATTAAAACTATTAAACCAACGTCAAATGTATTTGATTTAATCGATAAAATTAATAGCAATAATTATGATGCTGTAATTGCTGGGAGTGGGCCAGGAGGATCAACATTAGCACGTGATTTAGCGAGAGCAGGTAAGAAAGTAGTAGTTCTCGAATATGGAAAAGATCATAGAAGTCAATGGTATTACGGGACTGTTGCAGGACCATTTATATATACAGAACAGCGTGGTTTTTTAAAATCAAAAGAGGGTGTAACCATCGTTCGGCCTATGCTAACTGGTGGAGCCACAAATATGTTTGCCAGTGCGGCTTCAGGACCACCGGATTGGTGGTTAAACAAAACCGGCGTAGATATAGAGTCGGAAGTTCAAGAAACAATTCAGGAATTAGATATCGCTCCACTGCCTGAGGAGCATCTTGGTGTTTCATCTCAAAGAATAGCGGAAGCCGGTCGTTCTTTAGGGATGAATTGGGAGCTACAGGCAAAATTTATAAGCCCTAAACGGTGCTTCTCTAAATTAGACTGTGGAGATAAATGTATGTTTGGATGTCGTTGCGGTGGGAAATGGACTGCAAATGAATATTTAGATCAGGCTATCCAAGCAGGAGCAACTGTTATTACTGAATGTGATGTGCATAGGGTTGAAACTGAAGATGGAGTCGCAACTGGTGTTACAGGAGTAATTAACGGAAAAAGCTTTACACTTAATGCAAAGACCACAGTTATATGTGCTGGAGGCATTGGAACCCCACGTATATTACAAAACTCTGGTATATATAACGCGGGTGATGCGCTAGGAGTGGATACTACATTTGTTGTTTATGGCGTAGTAAAAGAGAAAGGAAATACAGGAGACCCACCTATGACTGTCAGTTACTGTGACGACGAAAATGGACTTATGTATTCTACGCTTACACAGCCTTTTGGATTGTTCGCACTTACTCAATACTACAAAGGATGGAAGCATCTTAAGAAAATACCTAAGTTCCATCGTATGTTGGGGATAATGGTAAAAATAAAAGAAGATTTGAAAGGGTACGTAGCACCGGATGGCGAAATAAGTATGCCTTTATTGCATGAGGACCATATACGGGCGAATATTGGATATGCTGCTAGTAAGAATATTCTCATAAAAGCCGGATGTGACCCTAATACGATATTTTGGAATCCTCCAAGAGGAACTCATCCATGCGCAACAGTTCGTATTGGGAAACATTTAGATTCCAATCTAAAAACTTTTGCATTCGATAGTTTGTATGTATCAGATGCTAGCACGTTCCCCGCGCCGTTGGTGCGCCCACCAACGCTTACAATTATTGGCCTTAGTAAACGGTTAGCAAAACACCTTATTTCAACTAAATTGAATAAAGCAAATAACGCACAAAATAAAGTCGTGCATGAAGTGTAAAAAATAGTTATTTGAAATTAAATGTTAGTGCAGGTAGTGGCTATATTGAGGTTACGTATTGAATTAAAATTAGGAGTATGAAGTGGAAGAGTTGGAGCTTGTGAGTTCAAAGTTAGAGCTATTGTCAAATCTGGTGTATGCCGATGAAATCAAGCGGCAACCTGTGATCTTTCCCCCGTAACCCGATCCACTTTATGTGAGGGATTTTCCTATAATTTGAACCTTAGGAGGTCCCAAGATGAAAGGCAAACGATTTACCGACGAGCAGATCATTTCGATCCTGAAAGAGCATGAGGCCGGCGCCAAAATGCCAGACCTGGTACGTAAGCACAATGTAAGTGAACAGAGCATCTACCGCTGGAAGTCGAAGTACGCTGGTATGGAAGTCTCTGAGGCCAAACGCCTGAAGGAACTGGAGAGCGAGAACACTAAACTCAAACGTCTACTGGCGGATACGATGCTGGATAATGCGGCATTAAAGGAACTGGTCGGAAAAAAATTTTAACGCCCGCTGCCCGTCGCCGGGGTGTTGAGCATCTGGTGACGGCCAACCTTGCCAGTCAGCGGCGGGCGTGTCGATTGGTGGGCTTATCTCGCTCAGTCATGCAGTATCGACCGAGACCTAAGCACGATAAAGTCCTGTGCCAACGACTGAAAGAGCTGGCCACGCAGTATCCGCGTTATGGCTACCTGATACTGCATGGACTATTGGCAGCGGAAGGTCTGGTTATCAATCGCAAGCGCACCTACCGACTGTATTGTGAGGCGAATCTACAGGTGAGAACACGACGACGGAAGAAGCTGATACGTCCCAGGATACCAATGATGATACCGGATGGGCCGGGGCAACGTTGGTCACTCGACTTTGTCTCTGACCAGTTGGCTTCAAGTCGGCGCTTTCGGGTGTTAAACATCATCGATGACTACAGCCGGGAATGTATTGGACAGATTGTAGATACTGATCTTTCCCCTGAATTAGATCCATTCCTGGTGAGGGAAAAATTATCATATCATGCTGCTTGTTGTGCGAATACAGCCGGTGGTACGTAGCCAAGTGAGCTGTGTGGTCGTATATAGTTATAGTGGCGTCGCCAGTCATTGATGATGCATCGTGCATCAGGCAGATTGCGAAACCAATGTTGATTGAGACAGGTATCTCGAAAGCGGGCATTGAACGATTCCACGAACGCATTCTGAGTGGGTTTGCCCGGTTGAATAAAATGCAGTTTCACACCGCTTTGTTGTGACCAGAAGAACATCGCCTGGTCAGTTCGCTACCGTTTCGCAGCAATAGTTTTTGGTAAGGAACGAAGGTTCCAACTCTTGCCAGTCACCCTGCCGGGCGTACCGATTGGTGGGCTTATACTCGCTACCAGTCATTTTGGCGCCGGCAGTATCGACCGATGACCTGCACGTAAAGTCCTTGTGATCTTTCCCCTGAATTAGATCCATTCCTGGTGAGGGAAAAATTATCATATCATGCTGCTTGTTGTGCGAATACAGCCGGTGGTACGTAGCCAAGTGAGCTGTGTGGTCGTATATAGTTATAGTGGCGTCGCCAGTCATTGATGATGCATCGTGCATCAGGCAGATTGCGAAACCAATGTTGATTGAGACAGGTATCTCGAAAGCGGGCATTGAACGATTCCACGAACGCATTCTGAGTGGGTTTGCCCGGTTGAATAAAATGCAGTTTCACACCGCTTTGTTGTGACCAGAAGAACATCGCCTTGCTGGTCAGTTCGCTACCGTTGTCGCACACAATAGTTTTTGGTAAGGAACGAAGCGTTCCGATCTCTTCCAGAAACCCTGCCAATCGAAGACCGGATATTGAGGTATCTACAATCTGTCCAATACATTCCCGGCTGTAGTCATCGATGATGTTTAACACCCGAAAGCGCCGACTTGAAGCCAACTGGTCAGAGACAAAGTCGAGTGACCAACGTTGCCCCGGCCCATCCGGTATCATCATTGGTATCCTGGGACGTATCAGCTTCTTCCGTCGTCGTGTTCTCACCTGTAGATTCGCCTCACAATACAGTCGGTAGGTGCGCTTGCGATTGATAACCAGACCTTCCGCTGCCAATAGTCCATGCAGTATCAGGTAGCCATAACGCGGATACTGCGTGGCCAGCTCTTTCAGTCGTTGGCACAGGACTTTATCGTGCTTAGGTCTCGGTCGATACTGCATGACTGAGCGAGATAAGCCCACCAATCGACACGCCCGCCGCTGACTGGCAAGGTTGGCCGTCACCAGATGCTCAACACCCCGGCGACGGGCAGCGGGCGTTAAAATTTTTTCCCGACCAGTTCCTTTAATGCCGCATTATCCAGCATCGTATCCGCCAGTAGACGTTTGAGTTTAGTGTTCTCGCTCTCCAGTTCCTTCAGGCGTTTGGCCTCAGAGACTTCCATACCAGCGTACTTCGACTTCCAGCGGTAGATGCTCTGTTCACTTACATTGTGCTTACGTACCAGGTCTGGCATTTTGGCGCCGGCCTCATGCTCTTTCAGGATCGAAATGATCTGCTCGTCGGTAAATCGTTTGCCTTTCATCTTGGGACCTCCTAAGGTTCAAATTATAGGAAAATCCCTCACATAAAGTGGATCGGGTTACGGGGGAAAGATCAAAATATCGAAGACATTGAATTTGCAACTTTAACTTGGGTGGACTGGTTCAACAACCGACGAATTCTCGAACCGATTGGCAACGTGCCACCGGCTGAAAAAGAAATCGAGTACTATCAACAACTGGAAGGGTCAGCCATGGCGGCTTGACTCAAACTAATGAGTCTCCGGAATACCCGGGGCGGTTCAGGTATCCGAAGGCGACCAACTGCCTGCTCAAGGATCGGCAATCGTTAATGACGTTCTATGATTTTCCCGCAGTGCACTGGCAGCACCTTCGAACGACCAATCCGATCGAGTCGACCTTTGCCACCATCCGTCATCGTACGACACGAACAAAAGGCTGTATGACGCGCGACAGTTTATTGCACATGATGTTCAAGCTTGGCCAGTGCGCTGAGAAGAACTGGCGAAAACTACGCGGCTTTGCATACCTGGCGAAGATTGTTGAAGGCGTGAAATTTATTAACGGAGAAGAGATTGAACAATCAGACCAGGTTGCCGCTTGATTTCATCGGCATACACCAGATTTGACAATAGCTCGGCACAGCTCAGACACCGGGACATCGGCATAGGCTTGTTTCAGGGTTGCCAGTATCTAGCTGTCCGATACCTTGATTTCTTCATGCAGAGCCTCCTGCGCAAAGGGTACGAGAAAATTCTACTTTTGACTCCCGCTCTTTTCAGAAGGATTACCAAGCCAGCATCGCTGAGTGACGGCATACCCTATAAAATATTTAGGATGAATGCGATGTCAGCAAATTCGTGACTGCCTCTTGCAGCATTTTTGTGTTGGCAAGGTTTGGGTCCACGGGTTTGCCTGCAATGATTTGTATTTCAGGCCATAGTTTGCGCAGCAGTCCTTGCACAGGCTTCCTTCTTCGATTGTTAAAGTAGCTGCCCCATATTCTGCCCAATGCGACGGGTACAACGGCTACCGGTGTTTGTGAAAGTATATGCTCTATGTCCAGCTCGAGAGGACCGATTTTGTCATCTGATGTCAGGTTTCCTTCCAGAAGGAAGCCAACTGCATTGCCGGCATGCAGCTCTGAGACAATTTGCTGACAAGCTTTTTCAAACCGTGCGGGGTTTTCTTTTTCAGGCGCAACAGGAATGGCATTTTCAGGGTCAAGCATAAAATGCAAAAAACGGGAATGAGAAACCTTATCGTGCATGACAAATCGAACCGGACGCCGTATACAACCGGTGATAATAAGCGCATTCATCAGGTTTGCAGGATTACACACGATGAGTGCTGCGCCTTGTTCCGGAATATTCTCCAGGCTTACCCGCTTCACGCGATAGATCAGATGTACCAGAATCCATAGGATGAAACGCCTGAAGAACTCCGGAATTCGTGTATAGATATAAAGTGCAACGACTGCATTCAATATTGCTGCGATAAGGAAAAGCTGGGGGATGCCCAAGCCGGTATTGAGCAGTACGATTGCGTACACAGAAGCGGCAACTATAGCTATTGCATTCAAGATATTGTTTCCTGCAATAACTCGTGAGCGCCGTTGCGGGTCGGAGCGCGCCTGAATCAGGGCATATAAAGGAACGATGTAAATGCCGCTGAACACGCCGGTCAGGAAAATGTCGATACTCAGGCGCCAGTTCGATTTTATTTGCATAAACTCCTGCAAGTTCAGGAGTTCCCCGGGAGTATGCCAAGCAGTTGCAAAATATATATCGGCACCGAAGAGTGATAGACCTATTGAGCCGATCGGGACGAGGCCCAGCTCTATTGTGCGGTGGGACAATCTTTCACATAGCAGTGAACCCACGCCGATGCCGATACAAAGCAAGGCCAGAAAAAACGTAACGACTTGTGCGTTGGCGCCAAGAGCAAGGCGGGTGAAATTCGGTAATTGCGTGATATAGGTTGCGCCCAAAAACCAGAACCATGCAATGCCCAGTATGGAATAAAGTACGGTTCTGTTTTCTCTTAATGAATGCAAGTTGCGAAAAGTTTCGATGAATGGATTCCATCGTATTTTGAGCAGGGGGTCTACGGCAGGGGTCAAGGGTATCTTTAAAGAGCTTACATACCCCAAGCCGGCCAGCGTTATTACAGTATACGATACCAACATGCTTGAGTCGGAAGAAATTCCTACCAGAACCCCACCAGCCATCGTGCCTAGCAGTATCGCCATAAATGTCCCGGATTCCACCAGTGCGTTGCCACCAATAAGCTCTTCTTTTTTGAGATGTTGCGGGATGATGGAATATTTAATTGGGCCAAAGAATGAAGATTGTGTACCCATGAGGAACAAGGCAAGTAATAGCAAAGGGATGTTATCGAAATAAAACCCCACGGCGGCAAACAGCATAATGCCTATTTCGCCTAGTTTGATTTTTCGTATCAGTCTGGCTTTTTCAAAGCGGTCTGCAATCTGACCGGCGGTAGCGGAAAAAAGAAAAAACGGCAATATGAAAAGAATCGCCGCCAGATTGATAATATTGTTTGAAGCATCGGAGCCTGCATAACTGCTTTGAAAAGCAATGAGTATAATCAGTGCATTTTTGAATACGTTGTCATTAAAGGCACCAAAGAACTGGGTGAGAAAAAAAGGGCCAAAACGTTTTTTTTTCAGCAGGTGAAGCTGGTTTGGTGGCTTTGGATTGCGATTAGCAGGCAAAGCAGTTCAATGGCAGCAGGACTGGCCAAGTTTCTCTAAACGCCAGTAGTTATAGGGCCAGGGGGTTAAAAACCCTACAATGAGCATGACCGGTATGATCCACCAGACAAGTCGCGCGCCACCGGTGAGAAAATAGTCCGTGATGTTCATGGTGGCTTCCATGGAAATCATCGAAATAAAGCTCATCCCCATGGCTGTACCGAAAGCCTTGTTGATTACCATACCTTTGCGCACTAACAGTATTGTTTCCAGTAGTATGCTGGTAATGAGTCCGTTGATAATAGCCAGGACAAGAATGAATACCGGGTGGACATCTGTTCTGTAGAACTGAAAAAATGCAATGGTTCCAAAATCACCTATCGAACACCCGATCAGGCACCACATTGTGTTATAGGCGCTTTGCTTCCAGGTTTGCAGATTGCCCCAAAACAACTTTAGTCATCCAGAGATAGAAAGTGTGGAGGCCAGCCTTACCACATCCTGGCATGAACCGGTACTGTCACTATTTATAATCCGGGTTGATCGCAGTTTGGCTGAAATCCACTTCTACCTCGACATCTGTTTTGAGTCTGGACTGACAAGCCAGTATGTAGTTGTTTTTCAGCATGTCACCGTCGAGTGTGTAGGCAAAGTCAGTCAACTCTTTTACCTTGCCGCTGATCAGTTTGGCCCGACAGGTTCCGCACGAGCCGACTTTGCAGTCGCATGGCCAATCGATACCGGCATTTTTTGCTGCCTGCAGCAGATTAATCCCACCTTTGACATCAAATGTTTGGCCTGTATTTTTTATAGTTGCCTTAAAATCCTTGTTTTTCTTACCACCTAATCCAAACATATTTCTGTTCTCCTTATCTTTTGCAGGGGGGTCTGCCAAGTAGTATGGAAATATCCTGCCACATTACTACCCACTATAACGCTTCAAGACACTGGAGTGCATGCAATAATCAACTGTATGACCGGTTTATTGCAATAAACTTCTCAGCATCCAGGCTGTTTTTTCATGTATCTGCATGCGATTTGTAAGTAAATCGGCGGTTGGTTCATCATTTGCCGTTTCAATTGCTGGAAAGATCTCTCGTGCGGTTCGTACTACAGCTTCCTGCCCCAGAACCAGCTGCCGGATCATGTCTTCTGCGCTGGGCACACCGGTCTCTTCATCGATCTGGGTGAGTTCCTTGAATGTGCTGTAGGAGCCCGGAGCAAATATTCCAAGGGTACGAATGCGTTCGGCAATTTCATCGACTGCCAAGGCAAGCTCCTGATATTGCTGCTCAAACATGGTGTGCAGGGTTGTAAACATGGGGCCGGTAACATTCCAGTGATAATTGTGTGTTTTCAGGTACAGTGTGTAGGTATCAGCAAGCAGACGGCTTAAGCCGGTAGCGATTTCCTTGCGCTGGGATTCAGGAATACCGATATCTATCTGCATTTGTATAGTTTGTTCCACAATCTGCTCCTGCCTCGCGAGCTCTTAGTACATTACAACAGTCGGTATATTCTAAATGAACGGCTGATCATGTACATCGAATAATAGTCATGGCTGCGATCGATTTTATCCATCACAGGCGCAGGGCTGAAGTTGCACTACCAGGGATAAAGCGTTAACCAGTAGGTTCCCCACACAACCAATCCGGTTCCGGTAATCATGCGTGTAAAGGCAGGGGAATACGGCAGGATTTTTTCGAGTAATACAAAGACCGTAATCAGCATGACCCAGAGCATGTTCATGACGCCGACCGCAAACAAAACCGCCATAAGCGCCCAGCAGCAGCCCACACAGAACAGGCCATGATGCAGACCCATCCGGAAGGCCCCAAAGCGGCCATCTTTCCAGGCTGCCATCAAAAAACCAAGAGGAGTTCGGCACTGGTATAAGCATGCATCTTTCATTGGTGTCCATTGATAGATGCCCGCCAGAATCAGGATTGTACCGCTCAGTAAGTAGCTGTTGCTGTTCATCATCGGATTGAGCAGGCCACGTTCATGCAGGGGCCACTGGATTGCACTGGCAAGCATGCTGAACAGGGCCCAGGCCACCAGATATCCGGCCAGAAATATAAAGGTAGAGGTATAGGGTTGTCGCTTGAGCTTCTTTTGCCTGTTTACCGTCGCAAACATCATGACCATGGGCGTGGCGGTAGGTGTCATCATGGCAAGCATCATGGTGAGCCACATGAAGAAAAGCATGAACAGATCCCAGGTTGTCCAGACACGGGTGCCACTTTGTGGCGGCATCCACATATCGATCAGGTGCATGTTGTTCATGACCCAAGCCATATAAAACATATATAACCAGCCAATTGCAGTCACCAGAACCAGTCCGGACAGGACGATTCTCTTGTCCTGCGGGGATAATGCTGCAGTGGACTGCCGGAGTGTATTCATGGTGATTCAGGCCTGATACGGTGAAGGATCAGGCTGCGCTTGTATGTATCGCATAACAAATAAGCATTAGAGATACAGTTTAACCTGATAGGCAAGGAATTCGTGCGTATTTTACTTTATTGCCCGGGTATTTAAAGAATAGCTATTTTGGGCTATAGTCTCAACTACGGTAATGCCACCGTTTTACAAATATAATATTTATCCAGCCTTGGGAGGTATGCAATGGCTATAACGGATTGGAGTGTTGAGGGCAACTATTTCGAGTCTTGTACCTGTGACAATTTATGCCCGTGTATTTTACTGAAAGACCCAACCGAGGGTTACTGCAAGGCCATTGTAGGCTGGCACATTGAAAAGGGTCACTGTGGGGATGTTAACCTGGATGGTATCAAGGTGGGAGTATGGTTGCATGCACCAGGAAATCTCACCGAAGGCAACTGGCGGCTTGCATTGTATGTAGATGAGGGAGCCAGCGATGCACAGTTTGATGCCGTTTGCTCACTGTGGAGCGGTGAAGGCGGCGGTCATTTAAGTGTGATTGCAAGTCTGGTAAGCGAGGTGATCAGCGCAAAGAAAGCAAAAATATCGTTTGAAAGCACAGATACCAAAAAGCATCTGGTGATTGAGGGTGTCGGTGAAAATGAGTCATACCCGATAGAAGGGGAAGACGGAAAGCCTGTCATCGTATCAAACCACCCACTGGCGGTCGCACCGGGTAACCCGGTCACGCTGCTTGAATCCAAGAATGCGTACTACAATGATAATGATATAGAGTGGCGTGAATCAGGTAAGGCCGGTCTGGCTTCGCCGTTTCAATATGGGCCGTAGTCAGGCAGACAACATCATCTGAAATACTCCCCCACACATATGGGGGAGGATTCCGGCAAGGGGTTTGTTTTCTGTGTACAGGCTTATGCCAGTCCTTCAGCGGTTTTGGCAGTGGACCTGTTCAGTGCCAGGGGATAAAAAGGTGTGCTGCGCAATGCGCCTAGCTGCAGGTTGAGATTTTAAAGGGCAGATACGTCGGGCACCACCCGGTAATGCCTGTGAAGACTGGGATAATGCCCAGCAGGCCAAACCACCATCCTCCCCCCAGTGCAAAGGCCAGGCCGATCAACAGGAGGCCTATCAGGATTCGGAACATACGCTCGGTCTCGCCTACATTGGTAATCATGGTTCACTCCTTTGGCAGTTGGTATTGCGTGTGCCCGAACGGGGCCTACGCTGGTATTTCAGGATAGGTCTATCGTACAAAAGATATGACCCGGAGTCATGTTTTCATTGAATATACGGGAAACCCCATGCCCTGACCGGGGTTATTCTCGCCCCGCCAGCCTGTAAACTGCCATAATGCAATCATTCCGTAATCTTCAGGGGCAAGCCTATGCATTCTTCATTGCTCATCCATATTCCAATTATTCTGTTTGTCTTTTCATCTGCTGTGGCAGGTGATGAGCAATTGCCCCGAACGCTCAAAGCCTTGGAAGGGTATGAGGCGGCCCATCTGGTAGACAAACATGCTGCCAGCGATCAGGTAACTTCCGGAACCGTGCTGGAGCAGTTTAATCTCCATATCCAGCGTAAGAAAATAGCCTGTATCAAAGCCATAGGCCACGAGAGTTTCTGTCACTGTATCAGTGAGAATATGTCTTCGGACCAGGGTTTTGCCAACTATGTGGTAGCCGTTTCAAGAACGAAAGAAGAGTTGGACTATGACCGTCTCAGTGATTATTACAAACACTCCATTGATCTTGCCCGTATCGCCCGGGACCAATGCGTAATGGAAACCATGTGAGCCATGCACAGACTTATAACCGTCAGGGCATTCCGTTCTGTCAGGCAGGTAGGTAGGTAGCCTCCCTCTCCGGAAATGCATGGAAGCAGTGATGATAAGTATGGAACTTGACCTTGTGTTTCTCTTGATGGCTGTCTGAATGTGTACCTGGATCAAGACTGCTGTTTCCGGCTGTATGGTAATGGTTTCTCTGCTTGCAACTGCACAGCAGGGCAGTTGGTCGCTTACGGGAGACCTGGTTCAGGGTGGGCTGGCCTTCGGACAGGTTGCTCCTGGTTCAAAAGTGCAAATCAACAGGCATGGGGTGCGCGTTTCCCGGGAAGGTGAATTCATCATCGGCTTTGGACATGATTATCCTGGTGAGGCCACTTTGACCGTGTATGCAGCAGATGGGACAGTGAAATCCCATTCCCTTGAAATCGATACGCGCGAATATGACATTCAGCGCATTGACGGGTTACCGGACAAGCAGGTCAGTCCAGGTCCGGAGGTCATGCAGCGAATCCGTGAGGAAAGTGCAAGTATTGCAAAGGCACGCAGCGTGGACGATGACCGGATGGATTTTAAATCCGGTTTTATCTGGCCTGCTCGAGGACCGATTTCGGGTATCTACGGCAGCCAGAGAATTCTGAATGGTTTCCCTCGGCAACCTCATTTTGGTATTGATATCGCGGCACCTGTCGGTACACCTGTTGTGGCACCCGCTCCCGGAGTGGTGACCTATGCCGAGGACATGTATTTTTCAGGAGGCACACTGGTGGTGGATCATGGCCAGAACCTGTCATCATCTTTTTTGCATCTGCACAAGATTCTGGTAGAAGTTGGGGATCAGGTAGCGCAGGGACAACCTATTGCGCTGGTGGGAGCATCAGGCCGGGTAACCGGGCCACATCTGGACTGGCGCATGAACTGGCATCAGCAACGCCTGGACCCGGGCTTGATCATGAACGAGATGCCGCCTGAGGAGTAGGTATTCAGGCCGTTAACCCGATTGGGCTGCTTACGTAGTTTGATTCACAGGCTCTGGTAGTAGTCCATCAGGATCTTTGCAACTTCCGGTCTTGCAAACTCTCCAGGTAGCGCTTCACCCGCTGCAAGCATTGCACGAACCTTCGTTCCGGACAGCAGTACAAAGTCTTCCTTTTTATGGTCAGGTGCATCACGCATCATGACGACTTTATTCAGTTTTTTGGAGTATGCCGTGTGGTCGGCACGAAAGATTTCTATGTCCAGTGTGCCAGGCGGGATTTCCTCATCGAATATATTCTGCGCATCGAACGCGCCGTAGTAATCGCCCACACCCGCATGGTCGCGACCGATAATAAAATGTGTGCAGCCGCAATTCTGGCGGAATACGGCATGTAAGGCAGCCTCACGCGGACCTGCGTACAGCATGTCGAACCCGTAGCCAGTGATCATTACGCTATTGGGCGGAAAATAAAGTTCCACCATTTTCCGAATCGCATCATCCCGTACGGATGCCGGGATATCACCCGGTTTCAGTTTACCCAGCAGCATATGAACGAGTATGCCTTCAGCACCGGTGGCCTGTTGTGCCATTTTACATAACTCTTCGTGTGCACGATGCATGGGATTGCGTGTCTGAAACCCCACAACGGTTTGCCAGCCGCGGTCCGCAATTTCATTACGGATTTCTACGGCTGTGCAGAATGTCCCTGGAAACTCATCCTGAAAATAACTGTAGTTCAGAGCCTGTATGGGACCTGAAACAACCTTATTTCCCAAAGACATGAAGGTTGCTACACCAGGATGCCCGTGATCTGTAGTTCGGTACGTTTTTTCGGTAATAATCGCAATCTGCTCCTTGCTGAGCTTTTCCACAGCCTCAACTTCCTGGACCGCAATCACGGGGTGACTTTTTACGTTAGGGTCTTTCAACGCGATGCGCATACCGGGCTCAATGGAAGATGCGTCATGGACAAGATTCAGGATCGGGACAGGCCAGAACAGGCCGTTTCTGGTACGCATGGAGTCCGCAACTGAAATTGCATCGGCAACATTCATGAATCCTGTCAGCGGAGTGAAATATCCTGCTGCAAGCATCACGACGTTGCAGGCTGCAGCAGAACTCAAAAGCACCTGAGGCAGATTTTGCGCTTCCTGCTCAAGTTGCTTGCGTTGTGCTTCATCGTATACGTATAAAGGTTTTAAGACATCGGATCCGTGGGGCTTAATCATTGTTTCTCCAAAAAAATGTGCAGTGAAATGAAGGAGTACTTCAATACGAATGCTGGGTTGCTCAACTGCTCATTACAGTATGAAAATACCGGGCTTGCTATTTGATTATCTTAATAGTGCCATTAGCTGGCCTGTTTTTGACGGCACACGCGCCTAAGGCCTTGATACGTACGGGACCTGCCGGGTTATCCCGCAGTTTTTCCTGCATCGGCATTGAATCCCGTTGCCTGGATGCCGACAACGGCACAGTGTTCGTCCTGGTCGGACAGGTCACCAGAGATGCCTACCGAGCCAATCACTGTATTATTGCGATCTCTCACCAGAACTCCTCCTGCCACCGGTAAAAGACGCTGATCGGCTATATGGATCAGGGCGTTCATAAACATGGGTCTTTGTTCTCCCATCTCCCCCAGTGTACGGGAGGACACCCCTACACCGATAGCGCCCCAAGCCTTTGCCATAGCAATTTGCGGGCGCATGAAACTGGCTCCATCTGCCCGTGATAATGCCTGAACATGCCCTCCTGCATCCAGCACGACTATAGTGAGAGGAGCTAGTTCACGTTCCTGGCCTTCCCGGTGAGCCGCATCAATGATTGCATTGGCTTTTTCTAATGTAATTCCAGTCATGGAGAGAGTCTCTTGTTTGAGTGCGTTATACAGATGATGACTCTGGTAGTAAACCAGAACTGATAAAAACCGGCGCTTTTTTGTTAACGCGTTGCCACCGCAAGCGTGCTTACTGTTTTGTGCTGACTATTTCCACGATTTCATCGATATAGTCCAGCAGGGCGCATGCCATCATATCGTCTTGTTTTTTTTCGCCTATTTTCAGTAGCCCCTGAAGTGCATTCAGAATAACCTGCGTATCCTGCCTGGGACGATTCAGTTGTTCTTCGATATTTTCAATATAGATCTCTGAAGCGGCTTTATCGCGGTCTGAATCCAGTATCTCAGGGAAATGCGCACTGATCTGATGAATAAACTTCATCAGTGCTGCTTTTTTATCTTCATGTGTATAGCCCCTGCTGTATGCCTGTTTCAGTGGAGGAATTTCTGAACTTTCAATACCGGTTGCTTCAGACTTGTCTTTTTGGGAAGCCATCATGCAGGCCTGAACTCCAGGGACTGACCGTTATTGCACCAGCGCTGTCCGGTAGGCAATGGGCCGTCCATGATCAGATGTCCGTGGTGTCCGCCGCATTGAGCACATGAATACGCCGGGCTGGGTAAAATTGTTCTGAAGTCTGTATAGACTTCCAGATGGCCTTCAAGATGATCCTTGAAGCTTGGCCAGCCTGTCTTGCTGTCATATTTCATTTCTGAAGTGAACAGCTCCAGTTTGCAACCGATGCAATGGTAACTGCCTGTTTCATAAAAATCGGTATATTCGCTGGAATATCGGGGTTCTGTAGCTCTCTTGCGTAAAATGGCGTATTGGGCAGGTGAAAGGGTATCACGCCAGAAAGCATCACTGCGTTCCCACTTTCTAATATGTGCTGCAGCCTTGATATTGATCTTGTTATGGCTGGACATAAGTTGCAGGGTCGTGAACAGAACAACCCCTGCCGCCGCACTGGATATAAACACTCTTCTATTCAAATTGTCACCTCTTGCCTGAGCCAGAATATTGAGTTAGACCCTAAGCAGACATTGTAATTCACAGGCCGGCAAAATTTACATAGGTTGTTCGCATGAGGCTGATCGCTAACCTTATAAAGGGTTTATACTACAATGGCCTGGAATGGTATTCCCTGCACGGGACGGCTTGGGAATACTTGGAATCGAAGTGACGCTAAAGACATGTGTGTATGGTGTTTTCAGGAAAGGGCTGATCCGTTATCCTGTATGACATAAAATATTATTGAAACAACAGGTTGTAAGAATGATCGGAAGTAGATTATCAGATATGCTGAAGCAGGAATTTAATCTTCTGAACCGCAAGTTGACTTATATGACTATTGCCATAGTTTGCATTCTTGCGCTGATACTGTGGTGGCTGGGGATAGAGGTGAAAGGAAATACAGCGACCATCATTGGAGCGATGTTTATCGGTTTGGCTGCCTTTACATTCAAGATTCCTCATATTGCATATCGTTTTATGTTGAACAAGTACAGAGATGAACCCGACAAGATTTCTGCATTGGGACCCAACTGGCAGGAATTCAAGGCTCTTGCCCTGCAACGTAAACAAGGGGTCTAGGACGTCTGACGATATTTCATCTGCAGCATACCCCATGTTACCATCTTGCAATGAATGCATTACTGCTTGTTGCTCACGGCAGCCGGAGACAGGCTTCTAATGATGAAGTCCGGGATCTGGCCAAAACGATTGCGCAGAACTCCAGCCATGATTTTGACTGGGTCGAATATGCCTTTCTGGAACTTGCAGAGCCCTCCATTTCTGAGGGAGTATCGGCCTGCACGCGGCAAGGCGCAACGAGCATTACCCTTCTTCCTTACTTTCTTTCTTCCGGGCGCCATGTAGCTGACGATATTCCTGTTGAACTGGAAAAAGCCAGGCAACGCCATCCACAGGCGCAGTTTAGAATGGCGCCCTATCTTGGCGCTGCGAAAGAAATCAGCAATATTTTGATAACGCTCAGCAAGCAGGTTGCCTGATATCCCTCCTTTCCTTCTTGGACAAGGATAAAGCCAGCGCCTGCAGAGGTTCTCAGGTGCAGAGGGTGCTGATATCTTCTTTTGTTACGGCTGCGTAGGGAGAATTTCTGACTTGATCATGTATTTTCATCCGGTAGCGAACAAACTGATCAACCTCGGTGAAGTGCATAAAAGGGTTGCCTTCCAGTTCTTCAGCAAGCGTTGATGTGGTTGGTGTTGCATAATGATGTCCAGGGTGAATGACAATCGAATCAGGGAGTTCATCGCGGAATCGCTTTAGAGTAGTATGCATTTGTTCCGGGTCGCCACCGCGCAAATCACAGCGGCCGCATCCAAACACAAACAGGGTATCTCCGGTAACTAGGTCATTGCCAACCCGATAGCAGGCAGACCCGGGCGTATGCCCTGGTGTATGCAGGACTTCAACTTCGGTTTTCCCAATCCTTATAGAATCCCCTCCATGATGGAGACTAGGTTGAATGAGGTCTGCGCCCCAGAAAGCAGCTTCACTCTTTAGCAGGTGTACTTCGGTGTCACACAGGGTTAGCAACTGGTCAATTCCGTTAATGTGATCATGGTGACTGTGTGTTAAAAAAATATCTGTAATGGTAATGTCGAGCTGTCTGGCCCGGTCGATGATTGCTGGTACGTCCCATGCCGGGTCTACCACAGCTGCAGTTTGGGTCGCATGATCAATGAGCAGGTAGATGAAGTTCTCCATAGGCCCCAGTTGCATGGTTTCAATGGAAAAATTTGTCAGGGGGTTCGACATGCGTACGGTATGAACTCCGGCTGTTTGCACCCGTGCGGGAATCAGCGTATAGGATATCGGATGCACTCTCGTATCACAATAATAATATCAGTGATGTAGTATGGATACGCTCCCGGACTATATCGATCATGGTCTGACTGCATTGTCGATTGGTCTTAATCCCTCCACCATTTCAGTTGAAAAAGGCTTCTATTTTGCAAATCCGCGAAACCGTTTTTGGAGAGCTTTGAATGGCAGCGGGTTGATTCCGGAAGAAGCGGTTCCGGGCAGGGAATCCCAGGAAAGGATTTTCAGACAATACAGAATCGGATTTACCGATGTGGTGAAACGGCATTCTTCAACAGGAAAAGCCTTGAAAGCTGTTGATTACAAAAAGTGGGCGCCTGCGCTAAAGAGAAAAATTGAAAAATATGAACCCGGTATCTGCTGGTTTCATGGGAAGATGGCGGCGCAGAACTTTTTCAGATATTCAGGCCATGCCAATGCGGCAATAGAGTGGGGCAGGCAGTCGTTTCAAATCAAGTGTTCTGCGGTTTTTGTAACACCCAATCCCAGTCCTGCAAATGCGGTGTTTACATTGCAGGAAATAACTGACTGGTATAAAAAGCTGGCTGTGATGATAAAAAGTGAATCCTTACAGGATTTCCTGTCTGCCTGATTTTCTGCTGCAATTGAATACAGGGTGATCAGTTCGCCGCCGGGATAGGCAGTTTGAAGTCGAATATCTACTTGTTCATAATGGGTACAAACAGTATGGGCATTCATTCGGTTCCGATCGGTGGTTTCATAAAAATGGCAGATATTATGAGGTGGGTGAGAATGGATGGAAATCGGTCCACAAGGTGTACTCAACTAAAGAAAACTGGTTTGAATGCTATTAATCAGCATGGTGATACGGTAGCGATCAAGGAGATTGCAATGGAACAGGAGTACTCGCAGAACCCGCCCGATGGCCATACTGAATTTGTACATCCGGAGGCCGAAGACCTCCAATGAAACTCAACTTATAAATAAACGCTTTTGGAGATTTCAGGTGTTTGGTTACCGTGCACTGAATCTATATGGGCTGCTTTTTTGTACAGCATCCTTGCTGTTTGCGGTACTCTATCTTGAGCGGGTACTGCATCTGGACCCTTGTCCGCTTTGTGTGCTGGACCGGATTGTGCTTGCAATACTGGGGTTCATTTTTACCCTTGCCCTGATATACCATCCGGGGCCGGTCTTCTCAAGAATCTATGGTTTGCTGTCCATGGTTTTCAGTGCGATCGGAGTCGGGTTGGCTGCAAGGCATATATGGCTGCAGGGCTTGCCTGGGGACCAGGTGCCGGAGTGTGGTCCGGATTTATACTTTATGCTCGAAACTCTGCCTGTCTTCGATGCGATCAGAAAAGCTCTCATGGGTTCGGGCTCATGTGCTGAAGTGAACTGGACATTTGCCGGGCTGACGATTCCCGAGCAGACACTGGCAGTATTCAGCGGATTGCTGCTGCTATCCGTGATCCAGGCTCTTCGTAACCGAAAATCTGTCTAGCAAGCAGCAGTATGGCCCCTTTGTGCTGTTTAAACAGGGTATTGGATATTGTACATTATGGCTATGAAAGGTATCTGGAACGCATGGCCTCTTCCGTAGTAGGCAAAAAATAAACAATGAGTACTGCGAAAGACATACACATACCCTGCTGGCTTCCCCCTGCAACCCGCTTCGTGGAACTGCATGGAGATTACGGCACCACTGATTTTATCATGCGCCGGGGTGGCTCTTTGCCAAAAGTCGTGGTGGCCTATGAGGCCTGGGGTAAGCTTTCGCAGATGCGTGATAATGCAGTGCTTGTATTCACAGGCCTGTCACCTACCGCACATGCTTGCTCGTCCCGCGAGGACCCTTCTTCGGGCTGGTGGGAATATATGATCGGTCCGGGCAAGCCGATCGATACGAACCGGTTTTATGTAGTCTGCGTGAACTCGCTGGGAGGTTGTTTTGGTACTACGGGTCCGAGATCAGTCAATCCACAAACCGGCAAGCAGTATGGTGTGGATTTTCCAGACCTCACCATCGAGGATATTGCCAAGGCGGGTCACCATGCCATGCAGGAACTGGGTGTGGACCATCTTTGCGCGGTCGTCGGGTCTTCCATGGGTGGAATGTCATCTCTGGCTTACACACTTCAATATCCCGATGAAGTGGACTATCTCATTACGATTTCTTCGGCCTGCCGGGCTCTGCCGCTGGCCGTTGCGATGCGCTCCATACAGCGGGAAATTGTGCGCTGCGACCCGGACTGGAGGGGTGGCCGTTACGAGCCTGATGAGAAACCTAAAAACGGCATGACACTGGCACGGAAAATAGGCCTGGTGTCCTACCGTGCAGGAGAAGAATGGAATCAGCGTTTTAATCGCGCACGTGTCGATTCAAAACGCAAAAACAGGGATAAATTTGGTATTGAGTTTGAGGTCGAGTCCTATCTAGATTACAACGCGCATAAATTTGTAGATACTTTTGATGCAAACAGCTATCTGTACCTATCCAGGGCCATGGACTGGTTCGATGTGGCTGAGCACGGTGGGTCCGTCAATGCAGGGCTGGCCAAGATTCATTCCAGAAAGACTTTGGTCATAGGTGTCGAGACAGATATCTTGTTTCCTGTTAAACAGCAGGAAGAAATATTTAATGGAATGGACAAGGCAGGGCGTAACGTCGAGTTTGTACGCCTGCCTTCAATAAAAGGTCATGATTCGTTTCTGATTGACGAAGAGAATTTCGCACCGGTCATACAAAAATTCTTTTCAGAGATAGGCTAGCTGCGTTCGTCAATATGCACATAATCGCGTTGGTCTGCGCCAGTATATAACTGGCGAGGACGACCAATCCGCGCCTGCGGGTCGCTCATGTGTTCCTTCCAGTGAGAAATCCAACCTACCGTGCGAGCCAGTGCAAAAATTACCGTGAACATGTTCAGGGGAATACCCATTGCACGTAAAATGATTCCAGAATAAAAATCCACGTTTGGGTACAGTTTGCGCTGTACAAAGTAATCATCTTCTAGGGCGATACGCTCGAGTTCCATGGCGGTATCGAACAGGGGCTGATTGGGATTGTTGTCACCTAGCTCCTCCAGCAGTTGATGACAGACTTCACGGATAATTTTGGCACGCGGGTCATAGTTTTTATATACACGGTGGCCAAAGCCCATCAGGCGAAACTGGGAGTTCTTGTCCTTGGCGCGCTCAATATAGTAGTTGATATCCTTATCCGACTGCACAATGTCTTCAAGCATGTTGATGACCGCTTCGTTGGCTCCGCCATGTGCCGGTCCCCAGAGTGAACTGATGCCTGCCGATAATGCTGCATAGGGGTTGGCCCCTGAGCTGCCGGCTAGCCTTACTGTAGAAGTGGAGGCATTTTGTTCGTGGTCGGCATGTAAAATCAGGATCAGGTCCATCGCGCGCACAAAAGCAGGGCTGGGCTGATAGCTTATGGAAGGCAGCCCGAACATCATGTATAAAAAGTTCGAGACATAGTCCAGCTTGTTGTCCGGATAAACAAAAGGCTGGCCCACGGTATACTTGTAGACCCAGGCGGCCATGGTGGGTACTTTGGCAATCAGGCGGTTTGCGGCACTCTCTCTGGACTCGGCATCTTGAATGCTGATCTGGTCATGATAAAATGCCGACATTGCCCCTACGGTTGCCACCATCATTGCCATGGGGTGTGAGTTGTTGTGGAATCCCAGATAGAACCGGCGCATTTTTTCATCCAGCAGAGTATGCATTTTCAGCCGATTTTCAAACGTATCGAATGCTTGTTTGCCTGGAAGCTCACCATGCAAAAGCAGATAACAGACCTCCAGGAAGGTGCTGTGTTCTGCGAGTTGTTCTATCGGGTAGCCTCGATAGCGAAGCAGGCCGAGATCACCGTCAATGAACGTAATCTTGCTTTCGCAACTCGCTGTGGATACAAAGCCGGGGTCATAGGTGAAGTAGCCAAGTTTCTGGTACAACTTTCCAATATCAATCGTGCCGGGCCCATTTGTGCCATCCAGTACAGGCAGGTCGACTTTTTTTCCTGTCGCATTATCTGTCACTGTGACGGTTCGGTCTGCCATGTAAATCAACTCCTGGGGTTGTGTAAAATATCTGTATTCAGGCGGTCAGCCGACTATAAGGGGCTGCTTTTCTCCACTGAGGGGAAATTGTTCTATAGTCTGGCGATACTAAATCAGGCTATCTCTAATCGGCTGTAACGTATTGTTTTCAATAAAATCCGTTATGGGACTTTGCTACGATTGCAAACACCAGCCTGCTCTCATATGTGCGGATTATAGCATTTATGCCCTGCCGTGGAGAATGAGATTTCCGGGGTTTACCGATTTTGGCTTTCATTTAAGCTCACTGCTTATGAATTGTTCAATAAACTGCGCAATTTGTTCCGGATCATTCAGGGCCAGCAAAGGCAATGAAGTGCTCACCTGCTGGGGCTGGTCGGTTGCAATTGCGATCACATAGCGGTCATCGGTTGCAATAAGGGGTTTGCCAAGGGCAGGCCTGTGAACCTCGATCTTGAAGACAGGTGCCAATTTAAAGCCTTCCACTATTACGAGATCCACCAATTCTGTATCAATATGCTTTAAGGCATCCTGAAGGGACAATTCAGCTTCATCCGCGGTATTTTCATGCATGAGTGCCCAGCGTTTTCGTGAAGAGATCATAACCTGCCGGGCGCCGGCTTTTCTGATCTTGTAACTGTCTTTTTCAGGGTGATCGATGTCAAATGAATGATGCGCATGCTTGATTACGGCTATTTTTAGATTATGCGAACTGAAAACAGGGATAAGCTTTTCAAGCAAGGTTGTTTTGCCAGAGCCACTGTAGGCACACAGCCCGATGACGGGTTTTGTAAATTGGATGCGGTCCATACCCTTCGTTAATCCGTTAAGCGCGCAGATCATGCAAGCTTGTCCAGCCGGCTGTCAACTGCCCTTCCTTTACTGATTCATCAGATGTTCAGAGATTGCAGCCAGGTCCCGCATTTCATTTATATTCAGAAAACAATCCGGCTTGTCGCTGAAATCAGCCTGGGCCAGCTTGTGCTGCGCGTACCAGTGCTCGATTTTGCGGTCTTCGCCGGCAAGATATTTCTGCAGGCTGCCCTGTAATTTGCAGTCCACCAGTGCATACACAGACTGCACCCGCTTGCCATCGTGGGCCACGCATATTTCTGCGTTCTGGTCGGTTAATGCCGCATACAGGCGGGCTACGGTGTCATCGGGAAGCAAAGGCCCGTCACATGGACAAGTGAAGATATAATCAGTCGATACTCCATTCATCGCCGCAGCCATTCCGGCAAGGGGGCCTTGGAAGCCAGTCAGATCATCCGCTATGACCGGATAGCCGAATTTCCTGTACAGGCTTTTGTTCCGGTTGGCATTGATCGCAATCTCCACAACCTGCGGCTTCAGGGTATTGATGACATATACAATCATGGCCTGGCCATTGATTTCAACAAGCCCTTTATCCTGACCGCCCATGCGGGTTGCCCGACCGCCAGCCAATATAATGCCTGTAATCCCTTCCTTATACATTATTATGGTCGGAACATTGAAAAATCATCTGGGGCATGCCATAAAATACAAATATAGTAACATACGCGGTTCATGGCCTGACGGGCTTCTATATCAGCCAATTGTCAGCTTCAGGATAGGTCTGGTAAAAGGGAAGACTGGATCAAACCAGGGCAGCAGGGGCTATGCATACCGGTATGGTACACCCGGTTGTTTGTAATAGTCATAACATTAGGGAGAACAGAATGAGTGATTCAATCAGCGATCAGAATCGTCTGGAAATCGAAGCGGCTGTATACAGAAGGCTGGTTGAGCATTTGCGTAAAAAAACCGAAGTACAAAATATCGACCTGATGAATCTTGCAGACTTTTGCCGGAACTGCCTGTCCAAATGGTATGTAGCGGCTGCACAGGACAGGGGACTTGAGATGGAGTATGAGCAGGCCAGGGAAACGGTATACGGCATGCCCTATGCTGAATGGAAAACCCGGTACCAGAGAGAAGCGACTCCTGAACAGAAAAAAGCCTTCGCCGAAGGCAAGAAACGTCACGGAAATGAATAACGCCGTGTTATTACTGTAGTTTCTGCCAGTGAATATAGAGGTTGATAAACCTGAATTAAGTGATCAGCAACTATTGCGCTACAGCCGACAGATCCTGCTGCCCCAGATTGATATAGCAGGGCAGCAAAAACTTCTTGCATCGCATGTATTGCTGTTCGGTGTGGGAGGCCTGGGCTCTCCGGTTGCTATGTACCTTGCCACCAGCGGGATTGGAAAAATAACCCTGGTAGACCCGGACAAGGTGGATTTATCCAACCTGCAAAGACAGATCATTTATCGCAGCGACCACATAGGGGATGAGAAGGTGGGTGCTGCAAAGCAGACACTTGCAGCATTGAATGCGCAGATAACGGTGCGTGCCATCAATTCAGTGCTGACGGGATGTGAACTCAGAAAAGAGGTCGAAAGTGCCGACCTAGTGGTGGATGCAACTGATAATTTCAGTGCCCGCTTTGCGATTAACTCGGTCTGTGTAAAAACAGGTACCCCGCTTGTAGTGGGTGCGGCGATCCGGTTTGAAGGGCAGGTCATGGTGTTTGCCATGCGAGGTACAAGTGCATGCTATCAATGCCTGTATCCTGACCAGGGGGATCTTGAGGAAAGTTGCTCGCAAACCGGCATTCTCGGATCTGTGGCAGGACTGGTGGGGTGTATTCAGGCAACAGAAGCAATTAAATTTTTGCTTGACGCAGGTGAGCCGCTTGCCAATAAAATGTTGCTTGTCGATGCGTTGAATATGGAATGGCACAGCGTAAAAATAAACAAGGATCCGGAATGTACAGTGTGTGCAGATATAAATCCCAATGCCTGAAAGCGGCAGTATCCTGGCACTCAACCGGCGGATTCAGAGATAGCCGATAATGCCTGATCACCACGGCAAGAAGGAGCCGGGAATGAATGAACGTGCCCTTGAAGACTTGAAATTGGAGCTGAGGGAATTTGCACAGGCGCGGGACTGGGAGCAGTTCCATAGCCCCAAGAACCTTTCCATGGCGTTATCCGTAGAAGCAGCCGAGTTGGTTGAGCATTTTCAATGGATGACGGAAAAGCAAAGTGCGCAGCTTGACCCGCAAAAACATGCTGCCGTTGCATTCGAAATGGCAGATATTTTTATCTTTCTGCTTCGTCTGTCGGATCAATTAGGGGTCAACCTGATGGAAGTTACGAAGCGTAAAATAAAGCTTAACCACCAGCGTTATCCTGTTGGCAAGGTGAAAGGAAGTCCAAAAAAATACAGTGAATACGAATAGGTACATACTTTTTTTCGTTTTCCTGATCTCCACATACCGCTCTTCAAAATCCTGAATTCATGAGGTTATAGTGACTGAGCCGCTGCAATCGCTGTTTATCGAAGGAAGCAGAATTACCCTTCTGGGCACTGCACATGTGTCCCGTGCAAGTGCGGAAGCCGTTAAGCGGATGGTACGTTCCGGGGAATTTGATGTCATTGGTATTGAGTTGTGCCAAAGTCGTTACAACTCGATCATGCATCCGGAACAACTGGCTGAAATGGATCTGTTTGCCGTCATTCGCCAGGGCAAGGCAAGTATGGTGACGGCTCATCTGGCATTGGGTGCCTACCAGCAAAGGATGGCCGAACAGTTGAACATCGAGCTGGGTTTTGAGATGAAAACAGCGATCATTGAAGCTGCATCGCTGGGGTTGCCGGTTGTATTGATAGACCGTGAAGTCGGGATAACCCTTAAACGGATATATCATAACGTACCTTTCTGGAAACGCATTTATCTGTTTGCCGGATTATTTGCCAGCGTGTTTTCCCGCGAAAAAGTCTCTGAAGAAGAAATAGAAAAATTAAAAAGCGGTGATGTCCTGGAGACTGCATTCACGCAATTTGCAGAGGAAGCCACTGAGTTGTCCACGCCGTTAATTGATGAACGGGATCAGTACATGGCAGCCAAAATACTGCAGACCGTTGCAAGACATAAAGATAAAAATATCCTTGCCGTAGTGGGTGCAGGTCATGTGAAAGGCATGTCGCATTACTTGGAGCGCAAGGGTTTTCACCCATCGGATGTTATAAAAAAGCTCGATACGGTTGCACGGAAAAGATCATGGCTCAAGGCCGTACCATGGATTATTGTTCTGCTGATCGGTATCGGGTTTTATCTTGGTTTCAGAGAAAGCCCTGAATTGGGCTGGAGGCTGGTCTGGCAGTGGGTCATCATAAATGGCAGCCTGTCTGCCCTGGGCGCTGCCATTGCAGGAGGTCATTTAGCCACAGTGGCTACCGCTTTTGTTGCAGCACCGGTTACTTCCTTGAATCCCACCGTGGGTGCGGGCATGGTGGCCGCTGCGGTGGAACTGGTTGTGCGCAAGCCTACCATCAAGGATTTTGGAGAACTGCGCAAGGACACTTCGACAATTTCGGGCTGGCGCAGGAACGCGGTAGCCAAAACGCTGCTGGTATTCCTGCTAAGCTCTTTAGGCTCGGCAATCGGAACGTATGCGGCCGGCTTCAGGATTTTTGGACAATTAACCTGACCGCTACAGGCCTCGGTCCCCAAAAGACCTGGATTGGTGTGCTTTTAAAAGTTCCGCCAGATCTGCTGCAATGTGTGCAGTTTCCTCAAGTAATACATCAATATACTTTTTGTCCTCATCGGGCTTGTCCAGGTGGTCTTGCGTACCCTCCAGCAAATCCTGACTGATCAGGCGGGCCGCTTGGGTCTGCTCATACTCTTTTCTTCTTGCAGGCTCAAGCAATGAAATTGTATTTTTATTTCTTAGTTCAAAATCAAGCCGCAGCATCTCCATCAGGGAATGATATTTTTCATCATTCATAGTGCGTGATTTGTGCATATTCGTTGCGGCTTCCACGATGTACGGGTTCACAGAGCCGTAACGGTGACTGACTGCTGAAATGGAACTCCATGGCAATGCATTTTTCAGCGCGCGTTCACCATGTTTCTCATCTGCAAAAATTGTCTGGAAGTCAATATCAGGTACGACGCCCCGATACTGTGTGCTGTCTCCATTGATCCTGAAGTACTGCGCAATGGTGGCCTTCAGTTGCCCGAGCTTGGCTTTGCGATCTGAATTCAGGCGGTTCAGGTCTATAAGCTGCTGCACAGTACCTTTGCCAAAGGTTGTCTCACCTACGACCAGACCGTATTGATAATCCTGGATTGCGCTTGCAACAATTTCAGAAGCAGACGCGCTGAACCGGTCGACAAGAACAATCAAAGGGCCCTGGTATGAAATTTCTGGATCATGATCCCGGTGTACCTTTATATGGCCGCTCGAGTCCTGAATCTGCACAATGGGACCTTCATCTATGAACAGGCCGGCAAGCTGCGTGGCTTCTGTCAATGACCCTCCACCGTTGCCGCGCAAATCCAGGATCAGGGCATCGACACCTTCAAGTTTGAGTTCAGAAATCAGGCGGTCTACATCGCGGGTAGTGCTTCGGTAATCAGCCTCGCCACGCTGATATGCGGCAAAATCAACATAGAAGGTCGGCACGTCAATCACCCCGATTTTATTGGTCTGGACCCCATCCCGAATATTTATTATTTCGCTTTTTGCAGCCTGTTCCTCCAGCTTGATCTTGTCACGTGTGATCTGTATTTCCCTGATTTTTGCGGCATGGCCTTCTGCTCCAGGCAGAATCTGCAGCCGTACCGTCGTGCCTTTGGTACCACGGATCAACGTGACTACTTCTTCCAGACGCCATCCGACGACATCCTTGAACTCTTTTTCGTCTTGCTGCGCTATACCGACAACCCGGTCAGATGCATGCAGCAAATCACTTGAATCAGCAGGTCCACCGGGAATAATTTTTTCAACCCGTGTATGCTCCCCATCGGTGCGCAGTAATGCACCGATGCCCTCCAGGGAAAGGCTCATCCGTATGGCAAAATTTTCGGAGGTTCTTGGCGAAAGATAGTTGGTATGGGGTTCCAGTGTGCTCGCAAATGCATTCATGAACAGCTGGTATACATCTTCCGCATCAAGCCGGCTGCGCTTGGCAATACCCCGGTAACGCTTTTCAAGCATTTCCCTGATCTCACCGGGCTCCTGATCGGCAAGTTTCAGACTGAGGACATCATTTTTAACACGCTTTCTCCAGATCTCATTTAAATCGTCTGTATCTGCAGCCCAGTCTGATTCTGAACGGTCCACAATAAACTCTTCCTGCACAGTGAAATCAAATGCCTGGTCGAGAAGACTCAGTGCATAGGCAATGCGCTCATTGACCCGTGTCTGATACAACTGGAACATTTGAAAGGGTGTCCCCAGTTCCTGGCGGTTCAATGCCTCATCCAGGCTGAATCTGAACACTTCAAAACTGTCGATATCCTTTTGATGGAGATAACTGCGATTGGGATCCAGAGCCTCTACATATGAATTCAGGATCCTGTCAGACAGGGCATCATTGATCCTGAAGTTTTTATAATGGTACTGATTCAGAAAATGGGTGATAAGCCGGGTTGCCCTGCTATGCTCGTCTTGTGGGGCCAGCAGGGCATTCGCGTGCAAGCACGGTGTGCCTAGCAATACCGCGAGTATTGCAAGAGCGGTTAGCAAGCGGTGGACCCGGTGGATCAGTTCAGGCCGTGACATTGAAATATCCGTATACCAATTGCCATTGTGTAGGTTCGAAGAATATGAGAAGCCCTGTCTTGATGCGCCAAGTATATACGCAAATCGTATCAGGTTGATAAAAACCGGGTTTTCAGTTACAACCCGGGGATATCAACAGGACAGGCAAGGGGGGTATAGCCCGCGAAGGATAAGGGCCGGGTTTTCCCCTGCCTTGCTTGGGTGACACAGATCCACTCACAGAGGCGGTAAATATGGAAGCAGACCAAGTATTGAAAAAGTGGGAAGAATGTCTGAATAATGGTGATCTGGCCAACATTGTCAGTCTCTATTCAGATAATGCGGTATTGTGGGGTACGTTCTCGAAAATCATTCGCGACAGTTCCGAACTGATTGAGGAATACTTTGAAGAGTTGTTCAAAAAAAACCTCCTGAGGGTTCATTTCGGTCTGATCCGGCCACGGACTCACAACGGTACCTGCCTGTACTCCGGGATGTACAAATTTTCCTATATGGACAGGAAACTGGTTATCTTGCCGGCACGCTTCACGTTTGTAATTGGTCACGACAAGGAGGCTGGCTACAGGATTATGGAGCATCATTCCTCATTGGTTCCTGACAGTCCCTGATCCGCTAGCCCAGAACCGCATCCAGGCCTTTTTTGAGTCGCTGCAGGCCTGTTTCAATCTCGTGGTCTGGCAGGGCACCGTATGACAGCCTGATGTGGCAGCCCTGGCGGATGCCAAAGGCTGAGCCGGGGAGGGTAGCGACACCGAATTCCGTGATCAATGACTTCACTAACTGCAAATCTTCCATGGGACTATCGATATCCAGCATTGCATAAAAGGCGCCTTCCAATGCCGGTGCATTTTTCAGACAGGCGATCCCAGCCAGCGTTTCAAGTACGAGGTTGCGTTTTTTTGCCATAGCCTTGCGTTTTGGTGCAATAAACTCCATGCCGGCTTCCAGTGCGCCCAGCGCGGCATGCTGGGAGACCATAGGAGGTGAAATCAGAATTGTGTCCTGGATTTTTTTAACCGCGTCTGACAAATGCGCCGGAATGACCATGTACCCGATGCGCCAGCCTGCAAACCCATATCCTTTCGAAAATGAAAACAGGGAAATTGTACAGTCACAGGTGTTGCGGCTGGAGGCAACTGAAAAATGACGGTGGTGGTCATAGCAAAAATCTTCGTAAGCCTCGTCGCTGATATGATAGATACGGTGTTGTCGGCAAAGATCGTTAACGGCGACAAGTTCATCCCGGGTATATACGACTCCACTGGGGTTATTGGGGCTGATGGTAACAATCGCTCTGGTTTTTTCTGTAATGGCTGCTTCAATCCGCTCCATTCTCAAATGAAAATTTTCATCCGTTGAAACAGGTACGGGCTTGCATCGTTCCATGGTCAGCGACATTTCGTGGTTGAAATAATAGGGAAGGGGCAGGATCACCTCATCCCCCGGGTCGGTGATTGCCAGGATTGCAGTATTGAATGCCATGTTTGAACCTGCCGTGACGACTATGAGGTTGCCTTCATGGATGTCGATGTTGTTTTGGGTGTAAAGCTTGCGTTTCAATGCCTGCTGAAGTTCAGATATCCCTTCGACCGGGCCATACCGGTTTATCGAAGGATCGGCCAGGCATTGCTGCACTTTGCGAAATGCTTGGGACGGCGGCCCGTAAAATGCGATTCCCTGCCCGAATGAAACGGTACCCGGATGTTCTCGTGTCAATGCACCGATGAGCGGGATCACCGGGCTTTGTACGGCTTCCATGCGTCGACTGCTTTTCATAATGGCTGCATCAGATTGTAATCCGCCGGTAGATGTCAGAGATCTTGTAAGGGAGCTTGTCTACATGATCAATCACTGCAAAATTAACGGGTCCGTACATATGCTGCAGATAACTCATGGCCTCCTCATCAATCGTGATACAAAACGGGTGGATGCCCAGGAATTTTGCTTCAATCAATGCGCGTCGCGTATCCTCGATTCCATACGGACCGCGATAGCCATCCTGATCGTCGGGTCGACCGTCTGACAGAGTAATCAAAAGTTTGGTACGGGCTTCAACCTGGTGCAGCAGTTTTGTAAGGTGGCGAATGGCTGCACCCATGCGGGTGTAGTCCTGTGCCTGAATGCCGCTGATGCGTGCCTTCACCTCGTCACCATACTGCTCTTCAAACTCCTTTACCCTGTAGAGTTCGCAGCGCTCATGAGTGAGGCCTGAGAATCCATAAATTGCATAACGGTCTCCCAGGATTTCCAGAGACTCGCAAAGCAGGACCAGTGCTTCCCTTTCCATTTCGTTGATCCAGCCTGCAGTCGAGCCGCTCATATCGATCATGAACATGACGGCAATGTTCCGGTCCGTTTTGCGGGACCGGATAAACAGGTTTTGTGAGGCCTCCAGGCCGATCCGGGTATCGGAAAATGCTTCAACCATGGCATCAATATCCACATCGTCGCCATAAGGCTGGCGCTTGATGCGTCGGTCGTCTTCCCGCAAGGCCTCAAATGTTCTGTGCAAATGTTTCAACAGGCTCCTGTGCTTGCTCAGGGTCCTGGGTACAAAATCATCGTGCACGGGGCGCACGTCCAGTTCCCGGAGGTGACACCATTCCTTTCTGTATTTTTGACGCGAATGATCCCACTCATCGTATAGCCATGCTGTATCGCCGCTCTCTGGTGAAGCAGCATCCGGTGATTGCGCAGACGCCTCGTCTTCCTTGTAAATGCCGGGTCCGGCTGCTTCCAGGTACTCATCAGGAATCCTGCCCAGGTCCTGTAAAATGGATTCCAGTAATTGCTGCACATCATCGGGAGGCTCAATGGAATTGTCCCCGAACTGTAATTCGATCTTGAAATCATCCGGTACATTCTTGTCCGGTATTTCCTGTATCGAAAAGCCGGTCTTACCGCTTTCCTGTTCCTCTCCTGTCGCATCGATGCTGTTTTTTTCAAGCTCACGCTGAAGATCCATGAGACGCTGTTGCAGGCTGTGTTTTTCGCGTTCTACCCTTGTCTGGCGTACAGCCCAGGTCTCATGCGGATTCAGACTGCCCTGATAGATTTTGTCCTCAGGCGCTTTGTCATCCCGGTATACGGCTTCCAGGAAAAAAATCGTATCCAGTACGGTCATCCCGGTTTCCCGTAATGTGCGCATCGCGCGCTGCCAGCTTCTGGATAAGGAACGTTCATCTTCCTTCATACTAAGATCTTTCATGACCCGGGCCATACCAGGCAGTTCACGCTCAATGCAGGCATCCAGGCGAATGGTTTCCAGCTTGTGAAACAAAGCAAGGGCGCGTTCAGGTTCCTTGTAAGACCGGATATCCACACCGATGTTTAACTGCCATGTACCAAAACGTGTCTGCGCCCACTGATGTACGGCCATTGCCTTGTACAAGGCAAAATTATCTTCATGGCGGCTGAATTCAGATAACACTTCAGGCAGGTGGATGGTCTGCGTATCCGTGTAGTACACATCGCTGGATTCGACTGCAAGTTTTCTGCCACTTAAACCGATTACGAAACTTTCCAGTATGCGTGAGACCTTTTCCAGAGTGATGCTGCTCGGAGCATGGGTAACTGACTGAACAAAATCGTCGACACGCTTCATGGTACCGATTGCACCGTTGACCCCTTTTGTGTCATACACTTCCAGCAGCCGGATAATCCAGTCATTCCAGTGTACATCGTCTATGCGCTGCAGGCTTTCTGGTGCAAAGTGACAAAAGTTATAGGCGAGTTCGACACTTGTCCTGGAGATTTTTTCAACAGAGCCCAGAAACCGGTCTTGATCGACTTTTGAAAATACGGCCAGTCGCTCGGCTGGTTCAAATACACCGCGATGGGATGAAATAACCTGGTCGACAAGCAGTTCCATGCGCAGTTGCAGTTCCCGAACCCCCATTCCTCCATAGCTGGCACTGGTGGTAAGACCGCCCTGTCTTTCCAAAGACTTTATGTGTCCTCCTTCTTTTTTGTAGGACCGGATCTTGTACGGTTTCCTGCTGCCGGAAGAGCCACTTTTTTTTGGTTTTTTTCTCCAGAACATAATGGATTGGGACAGTCAGGGGGTTTAAATGCGTTACGTCAGGAGGGTTGCTTTTGCCTGATTGATTTTTGCAGCCAGGTAATCATTGCCACCACGATCAGGATGAAGTTTCTGTATTAGCCTGCGGTGTGCCTCGATGACTTCATTCTCGCAAGCCTTATCGTTCAGGCCCAATACCGCATAGGCCTCCTGCCTGGACATGCCGCCACGGTTGTTTGTACGGCGTTGCCCGGGTTTATCCTGGCTGTAGTGCCCGTGCCAGCCAGTATGCCCGGAACGGTCCAGATAAGCAGCTAGCAGTTGAGCGGACTGCGGGTCCGTCCGGGAATACTCCCGAAGCAGGGCGGATAGCTCCTGCAATGACAGATCCTGTAATTTTCTTCCCTGATGAGGGCCTTGTCTGACCTCTCCGAACAGCTTGCCGGATGCCGGGTCCAGTTCAACCTTCAAAAAACGTGTTTCGATGCTGGATTGCCGGTCAAATGAAAAATCCGACGGCGGATTCCTGAATCGATGTAAAAGGCCCTTGAGCATCGGCAGGTAACTGACCAGACCAAGCATGCGTCGAATGAGAGGGATGACGGCAGCCACCAGCGCAAAGGCCCAATGCAGTTTCCCGGTTGCAGCCAGGCCTAGTAAAACAACAACCGCCAGCCCTGCGCCCCATGTCCACTGTACCTGTCTGGGCTGTTTCACCAGCCAGCGAATTCCAAACCAGACACCAATAAGTAAAGCTATCAGGCCAATTTCACGTACCATCATGCAGTCCTTTTCTCACCGGCTTTAGCGCATCGGTTTAATCATTGTGGTGAATGTACTTGATTATTTGTCTCAGTTTAACCCAATCTTTAAAGCCGGGCTGTTCAGGCATGCGCCGATAGAAGAGGCGGGAAGATCAGGGTAAGGCTGTTTCCGATCCAAAGGTGAGTCCAAAGAGAGGGGATAGCGGATACTTCCGCTCAACGTGTACGTATCCGGTGGCGGGCAGGTATTACCATACTTATACTGTCGGCTTTACAGGCGGCTCAGGAAATGCAAAAACCAGGGTATGGGATGGTACGAACCTGTATGCAGGGAAAATGCGGGACAGGAAGGTATGGTAAGCGGGCTTCAGCAGGAAAGTCTGGCAATGACTAAAACGGGTACGTAGCTATGCAACGTAGGGAACCTTTGGATTGGCTGGGTCTTGTGGCCCTGATTATCATGTTTGGCAGCGCATTCATGTTTATCAGACTGGCGGTTCAGGAGTTGTCGCCCGTTGTGGTCACGGCAGCAAGAATTGTGATTGCGGCAGTGGTGTTGCTGGTATTGGCCGCAATACGAAAAGAATCCTTCGGTTTTTTACGTTCCGCCTGGCCATTGATCATTGCACTGGCTGTATTTGGCAACTGCCTGCCATTCTATCTGATAAGCTGGGGACAGCAAACGGTGGACAGCAGTACTGCAGGAATATTGATGGCGGTAATGCCTTTGGCTACCATTGTACTGGCGCATTTCTTTATACCAGGCGAAAAGCTTAATGTACTTCAGGTGTTCGGTTTTTTGTCAGGGTTTGCGGGTGTTCTCGTGCTACTTGGACCGGCAGCAATCGCTGAGTTCGGAAACAGTGCCCACGTATCTTTATCGATGCTGGCGATTCTGGGTGGAGCGTTGTGCTATGCAGTCAATACCATTCTTGCCAAACATCTGCCAGACGGGGAAAGCCTGCTGGCGGTTTCAGCATCGGTACTGGTCGCTTCGAGTCTGATCATGCTGCCTGCATGGCTTGCTGCTGGAGATGGTGGGACGCTCAGACTGGCCAGCGTCGGGTTTTTGTCTGTAGTTCTGCTGGGTATCTTTCCTACGGCTCTGGCAACACTGATTTATTTTGCGATCATTGCGCGCACCGGGCCCTCGTTCTTGTCTCAAATTAACTATCTGGTCCCGGTCTGGGCGGTACTCATGGGGACTGTATTTCTTGAGGAACCCTTCAGTATCCATGCATTTTTTGCGCTGGCGATCATATTGGCGGGCATCGCGGTAGCCGGGCGCAGGAATCCGTCCGTTGCCAGATTTTGACAGGCTTCAGATATTCATAAACAGGGTGGGCTATGCAAAAGAATGTATTGGGCGGGGACCTGCAAAGCTGTTGCGACGAGCTTGCAACGGGTTTTTATCGCAATGGGTGATGTGAAACCGATGAATACGATACCGGTACGCATACGGTTTGTACAAAAGTCACCCAGGAGTTTCTGGAGTTCTCCAAGGCCCAGGGCAATGATCTGACCCAGGCAGCTCCGGATATGGATTCCCCAGGACTGAAACCGGGTGATCGCTGGTGTATAGGCGTTCAGCGCTGGATTGAAGCACTGGAAGCTGACAAAGCGCCGGGCATCTACCTGAAATCAACCCATCACTCTGTACTGGAAATTCTGGAACTGGAGGTGCTCGCTAAATATGCGCTGGACAAAAACTGAATGAGCCACTGCGGAACCCGGGTACCAGGTATGCGTATATGCAGACAGCCGGACTATTGATGGCGCTGAATGAATTTTTCCAGGGCCTCGGGGCTTACCGGTCCTACATGATAGTCTGCAAACTGCCCCTGGGGGTTGTACATCAGGTAGGTAGGGGTTCCCTGAAATGGCTTTGTGGTTGCAGTCCGGTAGTGAAAGGCAATAACGGTCAAGTCGCTGATCAGGTTATCGAATGACATGGGCATTTCATCAATGTGCCGGGTAATTTTTTCCAGCTGGGAATAGCCATCGAGTGATATACCAATCACTTTTGCATCGGCATCTCTGTGCCGGGTATGAAAATCGGATATCGCAGGATATTCCTGTGCACAAACACTGCAATCTGCTGCCCATAACATCACCAGGGTCCATTTGTCTTTTTCAAAATGCTGCGAAAGTGTCGTGATTCTGCCTTCTAGGGTTCTGACTTCTGTCCAGCTCGAGGCATACACGGCATTGCTGCAGAGGAAAAGCAACAGGGCGGGAAAGTAAAAAAATCGTTTAATTTTCAGCACACTGGGTATAATCCCAACGGTCAGGGGGGCTCGCTGATTGCAAAGCAGGCCGGTAGAAGTCAAATCATACACAGGTTACTTGCTTTTTCCCACTTTCAGCAAACCCACGGAGCAGTTTCATGACAGTATGTAGAGTTCGCAAGGTCCTGGATCAGGTTGGCACACTGGCCTTTCCAGGCATTTATGACACCCTGTCGGCAAAAATTGCAGAGCAGGCCGGGTTTCCGATGGGGTTTGTTTCAGGATATTCTCTGGCTGCTGCTACGATTGGCGAGCCGGATTTTGGCCTGTTGACCCAGACTGAGGTCGTCGAGCGGGCACGTGCAATTTGTGCCAGCGTATCGATTCCGATCATTGTCGATGCCGATACAGGATATGGAAATCCGCTCAATGTGCGTCGAACGGTAGAGCTTCTGATGGATGCCGGTGCGGCAGGCTGCTTTCTTGAGGATCAGGTCTGGCCCAAAAAATGTGGCCATATGCGCAATAAAAAGGTAATTTCACGCGAGGATTACCTGCAGAAAATCCGGGCGGCTGTGGATGCACGGGAGGATCATGATTTTTTCATCGTGGCACGTACGGATGCAGAGGCCGTTCATGGGCTGGACGAAGCGATTGTGCGTGTGACCGAAGCACGCGAGTCAGGTGCCGATGCAAGCTTTGTTGAGGCCCCCGGCTCAATCGAGCAACTCGAGAAGATAGGCCTGCAGGCCCCCAAACCCCTTGTTGCCAATATGATTGAAGGAGGTAAAACCCCGGTACTGCCAAAAGAGCAACTGGAGGCCCTTGGCTTTCAGCTTATTCTTTACCCGTTAACCGGTCTGTTTGCAGCCGGCCATACACTTCGCAAGTTCTACATGAATTTATACCAGAAAGGCACAACACTCGGAATGGAAGGAGATTTGCTCAATTTTTCAGAATTCAATGAGTTGATTGGCGTGGAAGAAAAATACAGGCTCTCCGAGAAATACGGTGAATGACTGAGTATTTTATTCCATGATCAACCCAATCATGAGATTGCTGAGTGTAAAGGCAAGCAGGGTAATGACCATCAGGCATATCAGGTTTAACCAGATACCGGTTTTACGCATTTGCTGCGAGGTAATATGCCCTGAACCGAATACGATCGCATTGGGCGGTGTCGCGACGGGCAGCATGAATGCGCAGCTCGCAGCAATCGATGCAGGGATCACCAGCGTATAAGGATGAACATTCAATGCCGGCGCAATGGCGGCAAGAATCGGAACCAGTGTCGCAGTGGTCGCGGTATTCGAGGTCAGCTCGGTCAAAAATACGACCGCACTGATAATAATCAACAAGATCAGAAACATTGGCAAAAATGATAATGCAGTGGCCTGTGCACCGATAAACTCTGTGACGCCATTGGCCTTTACGGCTCCTGCAAGGCTTAATCCTCCACCGAGCAACAGCAAAATCCCCCAGGGCAGGCTCTTCAGGTCCTCCCATTGCAGGATATACCGGCCTGTATGGTTCCTGGCAGGTATGACAAAAAGCAGGATCGCCCCGAGCATGGATATACCTGAATCCGTAAGCCCGGCCAGTGGATTCAGCACATTTCCATGCCATGAAAATTCAATGCCTTGCAAATAGGTGCGGCCCAGCCACATCAAGACGGTGAAGCTGAAAATGCAAAGCACGGCTTTTTCTTCATAGCGCATTGCACCCAGGGCCAGCCTTTTGTTTTTTAAAGACGCGGCAGAGCCATAAAGCTTGATGTTGTCTACCTTATAAATGATCTTTGTGAGCAGCCACCAGCTGACAGGCAATAATACCAGTACTACAGGCACACCAATCTGTGACCACTCAAAAAAACTGATATCCTGCTGATAAGGCGTGTCAATCGCATCACGAACAAAAGATACAGTAAATGAGTTGGGTATCGTGCCGATCACCGTTGAAATTCCACCAATGGATGCGGCGTAAGCGATACTCAGCATGATGCAGGTTGCAAAGGCCTGGCCTTGACGTTCATTACCCGTGTTATTTTTGTTGAATACCACCAGGCTGATTACACTTAATCCGATAGGCAGCATCATGGCTGTGGTTGCGGTATTTGAGATAAATGCACTTAAAAATGCGGTAGCCAGCATAAATCCGCCTACAATGCGGGCCGGTGAACTTCCAATTCTGCTTAATATCCCAAGGGCAATCCGCTTATCCAGCCCCCAGCGTTGAATGGCCGTAGCGATAAGAAAACCGCCCAGTAACAGGAAAATAATATGCGAAGCATAGGGTGCTGTGGCTTCCCTGATTGAGGTCACGCCAAATATGGGGAACAGCGCAATGGGCAGCAGTGCCGTCACGCGTATATCAGCCGCTTCCGTTAACCACCAGGCCGCCATCCACACCAGCAGGGCAAGTGTGGCCCTTGCCGAATGACCAAACTCGGTCATATCCCCGCTGCTGCTAAGATACTGTTCCGGGAGTAACCAATAGACGATCAGCGCGCCCACAGGCCCGGTAATCAGGCATATGAACTTGTAGCGACCTGTTTTCATATCTCTGTTGCCTGATACTTTGATATTGTTTTACTGGTCTACACGAAATAAAGTACCGGTTGAACGGGCTCCACTCTTGATTATGGAAAACACCACACAAACACTTGATACCTTATCACGCCCGATAAGGGATCTCAGAATATCGGTTACAGACCGGTGCAATTTTCGTTGTACCTACTGTATGCCAAAGGAAGTGTTTAACAGTGATTACAAATTCTTACACAGGGAACAGCTGCTGACTTTTGAAGAAATTACCCGGATTTCAGGAATATTTGCTTCTTTGGGAGTCAGGAAAATACGGTTGACAGGGGGGGAGCCATTATTACGTAAAAACCTGCCCGTGTTGATTGAGCAACTGGCAAAAATTGATTCGATAGAAGATATCAGCCTGACCACAAACGGTGTGCTGTTGACCCAAGAATCAGCCATGAAGCTCAAGGATGCCGGGTTGAAGCGGATCACAATCAGCCTGGATACGCTTGATGATGCAACGTTTAAACTGATCAGCGATGTAGACTTTGACGTCGGCCGGGTGCTTCAGGCGATTGATCATGCAGAATCGGCAGGGCTCACACCTGTTAAGATCAATGTTGTTGTCAAGAAAGGAATCAATGAGGGTTCCATTCTGCCTATGGCGAGGCATTTTCATGGCAGCGGGAAGATCGTTCGCTTCATTGAATATATGGATGTAGGCCATACCAATCACTGGAAAATGGACGATGTGTTTGCTGCGGAAGACATTGTTAATGAAGTCCGCAGGGAGTTCGAGATAAAGCCTGCTGATGCCAATTACCAAGGAGAGGTTGCAAAACGCTGGCGTTATCAGGACGGGGGAGGGGAAATCGGGATTATTGCCTCCGTAACGCAACCGTTTTGCCAGAGTTGTACACGGGCCAGACTGTCCGCAGAAGGGAAGCTGTACACCTGTTTGTTTGCAACACAGGGCCGCGATTTGCGGCATCTGTTGCGTGAGGGTGCCAATGATAAGTATATTGCAGATGTGATAGGGTCTGTCTGGACAAAACGTACCGACCGCTACTCGGAAATCCGCACATCGGAAACGGCTTTGCTACCCAAAGTAGAAATGTCATATATTGGCGGCTAATACGAAATTCAGCTTACAGCTCACTTGAAAGCATATCCGTTGAGCATTTGTATACAGTTGAAAGCTAGGGTTCAGACTCTATCAAGAGCAGCACTTTTGTTTCTTGTTGATGTAACAGGGCTAGGTGGCAGAGTGGTGATGCAGCGGCCTGCAAAGCCGTCAATACCGGTTCGATTCCGGTCCTAGCCTCCAGTTTTATTTGCCCGGGTGGCGGAATTGGTAGACGCAAGGGACTTAAAATCCCTCGCCTGTATAAGGCGTGCCGGTTCGACTCCGGCTCCGGGCACCAATTGAACTGTCTGATAACGTCCACGGAAATCCGATAAGCGTTAGTAATTGTAATTATTACAGTGTTTTACACAAATATCTTTATTCTATAGTATCCAACAGCGTTCATTGACATCCGGAAAAAATGACAGTACATTTGGCAGTGCTTTCCGGTTCAATTTAAAAAGTACTGTCATAAATGCCCCTGACCAACACCCGCCTTAAGGCAGCAAAACCCCGCGCCAGTGATTATCGGATTACAGATGGAGGCGGTCTTTTTTTGCTGGTCAAGACAAATGGCAGCAAATACTGGCGGATGGACTATCGTTTCCGTGGCAAGCGCAATACCCTGGCTTTGGGGATCTATCCGCAGGTCAGCCTCAAAGAGGCCCGGGAGCGGCGAAGAAAGGCCCGGATGCAGCTTGAGAGCGGTCGGGACCCGAGTGAGGTCCGCAAGGAAGCAAAGCAGGCAAAACAGGCCGATGAGTTCGAAGCCATCGCCCGCCAATGGTGGGAACACTGCAGAGGCACCTGGACGCCTTCTCATGCGGCCCGGGTCCTGAAACGCCTGCAGACAATGCCTTCGGGGATCTGGGGCATCTGCCCATTGATGAGATTACACCTCAGAGGATCATCGCTACGGTTCGAAAGATCGAAGCCCGCGGAGCCCTGGATGTAGCCAGCCGAGTCAACCAGGCCATCCGCGCTGTGTGCCGCTTTGCAATCCAGCAGGGGATTGCAACCCACAACCCGGCAGGGGACCTGGGGGGTATCGTTAAGCAGAGAAAGGTCCAGCACCGGCCCTCGCTGCCCAGGGAGGAACTGCCGCAGTTTCTGAAAGAACTGGAGACCTACAGCGACCGGGGTCGACTGCTGACCCAACGGGCCATCAAGCTGTTGTTGCTGAGTTTCGTGCGCTCCGGCGAGCTTCGCGGAGCCCGCTGGGAGGAGTTTGATCTGGAGGACAAAGTCTGGCGCATCTCCGCAGACCGCATGAAGATGAGAAACGAGCACCTGGTTCCACTGTCCCGACAGGCTCTGGAAGTCATAGAACTGTTGCAGGGCATGACCGGCAAATATGATCTGGTGTTCCCTTCGGAGCGTGACCGCTCCCGCGAGATGTCCGACAACACGATGAGGCGTGCCATCTTCAAGCTGGGCTATGACGGAACCGTGGAGGGCAAAACCAAGGCTGTGCCCCATGGGTTCAGGGCCACAGCGTCTTCAATTCTGAACGAGACGGGCTTCAATCCGGATGCCATTGAGCGTCAGTTGGCGCACATGGAGCGCAACAGTGTGCGGGCCGCCTACACCTATCATGCCCGTTATATGGATGAGCGCCGGACCATGATGCAATGGTGGGCCGATTACCTGGACGAGATGAGAGTCTCCGGGAAAGTAGTTCCTATCTTCTCCAGGGCAGCCAATAGCTGATATCGAGAAACCATTGGCCGCACTCTGTCGTTTGAGTATCAGGTCTGCTGTCGGGACTCGATCCACTGGATGACGATATGTTCATGCCAGCCGACCGACCGGGCGCCGGTCAGGCGGATCTGTTTGGGGAATGTGCCTTTGGCAATGAGAGCGTAGATGGTGGAGCGGGACAGGCCCGTCATGCGCTGGACTTCCTTGAGCCTTACAATTCTGCGAGTCATAGATTTTTCCTATTTTTGTGCAAGGCTGACCCATGGTAGGCTGAAAAAACAATAGATAACCGATCAACGCAAGGGATAGCCCGGCTCATGGTGGCAACGCAATCCATGCAGGCTCCGCTCTGGCTGCAGGAGATCTGGCAGCTCCGGGGAATCTGCCAGGCGATCGGATACTAAGGGGAGTGATTCGACGCACCGGACATCCACGCACGGACCCCGCGTCACTACCAGGGAGCAAAGCAAACGCGGTAGTGACGCGGGGGCAATTGACGTGCGGGCCCGCGCCGCACGGTCTGATCTTGATTGCGGACTCGAATGCCCCGCAAATTACGGTGTCCCCAAATCCGATCGCCCGCGATTTTTTTGTGTGTAAAGGTTCAGATACCTATGGCACTTTTCAGTGATCGTGAGCAAGGGATCTGAATGAGGGGGTGCAGAGGGAGGCGTGGCCTCTCTCTGCACCGGATCGGGTATCCTCCAGTGAACCAACCACAGCCACTGGAACAGGAGACCCGAGCATGGACATTAAATCCCTTCGTATTCGATCATACAAGAGCTTCAGGGTCGACGAACACGTACCCGAGGCGGCGGGTGAGCGCTACCGCAGGTTGCAGGCGTACCAGCGCTTGCGTGCGGCGGGCTGCAGCGAGGCCGGCGCCCTGGAGCAACTGGAGATCAGCCGGCGCACCCTGTACCGCTGGAAGGCCGTCCTGGCCGCAGGCGGTGTGCACGCCCTGGCGCCGCATTCGAGCCGCCCGCGGCGGCACCGGTGTCCGGCCTATACGCCGCAGGACGTGAGGGCGGTGCTGGCCCTGCGCCGCAAGTACCCGTTTATGGGCAAGGCGCGCCTGCAGGTCCTGCTGGGGCGCGAGGGCGTGGCACTGAGTGTGTCGAGCGTCGGGCGCATCCTCAGCCGGGCGCTGGCCCGCGGTGTGATCCGGCCCGCCGCGTTCTGCGAAGGCAGGCATGCGCCGAAGCGCCCGCGCCGCTTCGCCCGCTGGGCACGGCGCTGGAAGTACGGCGCGAAGGCGCGTACCCCGGGCGAGCTGATGCAGATCGACCACATGACCTATGTGCGAGACGGCGACACCGTCAAGGAGTTCCGCGCCGTGTGCCCGGTGTCGAAGTTCATGGTCACGCGCGCCTGCTCACGGGCCACTGCCGGGCACGCCCGGCGCTTCCTGCACGAACTGCTGGCGGCCCTGCCGTTCCCGCTCGTCTCCATCCAGGTCGACGGCGGCAGCGAGTTCATGGCCGGCTTCGAGGCGTCCTGTGAAGCGCTGCACATCCCGCTGCATGTGTTGCCGCCCAAGCATCCCCAGTACAACGGCTGTGTGGAACGCGCCAACCGCGCTGCCCGCATCGAGTTCTGGGGACGCTACGATGGCCCCCTGAGCATCGACCCGGTGCAGGCCGCCCTCGCCGGCTATGAGTTCTTCTACAACTATGAACGCCCCCACGCAGCACTCGACTGGAAAACGCCCAACGAGTACCTTGTCACCCTGGAGGCCGCCTGATCCCACAGTGCCATAGGTACTGAACCCATACATGTACTTGAAATATATAGAGTATTGTGCTAAAATCTAGTATGTTCAAAAGTAAAATAATTCATACCAGTCCATCATACAAGCTTAAAAAATCATTACGGATACGCTGGGCTATTGAGGATGGGCTATCTGCGGAAGAAATCACACAAGGACTTTGCAAACAAGCCAAACAAGGACAGGTCTGGGCGCAGTTCGATCTAGGATACCTACACTCTGCGGGTCAATGGGTTCTACAGGATGATGCGCAAGCCTATGCCTGGTTCGATGTCGCCGCTGAAAACGGTGATGAGGACGCCAAGCAACTCATAGAATTACTGTCTGAGGACATGACGCCCGATCAGTTGGCTGAGGCTCAGAGACTCTCAAACGAATATCAAAAAGTCTGTGATCCACCTCGTGAATCAGAGAGAAAATCATCGGGGACATTTGATGTACTTGAGTGCGGAGCTGCCGTCCTTTGGCAGCATCAGGCTGCTGAACAAGGAATCGCTGAGGAACAGTTCAAGCTTGGTGAAATGTATTACCGAGGTGAAGGTGGTATCTATGCAGATCGTTCTAAGGCAGAGCATTGGCTTCACAAGGCTGCGGAACAGGGACATCCCCAAGCGCAGGCCCTTTTAGATGGCATGCGTAGCAGCAAGGTATTGCCTGATACCGAGACAGTACGTCAGGTCCGCAAGGCTGCGGAACAGGGAACAGCAAGTGAGCAGTGTTCGCTAGGTCACATGTATTACTATGGCTATGGCGTCTCTCAAGATTTTGTTCAAGCCGCACGCTGGTATTCCAAGGCTGCAGCGCAAGGTAACACTTTTGCACAAAATCAACTCGGATATATGCATTTCAATGGTAAGGGTGTTACTCAGGATAATGATGTGGCTTTATTCTGGTTTCATAAAGCTGCGGAACAGGGGGATGCATTGGGGCAAACTTATCTTGGTACCATATATCATGAAGGCATGGGCGAAAGCGCCCATCAAGATTTTGTTCAAGCTGCACACTGGTATTCCAAGGCCGCAGCACAAGGTAACGCGGCAGCGCAGACTCAACTTGGTCTAATGTATTACGAGGGCAAGGGCGTAACCCAGGATTGTGGGGAGGCTTCACAGTGGTATCGTAAGGCAGCCGAGCAGGGATGGACCGAAGCACAACGTAGACTGGGTGACATGTATGCCAATGGTAAAGGGGTACCGAAAAATGACCTGATAGCGTATTACTGGTTTAGTATCGCTGCCTCACAAGGAGATGACCCATCCAAAGAGACATTAGAAATTATTGTCAAGCGTATGCGATTAGATGAATGCCAGTGGGAAGATCAAGATCAGAGTTCGTCACAGGTACTCCAACAGATATAAATCGCAAGGCGTGTATGCGATACAAGCAAAATCTATCGCAGGTTAGTAGCAATCACTCACTGTTGAATAACCCTGAAATTGGGGATTTTAATGTTATTAATGCAGCAGGCTTCACTTTCAGACAGTGAATTCTTGGGCTAAATAATTTTGTCAATATTTTCAGGGTCGAACATGAAATCAAAACCTGCACTTCTGATTGCCTCGATTCTTGCTATATCACTGGTTTCGGTATCCATTCACTCACGGGTCAGTTGTACAGACTGGAATACAGCAAAGTTTTTTGAGAATACAACACCCTTGTCAGTAGAGGAGTGCTTGGCTTCAGGAACTGATCCCAATGCAATGGATGAAGCGGGCATTACCCCTCTACATTGGGCTGTTGTGCTGAACAGTGATCCAGCCGTGGTCAATATGTTGCTTGAGGCAGGTGCGAACCCAAACTTGCGAACAGGAGGGACAGAGTCGATGTCATATCGATCAGAGTTGGTGGACGCTGGTGTCAATCCAAAATTTGAAGAGTTCGAAGATATAGGGGTGACCCCCTTGCATTGGGCAGCAGGGTTTAATAGTAATCAAGTTGTAGTAGCTGAACTACTTAAGGCTGGGGCTGATCTGAATGCGCGAGGTGAGGAGTATGGTCTAACACCTCTGAACATGGCAGCTGCATTCAATCACAATCCAGTCATAATCTCCACACTGGTTCAGGCGGGAGCTGATCCGAACGATACCGAGAACGAGGAGAATGCAACATCTTTGCATTTCGCAGCAGGATGGAATGAAAATCCGGCTGTAATCACTGCGTTGCTTGATGCAGGTGCAAATTTGGATGCGCAGATTGATGGTGATGGTGATACGCCGTTGCATGTGGCATTGGTGGAGAACAGTAGCTTTGCAGTGATTTCTGCACTGATAGGCGCTCAAACTAATCCAAAGGTGCTCAGCCAAGAGGGTATGACGGACCTGCTTATCACGGCTGCAAGAAGCAACCAAAATCCAGCTGTAATCACTTTGCTAATAGAGTCTGGGGCGGACCCAAAGGCGAACTCGCATGCTGGGTTGACTCCATTGCATCATGCCGCATTTACTGGAAATATCGAAGCTATCAAACGGCTACTTGTGGAAGGAGCTTCCATAAATTCGCGTGATGAACGTGGCAATACACCTCTACACACCGCATCAAGATTCGGTAGTAGTAATCCAGATGTAATAACTATTCTCCTTGAGGCTGGGTCGGACCCAAATTCGCAAAATGAGGATGGCGATACGTCACTGCATAAGGTAGCAGGTTATGAAAATCCTGCTGTGATCACCGCTTTACTCAAGGCTGGAGCTGACCCTAATGTACGGAATAAGGATGGTGTAACTTCCTTGCATAGGATAGCAGCTGATAATAAAAATCCTGCTGTGTATACGGCTTTACTCGATGCAGGTGCTCACCTTAATGTACGAGACAGGAATGGGAGTACCCCTCTGCATTGGGCAGCAGCATATAACGATAATCCTGCTGTGTTTGCTACTTTACTCAGTGCAGGGGCTGACTTAAATGTACGAGACAGTAGGGGTGGAAACACCCCTCTGCATTGGGCAGCTAGATATAATGGCAATCCTGCCGTGATCACCACGTTACTCAAGGCTGGGGACAATCTGGATGCGCGGACTGACTATGGTCAAACTCCTTTACATGAAGCAGCACATAATGAAAATCTCGATGTGGTTACTGCATTACTCAAGGCCGGGGCTGATCCCAATGCACGGGACAAGTATGGTGATACCCCACTGCATGAGGCAGCATATAATGAAAATCTCGATGTAATTACTGCATTACTCGATGCCGGAACCGACCCAAATACACGGCAGAAGGAAGCCGTCACGCCTTTACATAATGCAGCGGCACATAATGGCAATCCTGCTGTAATTACCATGTTACTCGATGCCGGTGCGAACTTAGAAGCTCGAACCGTGAATGGATGGTCACCACTGCATAAGGCAGCAGCATATAACGATAATCCTGCTGTAATTACCATGTTACTCAAGGCTGGAGCTGACCCTAGTGCACGGAACGAGGATGGTGACACTCCTCTGCACTGGGCTGTTTTCCCTTATTTAGTTTTTGACCCTAACGACAGAGAAATTGACCGTCAAATAGCTGAGGAGCTTCTTAATGCAGGTGCAGATCCCAATGCGCGGAACGAGAATAATGAGACACCCCTACATTTGGCAGTAATGTCCAGCCCTTCAAAAAATAGTGGAAGAGAATATCTTAGTCAGCAAGTGAGTCTTATCACTTTTTTACTGGATGCTGGGGCTGATGCGAAAGCACAGAATTCCAAGGGCAAGACGCCTTGGGATAACGTGCAGGAAAATATTGCATTAAAGGGAACTGATGTTTGGTGGCGTCTAAATGATGAACGCTTTTGACTGACCTAAACTGACTTTTATTAAGTCATCATGTTTTGTGTGCGAGGTTAGAGTTAATGGCTCAGGGATCTTGGCCGAGCATTGTTGTACCCACTTGCAGTAGTCGATGCCAGGCTCTCCAGAAATACCCTGTAGTGTTCTAGCTGATTGGAATTTCCTCAGGAATTCTGAGCCCCAGAAGTTGTGATAATAACCTCATTGAGAGTACTGATATTTAGAATTGCGCGAGCGGTTCGGGCATGTCTACAGCGAGATTATAAGAGAATCCATAGAGTCCAAAAAAAGATTGTGGATGACAATGCGGCAGACTGATCCATTTGAGCTGTGTCAGATTTGTTTTAAGTTGCAAGCCTAGCCAGTTGCAAGTCGACTGCCTTCTTATTAACTTCACTAGCTTCATTTTCGAATGTACCGGTACACTTACGGTACAGTGATCCGTTTTCGCTATATGATCTAAACTAAACTAACATATTGAATTAGAAAGATTTATACTAACTGTACCAAGCATTCCTTGTTTGAATATAATCAATCGGTTATCAGTTTTACCGGCTTTGAAAATCCTAGAATCACAATTAGCATAGGCTGAATGACTTCGGAACTTTGTTAAAAAAATATTTGGAGTCATTAACGAGGCACTCTATTTCCTCGCACTCACAGGTGGTGTCCTGCCCCCCTAAACTTGGTCCAGATTTGGGTGTAAAACTCTCATAACAGGTTTATATCAGGGGGTCATCATGCGCAAGCGATTCAGTGAATCGGAGATCATCAATTTACTGCGGGCGATCGAGGTCAAGATCAGTGGAGGCATGGGGACGGAGGAGGCCTGCCGCAGTCTTGGGGTCAGTGACAAGAGCTACTACCGATGGCGCAAGCTGTATGGCAGCATGGGTCGTACTGAAGTCAAGCGTTGCAAGGACCTGGAGAAAGAGAATGGGCGCTTACGCAGGATCGTGTCGGACCTTGAGCTGGACAAGAGCATCTTGAGGGAAGCCCTGGATTTTTTAGGGCACAGGGGCTAAGCCCGGAACAGGTACGTGATACAGTAATCCACGTACGCCAGCGCTTAGGCAGCAGTGAGCGGCGCACCTGCCAGGTACTGGATCAGCCCCGCAGTACCCAACGCTATGCATCCAGGCGAACGGACGACGATGAGGATGTCCTGCGGCTCGCCCTCATTCGCCTGGCCAAGCAGTATGGCCGCTATGGCTATCGCAAGATCACTGCGCTCCTGCGTATCGAGGGCTGGTCCGTCAATCACAAGAAAGTCGAGCGCCTGTGGCGCGAAGAAGGCCTGCAGGTGCCAAGACGTCACAAAGCACGCAAGCGCTTATATGATCATCGACATTCCATCATCAGAATGCGTCCCTTGTATCCAAACCACATCTGGAGTGTCGACTTTGTCCAGGACCGCCTGTTCCGGGGACGCCGCTACCGGATGCTCACCGTCATTGATGAATACACGCGCCAGTGTATGACGGTGCATGCACAGTTTCAGCTGACTTCACAGGACGTACTGGAGACCTTGAGTGAGTGCTTCATTCGTTACGGGAAACCGGAATATATCCGCAGTGACAACGTCCTACCTTTGGAGTCAACTTTTTTTGGCCACAAGATCTCCTGTGCCGACCTCAATCAGCAAAAATCAAACATGCCATACTGCAACGACGATTGCAGGCGGCCTCCGCCATGTCAATGAATCATGTTCTCGCCCATAGTGAACACAGGCTGGCCAGGCATGGCCGCCTCACCTTCCTTAACACGAGATACAGGTTCCAGGCGGAAGTCCCGAACATTATCTACAGGGTCACACTGTGCCCTGACGGCCCTACAGAGAGAGGTGCTTCCGCCTGGTTATCGAACCCCATAGAAGGGTCGATAATCGGTATCGCCTTTGACCACGGCATGGGCCACCCGCGCCATCTTGGCGGCCACGGCCGTGAGGGCTTTGCGTTTTAGATCCTGATCATCACGGTTGCTTGCCGTATAGCGCGTGTACTTGTCCCTGAAGGTATTCTCCTTTTGTCGAACCGCAACCTGTCCCGCCATCCAGAAGGCCCGTCGCAGGCGGGCATTGCCGTACTTGGACAGCTTCGGTTGCCCTCGTGACTGACCGGACTGACGCGTTGCCAGGTCAAAGCCACAGAACTTGAGGAACTGCCGGGGGTGTTGAAAGCGGCGCAAGTCACCGGCTTCTGCCAGGATCGTCAAGGCGATGATCGGGCCGATACCGGGGAGTTGGCGCAGGCGTTGATAGTCAGGATGTTCACACAGCAACGCATGGGCCTGTTGTTCAATCGCGTCGCGCTGCTGAATCAGCTGGCGGATGTGGGCAATGACCATTCTATACCTGCGCACCGCAGGTGAATCCGGGTCGATCGGCAGGGCAATCGACTCGCGGGCGGTCTCGTACAGGTCGTTGAGCACGCGGCGCTTGGCCACTTTGCGCCCCACCAGGTCCCAGGCCGACCGGATGAACAACTCCTTCTCCAGCCCAGTGATGGCCGCAGGCACCGGAAACCGGTCCAGGAAGATAAAAAACCACTCGGCCCTGGAATTATGCCGAAACCGTTCAACCTCAGGGAAGTACAAGGGTAAATAATGGGTCTGCAGACGGTGCAATGCCTCGGTCTTGGCCCTGGAGATGACTTCGTGGGTCTTGGACAGCTCCTGCCAGTCATTGATCCCCTGTTGCAGAGGATCGTAATACCGCTGCGTATGGCCCAGCTTCATCCTGTGCAGCATCACCTGGGCATCTTTGGGATCATTCTTGTCCCAGCTGTTATACAGGGCTTCACGTGTCCGGGCCAACGCCACGGAAGAAATCAGCTGTACGTCAAATCCGGTATCCAGTAACCGCCAGACCAGGGGACGATGATAGTTGCCGGTCGCTTCAAAACCGATCGTGACCGGTCGCTCAAATGCCTGCAAGTGGGCCATCAACCGGTCGTGGGCCTCCCGCGTGTTCAATACTGATAAACGTTGACGACGGGTCCGGTCCGGGTGTTCGATCAATACCTCATTGCATCGCTTGGCCACATCAATGGCTACCCAAACTGGCTGAGAAGATTTATCCTGCTGCTTGACCATGGTGGTATACCTCCTAAAGTAAATATCACTTCACTACTCTAGAAGATCCGTGTGCCGCTGTGGTCAACTCTGAAAGCTGACTGCTCATTCGTCATCGAAGTCATTACCATAGGCTTCCCTATGTACTATGGAAGTGAGTTCAAGGCCGGTGTACTGCAGCAATGGCTACGTACAGTCGATGTTGAACCGATCTATATCTACCCGGGCAGTCCCTGGGAGAACGGATACAACGAACGGTTCAATGGGACGCTCAGACATGAAGTGCTGAACCCGGAAGTCTTTTACTCATTGGATGAAGCTCAGGCTGTGATTGCACAATGGATCCATCAATATAACCACATCAGGCCCCATCAATCCCTGGATCACCGGCCGCCTGTGCCGGAAACCATCGCTTCAACTCTCTCTCAACACCTGGTACATACCCGGGGGGCTTGACAGTTTGAAATAACAGCATGATTTTGAAACAAGTAAATACTATGGAGAAGGGTAATGGAGCAGTTGGGTGGAGAATAAGAAAAGACGGTAGACTTCTTCCTGAATTATTCAATAGCAAGGAGAAAGCGGAAGAATTTGCGGAAAAGGATAAAGGAGCAGAAGTAATAGAGTATTTTAGGATAGGCGATATTCACCCCGGTGTGACTTACCCTGAAGATTGAAGATCTAAGATTAATCGAGTTTTAAATTTCATGGGTTGATAAGTCAGTAACCTCCTCTTTGATACAGCGGGCAACCAATTCGTCACCTATCCTGAACTCCAAAACTTTACCTTCATCATCCTCGTCTACCCTATCAGCAATGACAAGGAAGAAGTACTCATTTTTGAGTTCAACATAAATCTTGTAGGACCTTTCAAACTGAATCGCCCCGGTATTGTCGGAGGCTAAAACCTTTGAGAGGATTAGCCTATGAAAACACAACCTGTCTATGCCCCGGAAGTACGGGAACGAGCGGTTCGATTGGTATTCACCAGCGAACATGAACATTCATCGCGTTGGTCTGCAACGCAATCGGTTGCTGGAAAGATCGGCTGTACGCCGGAAACACTGAGAAAGTGGATTCGACAAGTGGAGATTGATCAGGGAGGGAGGTCCGGTCTCACGACGGATCACGCTCAGAAATTCAAGGAACTGGAACGTGAAGTACGCGAACTGAAGCGGGCGAATGAGATCTTGCGAAAGGCAGCGGCTTTTTTCGCCCAGGCGGAGTTCGACCGCCGACCGAGGTAATGGTGTCATTTATTGATCACTATCGAGACGACCACGGTGTCGAGTCGATCTGCGCCGTATTGCCGGTCGCACCGTCGACGTATTATCGCGTCAAACAACTGGAATCGTATCCGCAGCGACGCTCAGCCCGTGCTCGCACAGACGCGGTGCTGGAAATCGAGATCAGCCGTGTCGGGCATGAAAACCGATGTGTTTAGGGTGCGCGTAAGGTTTGGAAGCAACTCAAGCGAGAGTCGATTGTGGCTGCGCGCTGCACCGTGGAGCGGTTGATGAGGAAACTGAGCTTGGCAGGGATCAGGCGCGGTCGACGCTGCAAGACGACCCTTCCGGCAGACTTGGCCGATCACCCTTTGGACCGGGTGAATCGTCAGTTTGTCGCAGCGCGACCGAATCAGCTTTGGGTGGCCGATATCACGTATGTGAGGACCCGATCCGGGTTTGTGTATGTGGCGTTTGTGGTGGATGTGTTCTCACGTTTTATCGTGGGTTGGCGTGTTCTGAAATCAATGCAGACAGCGTTGGTTCTGGATGCGCTGGAACAAGCGCTGTGGGCCCGGGGAAAGCCACGAGGGGTCATACATCACAGTGATCGTGGCAGCCAGTACCTCTCGATTCGTTACACCGAGCGACTGGATGAGGCGGGGTTCAACGCATCGGTTGGAAGGGTTGGTGATGCTTACGACAATGCCTTGGCTGAAACCATCAACGGCCTGTACAAAACGGAAGTGATCTACAAAGCGGGTCCCTGGCGGGGCCTGGAGGCCGTGGAACAGGCCACCTTGACCTGGGTGGACTGGTTCAATCATCGGCGATTGCTCCAACCGATTGGCGATGTACCACCTGCTGAATACGAAATGATGTATTATCAACTAACCGAGTCGGCTCAAGCAGCATGACTCAAACTAAACAGTCTCCGGTAAACCCGGGGCGATTCAATCTGGCAACATGAGGGATCCTGCCTACAAGCCCAAGGCTGAATTAATGGGTGAGATAGTCGACACTGTGTACAGCGACTTTGAGAAACCTGAGGCGGACGGGGTGTTGCTTCGAATGATTGACGTTCTAATTTCTGATCAACATGACTTGGTTTCGTCCGAAAAACTCGAAGCCCTAGAAAACGGGCTAGCGAAAAGCAGACTGAGCATCGCGCAGGTTACCCACTCTACTGCCGCCGTTGGCTTACTGGAAGTCACGGCTGAGCATACCCAAAACTCAGCCATGAAAGAGGCGACCGAGCTTCTCACGAAGGGGCTACTCCGCTTTTCCACTGACAAGCCAGGGGCCATAACCGCTTGTACCAGCGCTTGCGAGTCAGCCTGCCGAATCGCACTTGAGCGACTGGGGCTACCACTTCCCGCACAAAAACAGTTACCCGAATACCTAGAAGCGCTTTGTGAGCGCACAAACATCATGGATTTGGCCCGCGTAAGTGGCGAAGATACAAAAAAGCTCTTTGGAAATTTACGTGGTCTCGCGCGTCACTCTTACCAAGCTGCCCACCAGCTAGGCGATCGCCACGCGCAAGGCGATAGCGCATCACAACCCACTGCCATTGGTGCGGACCTTGTCATTACTTCCTGTGCTGCACTGACAACTGTCATTGTCGGGGCTGTTGCACGAGGCGAACTCAAACCTGATCTTCACTAGTAGTCTGACGGGCGTATCTTACTGGCGACGGTCGAAACCATGGTGGATAATCCCCCTTAGCTAGCGAGGTGCAGAGTGCTGGAGCCGACGGCATTGCCTGATGGTTCTTTGATACTTACTGCAACGAGCAAAGCTTCATCGTCCACATATCTAATTCTTGGGCGCTAACGACCCCTACAAGGCGTACAGGACCGCCCTGAAGGCCAAGATCGATCGTAGAGGTTTAAGCAATACTAAACAGAGGAATCTCCCGTCCCGCCGTCGAGGGCATCAGTCATTTGGGTGATGGAAGTGTTCCATACTTAAGCTATTTTAAAATCCTATATTGAACTAGCCTAGTTTTGTTGCTAATCTGTCCATCATGATAGCACGCGATCTGGCTCCAAGGTTGACAGAGGCGGCGCAGACATGGCCATCCATCACACTCACCGGACCCCGGCAGAGTGGAAAAACAACGTTGTGCCGTGCCCTGTTTCCACAACACCCGTACGAGACACTGGAAGCCCCGGACGTGCGGGCCTTCGCTACTGAAGATCCCCGTGCATTCCTGGCTCAGTTTCCGCAAGGCGCTGTTCTCGACGAGGTACAGAGGGCGCCTGATCTACTCTCTTACTTGCAAGGCATCATCGATGCAGACCCGGCGCCTGGACGTTGGATTCTTACGGGCTCACAAAACTTCTCTTTGCTCGAATCTGTCAGCCAGTCGCTAGCCGGAAGAACGGCCGTGCACCACCTGCTTCCGCTGACGCGAGGCGAGACGATACGTTTCGACCGGCATCCCACGATTCTTGAAGAGACTCTCTTTACCGGATCCTACCCGCGCATATTCAACGCCAATCTTGATGCCGCTGATTGGCTTGGTTCCTATGTTACTACCTACATTGAACGCGATGTGGGGACAATCAGTAACGTAGGCGATCTTGCAACATTTCAGCGCTTCATTGCACTTTGCGCAGGCCGAACAGCACAGTTGCTGAACTATTCGTCACTGGCTGGGGATTGCGGTATTTCGCAGCCGACTGCAAAAGCTTGGCTCGGCATTCTCGAAACCAGCTTTCTCGTTTTCCGCCTGCCGACCCTTCACTCGGACCTGCGCAAACGACTAGTGAAGATGCCGAAGCTGCATTTCTACGATACTGGACTTGTCTGTTGGTTGCTGGGTATCCGCACACCGGAACAGCTCAGCACGCATCCTCTTCGCGGCCCAATCTTCGAGACCTGGGTAGTTTCGGAGATCGCCAAACATCGGGTTAACCGCAGCGAATTCTCTGGCCTCTCGTTTTACCGCGACCAGAACGGAGCAGAGGCCGATCTCATAGTTGAACGCCCGATTGATACCATGATCGTTGAAGCCAAGTCCTCCAAGACAGCATCCTCAAGTCTGTTTGATAGTTCCAAACGCGTCCGAAAACATCTTGCCCAAGCGGCCCGCCGATACTCCATTGCTGTTGTCTACGGAGGTGATCAGCCCCAGCGCCGGGGAGTGGACAGCCTAATTCCCTGGAGAGAGTTGCATGAGTTCGACTGGGGAAGCATCTGACTGCATCGTCACCGTTCAAGCTGCCAATCGACCGATTGCTGGAGCCAGCGTGCTCGCGCTATTCCCCAACTAGACATGGAAAATTGCAGTCACCGACGAAAGTGGTATTGCATTGCTCGACCTGCATTCGGTTCTATTGCTGATGACCGTCTTTGTGGTGGCAAAAGGGTTTTCCGCGTGCCTCGAGAGCGCCTGGATACCTGCAGAGAGGGCGCTTGACGTCGAATCGGCCAAATTGCCCAATGGCGGCTCTGCCGTCTTCACGAACGGTACGGGACATGTGCCAGTTCTGCACGGACGGCTCAACCCAATCTTGGACAGTCATGACCGCACCTATCTGTACGCTGACAACATCGCCATCAACGGCGGACTCCAGCAGCCAGTTGGCTTTGCTCTAAGAGAAGACCTGAGCCTCTGCGATGCAGAGGGGCAGGACACGTTGGTGCGCATTGTCTCCATAGTTGGCCGGGCTTCCTTGGTGCAATATTGCCGAATTTAGGGGATGCGCGCGGATGGAGTTCCGCACCGCTGACGCCTTCACCGACAGCCTCGTCAAACTGACCGCCCAAGAACTGAAAGCCGTTTAAGACCTCGGCTTTCGGTTTGCAACTAGACCCCGCGAACCCCAGGCTGCGAGCTATTGTCAAATCTGGTGTATGCCGATGAAATCAAGCGGCAACCTGGTCTGATTGTTCAATCTCTTCTCCGTTAATAAATTTCACGCCTTCAACAATCTTCGCCAGGTATGCAAAGCCGCGTAGTTTTCGCCAGTTCTTCTCAGCGCACTGGCCAAGCTTGAACATCATGTGCAATAAACTGTCGCGCGTCATACAGCCTTTTGTTCGTGTCGTACGATGACGGATGGTGGCAAAGGTCGACTCGATCGGATTGGTCGTTCGAAGGTGCTGCCAGTGCACTGCGGGAAAATCATAGAACGTCATTAACGATTGCCGATCCTTGAGCAGGCAGTTGGTCGCCTTCGGATACCTGGCTTCATAGGTGACGATAAACTGATCAAAAGCCTGCTCGGCATGCTCGCGGGTGGCGGCCTGCCAGATCTCGTGCAGCGCCGATTTGGCTTTCGGCTGAACGCTCTTTGGCATCGCGTTGAGCACATTGCCGGTCTTATGCATCCAGCAGCGTTGTTGACGGGTCGCCGGGAATACTTCCTCGAGCGCCGCCCAGAAACCCAGGGCACCATCGCCGAGCGCCAGTTCCGGGGCATTCATGCCGCGTGTCTTCAGATCCAGCAGCACTTCGCGCCAACTCTGTGTTGACTCCCGAATGCCGTCCTCGATCGCCAGAAAATGCTTGTCACCACGCGCGTTGACGGCCACGATTACCAGCGCGCACAGCCGCTGGCGATCCGCTCTCAGGCCACTGTAGATACCGTCCGCCCAGATATACACCCAGCGATCGTGGCCTAAACGACGACGTCGCCAGCTCTCGTATTCCTGCCGCCACGTCTGCCTCAGGCGCGATACCGTACTCGCCGATAAACCCTTGGCTTCGGCGCCCAGCAGCACTTCCAGCGCCGGCTGCATCTCGCCGGTGGAAATCCCCTTCAGATACAGCCATGCCAGCGCCGCTTCCAGACTCGCGGTCTTGCGCACATACGGCGGTACCAGCGCCGAGTGAAAACTCACCGGCTTGCCGTCACGGCTGCGTATCTTCGGTACCTGCACCGTTACCGGGCCAATGCCGGTCTGAATGTCTCGCGCCGACTGATAGCCGTTCCTGACCACCGCCGTACGACCCACCTCATCTCGCCGCCCAGACAACGCCGAGAGTAGTTCACTAACCTCTAATTCCAGACCCTGTGCAATCAGCTTGTGTGCTCCGTCGCGGATCAACTCCGTCAGCTCGTCACGGATCTTCTCTCGACCTGATAATGCGACAACGTTATGCTTACTCATGGTGGCGTATCTCCTCAGTTGAATGAATTGCTTCGTAACAACCATTTCAACCAGATATGCCGCCTTTTTTCAATTCAGCCGTACACCACTTTCGACCATAACTCTATGCTGGAAGCAGCTATTCCTGAAATATAAAGATGAGGCAAATTCTTGTAAAGGTGAGATTGGTCTTCTCCCCATAAACTGGACCAAATCATGGAGTGAACGCTAGTTGCGTATTGAACGGTAATACCGTACGCTCATAGTATGATCATCCGATCTATCCGTCATCGGGCATTGCGCAGGCTTCTTGTGGATGATGATGATCGTTTTCTAAACCTTGGTCTTGCCAACCGGGTGCGCAAGATCTTGACTGTCCTGATTCTGGCCGATGAGATGGATGAGTTTATCGCCAATGCTCCACCCAGTTGGCGTGTTCATAAGCTTTCTGGCAAACGACGGAAGGAGTGGAGCGTTTCGGTTTCTGGCAACTGGCGAATTACATTTAAAGAAGAGAGTGGCCATGTCGATGGCCTGAATTTGGAGGATTATCACTGATGACTATCAACGATATTAAAGTGAATATGGCACCTTCCCATCCAGGTGATTTTATTCGAACGGAAATCATTGAAGAGTTGGGTCTGACCGTGACGAGGGCGGCGGAGGTTCTCGGGATTCGCAGGGCGACGCTTTCGGATTTTCTGAATTGCAATGCCAGTCTGTCGCCAGAGATGGCGTTGAGAATCGAGAAGGCCTTCAATGTAGATATGGATATGCTATTACGAATGCAGGCGTGGTATGACGCTTCCCGGATGCGTGCACGCTCTGCAGAGGTTGATGTCGAGCGATACGCTCCAGCTTAATACAGGGTTAGGTGACAGAGTATAAAGATGCCTAAGCAAGCTACTGTCCAATAGGAGACACTGGATAGCTCTGAATGTGAGTAAATCAGGCTAGCGCAGCAAAGGTTTATTGGACATATAAGTGGCATTAAAGCGTAAGAAATACAGTAGGTTATAGCTTCTTAGGAGGAGTTCTACGAACCAGGCGGTCGGGAGTTCGAATCTCTCCGGGCGCGCCATTTTTTCTAAAACAATCAAGCGGTTATCACCTTAAGCAGTAGCTGCTTTCTGTTTCAACAACACCAGTGCGGGACTTTTGCGGGAGTTTTCCCCGCACACCCGGTTGGCCGCCTCAATCAGGTTCTCCAGTTCGGCCGCCGAGTAGTGTGTGGTGATCCTCCCCGACTTGTGTCCTAACAAGTCCTGCCGGTCCTCATAACTCACGCCGGCCGCCCGTAAGCGACGACCGAAGGTGTGCTTGAGGTCGTGCACACGCACCTGGGTAAGCCCTGCACGCCTGCGTGCATTCTGCCACGCCGTGTTGTTCATAACTGTGAGCCGATGACCGTGATAGGTGAACACATAATCAGAATGCTCACCCCGGACTTTCTCAATCACTGACGTCGCAACCCGGTTCAGCACCAGCAACCGCTCCTCGCCATTCTTCACCCGATCCTCCGGGATGATGAAAACACGGGTACCTAGTTCGGCCACCGGGACCTCCCATTCCCAGCGCAGGCTACACACCTCCTGTTCCCGCGTACCCGTATTGACCTTGAACAATGCCATCCGTGCCAGATGAGGCGGTAATTCCCTGAACAACCGCGCCTGCTCTTCCCAGGACAAAGGGTAGGGCTTGCGTGCGTCAGTCACCGGCAACAACTTGATCTTGGGCGGAGCCTGCAGCCAGGTCAGGTTGCTCCTGTCCAGCCACTCCGAGGCCGCAAGATTGAGAATGTGCCGGACCACACCCAGGGCCAGATTGATGCTCTTGGTCTTGATCCCCTGCTGGCGCCGTGCCTCGATAAACGGTTGCAGCGTCCCCATGTGGACCGATTCGATCGGCAGGTGGCCGATGTAAGGATCCAGTTGTTTCAGATGCAATGCAGTATCGGCGATACGGCGTTTCTGCCGGTTCTCCTCCAGGTACTTCGTCGCGGCCCGCCGAAATGCGCGTTTCGGCCTCACTCCGTAGAGGACCGCGTGGCGGACTTCCTCCGTTTTCTTTGCAAGGTATTCTTCTGCTCTGGCGAGACAGCTCTCTCCAGTGCTTTCGCAAATGCGGATACCCCGGATCTGTTTGTCGATATGCCAGACGTCGTTGCGCTTGTAGAGTCCGGCCGTTCTTTTTCGTCCCATGTCAATTCTCCTCTGAGTTGACCGGAACGCCCGTTGCGGGACTTATAGTGGTCTACCCAGGCATCTAAATCAAGCCGGTCAAAGGCAATGCCCTGTTGCCCGATACGGATTTCAACGAGATACGGGCGTACCTCGGCGTTAAAGCGGTTTCGGTCCGTTGTTAGCTGCAATGTAAAGATGACCCACTTCTGCAACTGAAAGTTGACCCCCCTGGATTACTCTCGGCTCAAGCCATACAGGGGAGGAGCCGGGATGTTACACGAGGAGGGGGTGATGGAGATTTGGATATTGCATCGGCAAGGGGTAGGGATACGGGCGATTGCCCGGCAAGTGGGGGTATCGCGCAATACGGTACGCAAGTATATGCGTGCGGACAAGAAGCCGCGGTACGCGAAGCGTGCGGTCCGGGGATCCAGGCTGGATCCCTACAAGTCGTATATACAGGAGCGGTTGGCGGCGGCTTGTCCGCAATGGATCCCGGCGCCGGTGATGGAGCGGGAGCTTCGCGCCATGGGGTATGCAGGCAGCCTTCGGCTGCTGCAGTATTATATGGCGGGGTTGCGGCCTGCGATAAAGGCGGACCCGGTAGTACGGTTTGAGACGGGTCCGGGTGTACAGATGCAGGTGGACTGGGGGGTGTTTCGGCGCGGCAGGGATGCATTGTCGGCGTTTGTGGCGACCTTGGGCTGGAGTCGTTACACGTATGTGGAATTTGTCACCGATGAGCGTTTTGAGACGCTCAGGCGCTGTCATGAGCAGGCCTTTGCCTACTTTGAGGGCGTGCCTGGGGAGGTGCTGTACGACAACATGAAGACGGTGGTCCAGCAGCGCAATGCCTACGGGACCGGTTTGCACCGCTTTCATCCTGGTTTGTGGGAGATGGCCAGGCGGTTAGGATTCAGGCCGCGGTTATGCCAGCCATATCGTGCCAGGACGAAGGGCAAGGTGGAGCGATTCATCCGGTATCTGCGCTACAGTTTTTATGTACCGCTGGTGGCGCAGCTCCGGCAGGCGGGTCTGGTACTGGATGTGGAGACGGCCAACATGGAGGTTCTGAAGTGGTTGCGCGACGTGGCCAATGTGCGTATTCATACGGTGACAGAGGAACAACCGGCGGTGCGCTGGAGACAGGAACGTGCGGTGCTGCAGGCCTACACCCCGCCGAGGGCTGAGGTCATTCCCCTGCCGACAGAGACGGGGTTGTGTATCCCGAATACGTACGCGCGCGAGCCCCTGCATCATGCCCTGTCGGTGTATGAAGCGCTGCTCAGGGAGGGATCGGCATGAACCTGCAAGCCGAACGGATGGACGCATTGTGTGCGACCCTGAAGCTGTCCGGTCTGGCCGCGGAGTACGATGCGCTGGCCCAGTGGGCGAGCGAGCGCGAGTGCAGCTACCGGGATTATCTGGAGCAATGTCTGAAGTCGGAGCAGCAGTACCGCCAGCAGCGAACGCGCAGTGTGTTGCTGAAAATGGCCGGCTTCCCGGCGATCAAGCGACTGGAAGCGTACGACTTCACGTTTGCCGTCGGCGCCCCCAGAAAGCAGATTGAGAGCCTGGCTTCGCTGAGCTTTATTGCGCGCAAGGAAAATATCGTCTTGCTCGGACCCAGCGGGGTCGGCAAAACGCATGTCGCCATTGCACTCGGCTACCTGGCCACCCTGGCGGGCCTGAAAACCCGTTTCATGACGGCCGCCGATCTGCTGTTGCAACTCGACACGGCACAACGACAGGGCCGCCTGAAACCAACCCTGCAGCGCAGCGTCAACGGACCCAGCCTGCTCATCATCGACGAAATCGGATACCTGCCCATGACCCGCGAACAGGCCAACCTGTTCTTCCAGATCATCGCTCAACGCTATGAAAAAGGCTCCCTCATCCTGACCTCCAACCTGTCCTTCGGCCAATGGGATGAAACCTTCGCCGGCAATACCGCTTTAACCTCTGCCATGCTGGATCGTATCTTACATCACGCGCATGTCATTCAAATCAAAGGCGATAGCTATCGCCTCAAGGAAAAAAGAAAGGCCGGCCTGATACCATCGGACGGCGCGCACAAAAACTAACCGGGTGGGTCAATTTTAAGTTGCAGCTCTATAGCTAAAGTGGGTCAGTTTTCAGTTGCAGTTGACAGTCTGCAACGCAATCGGTTGCTGGAAAGATCGGCTGTACGCCGGAAACACTGAGAAAGTGGATTCGACAAGTGGAGATTGATCAGGGAGGGAGGTCTGGTCTCACGACGGATCACGCTCAGAAATTCAAGGAACTGGAACGTGAAGTACGCGAACTGAAGCGGGCGAATGAGATCTTGCGAAAGGCAGCGGCTTTTTTCGCCCAGGCGGAGTTCGACCGCCGACCGAGGTAATGGTGTCATTTATTGATCACTATCGAGACGACCACGGTGTCGAGCCGATCTGCGCCGTATTGCCGGTCGCACCGTCGACGTATTATCGCGTCAAACAACTGGAATCGTATCCGCAGCGACGCTCAGCCCGTGCTCGCACAGACGCGGTGCTGGAAATCGAGATCAGCCGTGTCGGGCATGAAAACCGATGTGTTTAGGGTGCGCGTAAGGTTTGGAAGCAACTCAAGCGAGAGTCGATTGTGGCTGCGCGCTGCACCGTGGAGCGGTTGATGAGGAAACTGAGCTTGGCAGGGATCAGGCGCGGTCGACGCTGCAAGACGACCCTTCCGGCAGACTTGGCCGATCACCCTTTGGACCGGGTGAATCGTCAGTTTGTCGCAGCGCGACCGAATCAGCTTTGGGTGGCCGATATCACGTATGTGAGGACCCGATCCGGGTTTGTGTATGTGGCGTTTGTGGTGGATGTGTTCTCACGTTTTATCGTGGGTTGGCGTGTTCTGAAATCAATGCAGACAGCGTTGGTTCTGGATGCGCTGGAACAAGCGCTGTGGGCCCGGGGAAAGCCACGAGGGGTCATACATCACAGTGATCGTGGCAGCCAGTACCTCTCGATTCGTTACACCGAGCGACTGGATGAGGCGGGGTTCAACGCATCGGTTGGAAGGGTTGGTGATGCTTACGACAATGCCTTGGCTGAAACCATCAACGGCCTGTACAAAACGGAAGTGATCTACAAAGCGGGTCCCTGGCGGGGCCTGGAGGCCGTGGAACAGGCCACCTTGACCTGGGTGGACTGGTTCAATCATCGGCGATTGCTCCAACCGATTGGCGATGTACCACCTGCTGAATACGAAATGATGTATTATCAACTAACCGAGTCGGCTCAAGCAGCATGACTCAAACTAAACAGTCTCCGGTAAACCCGGGGCGATTCACACCGACCATTTCATCGATGAGTATCTACGTGTGAATGCGGATGCTTGCGAATAGACAACTTTAACCACTAACAAAACATGTGAATAAGATTAAAATATTGTAAATACAAGACCTTAAACTAGGAAATTCCGAAAAGTAATTGGACCAGACCCTGATACGAATGTACAAAATGAATTTATGTATACTCATTGCCTAAAATGCAATGCGTCTGATTAGAAAAGTGCTATTCTCTATTAAGATTCATCTGGTTTCCCAAATAGCTCCGCTCAGCGTTATCTCTCAAAAGAAGTGAACTCAAGACTCATACGCCGAAGGTTGGGTACGATTCGTGTAAAGCGATTATGAAACACCCCAGCCAAGAAGACTATCCGTCATAAAAACCCAAGGGAAACAAGTGTGGCGAATGAATGGGAACCCACAACTCTAAAACTGAAGCGCCTGTATACCAGTGTCTGGCTGCAGTAAACCTGAATACCACCACATGTGGCTTACAATAATGTGTACCATTTCTGCAGCCAATAAAAATGATGATATCAAAAAACGGCATGCCAGCCTGAAGTAGCCATGCAACAACAAAGGTCACCCCTTACAGCATTTATACTTGCAGCCCTACTAGGTCCGTTGGGCTTTATGTATACAAATCTGATCGGCGGGTTTATGTCAATAATCCTGGCAGTCGCTACTTTTCGGATACCAATGATCCCGATCATCGTTTGGGTACTTTGTGCCGCCTTTGCACCTCTTATCGTGATGTCATACAACAAAAAGACCCGTCACCAAAAAGAAGATACCCATAACAAGCAATCAGGGCAGCCAACATGTAACACGGACGTTGAGTAACTGAAAGCAACTCTATCTGATAAATGCGCCCATCTCATATACTTCCTGTATGCCGTCAGCGCCTATGGGACAGATATAATTCTGGTTTAAGAGAGTGTTTTTGTTCATCCTAACTTTGAGGAGTTGAGATGAGTCAGAAACCAACAGGACGAGCGTTGTCGTCCGAACAGATAATTCGTGACATCAAGTGCAAGACGCGCAAGCATTACAGTGCGGAGGAGAAAATACGCATCGTACTGGACGACTTGCGTGGCGAAGACAGCATTGCGGAACTGTGCCGACAAGAAAGTATTGCTCAGGGCCTATATTACAAATGGCCTTCGGACAGCCGCCTGCTCAGGGCAGCCGTAAGTCTTTGAAAAATGGCGCGCCCGGAGAGATTCGAACTCCCGACCGCCTGGTTCGTAGTTATGCATGTTAGTTGCTAACTACTTGTATTTATTAGTAAATACTGGAATGCTCGTTGCTTATTTTGCCTGACAATGCTGGACCATTCATAGCTGAATCCCGCAAAAATCCCGCATGATTAAGGCGTTGTGTCTCTCCCGCTTACAAGTGACCTTGTCTATATCACATTTATTTGACGAATTATTCGGCAAGCCTTTCAAAGGCTTTTGGGAATCCGGTTTATCTACCAAGTAATTTACATACCATAGGTATGGAAAGCTTGATAAGTTCGAACTTGCTGCTGGTTTGAAAGAGTGTTATTTTATCGGAATTTCCTAGTTTAAGGTCTTGTATTTACTGTCCTGCCCCCCTAAACTTGGTCCAGATTTGGGTGTAAAACTCTCATAACAGGTTTATATCAGGGGGTCATCATGCGCAAGCGATTCAGTGAATCGGAGATCATCAATTTACTGCGGGCGATCGAGGTCAAGATCAGTGGAGGCATGGGGACGGAGGAGGCCTGCCGCAGTCTTGGGGTCAGTGACAAGAGCTACTACCGATGGCGCAAGCTGTATGGCAGCATGGGTCGTACTGAAGTCAAGCGTTGCAAGGACCTGGAGAAAGAGAATGGGCGCTTACGCAGGATCGTGTCGGACCTTGAGCTGGACAAGAGCATCTTGAGGGAAGCCCTGGATTTTTTAGGGCACAGGGGCTAAGCCCGGAACAGTGAATCGCCCCGGGTTTACCGGAGACTGTTTAGTTTGAGTCATGCTGCTTGAGCCGACTCGGTTAGTTGATAATACATCATTTCGTATTCAGCAGGTGGTACATCGCCAATCGGTTGGAGCAATCGCCGATGATTGAACCAGTCCACCCAGGTCAAGGTGGCCTGTTCCACGGCCTCCAGGCCCCGCCAGGGACCCGCTTTGTAGATCACTTCCGTTTTGTACAGGCCGTTGATGGTTTCAGCCAAGGCATTGTCGTAAGCATCACCAACCCTTCCAACCGATGCGTTGAACCCCGCCTCATCCAGTCGCTCGGTGTAACGAATCGAGAGGTACTGGCTGCCACGATCACTGTGATGTATGACCCCTCGTGGCTTTCCCCGGGCCCACAGCGCTTGTTCCAGCGCATCCAGAACCAACGCTGTCTGCATTGATTTCAGAACACGCCAACCCACGATAAAACGTGAGAACACATCCACCACAAACGCCACATACACAAACCCGGATCGGGTCCTCACATACGTGATATCGGCCACCCAAAGCTGATTCGGTCGCGCTGCGACAAACTGACGATTCACCCGGTCCAAAGGGTGATCGGCCAAGTCTGCCGGAAGGGTCGTCTTGCAGCGTCGACCGCGCCTGATCCCTGCCAAGCTCAGTTTCCTCATCAACCGCTCCACGGTGCAGCGCGCAGCCACAATCGACTCTCGCTTGAGTTGCTTCCAAACCTTACGCGCACCCTAAACACATCGGTTTTCATGCCCGACACGGCTGATCTCGATTTCCAGCACCGCGTCTGTGCGAGCACGGGCTGAGCGTCGCTGCGGATACGATTCCAGTTGTTTGACGCGATAATACGTCGACGGTGCGACCGGCAATACGGCGCAGATCGACTCGACACCGTGGTCGTCTCGATAGTGATCAATAAATGACACCATTACCTCGGTCGGCGGTCGAACTCCGCCTGGGCGAAAAAAGCCGCTGCCTTTCGCAAGATCTCATTCGCCCGCTTCAGTTCGCGTACTTCACGTTCCAGTTCCTTGAATTTCTGAGCGTGATCCGTCGTGAGACCGGACCTCCCTCCCTGATCAATCTCCACTTGTCGAATCCACTTTCTCAGTGTTTCCGGCGTACAGCCGATCTTTCCAGCAACCGATTGCGTTGCAGACCAACGCGATGAATGTTCATGTTCGCTGGTGAATACCAATCGAACCGCTCGTTCCCGTACTTCCGGGGCATAGACAGGTTGTGTTTTCATAGGCTAATCCTCTCAAAGGTTTTAGCCTCCGACAATACCGGGGCGGTTCAGTGTACTGTGCCACGGCTGACAAGATGAAGCCTGAATCTTGGCCGTGCGTACCGAAGGTGCCTGTGTTCCATGTTGTGGTAGTGAAATTCTGTTTGGTTGCTAGATCCTTCACTATCTTCTTGTATTTAATTTGCACAACAAAAACTCCGTCACTGATAGTCACGACGGGAGACAAAAACGCACCATAAATAACATCAACAAGCTCCCAAAGACTAGCCGAATCAGGGGGCAAATCGATATATAGTCGCGCTGCCCGAAGTCGGCTGCGCACGGCAATCTCGACGGCTTCCTTAGTAAGGTCCATAGCGGTCGCATCATCCCCCAGTTCAGTGACGAAGACTTCCAAGTACATGGGCTTGCAGTCATTCCATAGTCGGGAACGGTCATCTTCTCTTCGCACCTCTGCTCGTGCTTCGGCGGCGCTTGCTTCGGCGGCACGGTCCTCTTCGCTTACAACCTCACCCTTGGTTACGTCCAAGCCCAAGCCCCTGCAGCCCGGCACCAGTAAGGTGACGATCAAAAGCAATGCGGCGATCAGACGCTGATTAATTGTCATTATTTTCCTTCGCAATCACTCATCAAAATCCAAATCGTAGTTCGTGTTCTTTTTTGGGCGTGATCTTTGAAGTCTGCGTATAAACTCAGGCCATGCTCGTTTAGGATTGTTGTCTTGTACGGTCCCCATGATAGCTATCACCGCTACCAAATGTTCACGTAGTTCCTGTATTCCGAAGTCATCTGTCAGCCACTGGTGATGTTTGTTTTTTCTTTCTCCCGCTTCATCTTTAGGATTAATTTGGCGAAGGTGGTCAAGTAGATAGTCTTCCATGCGAGCATACACAATGTCATTTGTATAATGACCGACTACTTGGGGACGGTTAACTTGCATCCCTTGCCACTCCCATCCTTTTAGTCTGAATAGTTCTTTGTAAAATTCGTCTGGGAACCGCTTTGCCCATCGTGCTTCAAATGGTCGTAAATACTTTTCTAGAATAGCCTCAAGGTCTTTTCTGTCTCTGACTTCCTGATACTTTGTAGCTTCATCTACAAGCGCAATAATTCCCACATGCGCAAGGGCGCGGTTAAGTGTCTTGGCCTTTTCTGCAATTGATTGCTGGCGTTGGCTTAATGTTTCTGCCTCTAGAGCATCTATCCAGACATCGCAGATTCTGGGAATAATGGAAGCTTCAATTCCGTGTGCTATTTGTCCCCTTTCTGTACGATATTTGATCGTTATGCGCAGGCCTTTTAAGTGTTTGTTTATAAAAGGATAAAGTGGGCCTAAAGCCAAAAATGCAGGCATATGCGCAGGTCTTTTTTTTACTCCCCCGCTATAGTACATACCCATAACATCCATGAAGTCAGTTTGGGTAAGTATCCGCACTCCATCAGAAAGTACAGAACACGGAAACACCATGTCACCAATCTTTATTTGGCCACTATGTGTGGCTTGCGGAAGGCTCAATGTCTTACTCCCAGACCAAGATTGATTGTCTTGCTGAAAGCTTTAACTGGGTCTTCATCACGCATGTTGTAGCGATAGCAAAACTCATCTACATAGCGTTGTAAGTGCTTTCTACTCACGCTATGAAACTGTCCGAACATACCCCGCTTCAACAGGGCCTAAAAGCTTTCAATCGTATTGGTATGAATGTCGCCATCTACATACCAACGGCTATGGCGAATTACGGAGTGAGGCACAATCCGGTTCATAAGCAAGTATCCCTTGTACTCATCCGTCATCAGGTGAGATTGTGCAGTGTCTACGTTTTGCTTAACGAAAGCGCGCATATGCTTGCCTTTCATCCTGCCCTTGCTAGTAGCTTTGGCCTTTACCTTGCCTCCGCGTTCAACAGCACCGATTACAGGGGCTTTCTTAGTCCCGCGACCGCGTTTGTTATTTTTTTGTGGTCCACCACTTTTGTTACCCCTTCGCGGCTTGCCACCGACATATGATTCATCCATCTCGACAATGCCCATGAGCAGATCGCGTTGGCCTTTCTGTGTCATAGCCTTGCGAATCTGCATGGCAATACGCCAAGCTGTGTTTTTATTCACTTGCAAGTCTCTGGACAACTGCAAAGAAGATATGCCCTTTCTGGCATTTAATACGAGAGAGATAGCCAGAAACCACTTTTGCAGAGGCATGTGGGTGTGATGAAAAATCGTGCCTACTGTTACGCTGAACCCCGTCTTGCAGTCGTAACACCGGTGTCGCTTTTGATTGGGAGCCGTGTTGGTAGAGCCGCAGTAAGGGCAAATGGGCTTGTCACCCCAGCGAGCCGTTTCAAGATGTTTGATGCAGGATTCCTGCGTGGGAAACAGTTCGAAAATCTGTATAATATTCATCGTCTTGTCCCTTTTAGGTTAGTAGGTTTGTTTAGCCACAAATTAACTATACCTTAATTGGGGCAGGACATCAAGACCTTAAACTAGGAAATTCCGTTACTTTTTATTCCCCATGCCTATGGCCATCTCTGCGATTCATTATTCGTGAAAGTACGAACGATTAATGCTACATTTTGTCTATTAGAATCAGTGTTATTTTTGCAGGAATATAAAAGTATTGAGCATGCTGCTTAAAAAAGCCAAAAAATGTGAAGTCAGTGAATTCCAGGTTACCGACGAGACGCTTTATATAGGTAGAAGGGAGTTTATACAAGCCTCGGCATCGGTTGCTGCCATTTCTGTCATGCCTGCATTATCCCTGTGGCCGAAACCGGGGGCTGCGGGGTTTGACTTTACAGGTATCGGGAAGAGCGAATTTTCCACGGATGAAGAGTTAACATCGTTTGACGACATTACCCGCTACAATAATTTTTATGAGCTGGGCTTGAAAAAAGGCGACCCGAAGCGCAATGCAGACCAGCTCAAGGTAAAGCCTTGGAGTGTCAAGGTGGAGGGTGAGTGTGAAAAGCCCGGCGAGTATGACTTAGAAGACTTCATTGTGCCTGCAAAGCTCGAAGAACGCATTTATCGTTTACGCTGCGTTGAGGCCTGGTCCATGGTCATCCCGTGGATTGGCATTGAGTTAGGAACGGTATTAAAGCGGTTTCAACCCACCTCGAAAGCTAAGTTTGTGCAGTTTTTCACCCTGTACGACCCAGAGAATTTACCTGGTCAAAAACGTTCCGTACTGGATTGGCCCTATCGTGAGGGATTGAGGATAGATGAGGCGATGCATCCGTTATCCATCCTGGCCGTCGGACTTTATGGAAAAGAACTACCTAATCAAAATGGCGCGCCGTTACGACTGGTTGTGCCATGGAAGTACGGGTTCAAAAGTATAAAATCAATTGTGAGTATACGATTTACTGAAGACCAACCTGCGACTAGTTGGAATCTGGCTGGACCAAGAGAATATGGGTTTTATTCCAATGTAAATCCGGATGTAGATCACCCGCGCTGGAGCCAGAAAAAAGAACGTAGGATAGGGGAAATTTTAAAGAGGAAAACGTTGCCTTTTAACGGTTATGCAGATCAGGTCGCCAGTTTATATGGGGGCATGGATCTCAAAAAGTACTATTGATCAAGCAAATTTTGCTAGGTACCCTGCTGCCCGATTCGGGGTATAACATTTGTGCCTGACTTGAAACGGGTGAGGTTTGGTAAACCTGTTGTATTCACGATTTGCCTAATTCCTTTGGCGTGTTACACGTTTTGGTTCTTTACTGACTCGTTAGGTGCAAATCCTGTTGAAGCACTCACGAGGCGAACAGGGGACTGGTCGTTAAGGATTTTGTTAACTACTTTAGCAATTTCACCGCTTAGACGACTTACCGGTTGGAGCCTATTTGCTCGATACAGACGAATGTTTGGTCTGTTTGCATTTTTTTATGTGTGTGTGCATTTATCTTTATATATTACGCTGGATAAATTTTTTGATTTTGCAGAAATTATAGATGATGTGATCAAACGGCCATTTATCACCGCAGGATTTGTATCGTTTGTTTTGCTACTCCCGCTTGCGGTTACCTCGACAAATAAAATGGTAGCGATATTGCAGCATCGCTGGGTCCAACTGCATCGACTGGTTTATCTGGTTGCTATCCTGGCTACGCTGCATTTCTGGTGGATGGTTAAGATTGATACAAGTGAACCGGCGGTCTATGCAATTATTCTTGCGGCTTTACTTGGGTTCAGGCTGACTTTTTATCTGAAAACAAAAATTGAAAAAATTGTATAGGTCAGCTCATCTCTAGGGGATGATGTTGCACTGGTGACCAAAAACTTTGCTGCTCTAGGAGCACAGTACCGTATTTAACAATACGGTTGACAACAGAGCTGTTCAATTGTTGTGTTGGCATCTTAGAATTTTTTAGGGGTATCGCATTATTAATAAAAATTGACTGAACTAGACAGGAGCAGGCTTAAAGATTTACAGAAATCAAATATTTGGAATAGCTTTCACGTATAGATGTTTTTTCATCCATAGATTGTTTCAAAATTTTTTCAAGTACATCTTCGAACTCGTGCTGTATGATTTTGAAGAATATCTCTGTAAGCGGATGTTTGCCCGTAGGTAATGCAATCACTTTTTGCTGGAATCTGAGCGGGAAAATTATTTTTCCCTGAAATAAAACTTTCACTGCGAATACCCAGCGCCAGTCCCAAGAGTATACTGCTAAAGATGCGTTTCCAGCATATACTTCAAATAGTTCTCCATCCTTCATTATCCCTTCACTGGATACGATGGCTTGGTAGGAGTTGATGTTATTGGAACTGATAAGGTTTGCTCCAACGATATCCGGCCTGTCTGAATGAAGGCTGAGTTCTTTGTATAGGGTAGGGTAGAATAGCTTTAGGAAGGCCAGCAGCTTAGGATAGTGTTCGCTTGTAGCAACCATCTACCAATAGTGTTCTAATTTAAAATATCGATCAACTTTGTACTTTTATCATGCGCCCGTAGCTCAGCTGGATAGAGTACCTGGCTTCGAACCAGGTGGTCGGGAGTTCGAATCTCTCCGGGCGCGCCACTGATTCATATTCCAATCAAGCAGTTACTGCATCATGCGGTTGCTGCTTTCTGTCTTAGTAACACTAGTGCGGGACTTTTGCGGGAGTTTTCCCCACACACCCGATTAGCCGCCTCGACCAAGTTCTCGAGCTCGGCCCCCGAGTAGTGCGTCGTGATCCTTCCCGACTTGTGCCCCAACAAATCCTGGCGGTCCTCGTAGCTCACCCCGGCCGCCCGAAGACGTCGGCCAAACGTGTGCTTAAGGTCATGTACCCGTACCGGTGTTAACCCGGCTCGTCGGCGTGCACTCTGCCACGCCGTGTTGTTCATGGCCGTAAGCCGGTGGCCCCGGTAGGTAAACACGTACTGATCGTGCTCACTGCGGACCCTTTCAACTACGGACCTTGACACCCGGTTCAGGACCACCAGCCGCTCTTCACCATTTTTCACCCGGTCTTGCGGGATGATGAACACACTGGTATCAAGTTCAGGTACCTGGACTTCCCATTCCCAGCGCAGGCTGCACACCTCTTGTTCCCGTGTTCCGGTGTTGACCTTGAACAAGGCCATCCGAGCCAGGTGGGGCGGCAACTCCCCGAATAGACGCGTCTGCTCTTCCCACGACAAGGGGTAAGGCTTTCTGGCATCCGTGACCGGCAACAACTTGATCTTGGGTGGACTCTGCAGCCAGGTCAGGTTGTTCTGATCCAGCCACTCCGAGGCCGCAAGATTGAGGATGTGCCGGACAACCCCTAAGGCTAGGTTGATGCTTTTGGTCTTGATCCCCTGTGCACGCCTCATTTTGATGAATGCCTGCAACGTCCCCATATGGACCGACTCCATCGGCAAATCGCCGATAAAAGGGTCCAGCTGTTTCAGGTGCAAGGCAGTATCGCAAATGCGGCGCTTATGCCGGTTCTCGTTCAGGTACCTTGTTGCGGCCTGCCGAAATGCGCGTTTCGGCCTCACTCCGTAGAGGACCGCGTGACGGACTTCCTCCGTTTTCTTGGCGAGGTATGCTTCCGCGTCTGCGAGATAGCACATTCCAGTGCTTTCGCAAATGCGGATTCCCCGGATCTGTTTGTCGATATGCCAGACTCCATTGCGCAAATAGAGTCCTGCGGTTTTCTTGCGTCCCATATCAATTCTCCTTTGAGTTGACCGGAACGCCCGTTGCTGGCCTTATAGTGGTCTACCCAGGCGTCCATATCAAGCCGGTCGAAGGCAATGCCTTGCCGACCAATGGGGATCTCGACGAGAGTGGGGCGCACTTCATCATTGAAGCGGTTGCGGTCCATGCCCAAATAGGCAGGTGCATCGCGCAGGCGGATGAGTCTTGGGGCGATCAGGCCAGGTGGTTTCATGTGTTGGGGTGATGGGGTATGGTATCCCGGTCCGGACCTTGGACCAGGGCAGTACCGTCCGTTATAGAACTAAACCTGCCGCAATGACAGAGGGAACGGATTCAATGGGTGTGCCGGTTTATCAGGCCAGTGATGTGCAGGAAACGGGCGATTCAGTTGGGCTTTTGCACAGAGCCTGCCTCAGTTGAAAACAAGCAGTTAAGGTTAAGAGTTCAAGTAACCAGTATGGTCCCCTAGGGACCACCACATCTGACTCTAAGAAGGTAGCATGCTTCAATTTATCTTTTTTTGGCCATCTTTTGAGAAGTGCGTTACAACATATACTGTGAATAAATCTTGGTACACAGAGTACGCGATAGTCATTGAACCAGACAAAAAGGCCATGTAAATGACAGAAGACTATATTCAGAAAAAATACGGTCAGGGCACTATTAATTGTGCTTTCTGTGGTGCAGCTCTCACCAATTCAAATTTCAGTAAAGAACACGTCATCCCAAATGCAATTGGAGGGCGCAAGACAGTCAGCCGCTTCATATGTGTGAATTGCAATAGCTCAACTGGAAGTGAGTGGGATAACGAGCTTGTTAATCAATTGAAACCGCTATGCACGTTGCTGAACATCAAAAGAGGTCGCGGGAAGAACCAACCCTTGCCGGTTGAAACGGTCAAAGGTAGAAAGCTCATTTTAGACCCTAATGGCTCCATGGCTCCGCCAAAGTTAAGCTTCGAAAAACATGATCTGGGTGAAAAGACGGAGATCAAAATTTGCGCAAGATCGAAAAGTGAACTACAAAATACTTTGGAAGACTTGAAGAAAAAACATCCACAAATTGATGTTGCCACACTATTGGCTGAAGCAAATGATGTGAGGGAGTACTCTGAGGATCCCTTGCAGTTTTCACTTGAATTTGGCGGGGCTCACTCTGGGCGGTCAGTTATCAAATCATGCCTTGCTTTAGCCTTCAAAGCTGGCCTTAGCATCGACGAATGCGAGCATGTAAAGAGCTACCTGCTGGGTGATGGGGCACCATGTTTTGGATATTTTTACGAAAGGGATCTAGTGAAAAATAGACCGGAAAACACTATTTTCCATTGCGTGCATGTATGTGGAGATCCGGCAAATAAACAGGTATTGGCATATGTAGAGTACTTCAGCTTTCATAGAGTAGTGGCATGTCTATCGAGTAATTATGATGGAAGAGCATTCTCTCATAGCTATGCAATTGATCCCATTGCAGGAGCAGAACTGGATATAGAGATCAAGCTTAAGATCGAGCCGCAAGAAATCACTGAAATATATGAATGTAAGAAGGAGAATACTGATAAGAAAACGCAAGCATTGGAGGCAGTTTTGATGCGTTGGTATAAGCAGGACAGAGAACGAGCATTCGCAGATGCAGCTGAGGATGCCTCTGCATTTGCGCAAGCCGAGTGTGGTGTCAAACCTGGGGATCTCATGTCGGATCAATTAGCTGCCAAATTAGCCCGGGTTGCTACAGATAGGATCACGCCGTTTCTGGTGCACCTCATAATTGGTGGTATGTATAGCTCAGAGAGTCTGCAGGAGATTAAGAGAAAATTTCAGGAAAGGGAGTGAATGCTCTGGGGGGGAGCATGGGTTCTCGGCAAGTGATGAGATTGCCAGAGCCAGCTCCGGTGAATGAGGGCTGTCCACTAGTGGGTTTAATGTAGGAGATAGCCCAAGGCCAAAGTAAGGGATAACCCCGGGCTGGAGACACCGCATCCTTAACCCACAAACTGGCTGCACGAGAACTGACAACTCTGTGGAGTCTGCCAGGCGATCGGAGGTCAGGGAGCGTGGTTTTACGAGCCGGATGTCCACGCACGGAACCCGCGTCACTACCCAGAGCGCGCAGCAAACGCGGTAGTGACGCGGGGTCAATCGGGGTGCGGACCCGCGCCGCACGGCACGATCTTGATTGCGAACTCGAATGCCCCGTGAATTACGGTGTCCCCGAACCCGGTCGCCCGCGATTTTTTTGTCACGGCTCTGTTCTTTTCCTGTAAAGGTTCAGACACCTATGGCACTTTTCAGTGATCGTGAGCAAGGGATCTGAATGAGGGGGTGCAGAGGGAGGCGTGGCCTCTCTCTGCACCGGATCGGGTATCCTCCAGTGAACCAACCACAGCCACTGGAACAGGAGACCCGAGCATGGACATTAAATCCCTTCGTATTCGATCATACAAGAGCTTCAAGGTCGACGAACACGTACCCGAGGCGGCGGGTGAGCGCTACCGCAGGTTGCAGGCGTACCAGCGCTTGCGTGCGGCGGGCTGCAGCGAGGCCGGCGCCCTGGAGCAGCTGGAGATCAGCCGGCGCACCCTGTACCGCTGGAAGGCCGTCCTGGCCGCAGGCGGTGTGCACGCCCTGGCGCCGCATTCGAGCCGCCCGCGGCGGCACCGGTGTCCGGCCTATACGCCGCAGGACGTGAGGGCGGTGCTGGCCCTGCGCCGCAAGTACCCGTTTATGGGCAAGGCGCGCCTGCAGGTCCTGCTGGGGCGCGAGGGCGTGGCACTGAGTGTGTCGAGCGTCGGGCGCATCCTCAGCCGGGCGCTGGCCCGCGGTGTGATCCGGCCCGCCGCGTTCTGCGAAGGCAGGCATGCGCCGAAGCGCCCGCGCCGCTTCGCCCGCTGGGCACGGCGCTGGAAGTACGGCGCGAAGGCGCGTACCCCGGGCGAGCTGATGCAGATCGACCACATGACCTATGTGCGAGACGGCGACACCGTCAAGGAGTTCCGCGCCGTGTGCCCGGTGTCGAAGTTCATGGTCACGCGCGCCTGCTCACGGGCCACTGCCGGGCACGCCCGGCGCTTCCTGCACGAACTGCTGGCGGCCCTGCCGTTCCCGCTCGTCTCCATCCAGGTCGACGGCGGCAGCGAGTTCATGGCCGGCTTCGAGGCGTCCTGTGAAGCGCTGCACATCCCGCTGCATGTGTTGCCGCCCAAGCATCCCCAGTACAACGGCTGTGTGGAACGCGCCAACCGCGCTGCCCGCATCGAGTTCTGGGGACGCTACGATGGCCCCCTGAGCATCGACCCGGTGCAGGCCGCCCTCGCCGGCTATGAGTTCTTCTACAACTATGAACGCCCCCACGCAGCACTCGACTGGAAAACGCCCAACGAGTACCTTGTCACCCTGGAGGCCGCCTGATCCCACAGTGCCATAGGTACTGAACCCATACAATTCCGTGACAGCGTTGCACCGGATGCTATACTCGCCGTGACGATTTAGTACCGAGGCCACTGCGGTATATCAGTGGCGAAGAGGCACCTCCGGATCGTGTAACAGGTGCACAGCGGCAACGCCGTCGATCCATCTTCAACGTCCTCTAAGGACTTCGGGCAAGGCTTCTGGCCTGCCCATCTTCAACACAGGCAAACTGCCTGTGCCTATTCACAACTCGCTTGTGAAGTTCTTCAATGAAGCTTCGTGCTCCGCGCACAGCTATGGCTTGTATGGCCATAACTACCCCGTGCTGTGTACCTGGCCCAAATATCAATCCAGCGGAGAGTATCCGCACAACTTAAAAGGAGGTAATCACCATCTTTAATCTTCGCCCGTATGCGGGCATCTGGACCTGCACAGGGGTCCGTCTTCTACAGGAGACGCCCGGTGCTGCCCTGACTGAGGCACATTCAAGTCATCCGGGGGTCGTGCCCCATGGCCGTATTCGCTGAACATCGAATCCTGAGGTAGCTACGGCTTGCAGGAGGTCAGAAACACTCACCAGATAACAGAAGAAGACACGATTAAAGACTTGAACCAACAATTGAAACAGCCAGCTCGAAGGAGAAGCCTTTACAGCAGTTTTTTGTAAAGGAAAAAGTCTTCTTTGTAAAATTGAATTGGACCTACTAGAGTTAGTGCCATGGGGAAATATGAAAAGCTTTTGACCCGCATCGCGTATGGGAAGTCTGATGCTGAAATTGCATTTGCCGATTTATGCAATCTCCTTGAGCGGTTGGGGTTTACGGTAAGGATTCGGGGAAGTCATCACATGTACAGAAAAGAGGGCGTCAAAGAAAAAATCAATTTGCAGAAAGAAGGTGGGAAGGCCAAGCCTTACCAAGTTCGCCAAGTCCGCAATATTATCCTAAAATACAAGTTGGGAGAGCAGTGAGCATGTATAAATACGAAACCATCATTTACTGGAGCGATGAGGATGAGACATTCATTGCTGAAGTACCGGAATTGCCAGGATGCATGGCTCATGGTGGTACCCAGCAGGAAGCCTTATCCAGCGCTTGTGATGCCATTGAGCTGTGGCTCGATACGGCTCGAGAGCATGGCGACTCAATTCCTGAGCCTAAAGGTCAGCGATTGATGTATGCGTGACAGTACCTTGATGAACGAGTGTCTGATTCAGGTTAGGTAGAGCAGATACGGGATCCTCTTGTCTTGGCATGCTTACGAGATGTAATGTCTTGGTTCGCCAATTTCTGCTTGTCCGAACTGTGCTGGATTTGTGCTAACTTGCAGATCTTTTCGGATGCAAGTGATTGATAAGTCAATTGCGATATTGAGCGGGCAAACGCTGCAAGTGACTGATTAATAAATAAAGTTAATACTTACTTTCTGTCTACGAAACTATCGTGGTCTTCTCCCCGTAATCTGATCCGGGCATTGTGTGAAAAATCTCGTTAAGATGCCCCGGCAGGGGAAGGAGGTTTTTGCATGAAGAAGTCGCAGTTTACCGAGGAGCAGATCGCCTACGCACTGCACCAGCATGAGGGCGGGATGCGTGTGGCGGAGGTGACCCGCAGGCTGGGGATCTTGGAGCAGACGTTCTACCGGTGGAAGAAGAAGTTCGGGGGGCTGGCCCCTTCGGAGGTCCGCCGGTTGCAGCAGATGGTGGCAGACCTGAGTCTGGACCGTCACATGTTGCAGGAGGTGATACGAAAAATGTCCTGCCCCCCTAAACTTGATCCAGATTTGGGTGTAAAACTCTCATAACAGGTTTATATCAGGGGGTCATCATGCGCAAGCGATTCAGTGAATCGGAGATCATCAATTTACTGCGGGCGATCGAGGTCAAGGTCAGTGGTGGCATGGGTACAGAGGAGGCCTGCCGCAGCCTTGGGGTCAGCGACAAGAGCTACTACCGATGGCGCAAGTTGTACGGCAGCATGGGGCGTACCGAGGTCAGGCGCTGCAAGGACCTGGAGAAAGAGAATGGGCGCTTACGCAGGATCGTGTCGGATCTTGAGCTGGACAAGAGCATCTTGAGGGAAGCCCTGGATTTTTTAGGGCACAGGGGCTAAGTCCGGAACAGGTACGGGACACGGTAGTCCATGTGCGCCAGCGTTTAGGCAGCAGTGAGCGGCGCACCTGCCAGGTACTGGATCAGCCCCGCAGTACCCAACGCTATGCATCCCGGCGAACGGATGAGGATGAGGATGCCCTGCGGCTCGCCCTCATTCGCCTGGCCAAGCAGTATGGCCGCTATGGCTATCGCAAGATCACTGCGCTCCTGCGTATCGAGGGCTGGTCCGTCAATCACAAGAAGGTCGAGCGCCTGTGGCGCGAAGAGGGGCTGCAGGTTCCAAGACGCCACAGACCCCGCAAGCGCTTATATGATCATCGACATTCCATCATCAGAATGCGTCCCTTGTATCCAAACCACATCTGGAGTGTCGACTTTGTCCAGGACCGCCTGTTCCGGGGACGCCGCTACCGGATGCTCACCGTCATTGATGAATACACGCGCCAGTGTATGACGGTGCATGCACAGTTTCAGCTGACTTCACAGGAAGTACTGGAGACCTTGAGCGAGTGCTTTATTCGTTACGGGAAACCGGAATATATTCGCAGTGACAATGGCAGCGAATTCAAGGCCAGACTACTGCAGGCATGGCTACGAACCGTCCATGTCAAGCCGATCTATATCTACCCGGGCAGTCCCTGGGAGAACGGATACAACGAACGGTTCAATGGGACGCTCAGACATGAAGTGCTGAACCCGGAAGTCTTTTACTCATTGGATGAAGCTCAGGCTGTGATTGCACAATGGATCCATCAATATAACCACATCCGGCCCCATCCATCACTGGATCATCGACCGCCTGTCCCGGAAACTATCGTCCCAACTCTCTCTCAAACCCTGGTACATACCCAGGGGGCTTGACAATAAAACTTTGTCAAACGGGGACATATCGCTCAACATTAAGCTCTCCGGAACGTGCCCGCATCCTGGATACGTCATGCCATGCCTGCATGCGCAACAACATGTCTATGTTTGTATTGAAGGCTTTCTCAATGCGCAGCGCCATCTCTGGAGACAGGCTGGCATGGCCGTTCAGAAGCTCTGAGAGGGTCGCCCTGCGAATCCCGAGTACCTCTGCTGCTTTTGTCACGGTCAGGCCCAATTCCTCAATGATCTCCTTCCGTACAAATTCACCTGGATGGGAAGGCGTCATGCTCACTTTTATATCGTGGGTATTCATCAGTGATAATCCTCCAGATTCAGGCCATCAATGTGGCTATTTTCCTCTTTGAATGTCATTCGCCAGTTGCCCGAAACCGAAACGCTCCACTCCTTGTGTCGTTTTCCAGAGAGCTTGTGAACCCGCCAGCTTGGTAGAGCATGGGCAATAAATTCGTCCATATCATCGGCCAGCACCAGAACCGTCAAGATGTTGCGGACTTGGCGAACCTGGTAAGGCTTGGCTTTTCCGCCCTCCTTCTGCAAATTGATCTTTTCTGTGATGTCCTCTTTTCTGTTATTGATGTTGCATAGTGGAGTACAAACTATAAGATAATAGGGTCTGATTATTTATTAAAGACTTCTTTTTTGATAGGTATATTTCTAATACGATTTTCAAGCCGTTTAGCAAATTCTGTATGTCTTTCAGGCTCCCAGTCGATAGTATTGTATTGACGTATATCAAAGTGGAGATCTTCTATACAATCTTTTCTACAAGTCCATACTATAGGTATACCTATACCAAGCGCATATCCAGCTTCAAAATAAACACCTCCTCGATGCCCAGTAAAATCTGCCACTATAAATGCTGATTGGTTTATTTGATTAATTATTTCATCGTCAATACGATTCACATGGTCTATACGATCCACTCGTATTGGGTGGTAACCTGCATCAACTATTCCCTTGTGAAATCCTTTTTCATAAACATCCTCAAGTTTTTCGTCAAACCACATAGCGACAAATACCTTGTCAGATTGTGCAGTTTTTGGAGTCAGATCCATAGCACGAGCGTATCCTTTTGGTAAAACTTTGTAACCACTATCTACGAGTTCACCCTTCATGAGTGAATCGTCATAAATTAACATTTCTGCTAAATATTCTACTTCACCCATATCCTGAGAATACGTTGCGCCAACAAATCTTGGTCCATCAAAATAAAATTCTCCACCTAATCTACTTTGCGTATAAATTGCTTCAGACAACAAACAGTCTGCCCTCTCGGTTGGAGTCGGAATAGGACGATCTGCAATGATTTGAAATTCATTTGTTAGAATTTTTGGGACTATCCCATTTCTATTTTGATTACGGATCCAACCAGAAAGTTTAGCTATGTTTGTGTTGGTACGATTCATGAGTGCAGCAACTAAACTTCCACTTAACTTAAACTCTCCACAACGCGGACATTTTTGATGAACACCGTCAAAACTTGCTGGATACGTTTCAGCAAGCATTTCACATATGCTACAAAGATTCTCTGCCATAATTTATTTCCTATTCAATCTTCTTTTTCTTCTTTTAATATTTTTGTCAGAGCCGCCGCCACAATACCGGACGGCACAGCAATGATGGCCAGCCCAAACATTACCACGAAGAACGTGAATATCCTGCCGCCTACTGTAATCGGATAGACATCTCCATATCCCACGGTAGTCAGGGTGGCGATAGCTCACCACAAGCTGTGGAACACCGACTTGAATTTTTCGGGTTGGACCGTGTGTTCAAAATAGTAAATCCCCATTGCTGCAAAGTAGATCAGCATCATGCTGACCGTGATAAATATGAAAATTTCATGCCGGGTTTCAGTAAAGACTTTACCGAGTCGCATGATTGCACGTCTGTAAAGTTTCAGTTCGAATGTCTTGAACATTCTGAACAGCCTCAAGATACGGACTACCCTGGCGTCTGCAACTCCAAATGACAGGTAGAAAGGCAAAATCGCTAGCAGGTCAACGATGCCATAGAAACTGAAAATGTATTCCTGTTTTCTGGGTGCATAGACGATCCTGAAAATGTACTCAAGGGTGAAGATGCCGGTGATGACGATTTCGGAAATATAAAGAAATTGTTTTACTGGCCCTGACAGGTTCGGCAGGGTTTCGATAGAAAACATGATCACCGATGCGATGATCAGGGCAAATATGAACAGACTGAAAATTTGGCCTGTCCGAGTATCCGTATTGAACAAGTTCTGCATTTATTATTTTTCTTGTATTTTGGATCAAACAGGTATTTTAGCCCTCTCATCCATTAGGCTTTTTCAATAAGCAGGAACCCGGTCGATACATTTGTCAGGATTTATAATCGTCAGTTAGGAGCGCTGATGCCTATTCGCACAGACGGCTAACAATTCCTGTCACTCCTCGGCCTCTGGGGACACCAGGAGTTCAAGCTGGGTGATTAATGGTGGCAGATCTTCCTGTACGATTTTCCAAACAATAGCAAAATCGATTTCAAAATAACCATGCACAATGCGATTGCGAAAACCGATGATATTCGGCCATGAAATTTCAGGATGGTCTTTACTGGCACCCTCACTTACACGCGAGGCACCTTCGCCCCCAATCTCCAATACTTTAAGCACTGCATTCTGATGTAAATCACTCTGCATAAATTGCGCGTAAGTAAGTTTTTCTGTGAATGTAACTGCCTTACGTGCTGCCACCAACATATCAAGTAAGTAGGCATCGTCACGCCGCATAGATGACCTCAGCGGACTCCAGAATTTCTTTTCGACGGATGTAGTTTTGGCTTTGCTCCACCGAAGTACGTGTTAGAACATCCACTTTTCTGCCAAACAAATCCGACAATTCAGAGGCTATACCAAAAAACTTTAACCCAGGGGTACAGCCTGGTGCGAACTCGACCAGTATGTCAATGTCACTCTTTGCCCCGAAGTCCTCCCGTAATGCCGAACCAAAGATGGCGAGTTGGGTGATGTCATGAGCGCGACAGAATGCGGCGACGCGATCCCTTGGAACTTGGATATTTGGATTCATAGTTAATGCCTCTTGCTTTCGTGCTTGGCCCACGTCTAGGCGTGTAATGCCTTTCCTACTCTTCTTTTAAGCAAGCTGCTCTAGTATATAAAAAGAAGGGAATCATTTGTAGAAAGCGTATGGACTCAAAAGGATAAATTTATACTCCCGCCAGACGACTTTCCACATGACACGTTTGTCAGACGACTTGCAAATGCCAAGTTCTTAGTGCTCAAGGTACGAGGACATGCAGGGCTTGATCAATCAATCCCCGCAATACGCCGAATTCGGCCAGTAAACACTGCGATTGTTCCAGTGTCTCTTACAGGCGATGATTCCAACTTATCCGAATTAATTCGGGGTTGTTAGCTTCTGTCAAACATTCTGGCAAATAACCTAATGAGATCTTGATACTAGTATGGTGGATCCGCTATAATTTATCATGGCTGATGGAGCGTTGAAACCTGTCGAATGGCTGGGTTCAAGCAAGGAGGATCTGAGAAAGTTTCCAGATCCGGTACAGGATCGAATAGGCTTTGCAGTGTACCAGGCCCAGATCGGCTTAAAACACCGTGACGCCAAGCCTCTCACGGGATTGGGTTCTGGTGTTGTTGAAGTTGTCTCTAGATACGATGGGGATACTTATCGGGCCATATATACGGTCCAGTTCAAGGCAGCTGTTTACGTTTTGCATGCCTTTCAAAAGAAAGCCAAGCGAGGCAGCAAAACGCCGAAGCCTGAGATCAACTTGATCAGGCACAGGTTGAAGGCCGCAGAGCAGCATTACAGGGATGTCTATGAAGGAGGGTAGATGAATGAAAGTGGAAGGTACGAAGATTGAACGTGGCAGTGGTAACGTATTTAAGGACCTCGGATATCCTGATGCCGATACGCATCTGTTGAAAGCAGAGCTTGTAACTTGTATTGACGGGATCATTCGCCAGCGTAACCTCAAACAGGTCGAGGCGGCTAGGCTACTAGGCCTGTCTCAGCCTGATGTTTCACGTCTGCTGCGAGGAAACTTTCGCGAATATTCGATGGAGCGCCTGTTGCGTCTTCTGACGGTGCTGGGGCGTGATGTAGAGATCGTCATTCGGCAGTCTCAGACACAACAGGGTGGCAGGCTCAGCGTCGGGGCGTGAGAGCAGCGCCGAGTTCTTGAACTTCCCGCTCGTCTAGACATTGAGCATGCGGTGGTGCTTGCCTGTGATGTTCTTGGTGGTCATAGAGGCACGACGCATTATCATGCGGGGTTTTTGCGGGATTCAGCTATGAATCGTCCAGCATTGTCAGGCAAAATGGGCAACGGGCATTCCAGCGATTACTTTTAAATACAAATAGTTATCGATTAACATGTATAACTTCGAACCAGGTGGTCGGGAGTTCGAATCTCTCCGGGCGCGCAATTTTTCAATAACTTACGGTCGCTAGGAGAGGGCGGCTGTCCAATAGAAGGCTCATTGCTCTTATAATCCAGCTACATGAAAAGCGACCAATACATCGAAGAAGCCATTCAGCTCCTGGAGGGCGCGCGCAAGCATGCGTCCTACTTTGCTTTGTCACCTAAGCAAGAGGAAATTGAATTCGGCGTGGTTCAGACGTTGAACGAGGAACTTGAAAATCGAGGGGAGATGCCTTTTCATTCGTTCAAGTCACGGGGACAAGGCAACGATCCGCCTGATTGTGAAGCTACTAATGACGATGGGCGGCGAATAGGGATTGAAGTCACCGAGCTTGTTGACGGAGCTGCAATAGCAGCTGCCAAGGAAAGGAAATTTGTCTGGCAAGATCCTCCTGAGGCACAATCTGTAGTGGAAAGGGTTTCAGACATAATTCGTAATAAAGACGGTGCAACCGTGCTTGGCGGCCCATACGACCAGTACATTTTAGTTATTTATTGCGACGACCCAGGTTACTTGGATTTTCAGGTACGAGAGGCTATAGGAAAAACGCAATTTGGTCCTACCTATTTGATTGATCGCGCTTATTTTCTTGAGTCCTACTGCCCATGGGAAGGTTCTTGTCCGTTAATTGAATTGCAACTTAGATGACCCTGGCAGCGAGAATGGAATCCCTAAACCACATCGTTTCAAAATCCCTGGCCCATGAATGGCGGGCACATTTTCCTATCACTCCTTGGTCGATTGTGCCACCTGTACCTAGGGGCAATCAGAATCCGGGTGCATGAGCAAACAGCGCCGTATGGAACTTTGAAGTGGTCTACTAAATCCGGACACCGAGTTAAGGCATTAAACTGCCATAACGAGGTGAACGATGACAATAGAAACGACAAAGAGACGGAGCTACACGGAAGCGTTCAAGCGGGAAGCGGTAGCGCTGGTAACAGAGCAGGGTTACAAGATTTCGGAGGCGGCGAGGAGCTTGGATATTGGCGCGAATTTGTTACGTCGCTGGCGCCGGCAATTTGAAGAGGAAGCCTCGGGAGCGCGCCTGAGTATGGATGAGCGTGAGGAGTTGAAGCGGCTGCGCAAAGAGGTCCGCAGCTTGCGGCTAGAGAAAGAGATTTTAAAAAAAGCGAGCCAGTACTTCGCGAAGGAAATGAAGTGAAGTACGGATTCATAGGCAGGCATGCAGGCCGTTACCGGGTGACGATGCTGTGCCGTGTACTGGGGGTTCAGCGTAGCGCGTACTACGCCTGGCGAGGGCAGCCAGGCAAAGCCATTGAACCGCAGGAGCTGGCGTTGCGGGGGCGCATGAAAGCGCTATTTGCGGCCTCTCGCGGCAGTCTGGGCAGTCGCATGCTGATGAACAACCTTAACCAGGAAGGCTTTCAGATTGGTCGTGAGCGCACGCGTCGTTTGATGAAGACACTGAATCTGAAGGTCAGACACAAGCGCAAATACAAGGTGACGACGGACCGCAAGCACCGGCTGCCGGTCGCGAAGAACGTGTTGAACCGCGCGTTCTCGCCATCGGCACCGAACCAGGCCTGGGGCGCGGACATCACCTATCTGTGGACGCAGCAGGGCTGGATTTATCTGGCCGTGGTCATTGACCTGTATTCCCGACGCGTGGTGGGTTGGTGCATCGACCGGCGCCTGAAAAAAGCGCTGGTGCTGCGTGCTTTGATGATGGCGATCAACCTGAGAAAACCGCTGCCGGGTCTGCTGCATCATTCCGACCGAGGCAGTCAGTACGCCAGTCATGACTATCAGCGATTGCTGAAACAGCACGGCATAATCTGCAGCATGAGTCGCAAAGGTAATTGCTGGGACAATGCCCCGGCAGAGCGATTCTTCAGCAGCCTGAAACGGGAATGGACCGGTGATCGCTGGTACCGAACCCGGCAGGAAGCGATTGCCGACGTGCGCGAATACGTGGCGGTGTATTACAACTCGAGACGCTTGCATTCCACGCTTGGGTATACAACACCGATGGATTACGAAAACGTCCTTAACAACGTGTCCTAAATCGGTTGACCACTACACTTGAACTTCAGGCAACCGCGGATGTAGTCTGGCCGGAAAATTATCAACCTTGCTCGCGGGAATACTTGAAGTCTGGAAGCAGCTGTTCGCAATGGGACCACTCCTGGCGCTTCTTCGCATACAGCTACCAAAGGGCATTCGAGGTGCTCTGGGACGCAGCCTATGCACGCCAGTCGGGAGTCTTCGATAATCCGCTTTTGTTCGTCTGCAGACAGAGTATAGAGTTGTGGCTTAAGGCTGCTATCGAGGTGATATCGGGGTCTACTCCACCCATCGGCCATGAGTTAGGGAAGCTTTGGCAGGAACTGATTGAGGCATCGGCTGAATTTGTGGACCTCAGTTTGGATGGTATGTACCCGAAATACGTGGAGGTCTTAATACAGGTCTTGGATGTGCATGACAAGAAGGGCACCCGGTTCCGTTACCCGATTGGGAGAAACCGTGTGAGCTACCCGAGTACCGTGGCTGATCTGGAAGAGTTGTATCAGGCGTACTTACTCATCGCCTTATTCTGCGATGTAGTGTGCACACAAATTGAGGTCGAGCGGGAAGTAGATTTTTAATCGTGCCAGCTAGAGAGCCGATATTCGTTAAACTTGGGTTGCTCTAGGGAATATCGGATCTGGTCCTTCTGTGAAATGAGCACAAAAACGTGAGCAACAATTAGGCTATTAGTAAAGTTATACCGTCGTATATTTAAGGGGTTACATATAATAGTTCGCAGCTTTCTATCGCGACCTGAAGACGTGAATCTGCTCGTCGAGCCAGTGATCGACCGCTCTCATCGGGTCCTTTTCCTCGGGATGCTCGAATGCCTCTGGTGGCACGTGGATCCCATGTGTAAAGGTTCAGATACCTATGGCACTTTTCAGTGATCGTGAGCAAGGGATCTGAATGAGGGGGTGCAGAGGGAGGCGTGGCCTCTCTCTGCACCGGATCGGGTATCCTCCAGTGAACCAACCACAGCCACTGGAACAGGAGACCCGAGCATGGACATTAAATCCCTTCGTATTCGATCATACAAGAGCTTCAAGGTCGACGAACACGTACCCGAGGCGGCGGGTGAGCGCTACCGCAGGTTGCAGGCGTACCAGCGCTTGCGTGCGGCGGGCTGCAGCGAGGCCGGCGCCCTGGAGCAGCTGGAGATCAGCCGGCGCACCCTGTACCGCTGGAAGGCCGTCCTGGCCGCAGGCGGTGTGCACGCCCTGGCGCCGCATTCGAGCCGCCCGCGGCGGCACCGGTGTCCGGCCTATACGCCGCAGGACGTGAGGGCGGTGCTGGCCCTGCGCCGCAAGTACCCGTTTATGGGCAAGGCGCGCCTGCAGGTCCTGCTGGGGCGCGAGGGCGTGGCACTGAGTGTGTCGAGCGTCGGGCGCATCCTCAGCCGGGCGCTGGCCCGCGGTGTGATCCGGCCCGCCGCGTTCTGCGAAGGCAGGCATGCGCCGAAGCGCCCGCGCCGCTTCGCCCGCTGGGCACGGCGCTGGAAGTACGGCGCGAAGGCGCGTACCCCGGGCGAGCTGATGCAGATCGACCACATGACCTATGTGCGAGACGGCGACACCGTCAAGGAGTTCCGCGCCGTGTGCCCGGTGTCGAAGTTCATGGTCACGCGCGCCTGCTCACGGGCCACTGCCGGGCACGCCCGGCGCTTCCTGCACGAACTGCTGGCGGCCCTGCCGTTCCCGCTCGTCTCCATCCAGGTCGACGGCGGCAGCGAGTTCATGGCCGGCTTCGAGGCGTCCTGTGAAGCGCTGCACATCCCGCTGCATGTGTTGCCGCCCAAGCATCCCCAGTACAACGGCTGTGTGGAACGCGCCAACCGCGCTGCCCGCATCGAGTTCTGGGGACGCTACGATGGCCCCCTGAGCATCGACCCGGTGCAGGCCGCCCTCGCCGGCTATGAGTTCTTCTACAACTATGAACGCCCCCACGCAGCACTCGACTGGAAAACGCCCAACGAGTACCTTGTCACCCTGGAGGCCGCCTGATCCCACAGTGCCATAGGTACTGAACCCATACACCATGTGTTAGCTGCAATGTAAAGATGACCCACTTCTGCAACTGAAAGTTGACCCCCCTGGATTACTCTCGGCTCAAGCCATACAGGGGAGGAGCCGGGATGTTACACGAGGAGGGGGTGATGGAGATTTGGATATTGCATCGGCAAGGGGTAGGGATACGGGCGATTGCCCGGCAAGTGGGGGTATCGCGCAATACGGTACGCAAGTATATGCGTGCGGACAAGAAGCCGCGGTACGCGAAGCGTGCGGTCCGGGGATCCAGGCTGGATCCCTACAAGTCGTATATACAGGAGCGGTTGGCGGCGGCTTGTCCGCAATGGATCCCGGCGCCGGTGATGGAGCGGGAGCTTCGCGCCATGGGGTATGCAGGCAGCCTTCGGCTGCTGCAGTATTATATGGCGGGGTTGCGGCCTGCGATAAAGGCGGACCCGGTAGTACGGTTTGAGACGGGTCCGGGTGTACAGATGCAGGTGGACTGGGGGGTGTTTCGGCGCGGCAGGGATGCATTGTCGGCGTTTGTGGCGACCTTGGGCTGGAGTCGTTACACGTATGTGGAATTTGTCACCGATGAGCGTTTTGAGACGCTCAGGCGCTGTCATGAGCAGGCCTTTGCCTACTTTGAGGGCGTGCCTGGGGAGGTGCTGTACGACAACATGAAGACGGTGGTCCAGCAGCGCAATGCCTACGGGACCGGTTTGCACCGCTTTCATCCTGGTTTGTGGGAGATGGCCAGGCGGTTAGGATTCAGGCCGCGGTTATGCCAGCCATATCGTGCCAGGACGAAGGGCAAGGTGGAGCGATTCATCCGGTATCTGCGCTACAGTTTTTATGTACCGCTGGTGGCGCAGCTCCGGCAGGCGGGTCTGGTACTGGATGTGGAGACGGCCAACATGGAGGTTCTGAAGTGGTTGCGCGACGTGGCCAATGTGCGTATTCATACGGTGACAGAGGAACAACCGGCGGTGCGCTGGAGACAGGAACGTGCGGTGCTGCAGGCCTACACCCCGCCGAGGGCTGAGGTCATTCCCCTGCCGACAGAGACGGGGTTGTGTATCCCGAATACGTACGCGCGCGAGCCCCTGCATCATGCCCTGTCGGTGTATGAAGCGCTGCTCAGGGAGGGATCGGCATGAACCTGCAAGCCGAACGGATGGACGCATTGTGTGCGACCCTGAAGCTGTCCGGTCTGGCCGCGGAGTACGATGCGCTGGCCCAGTGGGCGAGCGAGCGCGAGTGCAGCTACCGGGATTATCTGGAGCAATGTCTGAAGTCGGAGCAGCAGTACCGCCAGCAGCGAACGCGCAGTGTGTTGCTGAAAATGGCCGGCTTCCCGGCGATCAAGCGACTGGAAGCGTACGACTTCACGTTTGCCGTCGGCGCCCCCAGAAAGCAGATTGAGAGCCTGGCTTCGCTGAGCTTTATTGCGCGCAAGGAAAATATCGTCTTGCTCGGACCCAGCGGGGTCGGCAAAACGCATGTCGCCATTGCACTCGGCTACCTGGCCACCCTGGCGGGCCTGAAAACCCGTTTCATGACGGCCGCCGATCTGCTGTTGCAACTCGACACGGCACAACGACAGGGCCGCCTGAAACCAACCCTGCAGCGCAGCGTCAACGGACCCAGCCTGCTCATCATCGACGAAATCGGATACCTGCCCATGACCCGCGAACAGGCCAACCTGTTCTTCCAGATCATCGCTCAACGCTATGAAAAAGGCTCCCTCATCCTGACCTCCAACCTGTCCTTCGGCCAATGGGATGAAACCTTCGCCGGCAATACCGCTTTAACCTCTGCCATGCTGGATCGTATCTTACATCACGCGCATGTCATTCAAATCAAAGGCGATAGCTATCGCCTCAAGGAAAAAAGAAAGGCCGGCCTGATACCATCGGACGGCGCGCACAAAAACTAACCGGGTGGGTCAATTTTAAGTTGCAGCTCTATAGCTAAAGTGGGTCAGTTTTCAGTTGCAGTTGACACCATGCGCTCGGGGTGGTTGTGGCTTTCCAAGTGCGCGGAATCCATCACAGATCACCCCGACCTTCAATGATGTGACGAGACCGTGATCACATTTCACACAGTCATGATTCACGTAAGCGTAAGGGACTTCATTTTTATCCGTTTTAGTTGAGATAGGACATCCGTTCACATGTAGTGGAATGCCTTGTTGTAAAAAGAGCAGTGTCTTTTCTGATAACTTTTTCCTAACCCTTTCCTCAATACGATCGACGTACAGCCAACGCTTGTGAGCAATTCCATCGACAACGATCTTCTCAAGTTCTTCGCGGGTGATGCCACGGTTGATTTTTGACAGGTCAATCTCAAGGCATGACAATCCAAGCTCTCTAATTTTACTTAACTTGTCCCTGTCTACACCGTGTGTCACAGTCACTTCGACAATAAGTTCGCGCCCACTAATCTTGACGATCACGTCCGGGATGATAGATCCAAGTCTTTGCTCTATTTTCACTGATTCTATGGAATAACGCTGTTGCGGTGCAAGATAGCCCTTGCTATTAGGCCGTACATAACGAGAAGGAATCTTGATTGCAGGCAGCACAAGCTCCTTGCGCACCGCGAGGATGTTCTTTGCCACGAGGTGTAATGCTGTTTCTACCGCATAAGGACACTCTTCCCGGCTAGCGTGTGTAAAGTGATGTTCCCTGATCTTCCCCTGTCTCGCGATCAGTGCTCTGCCGCACGCTGGACAGGTGCACGCACATTTAAGCCCGTTCTTGGCTTCGCAGATGTTCGTTAGTTCTCCGTCGGCCCCGACCGCCCAGGTCAACTTGGCGCTGTTACTGCTGGTACTATTCGGTTTGCTTCTGGACATCGGGGTTGTCCTCATCTACGTACAATCTAGCTTCTCGGTAAAGTGCTTGGTGACTATAGAATATTATTGCCAATATCCTAATTGCTTTAGTATTAAAGTTGGATTAGTAATTCTTGGCCAGCGATAGGCCTCAGCCTGCCTTGGTGCAATTATTTCCAATATATCCGATTAAACGTATATATTGATATTATACGGAGAAGAGTATATATAGAGAATATACGGTAGGTCGTATAAAGAGAGGCAGTAAGGATGAGAAAGATCATACGCAACAATATAGATCTCGGTGAAGCCATCCGCCGTGCACGCAAGAAAAAGGGTTTACTGCAGGTTGATGTCGCTCGAAAAGCCTCAGTACGCCAGGCACTGGTGTCAGACCTTGAAAACGGTGTGACTACGGCAAAGCACGATACCGTGATCAGGGTGCTGGCCGCTCTGGATATGGACTTGTCTATCGTCCCACGCCGCAAAGCCGGATTTGACCCAACGGAGTATTGAGTGGGACGTAAACGCCAGAGACGTATACTTGATGTGTATGTCGGCTCTAGTAAAGTTGGCATGTATTCCCGTGAGCCTAGCGGTGCAACATCGTTTCGTTATGACCCGGACTGGCTGTTATCTGATAAGGCATTTTCCATTTCCGTGTCCATGCCGCTGACTGATCGTATCTGGTCAGGGGAAAGTGCGGCCAGCTACTTTGACGGGCTGTTGCCGGATGATCGCACCGTAAGAGAAAAAATTGCAGCCCGTGAGCAGGCAGACAGTGCCGGAATATTTGATCTTTTGGCAGTCCTCGGACGAGATTGTGTAGGCGCGCTGCGTTTTGTTCCCGAGGGACTTGACCCCGGGGACCCAACGAATATGGAATACAGACCGGTCAGCGATGATGAAATTGCTGCTCGGATCGCTTCCCTAGAAATCACGCCCCTCGGCGTCCATCTCGATGAAGATGACTTTCGTATCTCTATTGCAGGTGTGCAGGAAAAAACGGCCTTTCTCCGGATCAACAATCAATGGCAGTTACCACTTGGCCCGACACCCACCTCCCATATCTTCAAGCCCGCCATGAAAAAAGGCCCGACAGGTATTGATTTTTCTGATACACCCTGGAATGAGTGGCTCTGTCTTGAGCTGTGCCGTGCCTTGGGTCTTGAGTCGGCAAAGGCCGAGGTGTTGATATTCAATGACAAACCTGTGATCGCCATAGAGCGTTTCGATCGGGTTTGGCAGGAAGAGGTGCTATATAGGATGCCACAGGAAGATATGTGTCAGGCATTGGGTGTTCCGCCTGCACGGAAATACCAAAGTGATGGTGGTCCAGGCGTTGTCGATGTACTGGAATTCCTGAACGGTGCGATCGTCCCGTATGAAGACCGCGTGGCCTTTATGAAGGCGCAGGTTGTGTTTTGGTTGTTGGCAGCCATTGATGGCCATGCTAAAAACTTCTCAATATCTCTCTCGCCAGATGGCTACCGGCTCACCCCTCTGTACGATGTGATTTCAGCTGCACCCTGGCCGGAATTTCCGGATCAGAAGATCAAGCTGGCAATGGCCATGGGGAGCAAAAATTATTACCGTCTAAATCAAATCCAATTGCGGCATTTCTATCAGACAGGTCAAAAAGCAGGGCTGCGCAAGCAGGACATGGAGAGCATTTTTTCCAGCTTGATCGCGAAGATGGATGATGCAATTACTAAGACGGCTGGTTTGGCTGCCGATGTCGGAGTGCCGGCGTCAACAACAGACTCAATCCTTATGGGTGTGAGTAAACGAGCCAAGATAATAGGAAAGTAATGATTCACTGCTATGGAATAGAAGGGCAGGAAAAATACTACAGCTTAAATAAATTGAAACTATTGAAAAGCATCTGTGATGCATGGTGCAAATGCTATAACTATGACGGCTAATGCCTGAACCTCATCATGGATGACTGTCCTTACAAGAAAATCGATTCAGCCCTTGACCGCTTCCAAGAAGCTCATTTCTGGATCCACATGATGGAGGAGTATTATCATGCTGCGGATCCATTTCGCTGGCACCTCAATGTATTCTTGAAGGCACTTAAAGAAGTGCCTGATCTTCTCCAGATGGCCATGCAGAACCAAGAAGGTTTTCCGTCTTGGTTTCGTGAACAGCGCGAACAGCTAATATCACACTCGCTTACTACTGTACTTTCGAAGAAGCGTAATTTCGTGGTTCACAATGCCATGCTTATTCCACAAAGTAGTGGGGCTATCGGGATAACAGAGGGACGTGGATTCAAGTCTGGCTTAACAATGCCCATACATCCTCTAGAAGACAGTGAACAAGCATTGATACGATGTGCTCTGCTCCTTAAGGATAGAGACTTCCTTGGCCTTGTAACGCCGGACAAAGATTCTGTGCCCTGTGTCTACCGTGAGTGGCGCCTGAGTGAGTTTAATGAAGAGCTTGTCGATCTTTGTGCAAAGGCGTGGTTACGTGTAGGTGAAATTATTGATGCCGTGTTGCGCTGGCAAGGTGCCGCGCCACCGGAGCTTTCGTTAGATTGCCGTCACGGCAGTAAAAAAGTGTGCCTCAAATGCTACGACCGCAATGTACTAATTGAGCAAGTGAAGGCGGCGGAAAAGCAGGGTAGAGATGCGATGGGTGGGTAATAGCCTTAATGATGGTGTTACCAATTAAGAGATTCCTTCTTGCATCCTGAGCCTAAGTGAGACCGGACAATAGCTTATGAAAACAGAAACAATAAATGAATTGTACTGGAGCCGAGGGTACGATTCGCCATGACTTGGAGACCTATTTGGGCGCTGCCGAATATCGATTTGGATGAGCCTGTTGAAAGTGATGCTTTCGCATTCGTGCCACCCTCCGATCCTCGTGTTAGAGGACTAGAAAGGGAACATCCAAATTTTAAGATTTTCATGCGTCAATTTCGGGATACTCATGGCGTCCGATTTAAACCTGCTCTGATCATTTGTCAATCTGATGTTGCTGAACAGACTAGAACAGTAGACACAGTCGCCAGTTTTCGAGATCTTCTCGTTGCATCAACAGTGCCCTTGGCAAGATCGCTCAGCGTTTACTACGACAACAACCCTGGTAGAGTCATATATTCAAATTACTTTTGGGCCTTTCCGTGGATGGTCGACCAGCGGTATACCTCTGTAGTCGCAAATATGCCAGCAATGTGGGCTGCCCACGGAGCCAGGAATCTCAGAGGCCATTCATCTCCAGATTTGTTACGGACGGAACTGCACCGAAGAGACTTTGATGAACCACTCCTGCAGGAACTCTTGCGTCGATGGGCAGCTCGATATAAAACTGATGATCCAGACTGGAAAGACATCGCGCTCTTCAGGTCCCTCAATATGGTTAATCAAGCCTGTTTAACCCCTGCGGGAAAAGATACAGTTATCCATGATTACGGCAGAATGTCCGGCTTGTGGGTCGCAGCATTCGAGATACTGGTTCACCCTGGAGGCAGTGAATATGTGAATAAAAGTAAAGTATTTGATCTTCTCCAAGAAATTCCATGGATTGTTAAAAGGCATGGATATCGTCGATATAAAGTAAAGGCAGGTAAAAATCATTTTGAACGGAAAAATTTAGCTTGCTGGCTTTATAGTTATCTTTATTCATGCAGAAATGATTTTATGCATGGAAATCCCGTTGGACTTAAAAACCTGCTCCTCCCAAAGTCCGGTCGTGAAATCACTTTTCTTGCAGCAATTTTGTATCGTCTAGCACTTTCCTCTTTTTTAAATCCAGAATGGAAAAAAGCGGCGGCACCCCTAGGTCCTCAGGATTTGGCAAATCTTGATGCATACGCAAAAAGTTACGAGCGTAAACAGGCAGATCATGAGGAAGCTTTAGAGTTAATCCGTATTTCTCCTGAAGAGTTGCATCGCGCTAGAGAAATCAGGAGAAATAATGCGCGTCAGAGAGTACGAAGGTGCCAGTGATCTAGGTGTAAGCTTAGCCTAGGGTCAGGAAGTATGGCACGGTACTAAATTGCATACCGCAATACTAGATGGTCAGATTTCCCTTTGAGTCTCCAGTATAGTTTTCCGTATCTGTGATTTACTCCAGTCAGCACCGGCCTGCTGAACCAATTGATTTGTACTAACTGCACAGAATATTCATTTCCCGAACAAAATTATAAGCCTTTAAAAATTACAGGCTCTGATAGTCCTTAAGCTGGATTAATCAAACCTCTAGGGTCATCTTTTTGGCCAGCAACTTCACTCCAATCTTTCAGGTTTTGGCTCTGTCCAATTCCCTAAGGCATCCAGTCGTTTAATGCCTTGCATGAGCCACGGAACTGTCGTTGCTTTCCTGAATATGAGATGTATTCTCCCAGTACGGTCAAGTACGAATTTTCGCATATTGCCGCAAACAACTTTGTGGTCAATGATAAATATCCAACCCAGTCCAGCGAATACGATTTCTATTGCCCGATATCCATTGTATTCAGTGGAATGAGGAGTGTTCATGAACCCTCGCATTGGCTGTCCTGACAACGACAGATAGTAGATCAAACACGGGTAGTCCATAGGCTCTCCGGGGTCATCTTCCAAAATCATTTCCCGAATCTCTGCGCGCGATTTGCCGAGGTCAACCGAGGCTAAATCGACTAGGGCGTGTTAACACTAATGGGCACAGTTATGGTATCCTCCAAGGATGGAACTGACCCAAGCCCAATACGAACGCATCGCGCTACATCTCCCGGTGCAGCGCGGCAACGTCAGCCTTTCGAACCGCCAAGTACTCAACGCCATACTGTATGTCGCCGAACAGGGCTGCAAATGGCGAGGGTTACCTACACGGTTTGGCAACTGGCACACCATCTATACCCGAATGAACCGTTGGTCGAAGAACGGAGTGCTCGACCGAGTATTCGAGCATCTGCAGCGAGAACAGATCGTGCGCATCAAACTCGAGGCGATGTCGATGGACAGCACTATTGTGAAGGTGCATCCCGATGGGACGGGGGCGCTAAAAAAAACGGCCCCCAATCCATCGGCCGCTCTCGCGGCGGCTGGACCACCAAGATTCATATGGTTGCCGCAGATGCTCGAACCGCCATCACGTTCTCGCTCTCGCCGGGACAAGCCCACGATGCCCCGGAAGGGCGTAAGTTGCTGAATCGCCTTGGTCAGCAGCACGATACTCCCTCACTGATCATGGACCGCGCGTACGAAGGCAACGAGACTCGACAACTGGCCTTGGCGCTGGGGTATGAGCCAGTGGTACCGCCATTGCGAACGCGGGTCGAGCCTTGGGAATACGACCGTGAGATGTACAAGCGGCGCAATGAAATCGAGCGGTTATTCCGTCGATTGAAGGGGTTCCGTCGTGTCTTCTCGCGATTCGAGAAACTCGACGTGGTATTCCTCGGATTCATTGTCTTCGCGCTCATCGTCGATGCGTTACGTTAGTGTTAACACGCCCTAGACCACTACACATCAATACAACCACATCAGACCCCATCCATCCCTGAATCACCGGCCTCCCGTTCCTGAAACTATTGGTCTTCTCCCCATAAACTGGTCCAGGCATAGTGTGAAAATTCTCGTTAAGATGCCCCTGTGGGGTGAGGAGGTTTTTGCATGAAGAAGTCGCAGTTTAGCGAGGAGCAGATCGCCTATGCGCTGCACCAGCATGAGGCTGGAATGAGTGTGGCGGAAGTGGTCCGCAAGCTGGGGATATCGGAGCAGACGTTTTACCGGTGGAAGAAGAAGTTCGGGGGGTTGGCGCCCTCTGAGGTGCGCCGCTTGAAGGAGCTGGAGGATGAGAACCGTCGTTTGAAGCAGATGGTGGCGGAGTTGAGTCTGGACCGTCAGATGTTACAGGAGGTGATTCGAAAAAAGCTTTGAGGCCGGCGCGACTGAAGGAACTGGCGCGCTGGTTGATGGACTGTTTTGGGGTGAGTGGCCGACGGGCATGCGGGGTGCTGCGTCTGCCTCGTTCGACCTGGGTGTACCGGTCACGCAGGGTGGAGCAGGTAGCATTGAAGCAGCGCATCCGGGACATTGCTAAAACACGTACCCGCTACGGGTATCTTCGCATTCATGCGTTGTTACGGAGAGAGGGCTGGGTCGTGAACCGCAAGCGGATCTATCGTTTGTATTGCGAGATGGGGCTGCAGATGCGGCACAAGCCCCCCAGGCGGCGGGTGCAGGTGAAGCTGAGAGAAGCACGCCCGGCAGCTCGTTTTCAAAATGACTGCTGGAGCATGGATTTCATGGCCGATCAGACTTTCGATGGCCAACGGCTGAGGGTGTTAACGATAGTGGATAACTTTAGCCGTGTGAGTCCAGCCATAGAGGTACGCCGTCGGTATACGGGATACGATGTGGTGTGCACCCTGGAACGGGCCACCCGGGACTATGGGACCCCGCGCACGGTTCGGGTGGATAATGGGCCGGAGTTCGTGTCAAGAGAAGTGGATTTGTGGGCCTATGCCAACGGTGTGACGCTGGACTTCTCACGCCCCGGAAAGCCCACGGACAATGCGTTTATCGAGTCGTTCAATGCACGGGTACGCCAGGAATGTTTGAACCAGCACTAATGGTATGGACCGTTCCCTTTTTTGGCGTCTGCTACAGTGGGCGCTTTAACAAGGTGTGACGAGGGAGGCAGGAGGGTTCTGAAGGGAGGTCATGATTCACGCCTCTTGGATCCGACTTCAAAGAGCCCAGATGGTCTGTCAGTTCAAACCATACCACTTCAAGGAGTAAACCATGACCAAGGGCAAGCATAGCACGATTACCCCCAGGACCCCTGCCTGCATCGGCATCGACCTGGCCAAGAACTCGGTTCACGTATACGGGGTGGATGCTCAAGGCCGGCGCTGCGTGGACCAGAAGATGCGCCCGGACAAGGCCAGGGCGTTGCTGTCCACCCTGACCCCCTGCGTGGTGGGCATGGAGGCCTGCGGGCGTGCCCACCAATGGGGTCGCAAGGTGCAGGCCCTGGGGCATGAGGCAAGACTCATGGCTCCACAGTTCGTCAAGGCGTATGTGAAGTCCAACAAGAATGACCGGGCCGATGCCGAGGCCATCTGTGAGGCAGTACAACGTCCGAACATGCGCTTTGTCGGGATCAAGAGTGAGGCACGCCAGGCACAGCAGTCGATGCACCGGGTTCGTTCCAGGGCAGTGGCCAACCGTACCGCGCATGTGAACGAGATCCGTGGCCTGTTGTCCGAGTATGGCATTGAGATCCCTCAGGGTCGCAGGCAGGTGCGCCCGGCAGTAGCGCAGGTGCTGGGGGATGGGGGGATGGCAGAGATCGACTTGCCCCCGCTGTTTCTGGAGGTGCTGGCCGACCTGTATGACGAGCTGGTGCATCTGGAGGCACGGGTAGAGCGGTATGACAGCATGATCGAGTCGATCGCCAGATCGGATGAGCAGGCACGATTGCTGATGACGATCCCCGGTGTAGGGCCGATGACGGCCACTGCACTGCTCGCTTCGATCGGGGAGGCGGGAGTGTTCAGGAACGGGCGGGAATGTGCTGCCTGGCTGGGGCTGGTGCCGAGGCAGCATTCCACCGGGGGCAAGGATCGGCTGCTGGGGATCTCCAAACGCGGCGACCGGTATGTACGCTGTCTGTTGATCCATGGGGCCCGGGCGGTGGTGAGGCAGCGCACTTGCAAGGAGAGAACAGATGCCCGCAGCCAGTGGCTGCAGCGGTTGCTGGAACGACGCCACAGGAACGTGGCGACGGTGGCGCTGGCGAATCGCATGGCCCGTACGGCATGGGCGGTGCTGGCTTCAGGCAAGCCGTATGAAGAGAACTACGTGCCGGTGTGAACAGACACCGGTCCACGAGGACCCGGAAACGTAAGATCAACCCCGGACGGACACAGGAGGACGATACCCACCCAGGTTGCGAAAGAGTGAACCCGCGTGATGGCAGAAAAGGCAACTCTGCCGGGGTGAGAACCTGATCAAACCAAAGGCCCGATGCATGACCCCTTGAGAGGGTGACTGCGACAGAGGTCGAAGCACTGATAAGGACATCCCGGCGCGAATTCCATCAGGGCCAGAAGGCACATAGTCCTTCATAAAACAGGTCGGATAGATGGCTGCAGCCTACTCTTCCTGAACAAAGAATTGCTCTTGCAAACGGGGAACGGTCCATAGATGGTTCCTGTCCCTGGACGATGCACGGGTCAAGATTGACCGCTGGAGGGAGATGTATAATCATGAGAGGCCGCACAGCCAACTGGGATATAAAACGCCGGTGGAGTTCGCTGAAGCGCACCGGAAACAGGAAGAAGAACAGACAAATTTAAATCAGAATTTCGCATAAAGTCTGGACCAGTTTTTGGGGGAGGACCAACTATCGTTCCTGCTCTTTGAAGACCTGGTACATACGCGGGGGGCTTGGCAATAAACGATACATCGTTGCCACGTTCCCACGGTATACCACTCTAATTATATAGCGGGTAAAGTATATAATCGCGTCCATCTATTCGACAAATCACACTGTTCCCAAGTAAGCTGTAAAACAGGTTCATGCCTTACAAGAAAAACAGGCATTAAATATTCTGGCACGGTGATTCGGGAGCCACTAAATAAGCGTATTTGCCTGATATTGGAGCAGATATTTACCTTTTAGCCGAAGCAGGACGACGATATAGTTTGTCGTATGTCTGCTAGACAGAATGTCGTATGTTTGCTAGATTACCTACAGTCTTTTATTGACTTAAGCAGAGAGAAGTAATGCCTATCAAAGTCCGTATACAAAAACGACTGGGTCGCTCCAGGCGCTATGTTTTCATGCGCGCCGATTTCAAAGATATTGCCGAGTATGATCAGGTTGGGCGTGGATTACGTGACTTGGTGAAAAGTGGTGAATTGCTCAAGGTCGGCTATGGTGTCTATACCAAGGCCAGAAAAAACCCGATCACAGGCAGGATCATGCCCGCATGTCCTGGTGGCTCGGATGCAGTCATCCTCGAGGCCCTTGAACGCCTTGACGTTGGCTATTCATTTGGCAGGAGTTCAGCCAAATACCTGGCGGGCGAATCTACGCAAATCCCTGCCTATACACAAATCGAAACGCCTTATCGTTTTAAACGCCGCTTGTCGATTGGAAATAGCCGGCTGAATGTCTGACTTGACGACGGCCTTTGCTGAGGCCGCTGATGCCTTGGGCATTGGCACAACCTCCATCGTTGAAAAAGATTACTACGTTGTTGAACTGCTGAGGGTTCTGCAGCCTCTTCAATTTGAATCTCACCAACTGGTATTTGCCGGTGGTACAGCGCTGGCAAAATCTGGGATTGATCTAAACCGGATGTCGGAAGACGTCGACATCAATCTGGTGCCCAGCGCTGGATTTTCCATAAACAGCCGCGAACAACGCAAAACAATCCGAAAACGTATTGTCTTGGCCGTACATCAATCAATTGGGAATTCAGATTTATTTCAGTTTGACGACACGTTCCCAAAAAAGACGCTAGATGAGTACCGTTATAATTGCTTGTCTGTTCGTTACCCCCAAGCATTTTCGCAAGCGCCATGCCTGCGCCCGTTTATCAAGCTGGAACTCGTTGAGACTGAAATGTTTCAGGCCCCGGAACATCGCTCAATCACTTCGCTGGTATTTGACTTTGCACAGCTCGGTTCACCGGTAAAACACTTTCCCTTAGCCGCGATCGCCAGCACGAGAGTGGAAAAACTGATCACGGTGATGCGGCGTACTGCAGCCAGAATCAGGAACGCTGAAAGAGAAGACGATGAGTCTTTGGTGCGTCACATATACGATCATTTCAAAATTACCGAAGCATCCGGTATGGACATTGACCCGTCGATTGAACTGGCACAGGCTACGATCGCTAAAGACGCTGAACGATATGGCAATCAACACCCACAGCTGCGTAAAGCGCCAATTGCAGAACTCAGGTCAGGTTTAGAGGAAATCGGTAATAACCCTATTTACGAAAAAAGGTATAGGGAGTTCGTTACCCCCATGGTATTCGGAACGACTCAAGTGTCTTGGAGGCTTGCGTATGAACGATTCCATGAATCGGCTATAGCCTTATTAGCTAGCCTAGACCAATAGCTGACTGCCTGTTCCCCGTCAGCATAAGTCGGACAAACTGAGGGGATTGAATAAGAGAGGGTTTTCGCTCATCGTTAACCAGAAAGAACAACGATGAGACAGAAAAGGAATGACCACAAAGACAGTGCCGAGAAGGCCGTCAAAGACATTCGTCGCCAGACGACCCGGCGACGGTATTCCCCACAAGCGCGTATCGTCCTGGACAACGGCCCTGGGGTGACGGGTACGGTGATGGTTCCCTAGAGTCAGCAGTGATGCGTGCAAGGGCATTGTATTCAACCGAGCCAGCGACCCGAAATGCGTTGGTTGAATCGTTCAACGGAAGATGCAGGGACGGTTGCCTGAATCAGCACGGGTTCAAGGATTTGGCTGATGCCAGTCAGATGATTGAACACGGGAGGAAAGACTGCAATCAAACCAGGCCGCATCGCTTGCCCGGATATCAATCTTCGGCAAGCTTCGAACAAGCAGCCTGAACCTTGGAACACTCCTGCCTGGAGTGGATGACCTTACGGGAGAAGGTCAAACTGAGTAATGGCGGACCGCCGAGAAGCACTACCTGATCTTCACTGACTAACAAATAAATCGGGAGATAACCTATTTTTACAGAAAAGGAGTGGCATAATCCCACTCTTTGACCCAAGGCTGATTTGTTCAGCGTGTTCCTAATGAATCTGGTATTTGTTGATATTCTCAAGGGAGAAAGGACTCACTGATGGAGCAGCTGACCGACCTAAAAGCCATCTTGCATTCAAAGCGAGCGAACATCTATTACTTGGAAAAATGCCGTGTTATGCAAAAAGATGGGCGCGTGCTCTACCTTACCGAAGCTAAAAATGAGAATCAGTACTGGAATATCCCTATCGCCAACACAACCTGTCTGCTGTTAGGCACGGGCACATCAGTAACCCAAGCAGCTATGCGAATGCTCGCTCAGGCGGGCGTGCTGATTGGCTTTTGTGGCGGCGGCGGTACGCCGCTTCTAATGGCTACCGAAATCGAATGGATGTCGCCTCAAAGCGAATACCGCCCGGCAGAATATCTACAGGGTTGGATGTCGTTCTGGTTTGATGATGCCAAACGTCTACAAGCTGCCAAGCAACTACAGCAAGCACGTATAGCGTTTTTGCATGCAGTTTGGAGCAAAGATCGTGACCTGCAAGCCGATGGATTCAACAGCAAAGATGCTGATATACAACAACTGTTAAACGATGCGCCAAAAAAAATAGCTGCCTCCAGCAGCGTTGGAAAACTACTGCTAGAAGAGGCTAAACTTACAAAACAACTCTACAAACTGGCGGTAAATCGCACAAAATACGGCGAATTTACCCGGACCCGTGAAGCCGTAGACACTGCTAACGCCTTTTTAAATCATGGTAATTACCTTGCCTATGGGCTGGCCGCCACCACACTATGGGTGTTAGGCATACCTCATGGTTTTGCTGTAATGCACGGTAAAACGCGGCGTGGCGCACTTGTGTTTGACGTAGCTGACCTAATCAAGGACGCGCTGGTCCTGCCGTGGTCATTTATTTGTGCAAAAGAGGGTGCCACGGAGCAAGAGTTCCGACAACAATGCCTGCAAGCGTTTATCGACCACAAGGCGCTAGACTGTATGTTTGAGCAAGTAAAAAATACAGCACTTAATCAGCAATGGGAAGATGCAGGTGAATAGCCATGATGGTCACATTTGTATCCCAGTGTGAGAAAAAAGCCTTAAACCGCACTCGCCGAGTGCTAGATAGTTTTGCCGACCGCATAGGTGATAATACCTGGCGGACAGTGATTACTAATGAAGGTTTAAATGCGGTTAAAAAACTATTACGTAAAACGGCAAGTAAGAATACGGCTGTGAGTTGCCATTGGATACGTAGCCGCAAGCAAACAGAGTTGGTCTGGGTAGTAGGAAATAGGCAGAAATTTAATGAGTTAGGTATCGTACCGGTAAATACGACTAAAAAATCACTACTAAAAAACAATAGAGAAAGTGATTGGGACTATTTACCTCTCATTCAAAGTTTAACGGCACTTGCAGCTCTTTTTCATGACTGGGGAAAGTCTTCAGAGTTTTTTCAAGCCAAGCTGCGAGATAATAAAAAAATTGGCGACCCGTTGAGACATGAGTGGATTTCAACGTTGTTTTTTAATGCCTTTGTTAATGGCGAATCGGATGAACAATGGTTAACTCGGTTATTAAATGGGAAAATTACCGCTGATAATCTAAAGGAGTTGGTGGGAGCAAATGATCTTTCCCCTGAATTAGATCCATTCCTGGTGAGGGAAAAATTATCATATCATGCTGCTTGTTGTGCGAATACAGCCGGTGGTACGTAGCCAAGTGAGCTGTGTGGTCGTATATAGTTATAGTGGCGTCGCCAGTCATTGATGATGCATCGTGCATCAGGCAGATTGCGAAACCAATGTTGATTGAGACAGGTATCTCGAAAGCGGGCATTGAACGATTCCACGAACGCATTCTGAGTGGGTTTGCCCGGTTGAATAAAATGCAGTTTCACACCGCTTTGTTGTGACCAGAAGAACATCGCCTTGCTGGTCAGTTCGCTACCGTTGTCGCACACAATAGTTTTTGGTAAGGAACGAAGCGTTCCGATCTCTTCCAGAAACCCTGCCAATCGAAGACCGGATATTGAGGTATCTACAATCTGTCCAATACATTCCCGGCTGTAGTCATCGATGATGTTTAACACCCGAAAGCGCCGACTTGAAGCCAACTGGTCAGAGACAAAGTCGAGTGACCAACGTTGCCCCGGCCCATCCGGTATCATCATTGGTATCCTGGGACGTATCAGCTTCTTCCGTCGTCGTGTTCTCACCTGTAGATTCGCCTCACAATACAGTCGGTAGGTGCGCTTGCGATTGATAACCAGACCTTCCGCTGCCAATAGTCCATGCAGTATCAGGTAGCCATAACGCGGATACTGCGTGGCCAGCTCTTTCAGTCGTTGGCACAGGACTTTATCGTGCTTAGGTCTCGGTCGATACTGCATGACTGAGCGAGATAAGCCCACCAATCGACACGCCCGCCGCTGACTGGCAAGGTTGGCCGTCACCAGATGCTCAACACCCCGGCGACGGGCAGCGGGCGTTAAAATTTTTTTCCGACCAGTTCCTTTAATGCCGCATTATCCAGCATCGTATCCGCCAGTAGACGTTTGAGTTTAGTGTTCTCGCTCTCCAGTTCCTTCAGGCGTTTGGCCTCAGAGACTTCCATACCAGCGTACTTCGACTTCCAGCGGTAGACGCTCTGTTCACTTACATTGTGCTTACGTACCAGGTCTGGCATTTTGGCGCCGGCCTCATGCTCTTTCAGGATCGAAATGATCTGCTCGTCGGTAAATCGTTTGCCTTTCATCTTGGGACCTCCTAAGGTTCAAATTATAGGAAAATCCCTCACATAAAGTGGATCGGGTTACGGGGGAAAGATCAGCATGATTACCTCCTGATTTTGTTGCCAATAACATGGCTCCTATCAGGCTAGGGATCCATTTATACCGCTGTCTAAATTTTTGAGGCCACCTCTATAGCATAGCGGTGTGTTTGCGGTACTTTCCAGGCATGACCCGCACGTTTCAATGTCCGAGCAGGTAATTTATCAGTGGCAATCTAACAATGAACATATACGCCAAGTCAGTCAGCCTTCCCTGACAATCCATTCTACGGCCTGTCCAATGTGTTCTGCGATGCGCACACTAGGATCATGAATACACCGGTCATCGCTGCTTTGATATTTCCCTGTTTTTACAAGAATAGCCTGAAGCCCTGCCGCAGAGGCACCGTTTACGTCTGCCTCGACATCATCCCCAACCATTACAACCTCGTCAAGCGGGCAGCAAAAACCTTTGACTGCCTCCAGAAAGAATTCTTTCGCAGGTTTGCCGAGTACGGTTGCCTTGACTCCGCTTGCCATTTCCAGTGCATGCACGAAAGGTCCTGCATCCAGACTGAAACCATCCTCTTCCCTGAAATAGCGGTTATCGCCCATGGCAAATAAAGGTGCCCCTTCAAACAATATTCGAAACGCCTTGTTTAATTTTCCGTACGTAAAGCCTGTCCCGGCATCACCAAGCAATACCGAATCGAATTTTTGATGATCAAACTCGGAAAATTCCGGGAGAAGATTCGTATGCAGTAACAAATAAGGGGAAAGGTTTTTTTCCTTGATGTAATTGCGTGCCGCGACAGCGGCAGTGAACAACTGGTCTTGAGGGATATTCAAATTCATGGCAGTGAGTTTTTCCAAAATCGTGCTGCGCGGGCTGCGTGTCGTATTCGTGATAAAGCGAACTGGGAAATTGTTTTCAACCAAGTGCCGCACTGCATCCAGAGCACCCGGAATAGGGCAGTTTCCTATATACAGGACTCCACTTAAATCTAGCAGTACACCTTTGATCATCGCGTATTACAATAGCGCCGCATGAACCCATTATTGCGCGAATTGAAGATGGAATAAATAACCAACTCGAATTATACTGGCATACCCTAGTCACATTGACTGGTTCTCCGCTGAAGGGCATTATTTTCTAAACGGTGGGTAGAGGAGGCTGCCAGCCGGGTCTGCCGGAAGCAGGCAAGCTGCCAGAACTGGTGCAGTGCGTATTCCCTTAATGCTCCGCAGTCACGACCCGCGATAGTATCTGGATGACATTACTCTCGGACACAGGTTTTGAAATGCAATTCCCCTGTGCCGAGTCGATATTTGCATTTCTCAGCACTTCCAGTTGTTGCTTTGACTGCACGGCATTTGCCACGACTTCTATATCCAGGTTGTGTGTGAGGGAAGCAATGGCATGTATAAATTTTCCATGGTCTGCCAGACACTGTTCTATAATTGAGTGGCTTAAGCGAACATAGTCAATGGGTATATCCTGTAACAGGGACAAAGATGTTTTGGTGCATCCGTAACCGTCCAACAGCAATTTGATATCTTTCCCCTCCATGGGTTTCAGCAGACTGTTCGTGGTTCGGGGAACATGGCTTAATACATTCTCGGATACACCCACCACCAGATTACATAAATCAGGTTTAACCAGTAAAAGCTGTTCGCATAGCCGAAAAATTACGTCTGCATCCAATAATGTGGCACCCGTTACCTGTATGTTTAACGATATTTTCTGAATTTTAGAAATCAAAACGCTCCATTTCTCCATTTGCCTGCATACATCATTTATCATCCACTCCCATAGCGGAGCGATCAGCTGTGTTTCTTCTGCATTCGGCACGAACTGCTCGGCATATAACAGTCCTTTTATCGGGTGCGGCCACACCAGCCTGGCTTCAAGACCTGACAACTGATTGTCCTTGAGGGTGATAATAGGCTGCCAGTGCACCAGGAATTCATTTTGCTCCAGTGCCTGCTCAAGCTCTTTTTCAATATGTGCCTGCAAGGCAGCTTTGCCATGCGTGACCAGATCAGACATCTCGTAGCGTGCACCACCCAGACTTATTGCGCGGCTCAATGCATTCTGGGCTTCTGCAAATACTTTGTCCTTGTCATCATGGCCTGGATTGCCGATGACTACGCCGATACTTGCAGTCACATATACTTCATTTTCACCTATGGTCAAAGGTGTCTGAACCTGTTCCTGAATCTGGTTCATGATCGCAGTAATATTTTTGATGCTGTACTGGGACGAATCCAGCAGAATGCCAAAATGGTCGTCTTGCAATCTGCATAAGGAAACCGGGTAATTCAGAGTTTCAATGATGCGCTGTCCTATTTCAGTGATAACCAATTCGATACTTTGGGCACCCAGGTTTTCGAATAACTGAGAATATTGATCGATGCTTAACAACAGTAATGTAAATGCATAGTCATTCCGGTATTTGATTTTTTCAATAGAATGTTCCAGGCGGTCGATGAACAAAATTCTGTTCAGAAGCTTAGTTTCTGAATCATAAAGCGATTGCTGCTGGCTGCGTTCCTGAATTTTTTTCTGTCTGTCAAAATCAAACGCCATCCCCTGAAAGGACAACAATTCGCCACTGGAAGAAAAATTCCCTTTGCCTCTGTTGAAAACCCACCGCTCAATGCCTGCTGCAGTAATGATTCGGTGTGTCAGTTCATATTGTTTCCCGGAATGTAACTTGTATTGAATGATTTCAAAAATTCTTTGGCGATCATCGGGGTGAATAATACTTGCGTAGGAAATCTCATTTTTTTCCACCAGCTGTTCACGACTGTAACCGGTCAGCTCTAGGCAACCGGTACTGGCGTATTCAATAGTCAGGCCCTGATCATTACGGCACCTGTACAGCATGCCGGAAAAACCGTCTACGAAGTTACGTAAACTTCGGTATTTTGCTTCAAGTATTTCCTGGTAGCGTATTTTTTCTGTAATCTCGGTGAGCGTTCCAACCATTCCTGTTAACGCACTGTTTTCTTTATTTTCAAAAACAGGGTTGGCTCGAAGAACCATGAAAACAGGCCTGTCCTGTCTGGAAAGAAAACGAATCGTGATTGAATTTCTTTGCCGCTCTCCTTGCTGGTATAAACTGGACAAGTATTCTTCAGCGCTAGGCCGGTCTTTAGGATGAATATGCTCGAGAAAATGGGTGCCTAGTGTTTCATCAGCCGAGTAGCCTGTTAAATCTGTCCATGACGGATTCAGGTAAATCCATTTACCTGACAGGTCAACTTCAAAAACAACCTGTTGCAGACTGCTTACTATACTGGCTTCGTCATACACGGAATCAGTACTGTAATGCAATTCGCACTAATCGAAGCATTTATTAAAATGGATGAGGATGCCGTTTAGTGCACCCACGTCTTTTTCTTCAGATGCACGGTTATTTGCCGAACCCATGGTTTAAAGCCCACACAGCAGCTTCAAGTCGTGAATGAACGTTGAGTTTTCTTAGCAAATTTTTCACATGAGCCTTTACAGTACCATCACTTATACCCAGTTTGCGTGCAATCAGTTTATTGCTGTAGCCACTGGCAATTAATTCCAAAGTTTCTTTTTCTCTGTGTGTAAGCGAGGCATTTTTTTCTTTTTCAGGCATGGTGTTCTTGCCATGGCGAATGGAGTCCGCCAGTTTTTCGGATAAATTCTGATCAAGCACTATTTGACCGGCCATTACACTTTGTAGTTTTGATTGCAACACTTCCGGTTCCAGGTCCTTTAACAGATAACCATCGGCCCCGTTACGCAGGGCAGCAACCAGGTCTTCTTCTGCATCGGACACCGTTAATACAACCACATTCGAATCAATACCGTGTTTCTTTAATTCAATTAATGTTTCGATACCATTTATTCCATCCATATTCAGGTCCAGTAAAATCAAATTTGGCTTGTGCTTTAAAGCCAGCTCGATTCCTTCCTGCCCTGATTGTGCTTCGCCAACAAGCTTGAATTCATCACCCATGTCGTCAATGAGCTGTGCAACTCCCTTGCGAAATAGCGGATGATCGTCAATGATCAAAACGGAATTTTCTGACTGCATTAAAATCTCACTTTAAATCTGATGGATATTTCTTATTGTTTTTTGTTTGGAAAGTGGCTGTTATCCGTGTGCCTCCGAGATGACTGGCCTGCACACGAAATTTACCGCCCAACTCATGTGCCCGCTGTTGCATGATAATCAATCCATGGCGATGTGTCCTGGCCTGGATATTTTTCATACCGATGCCATCGTCATCAATATTAATACATATCAATCCATGATTTAAGGTGCTTAACGATACCTCAGCGCGACTGGCCTGTGAATGTCTTACTACATTTGAAATCGCCTCGCGGATAATTTGCAGAACATGGATTTCTTCGTCAACAGCCAGGTCCATACGCGATAATCTGTTATCCAGGCTGACCGCTATACTGCTGCGATTTTCAAATTCCTCTACAGAATCTTCCAGTGCATGAGCGAGGTCACGACTTTTTAGCGCCAGCCTGAAAGTAGTAATCAACTCACGTAACTGTTTGTATGAAATGTTGAGATTTGTTCGCAGTTCTTCAACAATGCCATTGACTGCATTGACATTACTATCGCTGTTTAGCGAATTAATTTTTAATAATGACTGCAGACGGCTCACTTGTATTTTCAGATATGAAAGCGATTGCGCCAGGGAGTCGTGTAGTTCTCGTGCTATCAGAGCTCTTTCTTCGTGCAGAGCAAGTCGTTTGCTCATATCCAGATATTGTGAACTTGATAAAATCCCACTCAATGCATGTTTTATGGATTCTATCTCTATTGTTGAAATTCCATTGGGTATAGATTTTGGGATTTTCAGAACAAGTGTTCCATGAGGATTCTGATTGTTTTCGCTCAAGTGAATAATTTTAATATCGTATGCACTTCCGGGTACCTGACTATGTGAATGCAATGCATTGTAATTCGCATCGATTGAAATACGGCTTAAATAATCATTCAGTGCATTCAGTTCGGATTCATTGGTAATGGCTACAAGCTCATTTTCACCAGATTCCTTGGTAATAAAAAGTGCACTTGTTGTAGCATGGGTTACGGACTCAATTTCCTTTAACAACATCAAGAACGGGACAACAGAGCCGGGGGTTTCAACTACATCCCGCAGCACAGTATTGAGAAAGTGAAGGGGTTTGTGTTCGTCAGGGTATTCTAGAGACTCCGGACAGGGGGCTTCCTGGCTGATATCACTTCGCTTCTTATTTTGTTTGGCTCGAAACAAGCTTGCCTTACTGTATAAAATTGGGAAACGCCCCGGAAAAACACCGTATATTTTTTTCGCTACCTGATAATGTCCGGCTGCCAGCACATAGCAATATTAAGACTGTATAGCAAGGCCGTATTATAATCTGAATCAGCCACAAGCCTGTAGCTTAATTCCTATACCACTAAAGTGGGAATTATATACAATCTTACCCAAAAAATGGAAAAGTGAAGGGACCAAGGGCACTTGGATATCCTGGCCCCTGACCTGTGGCGTCTCCCAATAGTAAAAGACGCCAACTCTTTAACGTGGGCCACCACCCATCGGCCTGTTAGACCTGGCAGCGAACCAGTAGGTGATTATTCCGGTTGCTATTGGAAGGATCGTAAAGAAGATGACTGATGCATGTTTCATTCCTTCAGTCAGAAATGCTCCATCATGGAAGAAGAAGGCGTAGATCATAAAGAATGACCCAAAGAACACGTAAGCCGCGGAAACAATAGTGATCAGTATCCGGATAAGACTCTTGATGCAATCCATAACCCCTCCCAAACTAAGTATTAAAGGATGTCACTTCCATAGCGTAGTCAATCAAATCCTTAATATATATGGCTACAATAAGCACTAACAGGAATGCCAGCACGTAGAAGATAGTGCTGGCTATACTCTGCTTGCAACTCTTCCATTTCTGGGGACGCGCCGTCAGGTGACTTATCTTTACCGGCCTTTTCTTTAAGGGTTTAATCCTCATCTGATAAAGGCATCCCTGCTATACCGAAGTACTTCTGTAATCAGCTTTTATTTTTTTTTTAGATAATCCCATTGTTTTTTGGTGGCCCTTGCATGATTGCATGGGCTACATTTTCAGGAGTATCCGGTATAAGGGCAGGCATGGTCTTCTCGACCGGCCTTCCCCTTTTTGCAGTTTTGTCAGGCATGCTCAAACCTGCTTTTAGGTTTCAATGGTTGCATATGTAACCATATTAGACATGGTGGATAAGGTTGTCAATTAATGGAATTAATGTCCTCTCCGCGCATGTTCTGTTATCAGGTCAACGATTTCAGTCTGGCGTTCTATGTTGGCAGTATCAGATTGAATAATAGAAACAACACGGTCACGTTGCTTGATTAAAATCTTTTGCATTTTAACAAAAGATTCAAGTATATATGCATCATTTTTAATAAGTTCATCTACCTTTTTCTCAAGAACTCCAATGCGAGCATCATAAGCTTGTGAACTTTCAGTAAATGCGGGGGTAGCCAATGCAAGCAGCAATGTACTCAAAACCATAAATATAGTAATTTTTCTTTGCATGGTCAGCTCCTATGTTTCGATAATAGGCGGCAAAGGTGCCGGGTCATTGTGACCATGCGCAAGTATGCGAAAAGCCCTACATATTCATCCCAAGGATGTTAATTCCGCATCCTTGATTAATGGGCTATTTTATTAAGCAGGTAGCCCGGCCATGGGCTACTTACACACAGTCATATGATAAATGATGAATCAGGACGCGCCAGAAATCAATGTGACAGATATTGTATGCTGCAAATTTGGGGCACAATATAAGGTAAGTTTTGAGGTCACCAAAAATTATGGTAGGTTAGATGGGTGTCAGGCCCCGAAGGGCCTGACAGATTGAGCCAGTGACAGATTGGTAATGTGCGGGGTTAGCAGCCCCTGGCTCACGTAGGGACAGTCAAAGGTACTCTACGTGAAGCGGGTTCGATTCCCGCTCGGGCACCATTTGAACTGTCTGATAACGTCCTAAAAAATCCAATAACGTCTATAAAACATAATTAAAATAATAACTTAAACGTATTCTTTCGTTTTTTAGTATCCGACAAGATTTATTGACATCTTTATACAGGGCTATCCATGTGCAAGCCTGAAGAAGGGGCAGGGCATTACTGTTCGTATTAAAGCACATATTAATGTGAACTGATAAAAGATACGTATAATTCCATGAGACCTATACGAATATTCAGACACGATAACTGGATTGAAGCAGGCTACCTCGCTGAAACCTTGGAGCGCAGAAACTTCAGTTATGAGCTTGTTGCAATTGATCAGGGAGACTCCGTACCCGCCAGTGTTGGAGATGTCAGCGGTCTCGCTTTTCTCGGTGGCACAATGAGTGTGAATGATCTTTTTTCATGGATTGATGATGAGTTGAATCTCATCCGCAGTGCTGCCGAGAGAAAAATACCAGTGTTTGGGCACTGTTTTGGAGCCCAGTTAATAAGCAAGGCCTTGGGCGGTACGGTCAGCACTATGCCCAGAAAAGAGATAGGCTGGTATGCCGTCGAATTTTCAGATAATAAAATCAGCAGGCAGTGGTTTTCACAATTGCCACAGATAGTTGACGTCATGCTTTGGCATGAAGATGCCATGACGATACCGCAAGGAGCCACGCCTCTTTATGCTACAGCGTTTAATCCGTACCAGGCTTTTGTCTTCGACAATATGATTGCCACAATTCCGCACGTAGAAGTAACTACCGCCATGCTCAGCAAATGGTTAGAAGTCTATGGTGATGATTTGGCACCGCATTCGACCAGCGTGCAAAGCTTGGAAGAGGTCAGCAAGCATCTCGATAACCGGGTAAACACAATGCAACAGTTAACCGATGTGCTCTATGACCGCTGGCTAGACATGATTAAATCACATAAGTAGCGGTTCCCATTATTTTGAAACGAGAGAGTTGCCTTCTCATGTGCTAAGAGTAGATTTACTATTAATTTAACATAATATACATTATGCGAAATTACAGAAATGAAACCTGCCATAGGTTCCTCTCGCTGCGAGCCGACTATGATGTGATATTCCCAGTAAAACCAAGCCCTTTTCAAGACTAAACATTAAAGCCCTGGATTAAGATTCAGGAGTAAAACTAGGTCTCATAATATTTAGAACTTTAAACTACTCTTATCGCTCGAATCTGATTGCTTCTTCGATATCCATAGCTGTACAGCTGTAATCTAACTTTGCGTTACAAATTTTTGAGATTTCCAGCCATAAACACCCTCTTTTGGCCAATTGTGATCATTTCATCATTTGATGTAGTGAATTAACAAATACCCATTTACCTTATGCTTTAAATTAGTTGATGTAATTTCGTGTACTTTTGGCAATTTATGCCACGGAACAAAAGGCCCGGCATGATATTATGAATTCCCGCTTCGTGTCGTAGGCAGTCATTCAACGTTTTTTGGGTGGAAGTTCATCATAGTGTGGCAGTATATGAGGCTCGGTATACCAAGCTGCCTTTGAGCCATAGAAAATATTTTGTATGGGTTTAATCATCGGGTCATTGTCTAGAGTCCCAGCCGGGACAACAATAGCTTTACCTGTTTTCCCTAACCAAGGTAAAGACGAACCACAGTATTTACAAAAGGATGTGGCAAAATATTTAGTGCCTTCCGGTTCGTATCTACTTACAAACTCTTCACCACCTAGCCATCTGAAGTCTTTTGGTGATACCAATATATTTGGTGCGAACGCACTTCCTGTAAATTTTCTGCACCGTGAACAGTGGCAGTATTGAAATATGCCTAGATTACCAGTTATTTCATACGATACTTTATTACAGAAACAGCTCCCGACCACTTTATTATTTGACATAGTTGCTCTCCCGTCTGATAAACGCGATATCTACCTGGTACAGGATTATAGGTCAATGAAAGGGCAGCTACTTGATAAAACAATCTAATACTATATGTATTGGTGCAACCTAAACTGTACCATCCAAATGAGCCAGTTATTCGCTCGTGTTGAACGCTTTTCAATCAAAAGACCTTTGCCTTCATGAACATCCATGTAATATTCTTGTACAACCGGGTTCGCCCTTCGATCTCCCGAATTACCCTCCAAAGCTACCCTGCCATTGCCGATAATGTATCCATAGGCACTATACAACTCCAGTGCTACGCATATATTTTGTTCTGCAAGTAAAATACTACGATTTAACTTTTTCGCTGATCTCGACAAAATTTCATAAATCTCTTCAACAATAATGTGGAGGCCACGCCCATGGAAGGTTCATCTAATAGTAGTAGGCGTGGCTTGGCTAAGAGTGCGCGCCCTATGGCTGCATTTGTTGTTCGCCACCAGAAATATATCCCGCAAAAGAACGCCGCCTTTTTCGGAGAGTTGGGAAATACTCACAAACTTCCTCAATGCTATTTTTGACATCAAATCGATTATCAAGCTCACGTTTACAACTCACTAATAGATTTTCTTCTACAGTCAGATGATTAAAGCAACGCCTGCCTTAAGATAAATATATTTTGTTGAAACAATCACAATATAAGGTTGCAACTTATCGCCTGTTATAATCAATGAAATTTATTAAATTTATGCATAAGTAACTCGCATAACATATCACTTAATTAAAATGTAGCACCCAAGCGTCACCGCTAACTGAAATATAAAATAATTATAAAACTTAAACTTGTTGAAGGAGATAACTATGAGTATAGAAACTGAAACAGCCATGAAGTTTTTCGAAGCGTGCGAAGCCGGCAGAGGCTGGGAAGGTTGTAAAGCATATTGCACAGCTAATGCTTCCTTCTCATCGCAATCCGAACCATTGGCAGGTTACACAACACTTCAGGAATACACCGACTGGATGAAAAGCATCTGCCAAATCATGCCCAATGGAAGCTATGAACTAAAATCTTTTGGAGTAGACGAGGCAAAAGGAAATATTACTGCTTTTGCAATTTTTTCCGGTACACATACTGGTGAGGGTGGCCCGGTTCCACCAACTGGGAAATCAATGAAGGCAGATTATGTCTACTGCATGGAAATAGACGGAGATAAAGTTAGCCATTTAGCCAAAATATGGCATTCTGGCATTAGCATGAAGGAATTGGGCTGGACCTAAACTTGCAGCTATTGTGTACCCGTACCCCGTCAGCCCCAGTTGGACAGATTAGCCTGATTGCTTATAGAGACGGTTTTAGCTCATCGTTAACTCCCGGAGGAGACAATGATGAAGCAGAAACCTGATGTTGAAAAGAATGTAGTTATTTCGATTCTGAAAGACGGTATATCGTTTTATTTAGTAGTTTTTGTTTATAGCAAAACTAAGCAGCTTTAGATTTAGCTTGTCCTTGTGAAATGAAGCTGCTTGCTTGGTCAGCAGAGAGGACTGGGCAAACAATGTTGTTAATTCTTTCCATCGTTGGAATATCATTCTTTTGGTCTGAGCATGAACATGCGTCACCAATTACAATTGGAATAAAGCCCTCATCTCTTGCAGCACGGGCATTTCCTTCGATACACCAGTCTAAATGGATACCACAAAGAACAATGGTTTTAATTCCTGCCCGTTCTAACATTAATTTTAGAGGGGTTCCGACAAATGAACTTTGATGTGCGTATTCAAAAAATTCTTCATCTTCTGGTAGCGAAATCTCTTTTAGTTCATCTACTAAAGCAATATCCCACTGTTTTTCTGCTTCGGTCATTTCATTTGCCTTAAAAGATTCATTCCAAAGTCCATATTGAGCTTTATCTAATAGGGTCATTGGATAATCATCTCGAAATACGTTGTAACCAATCCAGAAAAATTTCATGTTGGCTTGGCGACAGGCTTTGGCAATTTTTACAGTCTTCTCTAACGTCCCACGTTCCCACTGCTTTTCAGTGCCCTGAACCCCTTTTGGGCTATATAGGCTGTTGCACTGGCTGATAGATATGAATGCAGCAGGTTGGGATAAGATGTGTACAAAATCAAGAGTCTTCCATTGCTCAGGTAATTCAGGAATCGTAGTGCGCATAGTGGGCCTCCTCAATTTATACTAACGAATTGGTATAAATAAAAAGAATTATACCGAATGGAGTGAACCCTTGGAAGTGGAATCCAGATTGCTTTTATTTGACCACCCGCTCTACTGGAAAATCAAGATTGTGTACAGTCCAGGCTTGATCCTCTATACAACCGGATACCATTGTCCATTGCCTCTGGACTAAACAGATTGGTGCAGTACTGCAACAAAATGATGCAGATACTCCTCTCACTTACCCCACATATCTGTGTAAAGACTACTGAAATATTGCTTTAACGTTTGGCATATATATTGCTTGTACCCCGATTGAATATTTAACCGCAGCTGGAGAGACAATTATGAAGTGCTTTGATTTGCGCATGCTCGGACTTGTTGTGATCACAGGGCTGGTCATAGCTTCAATTGATCTTTTGGTCGAGCATAACCAGAAACCAGGTTCGGTCGATGACTATGCTATGGCAGAACCGTTTTCTTTAACATTTGATCATACTTACTTCATAAAGCGGGATTGATTGTTTGGGAAACTTATAGGCCTATCAATTATTTCTAATACAATTCATTAAAAAATTATATTAGAATATTCTTATATTATTAATCGATTCAAAATTATGGGGACCCTCTTATGAAATTATCCAAACTTGCTTATTCAGCTTTGGCAGGCCTTTTAGTGCTCTGCATCACCCCAGTTTTTGGGGAGTTGTCGAAAACTGACAGCCCCGCACAAGACCAGGCCTCTCCCTGCTCCGTTCATGCTGCATTTACGGACCCTGAGGTAATGGCCGCTACTATGGCAGACCCAGTTAAATTTAATGAGTTCATGATGGCAATCAACAATCCAACTACCGCCCAGGCGTTGATGAATTGTTCTGTTGATCCCAAGCAGTGGGACACCTGGGTTGCTAATTTCAGTAGCCCTGTCAAATTAATGAAGGCAATGGCACAGTTCATGAACCCGCAGGTATACATGAACTGGATGACAGCTTCCATGAACCCACAAACCTATCAATTCATGTATGCCTATATGAACCCTGCATTTTATACACAGTGGGCGACAGCTTCCATGAATCCTCAGTTCTATCAGCCGATGTACAAGCCGATGGATCCCAAGTGGCAGCAGGAAAGTACGGCATGGATGATGAACCCGAACACGTATCAGAACATGTTTAAATCTTTTTATGCCCCTGCCCCTGTTGTTGCGGATGCTTCAGCTACAACGGAGTAATTGTAAAAAAAGCTCAGTTTTATGCAGGATGCCCCGGAGTGTTTCTGACTCTCAGGAACTGGAGTAGAAGCTACACTTCACCTAAAAAGCCCTGGTCAGTTGATCGGGGCTTTTTTTTATTGATACAACCTGACGCAAGACCTTGTTTACCCTTCTCATGTGATAAAAAATCGTTGAGGCACCCCCCTCCCACCACTAACTGACAATGGTTTTTGTCTTGTCAGATGGGAAGTGCATTTTTACTGAATGCAACCATCACAATATATGCGTAGGTCAATAAAGCCAGAGACCACGCCGTAACCCGGATCCCTTTTGTTTTACCACGATTCAGCGCAATAATTCCCAGCACGATATATACCACGAGGGCAACAATCTTTGCATTCAGCCAACCAGCCGGTCCCGGGTATTGAGATGTAATGATGACCAGTGCAATCGCTGAAAGCAGCAGGACCGTATCATTGATATGAGGTGTCACCCTGACCCAGCGTTGTTGCAGCAGGGAGGATGACTGCATCATCCAGATTCCCCGTATAAAAAACCCTGTAACTGAAATAAATGCTGTCACGATGTGAATAAACGCCAGAGTAGTATAACTGTTCATATCTCTATGGTTCCTGAGTGGGTCAGTGAGGAGGTCAATTTTATAAATGATTTATTTCAAATGTAAGCGCTGATTTATTGCCGGTCTTTGCTCCACTGGCTTTTTGCTGCGGTTACCTTATACACTCCCCTGCCGATCAGGAAATCCAGGTATATGATTTATATCAGGTAGTCACTTTAACTTGCTTGACCCACGATCAATAAGGCAGGTGAATGCGTTGACGAGTGTCCAATATATTGGCATGTTTAAACGCTTACATAGTACTATATGGTCAGGCTATTTGAATATAACGTTTAAAGTGGTAAAGGTACCTAGGTTACATTCTTGCAGCATGGCACATAACTAAACTTGAAGAGGAATTCATGGATATTTCAAGAAGAAGCTTTATTCAGCGTTGTTGTTACTCAGGCTTTTTTGCTTTGGGTGTTGGGCTGTTCTCTCGTATATCAAAGGCTGGATGGCCATCGGCAGCATTTGATGAAACAGAATACCTGCCCGCCTTGAAAGGTCTTGTCGGTGACCAGGAATTGCTGGATGGCCATGTCACAATCCAGGTACCAGAGATTGCAGAAAATGGCGCTACGGTACCGGTCAAGATATCAACGGACTTGGACAATGTAGAGTGGATCAGTATTTTGGGTGATAAAAACCCCAGACCCTGGATTTCAAGGTTTTATTTTCATGGCAAATCAAAGGCATTTGTCTCAACCCGCATTAAATTACGGGAAAGTTCACATGTAGTGGCCATTGTTAAGGCTGATGGCAAACTATACAGTACAAAAAGTGCCGTGCGGGTGACCGCTGGCGGTTGCGTCTAAGAATGAAGGAAAAGACAATGCCTCAAAAAATGAAAATCAGAGCAAAAATACAAGATGGGATTACGACAGTAAAAGCCATTATGTATCATAAAATGGAATCCGGCAGCCGGAAAGATGAAGAAACCGGTGAACTGGTTCCGGCACATTTTATCAAGGAAGTTCAGGCTGAACTCAATGGCGAAGTGATTATTTCTGCCGAGTGGGGAACCGGTATTTCAAAAAATCCCTACTGGTCATTTACATTTGAAGGTGGCAAGCCTGGAGATATCGTAAAAATCAGCTGGACAGATAATCAGGGTGAATCAGGGGCCGGTAAGGCAGAAATAAAGTAAGGCTTTTCTGCCAGATGGCAAGCTACTGTGTAACCTGCTTTTTCCAGGGCCATAACAATTCCGATAAGGATATACTCAGGGCATCCACAAGTCCTTTCTCGTCCAGGATATGGTACTGGACTTTCATAGTAAGCGCGCTGCCAAAAATAATTGAAGCCAGAGCCAAAAATGACCCTATGGCCAAGGTCGACATTCCGGTAACCCCCTGCCCTATAGTACATCCAAAGGAGAGTACCCCTCCAAAACCCATCAATACGGCGCCGATTAAATGGCTGATCATCTCGGATCTGTTGCTGAAGGTTTCAATTCTAAACGAGTTGGACACGATCGCATAAAGAAAGGAGCCAGCAATCATGCCTAAGGCAACTGCGATACCAAAATTAATCTGGGCACCTGTAAATGTCATTAAATAGCTGATCGTATTTCCGGTCGGACCTATAAAAGCCATACCCTGGGGGGTAACAGGATCAAAATCATCTTGGCCGATGTAGCCCGTTACATACCAGGCTGTAATCACGCATGCCCCGATTACAGCTCCTGCCAAAATATTATCAAAACTCGTCCTGAATTCCTTATGTTTAAAGGCATAGGCAATAAAACCGAAGGCAACTAAAAACCCACCTATCCTCCTGATCCAGACTATATCTTCCAGATTCAACAGCGCTCCTATGTAGCTGAACAGGCTTTGATCGTTGATTCCTTGAGCAGTAAGATCCGCATTAACCGCATAGACCCAGTTCAGGCGTACCACCGCTAGCAGTCCACGCATGGTCATATAAGCAGTAATGCCCAGAACCAGAATAACGACTAGGGCTTTCAGATTTCCACCACCTACTCTGATCAGATTCCGTTGTCCACAACCTGCGGCAAGCGTCATGCCTATACCAAATAAAATTCCACCGAGTATATAGCTGAGTATGTATAAATTGGGTGACAAATAAATCGATGCATTCAGATCCACGAGTCCCCGGAGGAACAAAAACTGTGCTCCCAGAATTGCAATACCGATAGCAAGAAACCAAGCACCTAGACGCCCTTTCGAGCCCATATTGATAACATCACTGATTGCACCCATTGAACAAAAGTGGGTTTTATTGCCAACGAACCCGAATACGCTGGCGATAATAAAGCCCAATACAGCTACTAAATGAAAGTTAGATAATTCTTCCATGGCACCAGATATGGCATTAGTTAAAGTAATCAATTATACAATCAGAATAGTTTAAATTCATTAGATCATCAATCAAATATAGTTTAAAAGGCTATAGCAAGAGTTTCTTTTTGCTTGGAACACAAAGCGTACGTCCGGTTATTTGCCTGGTATACTCCCTGGATTAGAGCTTTCTTGGCATGCGATGGAAGATCCGGACAGTGCAGCTATACGTTTTGCAGCGTTTAGCTGGTTGCAAGAGCAATTAAGCAAGGACGACACTCTCCCGCGCTCAATTCTACAGCAGGGATTCGAGCATCAAGGCACGCGTGTCCACCTTATTGGCCCGCAGGGAATATTCAAACCCGCTCAAATTGCTTATTACCCGTTATCCATTACAACGACCGCGAACAGCCCATACAACGATTCATTTGACACGAAGGGTGATTATCTCCTGTACAGCTACCGGGGCACCGACCCGGAACATCACGATAACCGCCGCCTGCGGGCCGCAATGTGTGACCGGGTGCCGCTGATCTATTTTTTCGGTACGGTCCCAGGCTGCTACCTGGTAGTAATGCCCGTACTTGTAGCAGGCGATGACCCGGGCAAGCTACGTTTTACGGTAGTTGCCGATGATCATGACCTGTCGGCATCAGCCGTGCAGGATGACTCCGGCGGCGAACTGATCCGCAGTTACCGGACGAGGCAGGTTCGTCAACGAATTCATCAGCGTTCATTTAGAGATCGTGTACTACGCGCGTATAGGGAACGGTGCTCAGTGTGCAAGTTACGTCATCCCCAGCTGCTCGACGCGGCACATATCATTCCTGACTCTGAAGAAGGCGAACCGGTCGTCAGTAATGGACTCTCGCTGTGCAAAATCCATCATGCCGCTTTTGACAGCAACTATTTTGGCATTCGACCTGACCACCGCATTGTGGTCCATCCCGATATTATGGAAGAGGAAGACGGACCCATGCTCAAGCACGGACTTCAGGAAATCAATGACTTGAAACTGATTGTTCCCGGCCAAGTCAGAAGCCAGCCGGATACAGAGCGTCTTCAAAAACGTTTTGACTCATTTTCAGAGTTTGCAGGCCTCTGACAAGTCTTGCAAGGTATGGGGGGTTGACACCGCTATCTATCAAAGCTGAATGCTGAACCCGACATATTGCCTCGGAATGCCGGGTTCAGATAAACAAAAGAAACCTTCGACTCAACAAAAAGCCCGAGGACCTATTGCCCAGACTGTGAATCAGACTTAGGCAATAAATTTTTCATCATGTCTGTCCACTGGTTGAACCATTGCCCGTGCTGCTTTGGGTCCATTGTCTGCCCACCACCAGGCTGAGCCATTGCATTTCCACCGTGCATATTCATTCCGCCAGCCATCGGGCCCATCATGCTCATGGGATTCATCATCAGGCCCATCATGCTCATGGGATTCATCATCGGACCCATCATGCTCATGGGATTCATCATCGGACCCATCATGCTCATGGGATTCATCATCGGACCCATCATGCTCATGGGATTCATCATCGGACCCATCATGCTCATGGGATTCATCATCGGACCCATCATGCTCATGGGATTCATCATCGGACCCATCATGCTCATGGGATTCATCATCGGGCCCATCATGCTCATGGGATTCATCATCGGACCCATCATGCTCATATAAGTATTTGGGTCCATCATCATCGCCATCATTTGTGGATTCATCATTGCCTTGTAGGGTTGCCACATTGCATCCATCATGGGACCAAAGTCTTTTTGATACTGTGCAACCTCTGCAGCATCATGGCAAAGCACACAATTTGAAGCAGGTGACGATTTTTGCGGGTCCATCATCATCGCCATCATTTGTGTCCAGACATTGGGGTCCATTGTTTTCTGCATGGCTGTAGACATGCCTTCCGATGCACTCGGGGTAGTGGCCTGGGGCTGCTGGGTTTCTTCAGCCTGGATGCTGGCTATACCCGCAGCAAAAAGACAGGAAGCAATTATTCCCCATTGAAACAGTTTATTTTGAAATAACATTTATAAGTTCCCTTTTGATTACGTTTACTTTAAAAAACTCGATTAAAAATCTCCAGTTGCAGCACCTTCCATAATGTAGGCCATAGCCTTACGTATATTTATGGCATCTTCACGCAACTCTTTGCTCCAGTGTGAATTTGAATTTTGTGCAAAATCCAGCCATTCAACACTCCAGTCCAGTGTCATCACCCAGAGCTTGCCCTCCCCGTCTTCAATCAAAGAAATCTGGCATGGAAGGAATATGATAAACTCTGGAATCTGATCCAAAATCTTTCGTGCAACCGCTGCATCACAAAATCGGAACATCTCTACTTTTGCAGAGGGCTGCCCGGTTACTGCTTCAATCTCTTTCCACAGTCGGCTTGAGCCCACAAACTTGAAATTTACTTCATTTGCACGAAGTTTCATAGCCTCGACAGCATCATCCCATGAGATGCCTTCGTCAACAGGGATCTTGTCTGTCATGATGCTGATCATGTCACGCATGGAAAGCGGACTTATGGCCATCATGGTCTGGAACGCATTTTTCTTGGCCTCGCGGGAAACTCCCGGAGATACCTTGTTTTTGGGCCAGTTTTGATAACTTTGGGTTGGAAATCCGGGAATGGTAACCACCGGCAACCGGTCCGGGACCTGACCTTCTTTATAAGCCTGACCCGCCTGCCCGAACATGCCGTAAATAAGATGAGGGTTCATTGAACGCATCATCATGTCTAGGGACTGCGCATGGGTCATTACATCCACCGGGTAATTGGTCATCGGGCTCATCATACCCGCCATTGGACTCACCATGCCCATCATTGGGTTCACCATACCCGTCATCGGGCTCATCATGCCCATCATCGGACCCATCATATTCATGTACATGGCAGGGTTCATCATGCTCATGGGATTCATCATACGCATGGGATTAAACAGGTTCGTGTACGCCCCCGGTGTTACAGGCCAGTGATTTTGCCCTGAAGGAGATGACATTTGCTGTAAAGCCTGATCTGTAGGATCACCGGTGTTGCCATGTGAATTACCGGAATCTTCTGTGGAAGCAGCTTCAACCGGTGTTGCCTCCGCCGGGCTTGATTCCTCTGCGCTGATCAAGGCAGGCCACACCACAAAACCAATTACTAAAACAGCGAAAGCCCGGATCATTGTCGGTATGCCCATAAGTATTAAGTCCCTGTAACACCATATTATTTGATATAGTGCGCGAGTATACTTTTTTATTGCTTGTTCTGTCATTAGCTTATTTGGGGACCGGGCTATTTCAGGGAGATAGTTGTTTGAAACTCAACCTTGCCATAATCCTGCTGGCCCTCGGCGTAGTCGCTGCAATCCTGTCTTCTGTCACACTGGAAGCAACCAACAATACTGAATTCTGTACTTCGTGCCATTCCATGCAATGGGTCCAGGAAGAATGGATGGAAAGCGCTCATTTTTCTAATATTTCAGGTGTGCGCGCAGGTTGTTCGGATTGTCATGTCCCACACACTCTCGGTCCAAAACTGTATGCCAAATTACGTGCTGCCAAAGATGTGTGGCATGAGATTCTCGGCACGATCGACAGCGAAGAAAAATTTGAACAGCATCGATGGCAAATGGCAAATATGGTGTGGGCGCGTATGAAGGCAACTGATTCGCGTGAATGCAAGTCCTGCCACACCATTGCAGCCATGGACCTGGCGGAGCAGGATCGCTCGGCACGTAAAAAACATAAAAATGCCGAAACGCGCGGAAAGACCTGCATTGACTGCCACAAGGGCGTTGCACACAAGCGGCCCAAAAAGCCTGATCCAAACAAAGAGGTGGCCCTGAATTAGACAGTCATCAGGCCTGAAAGCAAAGGACTAACTGTGTTAACATTTGGATGTATTGAGAATAATATTAGATTCTAGTTGCACCCAACGTTCAGAATCTGTTGCACCACAAAAATAGTTATTTATACCCGGGACAGGAGGATAATGATGTTGTATAGATTCGCCCGCCAGACACTTCTGCTAAGTGTATTCGGATTGCTTTTTTTGAATACCGCTTTGGCATCAGAAATGGCAAGCCCATCCATGCTTGCCGACACATGCCTTGGTTGCCACGGACCAAACGGCATCAGCGAGGGGCCTGCAACCCCTACGGTCTCGGGGATGTCGGAGATTTACATCATAGGTGCGATGCTGGCCTACAAATACGATAATGATAAAGACAAGGTCAATGCCGCCATTGAGTCCGATCCGGATCTTCAGGATGTGGAATTTTTCGCACGTACCTCTACCGTCATGAACCGTATCGCAAAGGGCTACACAGAAGCAGAAATCAAGGTTCTTGCCAAACACTTTGCGGAGCTGCCTTTTGAAGCCGGAAAACAGGAGGCTGATGCGGACCAAGCCAAGGCAGGTGCAATGATTCATGAAGACCACTGCGAGAAATGCCATGAAGACGGCGGCAGTTCTGCCGAGGATGATGCAGGTGTGCTGGCAGGACAATGGGCCTCCTACCTTGAATATGCGATGGCTGATTTTGCCAGCGGTGACCGGGCCATGCCGAAAAAAATGAAAAAGCAAATGGAAGAGGCTCACGAAATGTATGGCGACAAGTCCATTGGCGAACTGATTCAGTTTTACACCAGCCAGAAGTAATACACTGCGCTAGATTGCAGGAGAAACAAAGATGTCAAAATTTACCAGAAGAAAATTTATAAAAGCGACAGGCAGCACTTTTGCGGTGGGTTCCATGGGGCTTGGTTTTCCGCATATTGCCGGTGCTGCAAAGAAACGAGTCGTCGTGATCGGTGGCGGCGTAGGCGGGACGATTGCCGCCAAATACATTGCAAAGGGTGACTCATCCATCCTGGTCACTGTCGTTGAAGCCAAACCACACCACTACACCTGCTTTATGAGCAATGAAGTGATCGGCGGTGACCGCGATATTTCAACGATCAAATTTGGCTACGACAAGCTTGCCAGTCACGGAATCAACGTTGTCCAGGATAAAGCTGTGACGATCGACCCCGTTGCACACAAGGTGACTACGGCCGGCGGTACTACCCTCGAATATGACCGTTTAGTGATGTCTCCGGGTATTGCGCTCAAGTGGGGAGCGATCGATGGCTATGACGAAGCGGCGGCTGAAATCATGCCGCATGCATGGATTGCCGGCCCGCAAACTGCGTTATTACGAAAACAACTGGAATCGATGGATGATGGTGGCGTCGTGGTACTGGCCCCGCCTGGAAACCCGTTTCGCTGTCCTCCAGGACCCTACGAACGTGCCGCACAGATTGCACACTACCTGAAACATCATAAACCAAAGTCCAAGGTATTAATTCTTGATGCCAAAGACAAGTTCTCCAAGCAGGGCCTGTTCATGCAGGGCTACAAGGATGTGTATGGTGACATGATTGAATGGGTTGCGGGTGCGGATACCGGCGGCGGTGTGACCGCGGTTGATGCACAGGCAATGACGGTAAGTACTGATTTTGATGATCACAAAGTTGCAGTTGCCAATATCATTCCACCGCAGAAAGCGGCGCAGATTGCTCATGATGCGGATTTGACTGATGATTCCGGCTGGTGCCCGGTAGACCTGGGCACGTTTGAATCGAAGAGACACAAGGACATTCATGTTATCGGTGATGCCGGTATCGTAACCGGTATGCCAAAATCCGGATATGCAGCAAGTACCGAGGCAAAGGTATGTGCAGTTGCCGTGGTCAGCATGCTGCAAGACAAGGAATCCGGAGTCAATTCATATGCAAATGCCTGCTACAGCATCATTGCACCCGATTATGGAATCTCTGTCGTAGCGGTATACAAGCTTGCGGCAGATCGCTCAAAAATTGAGAAAATCAGTGGTGGACTCACCCCCGCCGATGCAACGCCCGAAGCGCGCAGGCGTGAAGTGCACTATGCCTACAGCTGGTTTAATAATATGGCTGCGGAAATGTTTGGCTAGCCTTGACTCTTTGCCCAGCGTACTGAAAAAGGGGGCAGATGCCCCCTTTTTTGATTTGTAAGATATCAATTTACCCGTGTTTTGGAATGGGCGCATTATTCGATGAGTGGAACTGTATATACCAGCGTTCCAATAGCCCCATCATTTCCCTTGAAGTTGGCGTGGCACATTACACATCTTTCCAGAACAACGGGGACAGCTGTTGCCTTGCGTAGATAGCGCCTGCCATCAAAAGTGGCTTCCTCTTCATGGGTAGCCTCACCGTTGAGCAGTTTTTGCTTGGCCTGTTCTTCAAAGGCATCCTTTGGCTTATTAAGACCAGGGTTAATCAGGGTATCCGTAAGTCCAACCAGACGTACTTCGTGGTAGCCATGCTCTTTCATGGTATCAAAAAGCGCTTTTGCTGCACTTGCGCCTGAAAATTTGGAAGGGTCTGTCACATACTGGTCAGTGATTAGAACAATGGCTGTTTTATAAAGCGTGTCCAGCATTTCAATATGCTGGCGCGTACGCACAACTGCCGGGTCCTCAGCGATAGCATCATGCATCAAGACCAGAGGCATTCCTATTGAAACAAACAACGCAAAAAGGCGATTTCGTTTCGTCATTTTATTTTCCCCTTGGGTAATATCTATAAATAGTAGATGGATGAAGTATATTGTATTGGCTGGTTTTAATATTTCAAATGAATAAGCAGATATCAGATTCCTGTGCAACAGGTAGGAATGAAGCTGCACCAACCCAGCCTGATACCTCATCAATAAATTCACTTTTTTTATAACCAAATAAATCGACTGTCATTTGACAGGCCAATATTTTTACGTCAGCTTCAATAGACAAGTCACGCAATTCCTGAATACTTGCGACACCTTTGCTTTTAATAGTCTGCTTCATCATTAAAGTCGCAAATTTTTCGAAGCCCGGGATATTGCTGCTCAAGGCATTCGGTATGCTCCATTCCACACTTTTGAACCAATCCGGACCAAACGGCATTTTCATTGGCATTGCCGGATTTCCCAGTGGAGAAATCTCCAGGTCTAAGTCTTTTTTTAACAGGCCTAGCCCGTAAAAAGTGAAAAAACATGATACCTCCCAACCCATTGCCGCTGCAGTAGATGCAAGAATAAATGGTGGGTACGCCATATCCATGGTGCCCTTGGTCGCAATTAGTGATAACTGCGGGACCCTAGACTCTTCGCGTTCGCGTAGCTTTTGCTCCAGTCTTTCATCAAACCAGCGATTCAACGCCTCCTGATCAAACTGTTCTGGGGCTTGAGATTTGGGTCCAGGTGTACTTTTTTGTTGCATTTCAACCTCCGGTAGCACTTGCATACTATTCCCATTCGACCAAATAGTGATTTTCGAGAAGTATAAGGTAATTTTTCATTTTTATACAGAACGTTAATGTGTGCGATAAGCTGCTTAAAAGCCCTTACTGCACTGTCCTGCACAACTGTTTACAATTTCGACGCCGGACTGGATGGCTGAATATAAGGAGCGTAACCCCTTCTTAAAAAGTCAGTATCATGTTGCTGATAAAGCCTTATATCCTTCGGAAGGCCCGGAATGAAATCTCTAAAGCAAAAATATCAGGGAATGACCAATGGCGTCCCTGGGAGTATTTGCTCTATGAGAAGAAAACAGTCTTGGCACGAATGCCCTAAACAGTGTAGTGGCAGAGATAGGCAACGTGATCTATTCCCGGGAGAAGCAGAAAGAATCAAAAGTGAAGACAAAAATGTAGTTCTTTCTGGAAATGAATTGAAATGTCGGTATTGCAGTTTAGTTTACCGACGCACATACATGCACAACGCAAAAGCATTTGAAATTCTAGGCTGGAATGACGCTAAATGGGAGCCGCTACCGCATATAAAATCATTCTGTATTGAATGAAATTAGTCACCTTCTATCAGCCCCAAACTCAAGACATATTCATTGTATCTATTCACATGTATAGTGCTCAGCCAGTGCGGTAAGCACAAGAGTTCTGGCTGGTATATCAAGATTCTCTGAAGGACTGTTAATCAAATACAATGCGACAATGCCAGCAATTTCTTGCCTTGTAGTATCTGGAGCTGGGCAGGCAATTTGTGGAAGCTTATACATTGCTGCTGACAGCATGTGACCCTCCATAATGCCAGATACATAAGCACGGAATTCGCCACGTGATGAAGCTTGCAATAAATCATACCCAGTCTCAAATGCAATCACATAGCTTGCTGAGCAGAGAAGCAAAGCGCCAACTAGGGTAGAAATCAGTTTTTTCATAGGTTGCTTGTAACCTATCAAGAGTCTAAATGCTCTAGGAATGCAAGCATAGGGCAAGTATACATAAAAAAGTGCGAGGGGCAGTCCGTCATTCATTACCCAGCAAACCGGAAGTCGCAAGCGCCTCATTGACTGGAACACCGCCAGCAACAAGTTTCTGAAATGCGACTGCCCTACCCTGAAGATCATGCGCATAAAGTCCATCAAATTTTAAAGTCACGTCTACTTCCAGCTTGGCACTCAACTCACGTTCCAGCACCTTAGCCAGTGGCATCACGGTCAGGGTCAAGTAACGCCTGAATGATTCTCTCTGTGCAGTTCCATCACTGTCATCAAACAGGGCCGGTGGTGTACCGCATGCTGCAAGTACAGCATTGAATGAATCATTCCGTACCGTGGCCATATTTGTAAGCTGCCCGTGGTTGGCAAGCATTCGCCTGATCATCTCCGCTCTAAACGTTTTGCGTACACGCTCCAATCCACGCCTGAAGGCCGGACGCTCTGGCAGTTTTGATTTTGGATCACCAAACTCATGCAGTATGGCCAGCGATGCCACGTTGTAGCGCTCATCCTTGAAGCCTACCTCGATCTTACTGCCGCCCGGTGGTTTGCTGGCATGAATCCGCTTCTGCTTCTGTATAAACTTTTGCAAGGCATTGCCCCTTGTCGATCTCATGGGCATGGCTTCTGCTCCTCAGCTGTCAACATTAATTTTAATTGAAGGCATACCAGTCCACCTTTCCGCCCTTCTGAACTCCCACTGGGTTCTCAGGGGTCCTTGCCAGGGACACACCGCCCGTTCGCGGCGCTCGTACTCGGTCTCACCTTCGCTGTGAACTTGGCGGACGGCCGAACAGGCAAATTCGGGCCGCCTCCGCTCCCCTCACGGGGCACCCTGCAATCATGCAGGACCTTCATATGGGCACCGGGATGCAAGGTGGCACGCCTTAGCGCGGTCCACATACCGCCAGCATTGCCCGGAATTTCGGTCCCGTCGGCCTAACGCGGTTCCTTGCTGATATTTAAGTCTCATCTTGCCCCTGCATGGGGGCCTTCGGTGTGACTGGCTAACCGCCACACCGGAAAAATTTTCAAATACCAGCCGCGCGTGGCCGTGATTCAACCCACTCAGTAATTTCAGCTTCCGACCATCTGACCGCACGTGCGCCAATTTTCAACGGCAATGGAAAGGTCCCATCACGCATTTTTCGGTATATCGTGGAGCGGCTGAGGCGGTACCTTGCCTCAATTTCTGCGCGGGTAAGTAATCGGCTATTCATGAGTAAATCCCAGGTATTTTGGATTTGCGCAGTATCGTATAAAGATACCAGGGAAGTCAATAATATTCTTTAGTATCAATAGGTTGTCAACAGTATTTAAACTGTACTGTCAAAAATAATTATAAACAGGTCATTGATTCATATGGATATGGACATACTCACGCTTGGGCCTGAAGGCACCAGAATAGGGCCTGAATACAAGCGTTTCATGGGTATTAGTTAATTAGGGGGAAATGACCCCCAAATAGAGAGGACGATTATGAGTAATGAGATTGCCCTACCTTTGATCATGTCCTCATTTGTGGAGCTGCACCACCTTTCCGCTGGTATTTCCTGTCACATACGCGCCCCACTGAGCCATCAGTCGGCGGCGTCGCTCATACAGATCAGATCGAAAATAAGCCCCTTCAACACCACCGACCACATGTGCCAGTGCAGCTTCGGCAATTTCACGCGGCTTGCCCATTTCGGCGCACCAGTCACGAAAGCTCGAACGGAAGCCATGTACTGTTGCCTTGTGTGCAAGGTCGTTATCTCTTAGCATTTTTGTCAATGTCACATCAGACAATGGTTTGCCTGGGCGTAAGGGTGATGGAAACACCAACTCCGATCCGTCATGCAATTCCTTGGCCCGCTCAAGCACTGCGATTGCCGCATCACTCAAGGGTTGCCGGTGTTCTTTTCCACCTTTCATGCGATTACCTGGAACACGCCATTCTCGTGTTTTCAAGTCAATTTCAGACCAGGCAGCGCCCCTGGCCTCACCGGGTCGTGCAGCTGTCAGTATCACGAACACAAGACAAAGCCGTGCTGACAGCGATGCACCAGATGCCTCAATAATTTTGAGTGCCTCTTGAATCTCTATTATAGTTCAACGCCCGAAAATGTGAGCGCACCTTTGGCATGACTGGCAATGTACCCTTTACAAGATCGGCGGAGTTATTTTCCAGAAACCCGTGCGCCATGCCCCATTGTAACGTCGCATGAATGCGTTGCTTCACGCGTCTTGCGACCTCAGGCCGCTTGCTCCAGATCGGCACCAGTATTTTCAATATTTCCTCGCGTCCAATGCGATCAATAGGCATCGCACCGATGACGGGGTAAGCATGTTTTTCCAGCGACTGTTTCCAGTTACGTGCAGTTGTTTTATTTCGCCAGCGCGGTTTAAGTGATTCGAATGTTTTTTGACTGGCCTCTAGAAATGTTGGTGTCTTTTCTTTTCGCCTTTCTTCGAGGGGATCGCCGCTTTCCGTGCGTGCCATTCTTTGGTTTGCAAATGCCATCGCACGTGCGTCTTGCAACGAAACAAAGCGGAAGCCACCCAGGCCGATATCGTGACGCTTTCCATTAACAACAAGCCGCTGCACCCAGCTCTTGCTCAAAGTCCCGGTATTTGGGTTTTGTTTGACCTGTAAATAAAGCGTCTCACCCGCACAGTAGCGGCCCGGTTCCCGGATAGCCTTTGCTTGCGTAGCTGTGAATCTTTTTTGCATGTTCTACCTCCGAAGTTATAGACGTTTCAGGGGGAGCAGAACTCTGTACCCCACACAAAACCCCACATTCAAAATTAGATGGTATGAGAACGCTCAAGAACAGTCAAGACAATAATTTACATAAAAACAGGTATTTACGTAGATTTTTGGAATTTATGGGAACGTATGAAAATCGACCAATGGCGTCCCCAGGGGGATTTGAACCCCCGTTGCCGCCGTGAAAGGGCGATGTCCTAGGCCTCTAGACGATGGGGACTATTGGAGGCTTTTCCCTAGATGAGTAATTTTTTGCATCAGAGGCGGCGCAAGGTACGCTAACCTGGCTTTTGCTGTCAAGTACCTTGGTATATTTAGAAGTTGCGTTGCTAGACACTGGGAAACTTCATACTCTGAAAAAAGCTTTTTTGGCAATAAACTATATTGAAATAAAATCCTTATAACCTGTGGTTTTCATTCATATTGAAGGAGGCTAAAGGTAAATAGCCATTTATTCAGTTCTGCCAGACTAATTTTTCCATTTCTGCCGCAACGGATGCGGTAAAAAATCAAGGGCGCCTGCCCTACTGGAAGGCGGACCCGTAGCTTATATGCCCCATGGCGAAGCCATCAGGCAACTTGGTGGAGCTAGGCGGGATCGAACCGCCGACCTCTACAATGCCATTGTAGCGCTCTCCCGGCTGAGCTATAGCCCCATTTGTTTCAGAACGGTAATCTACACCGAGTCCCTCATGTATTCAATTGCCTGATCAATACGCCGCAAAGACTTATCTATTCCCAGCAACTCCAGCGTAATATCGATTGAGGGCGACACCGCCCGCCCCGTTACCGCTAGCCTCAAAGGCGGTGCAACCTGACCAAATTTTAAATTCATTTCCTTCGCGACAGACTTAATTACAATCTTGATGTTTTCTGCAGACCAGTTATCTATCTGGCCCAATCTGTTTTTCAGGACTCGCAGGATTTCAATGCTATCGCAGGTAAAGTGCTTTTCAATGGCTTTTTTATCATAGCGGTCCACACTGCTGTAAAAATATTCACTTGCATCGCGTATCTCAAGCAGTGTTTTACAGCGCTCTTTCTGTACATCGAATAATGCCGGCAGGTCGGGCTTGCCATCGGGATATATTCCCTTGGAGCGGAAGTACTCCGCAAGCTCATCCTGTATTTCCGTGCCGAAAGTCCGTTTCAGATGCTGATGGTTCATCCAAAGCAGCTTCTCCATGTCAAAGGCTGCTGGTGATGATTGAACAGAGGATAAATTAAACAGCTTAACCATTTCGCTACCTAAAAATATCTCCTGGTCTCCATGGGACCACCCGAGCCTGACCAGATAGTTCACCAGTGCCTGCGCCAGAAACCCATCGCTTCGGTACTGATTCACGGACACCGTGCCATGTCTTTTGGATAATCGCTTGCCGTCTTTCCCATGTATGAGGGGGATATGCGCGTACACAGGCACGGGTTTTTTCAAAGCATTGAACAGATTGATCTGTCGGGGCGTGTTATTCAGGTGATCATCCCCTCGTATCACATGCGTGATGGCAAAATCGATATCATCCACGACTACACACAAATGATACGTAGGCGTGCCGTCTGAACGGGCTAAAACCAGATCATCAAGTTCGCTGTTCCGAACCTCCACTGTACCGCGCACCCTGTCCTCAATTTTCACACTGCCTTCCAGAGGGTTTTTAAAACGCACCACCGGATGTGAGCCTGCAGAGGCAACGCGTGTTTGGGACCTGCAAAAACCATCGTAACGCGGCTTTTGTCCACTTCTCATTTGTTCGTGGCGCAATGCATCCAGACGTTCTCTGGAGCAATAACAATGGTAGGCAAATTTTTCATCGAGCAACTTCTGAATGACTTGCCGATACCGCCCCATGCGCGAAGACTGGAAAACCGGTTCGAGATCGGACTTGATCCCGAGCCAGGATAAACCTGACAGTATGTCTTCAGTGAATTCATTTGAAGAGCGCTGCCGATCCGTATCTTCAATGCGCAGCAGGTATTCGCCTTTATGTTTTTTTGCATACAGCCAATTAAACAGCGCAGTCCTGACGCCACCTATATGTAAATAGCCGGTTGGACTTGGGGCAAAACGGGTACGTATGGTCATACTGGCAGCAAAAGCTGATGAAATTTAACAGGTAGTGGCCTTAATTGTACATGGATATGAAATCTTTAAAGAGCCAGGTAACGAAATCAGAGCAACTGGACTGCCCAAACCAGGCCATGCAGACATGCCAGGCCGTAGAGCGCCGCCAGCAAGTCATCCAGCATAATCCCGAATCCACCCGTAACATGCCGGTCTGCCAGCGAAACCGGCCAGGGCTTCCAGATATCAAAAACTCTAAACAGCAAAAAACCCACCAGTACCCAATGCCATGCAAAGGGTACGAACAGCATGGTTGCCAGATAACCGACGATCTCGTCAATGACAATTCCGGGGTGATCATGCGTCTTAAGTGCCACCGCAGTCTGCTTGCTGGTCCAGCATCCGACGATAAACAGGACCGCAACGCATAAGACATAGAGGACAGTGCTGAATGAGATCAGAACCAGATAGATCGGAATTGCGAGCAACGTCCCGATGGTACCGGGTGCCACAGGTGATAATCCGGCCCCGAACCCAAACGAAAATATGTGCACGGGGCTGCTCAATACAATGTTTTTTATGTCTCGGGACATCGCCTTCAATCAAGCAAAATGATCAAAACCCAACTCATCAGGCAATGTAAACCTGTGATTTGCTTGCAGCAACTCAATACCGCTGCCCTTTGTGACGTGCCCTATCCGGGTAATCAGGCAGTTGGTTTTTTTGCTTACGGTATGGATGGTATCGCTGCATTCAGGATTTGCCGTAAAGATCAGCTCGTAATCTTCTCCGCCTGAAAGCACCACCGCCCAGTCTTTGTCTGTACGCAGCTGTCTTTGCATGGCATCGGACAGTGGAATCTGATCCAGATTGATCTGTGCACCGACTTGACTCATTGATAAGATCCGTTGTAAATCGCATAAGAGGCCATCGGATATATCAATGGCCGCGTTGGCACAGGTTACGATCCCCAGACCTGTATCCACTCTTGGCTCCGGTCTGTCCAAGCGCCGGGCGAAATATTCCTGATCCGGTTTTGATACGGTGTAGCCTTTTGCATGACAGCGTAATTTCAGGCCCAGGGCAGCGTCCCCTATCGTCCCGGATACATAGATCAGATCACCTGGCTTGGCATGAGATCGTGTCAACACATGATCGGACTTCAGATATCCGGTTGCCTGCATCGAAGCGGATAGAGGGCCCTTGACCAGGTCTCCGCCAATGATCCTGACGCCATATCTGTCAGCCAGTGAGAATAGTCCCTGAGAAAACCCTTCAAGCCAGTCATGCTCAGCGTGCGGCAGGGACAGGCTCAGAGTTGCCCACAGCGGGACTGCACCCATTGCAGCCAGGTCACTCAAGTTTACGGCCAGGACTTTATGGCCCAGGTATTCAGGCCGGCAGCCTGGATTGAAATGAGTGCCTTCGTTCAGGGTATCAGTGGTGATGACCAGTCTTGAATTTTCGGGAGGCCTGACCACGGCACCATCATCCCCGATACCCACCTCAACACTGGCACCCGCCGAATGCTTCGAGAAATACCGGGTAATGATTTCCTGCTCTGACAAAATGTACGCTTGGTGAATACTGTTACGCTAAAAATAATTCAGCCCGGGGCATCTTTTCCCACTTTATCCAGTACACCGTTTATCAGCTTGTACCCTCCTGCGGAGCCAAACTTCTTGCACAATATAATGGCTTCGGAAATCACTACATCCCTTGGAACGTCACTCCTGTGAAGCACCTCATAGGTTGCATACAATAAAATAGCCCTCTCGACAGGGCCGATACGCTCCATGGACCCATCGACACACGTTGCAAGGATACCGGTAAGTGCCTCTGCGTTGTGTATTGACTCCCGTAACAGCTCTTCAAAATAGCTCTGGTCCACTTTGTGCCAGTTTTCATCTTTGGAAAATTGCGCCACAAGCTCGTCAGCGCTGTGCCCGGCAAGCTGCCATTGATACAGGGATTGCAGTGCAAACCGCCTTGACCAGTGGCGCTTATGTGGTTGTACTTCACTCACCTGTCTGGATGGATTTCAAAACATTGATCATCTCCAGAACACACAAGGCCGCATCACGGCCTTTATTGCTGTTTTCTGCACAGCGCTGTAAAGCCTGCTTCAATGTATCTGTGGTCAACAACCCAAAAGCAACAGGAATACCGGATTGCAAACAGACTTCCTGTATACCTGAGGTGCATCCCTGGCACACGTACTCAAAGTGTGGCGTGTCGCCCCGGATTACACAGCCCAGGGCTATGATGCCGTCATAGCGGCCTGTCCCGGCCATCGCCTTGCATGCAAGAGGTAATTCAAAGGCACCCGGGACATGCACGTAGGTGATACTGGTCTCAGCCACACGGCACTCGAGCAATGCAGCCTGCGCAGCAGTCCTCATCGCCTCAACGATCCTGCCGTTAAAACGAGCGGATACGATGCCAATACGTGCATCCTGCCCTGAATAATCAGCCCCTTTAGTGTAACTTTCCTGCACCGTCCCTACCTGTTGCCCTGCATCAACCGTTCCAGATAACGAGCGACAAGGTCGACTTCCAGGTTCATTTCATCACCCGGTTGAACCCGGCCCAGAGTAGTGTTTTCCAATGTATGCGGAATGACCGTCACACAGTACTGATCCTCCTTGACCTGATTGACCGTCAGGCTGACTCCGTCCACACAGACAGACCCTTTCGGGGCCATGTATCTGGACAGGTCAGGAGGTGTGGAAATCCACAGAACCGACTCGTTTTCATTGTCTTCACGCACCTCAAGCATACCGATTCCATCTATGTGGCCGCTTACAATGTGTCCCCCCAGGCGCGTGGAGGGAGTTACCGCACGCTCCAGGTTCACCCGGTCATGGCGAGACGGATTGCCAAAGGTGGTACAGCGGCGGGTTTCCATGGAAACATCCGCCCGGAATGAGTGGCTTTGCACATCGTATACCGTCAGGCAGACTCCGCTGATTGAAACACTGTCACCTGTTTCAACTTCACTGGCAAAGGCGGGAGTCGAGCGCACCTGGTACTGATGAATATCCTTTTCCTCCTTCAGTTTATGGGCTGAACCAACTTCCTCTACAATTCCGGTAAACATTTTAAACTTCCAGTGCGACTGTATAAAGGGTCGCAGGCAAGGCTGTTGCATTATTGAAGGCAGCCGCCGCCTCAACACTCTTCCTGGCAATCACTTCAGCGTCTTCCTCATGCCCGTACAGTGCATGCATGGCACCCAGCGCAATCTCTCCCCCTGAACCTATTGCCCAGAATCTGGAATACTCATAGACTTCCCTGAGCTCATGTACAGCAAAAATCCCGTGTGCATTGACAATCAGGATATTAATCTGGGATGACTCGTAAGGCTCATCGTCTTCGCCCTTGGGGCTTGGGTTCAGATAATACTTTTTCTTCAGGACAGGGTGCAGTTTTCGAAAGGATTCGAATATTTCCATCTGGCTGGTAAAGACAAGCTCATCCCCATACCGGTCCAGCATGCTTTGCATCACGGTCAGGTGCGCAGCATACCCTACGATCCCGAAGTAGTTACCCTTGTATACATGAATTTTATCGGGCGCACTGTCAAACTCACTGGACAGTTTTGTATCGCCAAAGGTTGTGAGTGTATCGGCAGCGATACAGGCTCGACCGTTTTTCCTGACTGCTGCTATGGTTGACATCGAATCATCTTACGCGTTTGCAGGCCTGGCTTTAAGTTTTATGTCATCCCCGATAACCGATATGTCCTTGACCCGCATTGCCAGCCGATCCTGCATATCTGTAATCAGGGGCAGGTTTGCCAGCCCGCGGCCTGCCTCGCCTATCAGGTGCGGCGCCATATAGACTATCATCTCATCGACAAGACCCTGGTCCAGCAGGCTGCCCACCAGTGTAGCACCGGCCTCCACGAGTACCTCATTGATCCCACGACCCCCCAGGTCATGCATCACCTCAGCAAGCCCAAGCAATTTCGTCTGCTCCAGTGTCACCACTTCAACATTTTTATCTTGCAATCTGTCTACTTTTTGGGCGTCATTTGAACACGTATAAATGATGGTTTTGCCTAAGGCGTGCAAGGCCTTGGCAGACTCCGGTATGCGCAGGTCTGTGTCCAGGACCACCCTGAGCGGTTGTTCGGGCTCTTCTTCCAGACCCAGGCTTTCTTTGGAAAGACGAACGGTAAGCCTGGGATCATCCGCCAAAATCGTGCCGATACCGGACAGGATCGCACAACTTCTGGCTCGCAGCTTCTGTACATCAAGGCGCGCAGGTTCCCCCGTAATCCATTTGCTCTCACCGCTGGCCAATGCGGTTTTACCGTCCAGGCTGATTGCAGACTTTACGGTCACGTAAGGCCTGTTTGTATGCATCCTCTTGATAAAACCCTTGTTGAGTTCAAGCGCCTCTTTCTGCAGGACATTGCAGTGCGTTTCAATCCCGTGCCGGCTAAGGTAGGCAAGCCCCTTGCCATTGACCAGAGGATTGGGGTCTTCGGTGGCTGCGACAACCCGCCCGACCTTCGCAGCAACCAGAGACTCTACGCAGGGAGGGGTTTTCCCATCATGTACGCAAGGCTCAAGCGTTACATAAACTACAGCATTTTCAATGCTTTCCGTAGCATTGTTTATAGCATTTATTTCTGCATGGTGCCGGCCCGGGAAGGCATGGTACCCGCGCGCGATAGCGTTGCCTTCCTTTACGATGACACATCCCACCCGTGGATTCGCCCGGGTGGTATAGAGACCTTTTTGAGCCAGGCGAATTGCCTCAGCCATCCAGGCGTGGTCATTCAATACGGATGGCATGCTCTTGCGCCCAGCAGTATGTTTTCAGTCAGATTCGTCAGCAATCAATGGAAGCTGACCCTTGCGCATTTCCGGAGCCAGATCGTTTTCCACACGCTCAATCAGGTCCTTGAAGGCCCGCACGTCTTCAAAGCTTCGATATACCGAGGCAAAACGAACGTAAGCAACCTGGTCTATCATGCGAAGCTCATGCATGGTCCACTCACCGATATTACTGGCCCGTACCTCCCGCTTCCCAAGCCCCGATGCCTTGCGGGATATCCGGTTGATGACTGAATCAAGTGTCTCGGTGGCAACCGGTCTTTTTTCGCAGGCCAGCGTGAGTCCCTTGCGCAGCTTCTCTTCATCAAAAGGCTCGCGCCTTCCATCACGTTTGACAACTCTGGGAAGGTTGCGTTCTGCAGCTTCATAGGTTGTAAAACGCTCCTTGCACTGCAGGCATTCCCGTCTGCGTCGAACCTGGTCCCCTTCCCTTGCCAGCCGCGAATCGATAACCTTCGTATCTTCGAAACGGCAAAAGGGGCAATGCATTTCGCGGTTAGTGAATAATCAGGCGATGCGTCATGCTACAGCCTGTTGTTCCGCACTGGCCTGATAGACCGGGAACCGTTTGCATAAATCAAGTACCTGGTTCCTCACCCGCTCTACAACCTGTGCATTGTCTATGTTATCAAGGATGTCACACATCCAGTTTACAAGTTCCTGGCACTCCTGCTCCTTGAATCCGCGTGTTGTAGCGGCCGGACTTCCGATGCGCAAACCGCTGGTCACGAACGGAGATTGCGGGTCATTGGGTACGGTATTTTTATTGACGGTGATATTGGCACTTCCCAATGCCGCATCAGCTACCTTGCCGGTGATACCTTTATCGATCAGGTCAACCAGAAACAGATGATCGTCCGTACCACCAGAAACAATCTTGTACCCACGCTCCATGAACTGTTTGGCCATGATTCTTGCATTGTTCAGCACCTGCTGCTGATACGTCTTGAATTCCGGCTGCAGGGCTTCCAGAAAGGCCACCGCCTTGGCGGCAATGACGTGCATGAGAGGCCCGCCCTGTGTTCCGGGAAAAACCATGGAATTCAGTTTTTTCGTAATTTCCTCGTTTTCACGCGCCAGTATGATTCCACCGCGCGGTCCGCGCAGGGTCTTGTGGGTGGTGGAAGTGACTACATCGGCAACCGGTACCGGATTGGGATACAGGTCGGCAGCAATCAGTCCCGCTACGTGAGCCATATCTACAACCATCAATGCACTGACCTCGTCACAAATATCCCTGAAGCGCTGCCAGTCCCAGACCCTGGAATACGCGGAAAAACCGGCAATGATCATTTTCGGCTTATGCTCTTTGGCCAGCTGCTCCACCTGGTCATAATCCACTTCGCCCGTGTCCGGGTTCAGGCCGTACTGAACTGCATTAAAAACCTTTCCGGAGAAATTGACCGGACAGCCATGTGTCAGATGGCCGCCATGCGACAGCGCCAGACCCATGATGGTGTCATGCGGCTCGAGTAACGCCAGATAAACCGCAGCATTGGCCTGGGAGCCGGAATGTGGCTGAACATTTGCGTAATCCGCACCAAACAGTTCCTTGATGCGATCAATCGCAAGCTGTTCGGCAATATCGACATGTTCGCAGCCTCCATAATAGCGTTTGCCAGGATATCCTTCTGCGTATTTATTGGTGAGCACACTGCCCTGTACCTCCATGACACGCGGGCTGGCGTAGTTCTCTGAGGCAATCAGTTCTATATGCTCTTCCTGACGGCGAATTTCCGACTGAATCGCTTTCGTAAGTTCCTTGTCGAAACTGGCAACGGTCATGTCTGCTGTAAACATTATGCTTTCTCCTGCTCGAATGCTTCCTAAACAACGTATAATAAGTAATTTTGCAATTATAGCCTAAATAATGATCCAAATTCGTCAAGATTATAGACAGGTTTGTCAGGTATTAATCATGGATTCCGTAACGGCTGTCCAACCCTTCGAAATATTTTCCAGATTGTAGCCTCCGCCCCCCAGGGCAACCAGCCTGCCTTTACAATGCCGTCTGGCATAGTCGATCAGCTCGTGTGTTACAAATCTGTGTACCGCATGGCTGAAGCGCAGACCCGTGATCGGATCTCCTTTCATACTGTCGACCCCGCACTGAAGCAAGACGAATTCCGGGGTGAACTGATCAATGAAATCCCGGCCCTTTTCCCATTGCTCAAAAAACATCCCGTCATTGCTTCCCGGCGGCATTTCAACATTCAGTTTTGTACCCCGTGCAGGGCCCGTGCCTGTCTCGACAGCGCGGCCGGTACCCGGGTACAGGGTTCTGCCATCCTGGTGGAAATCCAGGAAAATAACCCGCTGGTCACTCTCGTACGAATAAAAAACCCCGTCACCATGGTGTGCATCAATATCCACGTACAGGATCTGGCCCAGCTTATAGGCAGAAAACAGATGCTCCACAGCGACGCCGCAATCGTTGAACACGCAAAACCCACTGGCGGCATCGCGCCGTGCGTGGTGCAACCCCCCGATAGGATTGAAAGCGTGCCTGCAATCCCCCTGCATGACCGCATCGGCAGCTGCCAGAGTGGTTCCGACAACGGTTGCGGCAGCTTTGTACACACCGGGAAACGCAGGCGTATCCCCTGCATCCAGGTAACCGCTGCCGGATTCGGAGTGATGCTGGACCCGGGTGATGTACTGTTTGCTGTGAAACAGCTGCAACTGCTCCGCTGCGGCTTCCTGCGGGTCGCAGACACAGCACAGGTCGAACAGACCGGAGGATTGCAGCGCTTCCCGATAGGCCGCATGCCTGGCCAGACTGAACGGGTGCCCATCCGGAAATCCGTATTTCGCAAGCTCATCACCGAGAAAGACACAGGTTTTTGCCATGTTAAAAAGGAGTATACAGGGAACAGCACCCCAACATGGATTGAGCTAATTCAAGGCAATACGTGCATTCCTGAATATCCGCATCCACGGCCCGTCTTCTCCCCACCCTTCAGGTTTCCAGGAGTACTGAACGGAACGGAAAAGCCTTTCCGGGTGCGGCATCATAATCGTAAAGCGACCGTCCTGATTGCAGAAGGCCGTGACTCCCTGGGGTGAGCCGTTAGGATTAAATGGATATTTATCCGTTGCTTGAAGAGTATTATTAACAAATCGAATTGGGATCATCTGGCGCTGCATGAGGGCATCCAGATCCCCTTTGGAAAAATCCGCCTTGCCTTCCCCGTGGGCCACGACAATCGGCAGGCAGGACCCGTGCATGCCCTGGAAAAATATTGAGGGAGAGGGCATGATCTCTACCATCACCAGCCTTGCTTCGAATTGCCCTGAGGTATTATGAACAAACTGCGGCCAGTTTTGTGTTCCGGGGATCAGTTCGCTTAACTGGGCCAGCATCTGGCAGCCGTTACACACCCCCAGGGCAAATACATCCTTGCGCTCAAAAAATGCGGCCAGGGTATCCTTGAGCCTGGCATTGAACAGAATCGATTTTGCCCATCCGCCTCCGGCCCCCAGCACGTCGCCATACGAGAATCCGCCACAGGCTACAAGCCCCTGGAACGTATCCAGTGAATACCGGCCTGAAATCAGGTCCGTCATATGCACATCCGTACAGTTGAACCCGGCACGCTCAAATGCTGCGGCCATTTCCATATGCCCGTTGACACCCTGTTCACGTAATATGGCGATGTCCGGGCGCGCACCGGAATGGATGGACGGCAGACTCATCTCCTCATTCACATCAAAGGCAAGCTGTACGGACAACCCTTCATTGTGTGGATCAAGAATGGAGTCCAGCTCTTCCCGGGCGCACTCAGGATTATCCCGTAACTTCTGGATATTATTACTGGTTTGCATCCATAATCTTTGCAGTTCAGTGCGCGTATTCTGATAGAAGACCCGGGATTGATGGAAAACCGTTATCCTGTCCGACGGATTCAGCCTGGCAACAACATGCGTATATTCCGCCAGATGATGCTCCGCCATGACGGCCAGAACCTCATCCTTGTCCAGGCTTGCGATCTGAATGACGGCTCCCAGTTCCTCCGAAAACAGGCTCGCAAGAGGATCAGGCCCGAGCGTATCCAGATGGATATCTAGGCCCACATGGCTGGCAAAGCTCATCTCGCATAATGTGGCCAGCAGGCCACCGTCCGAACGGTCATGATAGGCGCGTATCACCCCCGACTGCTTCAGGACCGTTACTGCATGAAACAGGTTCACCAGATCAGAGGCCTGGTCAAGATCGGCAGGCTCGTCACCGGGCTGTGAGTACACCTGGCAAAAAGCCGACCCGCCCAGGCGGTTTTGGGATTTGCCAAGATCGACCAACAGCAGCAGGCTGTCTTCCATTTTCGTATCGATCACCGGAGTCAGCGTCCGGCGCACATCGGTGACCGGTGCAAATGCCGAGATAATCAATGACAAAGGTGCTGTCACGGACTTTTGTCCAGACGGATCCGTCCACACGCTTTTCATCGACAGAGAATCCTTGCCCACCGGAATGGCAATGTTCAGTGCCGGACACAGCTTGCGGGCTACGGCATCGACGGTGGCATACAACTCGGCATCGGCTCCCGGATGACCGGCCGCCGCCATCCAGTTTGCGGACAATTTGATGTCTGCAAGATCCGCCACACTGGCAGCCAGTATGTTGGTAATGGCCTCGCCTACGGCCAGACGCCCGGATGCGGGACCGGAGAGCAGCGCAACGGGAGGCCGTTCGCCGATCGCCATCGCCTCCCCCGTATAGCCCTGAAAACCGCTGCATGTCACGGCGACATCCGCCACGCCAACCTGCCATGGCCCTACGAACGGGTCTCTGGCTACCAGACCGGTAACTGTCCGGTCCCCGATGGTGATCAGAAAGTTCTTTGCGGCCACTGCGGGAAGCTGCAGCACTCGCTGCACCGCATCCTCTACAAAAACCCGGGGTATGGACGACCCTGCTTCCCTGTAATCAACGGCAGCAACATTGCGCTGCATTCCGGGTGTTTTACCCAGCAGCACATTCATTGGCAGATCAATGGGAGTGTCGCCAAGAAGCCGGTCTTTCAGGATCAGCTGGCGCTTTGCCGTGCTGTACCCGGCAACGGCATACGGACAGCGTTCACGCGTACAGATTCCGATAAAGCTTTCGAGCTGCCCTTTATCAATCGCCAGCACGTAACGTTCCTGGGCTTCATTGCACCAGATCTCTTTGGGCGACATTCCGGCTTCATCATTGGGGATGTCGCGCAACTCGAACTGCCCGCCCTGCCCCGCATCATCCAGCAACTCCGGTATCGCATTGGACAGCCCTCCTGCCCCGACGTCGTGGACAGAAAGGATCGGATTATCGGCTCCATAGGCTGTGCAGTGCTCAATGACTTCCTGGCAGCGCCGCTGCATCTCGGCATTGCTGCGTTGTACGGAAGCATAATCAAGGTCTTCCAAACTCTTGCCACTCGCCATGGAAGAGGCCGCACCTCCCCCCAGACCGATCAGCATGGCCGGACCGCCGAGAACCACGATGGGGGTACCTTCTGTGAATTTCTGCTTTTCAATATGCGGGGCACGCACGTTACCCAGCCCACCTGCAAGCATGATCGGCTTATGGTAGCCACGCACATCCGAACCGTCCCTGGCGGTCGATACATCGAGCTCCAGAGTTCGAAAATACCCGAGAATATTGGGACGCCCGAACTCATTATTGAAAGAAGCCGCCCCCACCGGTCCTTCGATCATGATCTCCAGAGGGGTGACAATCCGGTCCGGCTTCCCGTACTCCTGTTCCCAGGGTTGCGGACTGTCCGGCAACCGGAGACTGGATACTGAAAAACCACATAACCCGGCTTTGGGGCGTCCCCCGCAGCCTACCGCACCTTCATCCCTGATTTCGCCTCCCGAGCCGGTTGCCGCACCCGGATAAGGTGAAATAGCAGTCGGGTGGTTGTGTGTCTCCACTTTTATCAGGATATGCATGTCTTCCACGACATATTCGTACCGGTCATTTTCAGGGTTCACCAGAAACCGGGTGGCATGATGACCCCGCATAACTGCCGCATTGTCACTGTACGCGGACAGGATATCTTGCGGCGAATGCCTGTACGTATCGCGAATCATTCCGAACAGGCTGTGCCTCTGCGGCTGGTTGTCGATGATCCAGGAGGCATTGAAAATCTTGTGTCGGCAGTGCTCCGAATTTGCCTGGGCAAACATCATCAGTTCAACATCCGTGGGCACCCTTCCCAGGTCCCGGTAATGTTCGATCAGATAATCGATTTCATCTTCTGAAAGCGCCAAGCCCATTTCCTGGTTGGCCTGCAACAGTACCGCTTTGGGATTTCCCCTAAAATCCAGACGTACAAGCCTTCTTGCAGGCTCCTCCGTAAATAACGATGCGGCCTCCTGTATGGAAAATACGACCGACTCCGTCATGCGGTCATGCAAAAGCCCCGCAATATCGTTTTGCTCTTCATCCTCTAACGCCCGGGTCAGGGTAAACCGATACAGGGTGCCGCGCTCGATGCGCCTGACCTTGTCGAGGGCACAATTGTGGGCAATGTCCGTAGCTTTGGAGGACCAGGGCGAGATGGTGCCCTGGCGCGGGATGACCAGAATCCGGAAGTCATCTCTTGTATCAGGGGATGCTGGTGCGTAGGAAAGCAATGCCTTGAGACGGTCGCTTTCAGCCGGGTTGAGTTCACCTGTCGCATCAATGAAGTGATGAAACCTGGCAGCAAACTGTTCAATCTTCGCTGAAATGCCCTGCAGCCGGTGCCTGAGATTCCGGGCCTTGAAATCGGATAACGCATTGCCGCCTTCGATAATTAGCATTTAACCGACACGCCCTTGTACAGGATAGGTGAAAGCGGGAATCATAGCGAAAACAGAGGGCTCCATCACGCAATTAAATTGAGTTTTAAAATCTGCAAACAAAATATTTACAAACGCATTACAAAACCAGATGTATTCATTATATACTTGCAGGTGTCTCCATGGGGGCGACCTGGTTTCGACGTGGATTACGAAACCTGAGGTGCATGCCGAGGATGTAGCTGGCCTCGTAAAATACGCTGCAAACCTATAGTTGCAAACGACGACAACTACGCTTTAGCTGCCTAAACACCAGTCTAATGCCGTCCGACCAGTTCAGCTTGCGGGGCTGGCCCGGGCGTAACCTTAGCAAGCTCGTGGTGAAGTCTGTCTGAAGCGGATCCATTAAAACTTTTTCAGGCTCGCATTTGCTTCCCCCGTTCGTCGGGCAGCAAAGGTTAAAACAAAGGCGATACTAAGCATGTAGTACCAACGGCAGAGAATTTGCGGACGCGGGTTCGATTCCCGCCGCCTCCACCACCGAGACTTCCTATAACGTCCGATAAAATCCTATAATATCTTTTTATTCAGTACTTTATCGTATACAGGCGTCCTGTAACGTGCGAGGCCATATTGTAATTTCTGGCAGTTTTAGTAATACTCTTAGTAATACGAAGTACATTCCCTTAGGAGCGTATTACTAAAATGCCAAGAATTACCAAACCTCTCAGCGAAACTGAGATCAAACATGCCAAGCCGAAAGACAAACCCTACAGCTTGGCAGACGGGAAAGGTTTATATCTCAAAATCAAACCCAGTGGCTACAAAGTCTGGTTCTTCAACTATTACAGGCCTTTCACTAAAAAACGTGTCGCTGACACCCTCGGTGAGTACCCTGCCATTACTCTCGCCAAGGCACGCTCCAGACGCAATGAATACTTAAAGCTGCTTGCTGATGATATCGACCCGATCGAGCACAAGCTTGAAAAGAAGAGAATTCATATAGAGAAAAACAAAAATACGCTGGAGACTGTGACCAGTCGGTGGATCAAGGTCAAAAGTAGCCAAGTCTCTGAGACACATTCAAAAGATATCTACAGATCACTGGAGCTGCATATTTTCCCTGCACTCGGCAACCTGCCAATCCACAAAATCAGAGCCAAGAACGTTATCGAAGTACTAGAGCCGATAGCAGCAAAAGGCTCCCTGGAAACTGTAAAACGCTTAACCCAGAGATTAAACGAGATCATGGTCTATGCGGTAAACACGGACTTGGTGGCTGCAAACTGTCTCTCAGGGGTCAACAAAGCATTTGCTTCACCGAAAAAGAACCATATGCCTACCCTAGGCCCGGAGCAATTACCGGAATTAATGAGAGCCATTGCCAATGCCAGTATCAAGAAAACTACTCGATGTTTGATTGAGTGGCAATTGCACACAATGACAAGGCCAGGCGAGGCTGCTGGTACAAGATGGGAAGAAATAGATCTGGAAAAAAAATTGTGGGCTATTCCTGCCATACGTATGAAAAAGAAACGTCCTCATAAAATTCCACTTTCACCACAAATGTTAGCCTTACTTGAAGTCATGAAGCCAATAAGTGCAAACAGGGAATATGTATTTCCTGCAGACAGGAATCCTAGGACACACACCAACCCATCAACTGCCAACATGGCACTCAAAAGAATGGGGTACGGTCGCTTGTTAGTTGCTCATGGTCTCAGAGCTCTAGCCAGCACTACGCTGAATGAGCAAGGCTTCGACCCTGATATAATTGAGTCGGCATTGGCTCACACAGACAAAAATGATGTCAGAGGTGCTTACAATAGAGCAGAATATCTAGAGCGTAGAAGAGTCATGATGCGCTGGTGGTCAGACCATATAGAGGCTGCTGCAGAAGGAAACCTCAGCCTTTCAGGCACAAGGCAATTAAAGGCCGTCAACTAACCCTGCACCTCCTTAAACTTGATGCTGGCGTCGATCCTATGAATTACTGTGCTTTTATACAAAACGGCCATAACCGGACTTGAACATTAGCCCTATCTTATTTAATTATATGACTTTTCTATTGGCTCTATTTTAGGATAGACCGACAAAAGTACCGACAGCATTTTCAACATACAAGTTGCATGCTGATCCTATCAGACCCTTGTAACCTGATAACGGGATTTTCAGAGTCGGTAAAATCAATAACTTACTGATTATGCTGAAATAGGGGAGTATTCGGTACAGTTAGTATAAATCTTGTTGATTCAATGTGTTAGCCAGTCTAGCACTGGTAATTATAGTTGATCACTGTGCAAAAAGTGTATTGAAAAATAGGAAGTGCCAACTGAAAATATTGCAGATGCCTAGGGCTCCGTGCGACATTTCAAGACGCAGCACTTAACCGGCAGTGATCGTTTAGTGGTCGGCTCTGCCCTTCTCCGCCTCTGCTTCGTTGCGCCAGACAATGTAGCACCATCGACGAATCCCCTTTCAGACCAGGTAAAATAGAGTATTTTATTGAGACGAGTTCGTGAAGAGCCTGCTAGGCCAATGTTCCATCGACAAGCTCTTCAAGCCTCCAAAGTTAGTTAGCGGTGTAAACTGCAGCGCCAAGGTCCCTCATCCCGGACCGGTTGGTATTTCGAGATAAGATTTATGATCTTACCTCTATTAAGGATGTCCGGCCATGTATCGCGGTTGTTGGCTGAACAAAGGTTCGACTGCTTATCTCTAAAAGTCACTCGCCACCTTCACCCACCAACACTTCCCGAGCCTTACGGCAAAAGCTTTCCATTCGGGGCGCTTTGAGCTATTGTCAAATCTGGTGTATGCCGATGAAATCAAGCGGCAACCTGGTCTGATTGTTCAATTTCTTCTCCGTTAATAAATTTCACGCCTTCAACAATCTTCGCCAGGTATGCAAAGCCGCGTAGTTTTCGCCAGTTCTTCTCAGCGCACTGGCCAAGCTTGAACATCATGTGCAATAAACTGTCGCGCGTCATACAGCCTTTTGTTCGTGTCGTACGATGACGGATGGTGGCAAAGGTCGACTCGATCGGATTGGTCGTTCGAAGGTGCTGCCAGTGCACTGCGGGAAAATCATAGAACGTCATTAACGATTGCCGATCCTTGAGCAGGCAGTTGGTCGCCTTCGGATACCTGGCTTCATAGGTGACGATAAACTGATCAAAAGCCTGCTCGGCATGCTCGCGGGTGGCGGCCTGCCAGATCTCGTGCAGCGCCGATTTGGCTTTCGGCTGAACGCTCTTTGGCATCGCGTTGAGCACATTGCCGGTCTTATGCATCCAGCAGCGTTGTTGACGGGTCGCCGGGAATACTTCCTCGAGCGCCGCCCAGAAACCCAGGGCACCATCGCCGAGCGCCAGTTCCGGGGCATTCATGCCGCGTGTCTTCAGATCCAGCAGCACTTCGCGCCAACTCTGTGTTGACTCCCGAATGCCGTCCTCGATCGCCAGAAAATGCTTGTCACCACGCGCGTTGACGGCCACGATTACCAGCGCGCACAGCCGCTGGCGATCCGCTCTCAGGCCACTGTAGATACCGTCCGCCCAGATATACACCCAGCGATCGTGGCCTAAACGACGACGTCGCCAGCTCTCGTATTCCTGCCGCCACGTCTGCCTCAGGCGCGATACCGTACTCGCCGATAAACCCTTGGCTTCGGCGCCCAGCAGCACTTCCAGCGCCGGCTGCATCTCGCCGGTGGAAATCCCCTTCAGATACAGCCATGCCAGCGCCGCTTCCAGACTCGCGGTCTTGCGCACATACGGCGGTACCAGCGCCGAGTGAAAACTCACCGGCTTGCCGTCACGGCTGCGTATCTTCGGTACCTGCACCGTTACCGGGCCAATGCCGGTCTGAATGTCTCGCGCCGACTGATAGCCGTTCCTGACCACCGCCGTACGACCCACCTCATCTCGCCGCCCAGACAACGCCGAGAGTAGTTCACTAACCTCTAATTCCAGACCCTGTGCAATCAGCTTGTGTGCTCCGTCGCGGATCAACTCCGTCAGCTCGTCACGGATCTTCTCTCGACCTGATAATGCGACAACGTTATGCTTACTCATGGTGGCGTATCTCCTCAGTTGAATGAATTGCTTCGTAACAACCATTTCAACCAGATATGCCGCCTTTTTTCAATTCAGCCGTACACCACTTTCGACCATAACTCAGAGCCCTGTGAGGTCGACTCTTACTTATTTGAAACTTGCCATTTTCTCTTCAAAGTCGTCAGTGCGTAACACTTGACCATGTTTGTCAATGTCGCATGGTATGATACGTTTCTGTAACTCTTTGCTGATCACTGATGTTCTCTTGTCGAGAAAAAGATCATAGTTGTCGGTCAAGTGGCTGTATACATTAATCGCTCATTATTTCTCATGTGACAGCCTCATAAGTCTATCTATCCAGGGAGAGTTTAATGACCGCTAACAATATGCCCAAGTTGGGCGGCTTCGCTGCGTCTCGGCTAAAGCCTTAGATACCTTAATTTAGCTATCGTTACTTTTAACAAGCGGAAATACAAATTGGCAGACGCTTTCATAATTATGCCGATCGGAGATCCAGAATTAGATGCAGTATGTGAGCAAGCAATTGTACCCGCACTCAATGCATGCGGACTTGATGCAAAACGCGTGGATAAACACAATCAAGGTGGATTGTTAAAAAATGAGATAATTGGATTTATAAAGCAAGCAGACATTATTATTGCCGATATTACTAACGAGCGACCCAATTGTTATCTGGAAGTTGGATATACAATGGGAGTCGGTAAATCCCAAAACTTGATATTGACAGTTAAAGAGGATCATTTCCACGAAAGCCCAAATTACAAACAAGGAGGTCCGAAAATTCACTTTGATCTAAGTGGATACGACATTTTGCGCTGGAGTCCAGAACAGCCTGATGAATTCAAACAGGATCTGATAAAACGCATAAATCGTCGTACAGCGGATCTGGCTACTCCATCACAACAACTTGTAACACCTTGGGATAATGAATGGATCCAGTCCCATAAAGAAGTTGCAGAACCTAAACTTAAGGCAACCGGCGGAAGTGGCTACATGGAGGTACGCTTTTCATTGAATCACCCAAAGCCATTGAAAACTCATCAAGAACTTAACGAGGCAGCTCGTACCTCCATGATTTCTGCATCTAATTGGCCGATCGGTATTTATATAGATAACCGGAACGAGTATAAGCCAAAACCGAAAGCGGATGGAATTGTTGCAGAAATTATATCTAGTGAGAGAAATTCGTATGACTACTGGGCTATTCGAAAAAATGGTGATTATTTTCTTTTGAAAACTATTTTCGAGGATCCTTGAGATCCGCAAAAAATATTCTTTGACACAAGAATTGTCCGTGTTACAGAAGTCATGCTTTATTGTGCTCGATTATACAATCGACTCGAACTTGATCCATCAACCGTTGTTAACATATTTATTCGGCATGGAGGACTAAATGGAAAGATAGTAGGTGCAGCGAATCCACGTAGGATGCTGATGCGTGAGTATGACCCATGTATTGAGAATAAGGTCGAGTCAAAAATTGCTACTCGATTATGCAGGATAGAAGATGATTTAGTAGAAATTGTGAAGGAATTTGTAACCCCGTTATTTACTTTGTTTGGTTATTTTGTAATTCCAGATCAAGCTTTGAAGGAAATCGTAAGTGCCGCTTATGTGGTAGATGGTCGCGTTGTTTAAAACTTCGCCCAACCAAGAGTTCCACCTGTGGCGTCTCCCTTGAAATTTGATCCATTCTGGTTGCGAAAGCTAGCATGATGATTCCCTGAAATAGGGAGGAGGCAGTATGGCACGCAAGCGTTATTGTCAAGCCCCCCGGTATGTACCAGAGTTTGAGAGAGACCTGGGACGATGGTTTCCGGCACAGGCGGTTGATGATCCAGGGATGGATGAGGTCGGGTGTGAGGTTACTGATGCACCCATTGTGCAATCACACACTGGGCTTTATCCAATGAGTAAAAGACTTCCTGGTTCAGCCCTTCATGTCAACGTGTGCCGTTGAACCGTTCGTTGCAGGCGTTCTCCCAGGGGCTGCCAGGATGGATACAGATGGGTTCAACCTCAACTGCTCGCAGGCCTTCCTGCAGCACACAGGCCTTGCACTCAACTTTCGTTGTCACAGCGGATATACGTAAGCTTCCCGTATCGAATAAACCATTCACCCAAGGTCTTCGTACTGCCTGTGAAGTCACGTTCTCCACGCATGTGGGCAATGAGCCTTAAAACATCATACCTGGGTGACTGCGATCATTCACGAGCCTTACTATCTTTTTCTACCTGATTACATGGACTGCCTTGAAAATGGCCGTATACGGCTTTGTACCGCTCAATAATGATAGGGTTGGGATCTATGGGGTTGGTGAACCGTTACATGCCTGGGTGGTTACCCTGGGTAATGATGGAAACCAGACGGTACCTTGAGCACCCGGTTTGGCTGGAACACAAGCAACCGGAAGCCAAGGGGGTCCACAACCCATGCCTGGAGTCAAAAACGGCATCAAATCACCCGTAGCATTCGAAAAGGCGTATGACACGGCCGCCACGCCGCCAGGTAGGCCTCGACGCCGCTGAGAAACAGCCACGCCCGTACCCCGTCACCCCCATACCCCGTTCCCGGTAGGGTATCCGTGTTCCCGGCGCTTACCAGGTCGCCGTCAGATTGAACCCGATCCCGTGCTCGGGCGGGACATCGTCATTGGCGCCCTCGCGCCGGCGCGCCTCAAGCGAAAGCTTCAGCGATCCGGTGCCGAATCCGGCGCGGGTCAGGCGCCAGCTAAGGTTGTTGTCGCGACCCGCCTGCGACAAGCCCAGCCCGATCTCCGGCGTGCCCGTGAACCGGCCCTCGAACATCCCGAAGCCATAGCCGAACCGCGCCTCATGCGTTGGGCGAAGGTCTTGGGATTGTGGTTTGAGGGTGTGCCAGAATACGAGGAAGCTAGGTTAAGCGGATGGCTTGGAAAATACAGCATGTTTGGGGGTGGATGTGAAACCGGTTGGGCAGGAATTGGCAGGAAATTGGTATGAAGCTGCTGTCGCTACGGGCTCGACAAAGACCACTAGGAGATCAAGTGGGCGTTCACGGACATTTCCGACGAATCGCGAGTTGTATCCCTGCACGAGGTAAAATGACTTATTAGGGTGTATCTGAACTGAACCTGAGCGCAATCTGCAAGCATCTACTGATGGTAAATGCGGCCTTGTACGCCACTGTAACACTGATAGGATCAAGGCTCTAATATATGGAAAGTATCATGCTCACGAAAATCTGGCAGTCATCAATTCAGCTTGGACTTCCCTTCCCAGCGCACCAGCTGTCTAACGTTATAGATCTTTCCAAGAGAATCGAATGCATTTCTGATAGAGAGTTTGTAGGCTTTATATGCTTTGATCCGATTCAACTCGAACTTCCATTTCCATATCCTGACTCACCCAGAGTATTGGACTTCCTGAGGGCACACAAAAACAAACTGGAAGAGATTTGGACGGATCGCTGCCCTTTTGGAGAAAAATAAATCTAAACCGGGAAATGCATGAAATTACCATCATTACCTCTCTCAAAAGCCTTGGGTACTCCAAGCACATTCAGTGAAGGACTAATACGAACAATAAGAAATCAGCCGAGGCTGTCAAAGCCTTGATGAGCAATGAATGCATCAGTACCCCCACCACCTGGGCCCATCCATCCCTGGATCATCGGCCCCTGTGCCTGGAACCTTCGCTTCAGCTCTCTTTGAAGACCTGGTACCTACGCGGGGGGGTTTGACAGGAACAGGGGGTGGTCGGGGCGGTGTCCGCGTTCTCATGCACTCCGGGTCAGGCGTCAGCGGCGGTGGCCCACCGCATTCGTACCCTGCGGGTGGAATTTCCGGACCTGGACCAGGCGCCGGTGCAGGGACTGCCGGCCCGAACGACGACGCTTGCTCCGGGATCCACTGCGCCACGCTTAACGACCGTAAAGCCAAATCGTTGGGTGTGCACCGTCAGCAGCAGTCGGACCAACCGGTTGGTTTGAATATAGAGAGACATTTGGCTCATCGTTACCCTGAAGAGGAACGATGATGACAAAGCAAAAAGACAGCGCTGAGAAAGCGATTCGAGATATTCGCCGAGCGACTCGGCGTCAGTATTCAGCCGAAGAGAAGATTCGGATTGTACTGGAAGGTCTGCGCGGTGAAGACAGTATTGCCGAGTTGTGCCGCAAGGAAGGTATTAATCAAAACCTGTATTATCGCTGGTCGAAGGAGTTTCTGGGGGCCGGCAAGAAACGTTTGGCCGGTGATACCGCACGAGAGGCCAATACCGAGGAAGTCAAAACCCTACGCAACGAGGCAGCGCAACTGAAAGAAGCGCTGGCCGAAACGCTGCTGGAAAATCGTCTGCTTAAAAAAAGCACCTACGGGGCTGGGGGCGACGATACATGAGATACCGAGCTTCAGAGAAACGCGAGATCATTGATCTGGTGGAGCGCTCCTCGCTACCGGTGCGGCGCACACTTGAGCGGTTGGGCATCCCGAAGTCGACCTTCTACGGCTGGTACGAGCGTTACCGAGAAGGCGGCTATACCGCTCTTGCCGATGTCCGGCCGAGTAATACTCGGGTCTGGAATCGCTTACCGGAGAAGATCCGGGAATCGCTCCTGGCGCTCGCTCTTGAGCGACCGGAACTCTCTGCACGGGAGCTTTCTGTGCTGTATACCGAGCGAGGATACTTCGTGTCCGAGTCCAGTGTTTACAGGCTTTTGAAGGCGCACGATCTGATCACCTGTGCGGCGTTTGTGTGGATGAAGGCCGCCGACAAGTTCCAGCATCCGACCCCCGCACCCAACCAGCTGTGGCAGACGGATTTTACCTACCTCAAGGTGATCGGCTGGGGCTGGTTTTATCTGTCCACAGTACTTGATGACTACTCGCGTTACATCCTGGCCTGGAAGCTGTGCGAGGGTATGACAGCCAGTGATGTCAGCGACACACTCAATCTGGCACTGAGGAACAGCAGGCTTGAAACGGCCAACGTTCGTCATCGAGCGCGCCGGTTATCCGACAACGGCCCGTCCTATGTATCCTCGGAACTGAAAACGTGGCTCGATGATCACGGCATGGGCCACACGCGTGGCCGTCCGTATCATCCGATGACGCAAGGCAAGATCGAGCGCTGGCATCGCTCGATGAAGAACCGGGTGTTGCTGGAAAACTATTATCTGCCCGGTGACCTCAAGGCTCACATCGGTGAGTTCATTGAGTACTACAACACCAAACGCTATCACGAGAGCCTGAATAACCTGACGCCGGAAGATGTTTACACCGGCCGCGGTCAGACAGTCCTGATGATCTTTCCCCCGTAACCCGATCCACTTTATGTGAGGGATTTTCCTATAATTTGAACCTTAGGAGGTCCCAAGATGAAAGGCAAACGATTTACCGACGAGCAGATCATTTCGATCCTGAAAGAGCATGAGGCCGGCGCCAAAATGCCAGACCTGGTACGTAAGCACAATGTAAGTGAACAGAGCATCTACCGCTGGAAGTCGAAGTACGCTGGTATGGAAGTCTCTGAGGCCAAACGCCTGAAGGAACTGGAGAGCGAGAACACTAAACTCAAACGTCTACTGGCGGATACGATGCTGGATAATGCGGCATTAAAGGAACTGGTCGGGAAAAAATTTTAACGCCCGCTGCCCGTCGCCGGGGTGTTGAGCATCTGGTGACGGCCAACCTTGCCAGTCAGCGGCGGGCGTGTCGATTGGTGGGCTTATCTCGCTCAGTCATGCAGTATCGACCGAGACCTAAGCACGATAAAGTCCTGTGCCAACGACTGAAAGAGCTGGCCACGCAGTATCCGCGTTATGGCTACCTGATACTGCATGGACTATTGGCAGCGGAAGGTCTGGTTATCAATCGCAAGCGCACCTACCGACTGTATTGTGAGGCGAATCTACAGGTGAGAACACGACGACGGAAGAAGCTGATACGTCCCAGGATACCAATGATGATACCGGATGGGCCGGGGCAACGTTGGTCACTCGACTTTGTCTCTGACCAGTTGGCTTCAAGTCGGCGCTTTCGGGTGTTAAACATCATCGATGACTACAGCCGGGAATGTATTGGACAGATTGTAGATACCTCAATATCCGGTCTTCGATTGGCAGGGTTTCTGGAAGAGATCGGAACGCTTCGTTCCTTACCAAAAACTATTGTGTGCGACAACGGTAGCGAACTGACCAGCAAGGCGATGTTCTTCTGGTCACAACAAAGCGGTGTGAAACTGCATTTTATTCAACCGGGCAAACCCACTCAGAATGCGTTCGTGGAATCGTTCAATGCCCGCTTTCGAGATACCTGTCTCAATCAACATTGGTTTCGCAATCTGCCTGATGCACGATGCATCATCAATGACTGGCGACGCCACTATAACTATATACGACCACACAGCTCACTTGGCTACGTACCACCGGCTGTATTCGCACAACAAGCAGCATGATATGATAATTTTTCCCTCACCAGGAATGGATCTAATTCAGGGGAAAGATCAATGCCAAGAAGACCCACACTCCAGTATTTAAATCAAAAGTTGCTTTGGCGACAATAAAAGGTCGATAAGATGGTTGCAGCACTGGTAAAACGCTTTTCAATTACTTCAGGCACTAAGGGGTACCTGCATGGGGAATGCTAATTAGTAAAGGCGCAGAACCTAGTATGAAACGGAATGCATCAGTAGAAAGCTTTAAGTGTACTACTTTTGGAAGTATCTTGTTTAGCAGTCCAGTACGTTATTGCGCTCCCACTCGCTTAGATGCGATGTAAATTGATGCCACTCTTGCATTTTTAGTTTAATAAATGAGCCTACTAATTCTTCTCCTAGCCCTTTTTGGAGGACTTTGTTTTTTTCTAAAAAGCGCAATGCATCAAGTAGATTGTTGGGCAGTAATTTAATATTTTTCACTTTGTGTCCCTCTTCGTACATATTGATGTGTAAAGGTTTTCCTGGGTCACGTTTGTTTTCTATGCCATCCAGCCCAGCAGCAATGATGCCTGCTTGCAGAAGATAAGGGTTTACTGCACCATCCATTAATCGCAGTTCAAATCTTGCATCGTCTGGTACGCGGATCATATGTGTGCGATTATTCCCAGAATAAGTAATGGAACTTGGAGACCAGGTTGCACCAGAAGTTGTGCGGGGTGCACTGATGCGTTTGTAACTATTCACAGTAGGATTAAAAATAGCACATAGAGATTGTGCATGTTGCATGATGCCACCTAAAAACTGGTAGGCGAGTTTAGATAGCCCTAGATCATCGCTTTTATTTAAAAATAAATTCTTTTTACCACTCTTATCCCATATTGATATGTGTGCGTGACAACCATTTCCAGTTAAATTGAGAAATGGTTTAGGTGCAAAAGTGGCACGTAAACCATGTTTTTCAGCTAAGGATTTTGTCATGTATTTAAAAAATACATGACGGTCAGCAGTTACTAATGCATCATCATAATCCCAGTTCATTTCGAATTGACCATTCGCATCTTCATGATCATTTTGATAAGGATTCCAACCGAGCTTAATCATGTAATCACATATTTCACTGATGAGTGGATATTGGCGCATTACGGCTTGTTGGTCGTAACAAGGCTTGGTTTGAGTATCTGCAGCATCAGCTAAAGCCGTGCCTTCTTGATTTATTAAAAAATATTCACACTCCACACCTGTTTTTATGCGGCAACCTTTTTTGGTGGCGCGCTCAAGCTGACGTTTTAACGCTACACGCGGAGAAGCTTCGACTTCTTTACCATCCATCCATAAATCACATGCAACCCATGCGACTTCGGGGTTCCAGGGTAATTGAATAAAACTATTTGGATCAGGAACACCAAATAAATCTGGGTGGGCTGGGGTCATATCTAACCAGGTCGCAAATCCGGCAAATCCGGCACCATTCTTTTGCATATCCTTGATGGCTCTTGCCGGCGCTAATTTTGCGCGTAGATTTCCAAATAAATCTACAAAGCTGACTAGAAAATACTTAACGCCTTTTTCTTTTGCTACTTTTTCTAAATCTATAGTCATGATATATTATCTGGAAGACAGCTATAGTTATTTTAATAACTTATGAATGATTTTTAGCATTGTCCTGGAATCCAATCTGTTCCAGCTAAAGGCACTTTCGCCATTGCTGCCGCTTCAACAGTTAAGGCCACCAAATCTTCTGGCTCTAAATTATGCAAATGAGATTTACCGCAAGCACGCGCTAAGGTTTGTGCTTCCAGTACCATGGTTTGCAATAAATTTTTTATACGGCGTCCGCCTAATTCTGGGTCCAAGTTTTTGGATAACTCTGGATCCTGAGTTGAAATTCCAGCCGGACAGCGGCCTTCATGGTATGCATCGTAATAACCTGGTGCGGTGCCCATCTTGCGATATTCATCTGCATACTTGGGGCTGTTACAACCCAAGGCATATAGTGCAGCCATACCAATGGAAACTGCATCGGCACCCAATGCTATGCATTTTGCAACGTCTGCACCATTGCGAATACCACCTGAAACAATAAGCTGTACTTTACGGTGCATTCCCATTTCTTGTAGCGCTTCAACTGCAATTCGCACCGCTGGTAAGGTGGGAATGCCAACATGTTCAATAAATACATCTTGCGTTGCGGCAGTGCCGCCTTGCATGCCATCGATCACCACTACATCTGCGCCGGCTTTCACTGACAATTGCACATCATATTTAGTGCGAGTTGCACCGACTTTTATATAAATAGGTTTTTCATGATTGGTTATTTCACGTAGTTCCTGGATTTTTATTTTAAGATCATCCGGTCCGGTCCAATCAGGATGACGACAGGCGCTACGTTGATCTACACCTTTAGGTAAGGTGCGCATCTGTGCAACACGGTCACTTATTTTTTGACCCAGCAACATTCCGCCACCACCAGGTTTAGCACCTTGTCCACATACAATTTCGACTGCATCCGCTTTGCGCAAATCATCCGGATTCATACCGTAACGTGATGGGAGTAATTGATAAACAAGTGTTTTGGAGGATTTTCTTTCTTCTGGAGTCATTCCACCATCACCTGTCGTGGTGCTAGTACCCATCATTGCGGCACCTTTACCCAAAGAATCTTTTGCTTCAGCAGACAATGCACCAAAACTCATGCCTGCTATCGTTATTGGTATATCCAGATGTAGTGGATTTTTTGCATAGCGTGATCCGAGTACAACATCGGTGTCACAACGTTCACGATAACCTTCAAGTGGATAGCGCGACATGCTGGCACCAAGAAATAATAAATCATCGAAGTGTGGTAATTTACGTTTAGCTCCACCACCGCGAATACTATAGATGCCTTGCGTGGCAGCACGTTGTATTTCTTGGATAGTACTTTTATCCCAAATGTAAGATTCTTTCATTACAGTTTTTGTATCTACTGGTAAATCTGATTTTGCATTACTCATTATTATTATAATTTAGGAATTTTGTGAAGAATGATTAATCAATTCAATGTGGCATTGTCGATGTTAAAGTTGTAAAGATTTCTTGCTGAACCATAACGTTTGAATTTTTTAGGATCAGCATTTATATCCGCTTTATTTAAAAGTTTAGTAAGTTTCTCTAGATGAACTTTAGTCATGTCTTTTTCAATACAATCTGTGCCTAAACTTTTTACGTTGCCTTGAACAAAAATTTGCACTTCATATATTGAATCCCCCAATGCATCGCCTGCATCTCCACAAATAACGAGATTACCTGCTTGACCCATAAATGCACCCATGTGACCAATTGACCCGCCGACAACAATATCGACCCCTTTCATTGAGATTCCACATCGTGCTGCAGCATCACCTTCAATAATAAGCATGCCACCATGACCACTTGCGCCTGCGTATTGTGAAGCATTACCTTTAACGGTTACGCGTCCAGACATGATGTTCTCTGCAGCTCCCGCGCCAGCATTACCTGAAATGGTGATGCTGGCAGTCTTATTCATGCCAGCACAGTAATATCCAACATGACCATTTACTTCCACATCAATGGTGGAATCAATTCCGACCGCAATAGCGTGTTTGCCGCGTGGATTACTGATTAAATATTTAATGCGGTCTTGTTTGCCATTGTGCCGATGAAGTTGTTCATTCAGGGAGCGCACATCGGCTGTTTCAAGATCAAACTGTTTCTTCGCAAGCACAATCTTTGTTAAATTCACCGTCTTTAATATTTTCTGTAGGTATATTTGTTATTGGGTTGATGCCCATAAAGTCATTTTTAGAGCTTATTTTTTTATTACTGTTAGGTTGAACGTCAGAGTAAGGTGATACGATTAGTAGCAGCTCAGATTCTGAAAGTGTATCTAAGGTTGCTCTGTCGCTTTCTGAATGAGAATTAATATTAAGGGCTATAACACCCTTGAGTTTAACAACTGAATTTTTATAAAATTAAAATCATCCATTTTAATACCTCATATTATTTTCTAGCCCAGCTATAAATTTTTTCAGGTTCAGGTTCCCAAATCTTTGCATTTTCAACACTTGGCAAATTAGCTATAGAACAAAACTCAGAAGCCATTGCCGCCCAATCATCGGTCTCTGCCATGATGGCAGGTTTGCAACCGATAGGATCTCTAAGTACCGCAAATCCATCACGAGTTCCCACAACAAAAGTATAAAATCCATCTAAATCTTCAATAGCGTTCTCAAGTGCTTCACTAAGTGAGTCGCCTTCACGAATTCGCCACATTAAATAACCTGCTGCTACTTCGCTGTCATTATCAGTTTTAAATTCAATTCCTTCTTTTTGTAACTTTCTGCGCAAGCAGTTGTGATTAGATAAAGAACCATTGTGGACTAAACATAAATCCAGTCCGGTAGAAAATGGATGAGAGTGTTCTGTGGTAACAGCACTTTCTGTTGCCATGCGTGTATGGCCAAGAGCATGTGTGCCTTGTAGTGTAGCTAGATCAAAGCGATCAATGACATCGCTGGGAATACCTTTGTCTTTATATATTTCAATGGTAGTACCGGAACTGGTTACATGTAGGTTTGGGAAATTTTCTGATAGCCAAGTTAAAACGGTATTCGCATCGCTAGAGGTAACGACAACAGCATGATTAAACCGAATTTCAATTGAAGTGCTGTTCCCAAATTCTTCTTTTAACTGTGAAGATATGTTTTGCCAACTTGTGTTTAAATCATGGTTGAGAAGCGTAACTTTAGAACTGCCGGCAGCGACTGGGTTTCTATAAAATGCAACGCCGGCACTGTCTGGACCCCGCTCGCTCATCTCCACTAGCATAGGTGAAAGGAGTTCACCCAAACGTGATTCCAGTTTAGCGTTTTTAATGAAAAGCCCGACGATTCCACACATTATGTGAGCCTCAAATTATTGTTATTCAGTATCTACTGTTTTGTCTAACAACTTATTTTCAATGTTTGATTTTATTTTTTCTTGATTATCATTTGGTTAAGCATCCGTGCTCAATTATGAAGAAGTCCTGTTCGTCTAGGTAGGAGGGAACTACTTATTCATTGTAAGGAGAAGTTTCAGTCGATAATTATCAGCAACCACCGCAAGAATTAACAAAATACCAATAACCACCATTTGCAAATAAGAGTTTAGCTGTAATAGATTCATACCATTTTGGACTAGAATGATAAAAATCGCGCCCAATACAACTCCGCTTAATTTTCCGATGCCACCAAAAATACTCACGCCACCGATTGCACATGCGGCAATGGACATAAGGGGATACTCGACTCCGATATTGGATTCTCCACTCTCTAAGCGGGCGGTGAGCAATAAGGTTGCTACCCCTGTTATCAACCCTGCAAGCACATATGTAATAAATATTACACGCTTAGTATTAATGCCTGACAATTCAGCAGCTTTTGGATTTCCACCAATTGCGTAGAAATATCGTCCAAGTCGAGTCCAGTTAATTAAAAAATACATACCAATTATAAAAAAAACTGTAATATAGACAGGGACAGAAATCCCAAACACTTTTCCATATCCAAAAAAATCAGAAAAGCCACCTGGCATGCCATAAACAGGTGTTCCACCAGTTGTATAAAATGCAAGTCCAGCTACGACTGATGATACGGCAAGTGTCATTACAAACGGCGGGACATCAAATACAGCTATTCCAAACCCATTAAACGCACCAATTGCAATCGTTGTTGCCATGCCTGCAAGACAACCCATAGTGATAGCAAACTCAGGCGACACTCCATTCGCTGAAAGCGTTACCATCGTAATGGATGTAGTTACAGAACTCATAGCAAACATAGTGCCAATGGACAAATCTAACCCACGAGTTAATAAGACTATCATTTGTGCCATTGCAGCCAATACCAAATAAGTCGATTGGCGTGCCACTGTAGATAGATTCGATTCTGTAAGAAACGTATCCGTTGCACTTGTTAAAAAAATAACTGCGATAACCAAAAACCAGGGCAGCACTCCCGCTTTTACAAATACAATTTGTATTAGGTTTATCACTTTCTCTAATATTCTCACACCTAAATATCCTTCATTAATGCTTTTTACTTGATTCGAATTCATTGCGAGCACGCCTTCTTTTCAAAGAAATATTTCAGTACACTTTGTTCTGATAATTGCTCTTTTGGTAATTCAGCCTGTAACACACCATGGTGCATTACATATGCGCGGTGAGCAAGATGTAATATTTCTGGCAAATCTGAAGATATAAGCACCACACCTGCACCTTCTTCACATAGCTCACCGATAAATTTATAAATTAACATTCGTGCACCAACATCCACACCTACTGTAGGCTCATCAAATATGAACAGCTTAACGTCACGAACTAATGCTTTGCCAATTAACGCTTTTTGTTGATTTCCTCCAGAAAAATGTTCTACATCGCGTTCAATATTAGGTGGATTTAAATCTAATTTTTTCGATACACCTTCTACTATTTTCTTTTCGCTTGCCCTTCGCAGAAACCAATTGTAGGAAAACGTTTTTAGCCCAAGGGAAACCAATGATACGTTTTCCCTAACGTTTTGAACCATTACCAAACCTTCTTCTCGCCTATCCGAAGGCAAGTAGTACATACCTCGATCTAACATCACGCGGGGACGCAAAAAATTTATGTGTTGTTTACTGCTATAAACTGTATTACCACAAAAATTTATTTTCCCACTTACAATATTTTCTAACCCAAATACAGCGCGCCCTACATGTGACTTACCGGATCCCACGAGTCCTGCAATCCCAACAACTTCCCCTCCACGTATTTCCATCGAGACATCTTGTACAATATTATTTTGAAGTGTTAGGTCCTCAATTTTTAATAATGCCTTATGAGGTTTTGACTGAATATCTGGAAAAATTTGGTCAATTATGCGTCCTGTCATTAATTCAACTAACCTTTCTTCGCTCGCTTCTTTAACTGGTATGGTTGACACAAATTTACCATCACGAAGTACTGTAATTCGATCTCCAATTCTTTGAATTTCATTAATTCTATGCGTGATGTAAATGATGCCTATCCCATCACGTTTCAGCTCTTTAATTCTTGAGAAAAGTTGGTCTGTTTCACGTTCCGTAAGTGATGCAGTTGGTTCATCAAGAATGACTACCGAAGGTTTGGTTCGAAATGCTTTTGCAATTTCAACCATCTGTTGTTCCGCACGAGACAAATACATCACTAATTGATTGGGTTGAAGCGGGAAACCCAGTTTTTTCAATATTTCATTGGCTTTATCGCGTAATAGATTTTTATCTAGAAGTGGTCCACGTGTCATTTCTGATCCAAGAAACAAGTTTTCTCCAACTGTCAGTTGTGGAATGATAGAAAATTCCTGAAAAACAGCACTGATTCCAAAATCACGAGCTTGGCGCACAGATTGCAGCTCTACTTTTTTTCCATTTAAATAAATCTTGCCTTTCGTGGCACGATATACACCTGCAATGATTTGAATAAGAGTTGATTTACCTGCACCATTTTCGCCAAACAACACATGTACTTCGCCTCTTCGTACATCTAGACTGACCTCGTCTAGTGCTAAGGTTCCAGGAAACTGTTTAGAGATGTTTTCAACACGTAGCAGCACTGAATTGTCAACCGCTTTCATTACATTACCCTTGTGGGTAGTAGGGAGCCGACTTTAATGGGACCATCGACTCCTCTGATGCAGTTCCTTCAATACGGCAGTTAAATTGAGCAGACATTTGCATTCGTCTACTAAATTAACGCATGTGCTAGATAGATTTCAGTCCACTCGAAACACAGGCTTCCAACCATCTGGCGCCAATGTCGAAGCTGGATCGAATTCAGCTATATTCTCTTTGGTTACAACAGTTGGAACTGGCTGCACATGTTCAGTTATTCGATCCGGATTGCCATGTTCAGGTGTTCCACCAGTAGCCATTGGAAGTCCTTCGAGAATTCGCACAGCTTGATCGATAGCAATTTGACCTTGGAGCACCATGTGATCAGTTGGCGCCATATCCATACGACCTTGCTTTAAAAGTATATGAGATCCAGTATTGTAATAGTAGGCAACTAAACGAGTTGTATCTTGAATTCCACGATCACGAACCACTCCAACTGCAGCTTCAATCGTGGGTGTTGCGCCTACAATGTAATTTAGATCGGTTGTACCACCCGACGTGCGTGAAGCAACTACATCTTCAACAAGCTTTAACTGAATACTTTTCCCAGTATCACCCCATTTTGTTGCAATAATCTCAACATCACTACCTTTTACTGCATCATGACAGCCTTTGTCACCAGCAACCGACCAAGCAGCTCCTGGAGGACCAGGAAACCAAGCAGCTGATGTATTGCCGCTACCCTCTGGATGTTTTTTAGCAATCCAATCGCATGCCAAATAACCAAGTAAATACCAACTTTCTAAAATTTTTGCATCGACTTGAGTACCAATTCCATTAACCAAATCAATAACAGGTATTCCTTTTCCACGAATTTCATCGACTTGATTGATATTACCTTTCCCTGAAATTGCAGATAGAATTAAAACTTCAGCTCCTGCTGATATGCAATCTTCTACTTGGCGAAGTTGCCGCTCAAGATTGGTATAGCCACCTGCTTCAAGCAATGTGACTTTTTGACCGAGTCTTTTACCTTCTGAAATAATTCCATAACCGACTCCAACCCAATAAGAATCTTTTAAATGTGGGAAAGAAACACAAATGTTGTGTTTCTTTTTAACTTGATCAGGTGATAGAGGAACATATTTAGCAGCAGGTAGCTTTGCGGCATTGTTCTCAGGAAGTGCCCAACATTCATCACTACCGTCCGAGCAGGATGGATTATAGGGATTAACGTCAGCAGGCCACCAATCTTTTGCATTAAGTGGTGATGTTATCATTAAGATAGTTGAAAATAGTACAGCTAACTTGATTGTATTAAATATCATACTCATATTTACCTCTCTTATATGTATACTAAACATTACTAGATAAAATTAAATTTTATTTTGTATTAAAGAACACCTTCTTTACGTTGCCCAACATAAAACGCCAATCCAGATGATTTCGATGCAAAAGTCACTGAGGTTCCTTTATCGAAATAAACAACATCGCCAGGCTTTAGTGTTACAGTCACACTGTTCTCGGTAATTGTCATTTCCCCTTCAAGCATCATTTTGCATTCATCATAGCTGTAGGTGTAATCGAGTGGACTGCCTGATTCCATTCGGAACATCCCACATGTAATAGGAGCATCTTTATTATTTGAAGACACGACGTCTTCCAGAAATGCATTTATTCCATCTATGTTTAAAGATGCTATATCCATAGATTGCGTTTTTTCAAAATATTTCATTCCCATAGTTTTACCTTTATATTTTTATGGAAACACAACGTGTTTCTATTTAATCTTTAATTCGAATAACATATATTTTTACTTAAATATATTATATCTTATGCAAATTAGTATTACGGGTAATATTCAAAATGCATATGACAAAATATTCCTAAAAATGCGGAATAATTTTTCTAACCATGACAAAATATACTCATACTAATACGTATCAAATCAAGTATATTTATCTCTACTATGATTATTTAGGGTGCCAATTTGCCTGTGACTGAAATGCAGTCAAGCATATTTGAGAATGAGCCCCCAACAACGAAAGAGCTCAAAAAGTATTTTGTTGATGAAAATTTAAATAATACGTCACGAGAATCTATTGATTGTGCTGCGCACATGATCCTTGTTATAGAAAGCCCCAAAGAAACTGTTCATGTGGGGCTTGCACACATGGTAAATAGACTCAAAGTATGTCGAGCAGATGCAGGATTTGCCGTACCCGATACTGAAATTTACACACCAATATCAGAGTACTGCAGTGAAGATACTAACCCACCATCGATAGTTGGATGTGTATTACCGAATCAGCATGAAACAATGCAGAGAGTTTGGAATAGCCCTTCACCTGTAAAGTATGAGGATGTTGAACATAATCCACAGCTTTCACTCATCAAAAAAAAGCTTCAGTCTCTTAAATGTAAGTCTATGTTAATGCAGCGTTTAGTTTGGAACGATAAAGCAATTGGAATTGCTTGTGTAGACCACACCATTACCAACCATGTTTGGAATCAAACAGAAATAGATTTTATGGAAAGATTCTGTACAAAATTTTTAGCGCCACTGGCAAGCATAAGCAACTACTGGCATAGCCCTAAAATGCATCATATGTTTAAAAAACCATCAAATTCAGAATTAGACGCAATTCGATTGGCTTCTAAAGGCATGAGTAGCAAACAAATTGCTGCCAAATTAAGTAAATCTGTTAGGACTGTTGAGAATCAGTTACGACATGCACGTAAGCGATTAAATGCACACAATCTCGTTGAGCTAATTAATAAATGTGAACCTTGGATATAAATATTATTGCAAAGGGATGCTCATAATTTTAATTTAATACGTTATAGAACCCCTAACTTTCTTTGCCCTACATAAAAAGCTTTACCATATGTTTATTGTTAGGTTGCCGTTGATAAATTCCCTGAAAGTTTATAATGACGAAGCTGGATTATTTTTATTACTCAATAGGTAGTAAGCCTTTCGGGCAATTGACCCGTACTGCAATCACAACCAATCATCACGTGGCTATTCAATGACATGCTGAGAGCCATAAACCTGTGGGGTCGTACTGCTGAAAAATAGTATATTAGTGTAGGAATTCTTCATGCCCTGGGGTCTATTAAAATATGGTTTTGCTTCCAAGTATCCGGCCCGTCGGGATATTCCTGCCCCGTGTGATTTAAAAAAGTCTTACGATGTTGTCATCATCGGGGCTGGAGGGCATGGTCTGTCCATTGCCTATCACCTGGCCCGTTATCACGGCATTACCGATGTAGCTGTACTGGACAAGGGATATGTGGGTGGTGGCAATACCGCACGCAATACTGCAGTAATACGGTCTAACTATATCTCCCCTGAAGCCGTTGCATTTTATAAAGCCTCTGTCGAGCTGTTTAAAAATCTGGCGAACGAACTGGGGTATAACCAGATGTATTCCCAGCGTGGCCAGCTTACCCTTGCACACTCGGACGCCAATGTGCGTACATTTGCATTGCGCGCAGAAGTCAACAAGCACTTGGGAGTCCGGTCCGAAATGGTGGATCGAAAACAAATTCGTGAAATCGTACCTTGCCTGAACATGGATAAAAACATGCGCTTTCCGATTCAGGCAGGCCTGTGGCACCGTGACGGTGGTACGGCACGGCATGATTCGGTTGCCTGGGGGTATGCGATGCGAGCGGCGCAGATGGGCGTTGAAATTCATCAGCATACCGAAGTAACCGGCATGCAGATTAACGCAGGCAAAGTCACGGCGGTGGAGACAACCCGTGGCACCATCCAATGCAACCATGCCGTCCAGGCTGTTGCAGGCATGAGTTCGGTAGTTGCAAAAATGGCCGGAATTCGACTGCCTATTCGAAGCTACCCTTTGCAAGCCATGGTTACACAGCCGGTCAAGCCTTTTCTTGACCCGTTAGTGAGCTCTGCGGGACTGCATGCCTATGTCTCGCAAACCGCACGCGGTGAAATTGTCATCGGTGGCGGTTCCGACCCGTATGAGTTGTACTCTACACGTTCGACCCTGGATCTTAAAGAAAGCCTTATCGCGCACACGCTTGAGCTGTTCCCTTTCATTGCCGAGTTGAAACTGCTGCGACAGTGGGCTGGAATCACGGATATGACACCTGATTACAGCCCTGTCATGGGAGAAAGCCCGGTAAAGAATTACTGGCTGGATGCCGGCTGGGGTACCTGGGGATTCAAGGCGACACCTATTTCAGGAAAGTGTATGGCGGAAACCCTTGCAAACGAGAAGGCGGTTGAAATGATCCAGCCATTTGGGCTTGAGCGATTCAAGGCCTTCAGGCTGTCCAACGAGGCGGGGGCCACCGCTGCAAGCCACTAGGGAATATACACATGAAAGTAATGAACTGCCCGCTTAATGGCCTGCGAAATATTTCAGAATTCATCTGCTTCGGCGAAGTTTCAAAAATGCCTCACCCGGATGATGTCAGTGATGCTGAATGGGCGGATTTTATCTGGATGTCGAACAATGCCGCAGGCGTGGTGCAGGAATGGTGGTGCCATGTTGCAACGACATACTGGTTTATTGCAGAACGCAATACGGTTACGGACGAGATCATGAAAACCTACCCTGCGAGCGATGTTTTTACCGCGAGGATCAATTTTTAAATCGCTTTAAAATCAATAAAGATCAATCATATATCATGGAAACTTCATCCAACCGTTTATCAGACTTCTCGGGGTTATTGGTCGACTATCATGAACCGGTACCGTTTAGTTTCGAGGGCAACCGCTATACGGGTCTGGCAGGAGATAGCATTGCAAGCGCTTTGGCTGCAAACAATATCTGGCTGCTGTCACGTTCGTTTAAATACCATCGTCCACGTGGTGTGCTGTCGATGGCCGGACTTGAGTCCAATACCCTGGTACAGCTTGAACATGAGCCCAATGTGGCTGCTGACCAATACAAAATCACCCCGGGGCTCAAGATAACCGGTCAAAATTATGCAGGCAGTCTGGAAAACGATCGAGCAGCGAAAATAGGTCTGGTAAGTAAATTTATGCCTGTCGGGTTTTATTACAAGGCGTTTTTCCGACCTAAAGGAATATGGCAGAAATTTTGGGAACCCATCATTCGTAGACGCGCGGGGCTTGGACAAGTGCACCTCGACGCCCCACATGGCTACTATGACAAAAAGTACAGATTTTGCGAGGTTGCCGTAATCGGCAGTGGACCTGCGGGCATGAGTGCCGCTTTAACTGCAGCCGAGTCGGGCGCGGAAGTCCTTCTCATCGAGCAGGAAGCTGTACCCGGTGGATCCCTTAATTATGGCCGATTTGACACTGAAGGTGTTCTGGCACCTGCCCTTCGCGATGAACTTGTCACAGCAGTCAAGAATCATTCCAATATCGAAGTCATGACAGATGCCGTCTGTAACGGATGGTTTGCCGATAATTGGCTGCCCGTTATTCGCGGTCATCGCATGTACAAATTGCGCGCGAAGGAAATGATACTCGCTTCGGGAAAAATGGAGCAGCCTGCAATTTTTCGCAACAATGACCTTCCTGGTGTGTTACTGGGTACCGCTGCACAACGATTGATCCGTTTATACGGTGTTCGCCCAGGCCAGCATGCTGTAGTCCTTACTGCCAATGACGACGGCTATGCAACGGCACTGGAGTTATTGGAAAACGGTGTGCATGTTGTGGCCATCGCAGACCTGCGCGAATCACTTCATGCAACACCCCTATATGAAAAAGTGCATGCTTGCGGCATACCTGTCCACGTGGCGCATGCAGTGTATGAAGCGCTGCCGGGTAACCGTTCACGTCATATACGCGCCGTAGAACTGCGCAAGATTATCGGCAAGGGCCGGTGTAGCAGCGAAGCGCAGCACTATGACTGCGACCTGCTTTGTGTATCCACAGGGTTTATGCCTGCCTATCAGCTTGCATTGCAAGCCGGTGGCAGACTGTCTTATGAAGACAAATCTTCTGGGTTTTCAATTACGGGGCTGCCTGCTTGTGTACACCTGGCTGGTGCGATCTGTGGAGAAAACGAGCTCAGCGCATTAATCGTATCTGGCAAAAATGCCGGACAGGCTGTATCTCGAAAGCTAGGGCTTGCATTGCCGGGTGCCGCACCTTCTGAGCTGATTTCCTCCACTTCCTATACCAGTACCAACCACCCCTGGCCAATTTTTCCGCACCCGAAAGGCAAAGAATTTGTGGACCTGGATGAAGACTTGCAGTATTCAGATATCGTCAATGCGTGCAAGGACGGGTATACCGAGCTTGAACTGGTAAAACGCTATTCGACAGTCGGTATGGGACCTTCACAAGGTCGCCATTCAGCACTCGCCACCGCACGCCTGGTTGCAAATGAAACCCGGCGTACCGTAGCGGAAGTTGGCGTAACAACAGCCCGCCCTCCGTTTCGTGCAGAAAAACTTGCAGTAATTGCAGGTCGCAGCTTTGAGCCTGAGCGATTGACTGCAATGCACTATCGTCACCTGGAAGCCGGTGCGCAAATGATAACCGCCGGAGTGTGGTGGCGACCCGGATATTATGGGGAACCCCGAAACCGTGATCGGTGTATTCGAGAAGAAAATCTGGCGATTCGTAACAATGTCGGCGTAATTGACGTATCTACCCTGGGTGGACTGGAAGTTCGAGGACCGGATGCTGCAGAATTTTTAAACCGCATGTATACCTTTGCCTACGCTAAACAAAAGACCGGTACATTGCGGTACCTGCTGATGACAAATCCTGCCGGAACGATCATCGATGACGGGGTTGCATGCCGGCTTGATAACGAGCATTTTTATATCACTGCAACAACGGGTGGTGTAGCCAATGTTCACAGAACAATGCTGTGGTGGAACGCACAATGGCGCCTTGATGTCGATGTGACAAACGTTACGCCAGCCTACGCGGGTGTCAATCTTGCGGGACCAAAATCCCGGACAGTCTTGCAACAAATATGTAACGACATCGACCTCACTCCGGAGGGCTTCCCTTATCTGGCAATACGCACTGCCACTGTGGCTGGCATTCCGGCACGCGTGTTACGCGTAGGATTTGTAGGCGAGTTGGGCTATGAGGTCCACGTACCGTCTTCACAAGGGGAGGCACTGTGGGATGCGCTGCTGGATGCAGGAGAGCAGTATGGAATCCAGCCGGTAGGTGTTGAGGCACAACGTCTATTGCGGCTGGAGAAAGGTCATCTCATCGTCGGTCAGGATACCGATGCCACGACGACTCCACAGGAAGTTCATATGGCATGGGCGGTTGCCAAGGGAAAGCCGTTTTTTGTAGGAGGAAGATCCTTGCAGATCATTGGACATCATCCGCCAAACCGAAAGCTTATCGGCTTTTCAATTGAAACTGTGCAAAATGAAACGCCAAAAGAATCCAATCTGATATTGGACAGCAATTCCATTGCCGGACACATCACCTCGGTTGCGCACTCCCCTACCCTGAACAGAATTGTCGGGATGGGGTATGCCAGGGCTGACACTGAATCGGGCAAGCAGATACATATCAAACTGACGAGTGGCAGCATGCTTTCTGCTCAGGTTGTGGAGATGCCGTTTTATGACCCGGGAAACAAACGCCAGGAAATGTAGAGCGCAGCCATGCCACAAATACACCCGACAAACTTCAGTATACGAAGCCCTCATTACCGGACCTTGATATCAGCCGGCGCACGGTTTGAAAAACATATGAATACTTCTTGTGCAATAAATTATGGCGAGAGCAAAAGCCAGGAAATATCCCAGGCCAAACAACTGGGCTTGGTTGACTTAACTGTGTTACCACGAACAGGTTTCAAAGGACCAGAAGCAGTGCAGTGGGGGCGGTCGCAAGGCCTCGACATCGGCCAGCATAGCAATCAGGCCTGTTCACAACAAAACGGCATGCTGGTTGCACGACTTACCGATACTGAAATTATGGTTTTAAATGATCTGCACAGCCCCAGTGATCAATGTGCAGGCTTGGAGGAAAAATATACCCGTAACCGGCCTGCAAGATGCTATCCCGTACCCCGCTTCGACTCATCTGCCTGGCTAATGGTCACCGGTCAATGTTCAACCGACATGTTTGCAAAAGTGTGCGGCGTGGACTTGCGAACGAACAAATTTCCTTCAGGCGCAATCGCTCAGACTTCCATTGCACGAATGAACGGTATTGTCATTCGCAATGACCTGGGTGAAGTGCCTGCTTTTCACCTTTTGTTTGACAGCGCATCGACTGAGTATGCATGGTCCTGTTTGATCGATGCCTATGCGGAATTTAACGGCGCACCGGTCGGATATGCTGCATTGCTGGAATTGTAGCGCTTTGATGCCGTACATAAATACTGCACCACAAAACTTTTTCTTGATTGACAGGAACCAGGCTATGAGAACAGTTAACCGGTTTGATTCCAGCGTATCGCAGGGGTACAGCAGCTGTTTTATGCCAGCCATAAAATAAATATAGTTCGCCATGCCGTACATGGCTGTTGTATCCAGCGCAATATGCCCTCCCTGAGGCCGCCTGATATCTACCACTAAAGAGTTACTACAAATGAGTCATTGACGGGAATTAGCTGACAGGCAATCATTTCGGTATCGGGGCATTGCGCTATTACATGTCGAGACTTTATTAATTGCTCCGGTGAGCTTTTTCAAGGTGGCTTGATGCAAGATTCTTGGGTAGGAAACAACATCGAAAATCTGTACACGATTTACTTTACTTAGGAGAAAAGCATGTTCTTGCGAAACATAATTACTCTTGCCTTTTTTATTTCGACCATACTTACCTACTCAACGATGGCTATTGCTGATAACCATGGACCAAAAATGAAAACCTTTCAAGGTGCCCTAAACATGGAGCTCAGCTCTATGGAGGTTGAGGGTGTGAATGCATTTTATGCAGATGTGGTTTCATCAAATGATCCTGATGCACCAATCACATGTGGTCTTTTCAGGATGGAAAAAGGCAACCAACTCGAATACACATATACCTACGATGAAGCGAAAATCATTGTTGAAGGCGAGATGACGATTGCTGAAGAAGGTGGTGAAACATTTCACGCAGTTGCAGGTGATGTTGTGTCCTTTGATAAAGGCGCAAAGATTATATTTACATCCAACTCATCAGGAGTTGGATTTTATTGCGGGCAAAGAGCCCATGAAGAGCTTTGAACTATCACAATTGAGTAACACTCAAACAAGAGGGTATAGACATGAACTATAAAAGTACTGTAATACCAGGTTTTGCCTGTGCACTATTACTGATCTTATCAACTCATCTGAGTGCTGCAGATGACCCTGGCCATATAAAGGATTTGACAAAAGGTGACCCTTACTACTATACAAGTGACCAGGCAGTGGCCGAGGACGATGGACAAACACTTTTGGTAGGCCAAGGCCGTCCTAAAACAACACATTCAAGTATTCCGCACTTACCTGTTTTTTCAGGCCATATGAACACGAACTATACTTATCGCTTTGTGAATGTTGTTGAACAGACAATGACAATGATCGGAGAAGGCAAGCATGGATTGTGGAGAGTACAGGATAATGGAACGATACGGGAGTACCGGAAAAAAGATGCTCAAGGATTAAAGGAAGGGGCAGATTTGTTTGATGAAAATAATCTGGCCGCTATAGAGAGTGACTACGCAAGCTATTTGCCGGAAGAAAGCTGGAGTGGGTACAAGCATCCCCACCAGAAAGTTGCAGAAGATGGCCACTTAAACTTTATTGATGTTCCTTTAAACCATCCCAAGTACCAAGGCAAATATAACGATCATGCGGCAATCGACTTACCGCATTTCTACTGCACAATGTCTGCAAACCAATATCCCTATGCAAGAAAAGCAGTGGATTATTCATTTAGCCAGCCTGGTGCAAGCCAGGTAGGTCCTCTTGGAAAACGTGCAGGCCTTGATGTCAATGAACTGTACACTAAAGTTTTACGTGTAGATCTGTTTCCAGATGCGAGGGCCTGGATCAATGTCGGTGGCGAGGATGAAAATTCAGTGAACTGGCAGGCCGTGGATATAAGTAAAACTAATGCTGAATTTTACTTGATCGAGCGCCCTTTCTTTAACGAGCCTTACTTATTCATTACTGCAGTTTTTGATAACCCGGATAACCAGGACTTTCAATATGTCCGCCCTGATGGCGAATATTATGAGCATATTAAAGCAAATGGCCAGGATGTTAAGACTGAGGTGACTTACCAGCCTCGATTCCATTTGGAAGACGGAACAGTCGCTGCTGCAAAAGGCTTGCCTGTATATGGTGTTCACCATCCTAACCGTGCGGCGTTTGGTGGCGGTGGAGCATGCCCGTTAAAGGGTGGTGACTGGAGTAATTATCCCAAGACCACAGGTGCGGCAGGCTGGCCTACCAATTATGAAGAGATTACTCCGCTATGTGATGGCGTATTGATTGATATTAAATTCTTTGCAAATCTGGATGGGCAAGAATGGAATAATCCAAACAAGTATCTGGCGAATGCTGGACATGGCACAGCAGAAGTCAATTATACCTTGCAGCCAGGTGAATACGGTGTGTATAGCGACCCTTATCTCACAGAAAAAGGCGAAAAGAATCCACATGCTGAAAATTTGGAAGGCGAAGTAACTTTAAAATATCCTACTGTAGAAAAACCTGTTATGCCTGCTCAGTAGAGCTTTCATCAACATCTCGGAAGCCTCGGCTGGAAAATGAGCCGGGGCTTTTTTTATTTGGCAAACTAACTTACGATATTTCTATATTTAGTTAGTATCGATAAATGCTTAAACAAATTCTCCTCGCTGCAATCATCACATCAACTGTTCTTTGTTCCCTTCAAGCAAACGAAGAACAGCAACTCTCAGCTGCTGAAGTTTTCCATGGAGAACGATTATTCCAGGAAACTCGATTTGCGCAGCACTTTTATAAATTTGTAACTCGTGGTGGCGGTATTAACGAGTCGCTTGACCAGGGAGATCCCAAACTGGAAAAAACATTCAGATTTTTCGGATTACCGCCCTATCAGATACCTTTTGCTACGAGTCCCTTCAAAGGAACATCCTATAGCTGTCGTACATGTCACATGGTGGATGAACATGTAAACCAGAAAGAGTTAGGAATGCGTGCTCACGCTGACTTTTCGTCCAGAAGCCCTTTATCAAGCCGCGATGATAAACAATCTGTAACAGTCCGGAATTCGCCAGTTCTGGTCGGATCATTTTCACAAAGAGATAATTTCATCCTGCATTATGATGGAGAATTTTCATCCATGCGGGGATTGATTGTTTCTACGCTCACAGGTCGCAATTTCGGGTGGTTACCTGATGAGAATGAAATTGCCGCCAGTCATATTTGCGATGTCGTTAAAAATGATGATGGAACAGGTAAGCTCGCAAAAAGTTTTGGCAGTCTATCGTACTCAGAAGTTTTTTCAGGGTTTTCAAAATCTGGAAACCTGCTACCTGAAGAATACCTGATAAATAGGAATAAGCGCATAGAAGTCTCAAAAAGTACTTGCAATGAAATTCTGGCCAGTGTTGCCTATTTGCTTGGGCGCTATATTGGTGATTTAAAATTTTCTGGAAATAAATTCAGCTACCCACCTTACGACTTGTTTTTAGCAATGAATAAATTGCCCGCTCATCCAAATCACGGTGAATCAGATGAGGATTACAGCAATCGACTATTATTGCTGATCGATTCACTCAACAAAAGTGACAAATTGCAGTTTGTAAAAAGTAATCCAAACACTGATGACGGCAGATTCAGATTCCATGATCAGCCTTATGTATTCGGCAAGCTGGAGTTACAAGGGATGAAAATATTTTTTAACCGAAAACCGACTTCTGAACATGGGGCCGGTAATTGTGGATCATGCCACCCTGCCCCGCATTTTACAGATTTTAATCTTCATAATATTGGGGTAACGCAAGTAGAGTATGAAGCAATACATGGGCAAGGTTCTTTTCAAAAGCTATATATCCCAACCAGAAAGCTTCGTAATGAGAATGCAGAAATTTATCTGCCTGCAACAAGCATAAACCCAGACAGGTTGGGAATATTTCGAAAAGTTACGTCGGAATCCAATGCACTGGCAGTGGATCTGGGGGCCTGGAATATCTTTTTGAATGAAGATTATCCAAATCCGCAGGGGCATCTGTATTACCTATTCTGTAATGACAGAATTGACTGTGAAGCGGATCAAGCCTTACAGAAATCCATTGCAACGTTCAAGACTCCCACACTGAGAAATTTAGGTCACTCAGCACCCTATATGCATAACGGGCAAATAAGCGACCTGCATGCAACTATTGGATTCTACATTGCCTCCTCTAGAAGCAGCAGAAATGGTCGGATCAGGAACGCTGACGACGAACTGAAAAATATTGAACTTACACCCAGGGATATACAGCCCTTGGTCAATTTTCTTATTTCCCTGTACGAGGATTATTACTGAACTGGTAAATACCGACAGGACCCACCCTGGAAAGTACTACATCGCGGTCCACGGTGCGCTTGTACCGTAATATCACGCTACTTTGCTCTTTAACCCAGCGCGCATCGGATACTATCCCAGACGAAATGCCAATCCGGCACGGCAACCGCTACCCTTCACAGCATGCCTGATTCGGTATCAATCGCTTGTTGCAGTTTCTTTCATCCGTATCGAATGCCATTTTTTCGCATTTTCCATATCTTTTTGATGCTGGCTGTTTTCAATACAGGTTTGCCAGATATGCCATATAACCCAAATCGCAAGACCAATCAGAACCAATACTCCTTCAGTGCCTACCATCGGATAGATGGCGCCCGCCTGGTCCAGATTTGCAAAGCTTTCTATACCTGTCGACATATGTATGCCCTCTTTATTGGTTTATCATGCAGATATTTCTTCCCGCTGCAAAAATTATGTTTCCGAGTTCAAGGCATTCTCAAGGTCTGCAGCAGCCTTCTCGCTTTCCACTTCCTCGGAAATATCCAGTCCGGCCAGTTCAACTGCTCTGGGAATACGTAGCAGCCCTACAGCATCCAGGATTTTGGCAGCGATCAGACCCGGGAAAAACCCTAGTACGAAGAACATGATGAGAGCGCCTATAAATTGCCCCCACGGGGTGATAGCCGCATAGCCTTCAAACGGTGAAGCCGGATACCCCCACAATACAAATCCGCATACCAGCACACCAAAGAATCCGGCATAGCCGTGAACTGCAACGGCACCCACGGCATCATCAATTTTGAAGGTACGTTCTACCCAGTGGTGCATCCTGTACGCAATGAATACACCGGCAATGGAGATGACAAACGCCTGCATGGGGTGATACAGATCATTTCCCGCCGAAGCCGCAATGAGTCCGGCAAGCCCCCCGGAGAATGTCCAGAACGGATCGCCTTTGGAGAAAATGTATCCACCCAGCAGACCGCCTGATAATGCAATCAGGAAATTATAGGTAATTGCGGACAGCGTAGTCGGACCTAAATAGATGTTGGTCGCGGTAAACAGGGTCTTCCCTTCCACATCCAGCATGTCGCCACCAAAGAAATCAATAATAGGCACATTACACGCTGCGTAAAATCCCCAAAAGCCCGTGTAGATCAAAAAGATTCCGACACACACCAGCCACGGATTCTGCGGAAGGATGCTGCGTGGAGACCCGTCTTTGCGGAATTTTCCTATTCTGGGACCCAGGATCAGCAGTACCCCCAAAGCAAAACCACCGGCAACCGCGTGAATCACACCCGATGCATAGGCATCATGATAACCAAGTTTATGTACCATCCAGCCGTCCCAGTGCCAGCCCCAGGCTGCATCGATAATCCAGAAAACAGAGCCTATCAGGACCGCTAGAATCCAAAATCCACTTGATTTTATCCGCTCGATGACGGAACCGGATACGATGGATGCTGCGGTCCAGGAGAACAGCAGAAATGCAGCCCAAAAGACACCGTTTATGCGTGCCCAAAATGCGGTGTCGTCAGCACTCAAGGCTTCCTGTACAGGTGGCCCACCCATGTGTGGACCCATGAGTTCGCTCCAGGGTGTAGCGTGTGCCGCACTCTGGAGGCCGCCCATGATTCCAGGCCCGTATGGAAATGCAAAATAAATCCACCAGCCAAAGAAAAAAAACGTAATCGTTACCAGAGGTATGATCATGATATTTTTCATCAGGGTGTGTAAGTGGTTTTTATGCCTTGAGGCACCCACCTCATACATACAGAAACCCGCATGAATTAAAAACATGAACACTACTGTTACCCAGTAGTAGAATTCGGTAAAAACGACAGTTAGCGAGCTTAGTGCATCAGTCATTGCTACTCCCTCTTTATGTTTCGGGCCATGACAGCATCCCACAAGCACACCCTATGGACCCCCCGTGCTTGTGCCAGCCTTGCACAGCCTGCTGTTCCAGTTTTATTCTCCACTTGGACCTTACGCCCCTGCTGGCATTAAGAAAATACATACGGGGTACTAGCTCAAAGGGGTATATTTTTCTATCCCTATTTAGGTAAGGCATTGTCTGCTGTGAGCAGACAGGGTTCAAAATATATTTCATGTGATCTATGTAAATCTTATGTATTTATCTGAATTATATTGTCTTTTAAACCTGTAGTGTCGTTTATCCTGGCACCGTCCCGTCTCACCGCAGTTTGTGCACGAACATGTCTATGAAGTTTTCGAGAAGACTCCATGTGCGAATGAACATCCAGTTGGCCATATGCCACGCTTATCGATCGCGGGTGGCAACTGCCAGTTTATTAGGCAAAGGATCCGCTTCAACGCTTTCCCAGTCAGGGCTAAACCCGAGGATCTGCACGCCCGATGGCATAGCAGGATTGAAAAGCCGATTATGCCAATAGGTAGCCTGGTAATCCGTATGATGCTCGGAAAGATTTTCCACGCTGCACGGTATCCGATAATACTGGTGTTGAAAATCAAACTCGAGTTCACATCGTGCTGCAGAAACAAGCCGGTCGACGAGCCTGGAGCCGGAACTGAACAATGCAGTAAGACAATCGGAAAATTCATGTGGACGTTGATAGTACGATTCCGCAAGTTTTCTTAACGCTGTGCAATACCGGTCAGCCGGGTCTTGCGTCCGCAGGACCATATGACGGAACTCGGATGTAACCTTGTCCGAGTCACATTTGTTGATCACTACGATAATCTGGGCAAGTGCCTTACCGGCCACTGAAATCCGTGGTCGCATCGCACCCGAAGGCCGCCCAGCACCCTGGCGCACCGAAAATTGACGTTGACGACACTGCCACGCTAAAAAGTGATCGCGTATACAAATTGCCCGCTCACTTAACGGCATCTCCTGTTGCCGGGCGAAACTTGTCATGATGCAAACATATACGTGTTCTCGATTTTGAGGAAAAACACTTCACATTTAAAACATGAATTTTGCAGTTGGCTTCCCGGTCACCGGCTTTTAAAATTTTGCATATGCTTTTTTCAGATCGACCAGCGGATGGTTGGGAGACATTTGAAACTTGACCAGCAGTTCCCGTGCGACCATATCGCGCTCCTGTTGATTATCGGGTAGCTCAATATTTTCCGGAATCGTGACCCAGCCATTAATGTTGCGGTCAAAAACTGCCGGACGCTGCTCTTCATAGCCCATATGAACATCTTCGAGCCAGTTCAGGTCTTTCCAGCCCATGATGTCCATATATTTTTTGAGAAACGGGGTGACAAGGCTTAAATCCGGGACAAGATTGGCGTCATAGCGATAACCGATATGCTGCCCGATCATTTTTTCGCGTTCGCTGTCTACACCCGTGTTTTTCAGAAAGCGGTCAACATCATTTTGCTTGCTCATTTTCTTTCCTTCTCTCAGTATCTTGTCATATCCGGGCGACCAACGGTGTGCTGTGTTCCGGCCAGAGGCACCTGTGCCATCGCCGAAGCCTCCATGGTCAGCGCTGCCAGGTCTTCGGGTTCCAGTGAGTGTACATTCGTTTTTGCGCACGCCCTCGCAAACAATTGTGCTTCAATCGTCAGGGTATGCAAAAAGTTATACACGCGCTCGGCCGCTTTATCGGGATTCAACCGCGCACGCAGTTCTGGATCCTGCGTGGCAACACCGACCGGGCAACGACCCGTGTGGCAGTGATAGCAATAGCCGGGATGCACGCCCATTTCACCAAGGTAGTCCGCTTCGGGAATGTCCTTGTTGCAGTTCAGGGCTATCAGGGAAGCATGTCCGATCGCAATGGCATCTGCGCCCAGGGCCAGTGCTTTTGCCACATCCGCACCGTTGCGAATGCCCCCGGCGTACACCAGTGAGATGTCACCTGTTTTACCCAGGTCATCAATTGCCTTTCTTGCCTGGCGAATCCCGGCAATTCCGGGAATCCCGGTGTCTTCTGTCGCCAAGTGTGGACCCGCACCGGTACCGCCTTCCATGCCGTCCAGATAGATGGAATCCGGATCCGTCTTAACCGCCATGCGTACATCGTCATAGGCACGTGCAGCCCCCAGTTTCAGCTGGATCGGTATTTCCCAGTTCGTGGCTTCACGAATTTCCTGAATCTTTAGTGCCAGGTCATCCGGCCCCAGCCAGTCCGGATGCCGAGCCGGGGAGCGCTGGTCAATACCTGCCGGCAATGAGCGCATCTCGGCAACTTGATCGGTCACTTTCTGTCCCATCAGGTGACCGCCCATACCGACCTTGCACCCTTGGCCGATAAAAAATTCCACAGCATCAGCCAGGCGCAGATGATGCGGATTGAATCCGTAGCGTGACTGAATGCACTGGTAATACCATTTTTCCGAATACCGGCGTTCATCAGGAATCATGCCACCCTCACCCGAGCATGTTGCCGAACCTGCCATGGTCGCGCCGCGTGCCAGCGCGGTTTTAGCCTCATAGCTGAGCGCACCAAAACTCATGCCGGTAATATAGACAGGAATGTCCAGCTCCAGCGGCCGTTTGGAACGCGGTCCTATGACCGTTTTGGTCAAACATTTTTCCCGATACCCTTCAATCACGAATCGAGTAAGAGTGCCCGGCAGGAATGTCAGGTCATCCCATGTCGGAATTTTCTTGAATAATGAAAATCCACGCATGCGATAACGGCCCAACTCGGATTTAATATGTATGTCATCAATGACATTCGGCGGAAACATAAAACTTGATCCCAGATTATTGGGGTCCCTGTCCAGTTCCGGTTTTGTGACGGCCGGTACCTCTTGTGGTACAGCCTGCTTATCGGGTACAGCCATTTGAACCTCTTTATGTATACATGTTTAAAGAACCAGCTTTTTCTCGTTTGGTTCAAGGTTGTCATAATTCCAAAGTTGTTTTCCGGACACAATCTTGGTGATATTTTCTACACCACGCGGTGCCTCCAAGCCGTAAACTGAAAGCTTGTGAGCAAGCCATTGCTTGTCGATGTCCGTTAATTCCCCTTCAACCGCATCGATCCCGAGACTGTGAATTTTTCCAGCAACAAAAATTGTGCCGTCATACATTGAGTCACCCAGGTTGGGACCTGCATTACCAAGCAGTATCATGCGACCGCGTTGCATCATGAACCCGGTGTTCATGCCTACACGCCCGCCCACAATAATGGTACCGCCTTTCTGGTCGATTCCCGTACGACTGCCCGCATCGCCTTTACATACCAGATCCCCGCCCCGGAGTGCCGCCCCGAAAGTCGAGCCTGCATTCTTTTCAATCACAACCGTTCCCGACATCATGTTTTCCGCACAAGACCAGCCGACGCGGCCCCGGATACGCACATTGGGTCCGTCAATCAGCCCGCATCCGTAATAACCCAGACTGCCCTCGAAAATAAGGTTCAGCCGATTGAGAATTCCCACACCAAGCGAATGCTTCGCACCAGGATTTTGTACAGTGATTGTCCCGTATCCCTCCTGCATGAGGTTCCTGATCCTGATATTGATGGCAGAGATATCCATGCTGACAGCATCAAACTCGGCTGCCTGATCAAAATCCACTTCACAGGAAGTCGGGTACGTGTAGTTTTTTTCTTCCGCGGAAGAAAAAAAGACCTGTTGTGTACGCCCGGCAAGCTGCTCGGCGTGCATGCCCATTTCATGGGAAGGTTGCTTCAGTTGTGCCATACGCGTACCTCACCCTCATAGGGGTCTGTAGTGTCAATTTCGTGAGGGAAAATGCTGCGAATGGCCACTTCCTCGGACGCCATTGCAATGAAACCATCGCTTTCATACAGCACCATGGGTTTTGCCGCCATAGTGTCTTTGGCCATCCCCAGGGAATCATGTGTTGCGACCAGATAGGTAAAGACACCGTCAAGCTCTTCCACGGAACTGCGCATTACATCTTCCAGAGAGATACCCTGTTCGAGCTTGTTCGCAATGTAAACGGCGATTAGCTCGGAATCGCAGTTTGACTTAAAACGATGCCCCTTGTGTTCCAGGGCGCGCCTTGAATTCCAATAGTTGGTCAGCTGGCCGTTGTGGACGACAGCGATATCATTATAAGGATAGGCCCAATACGGATGTGCAGAACGAATATCGACATCCGATTCCGTAGCCATGCGTGTATGCCCGATTGCATGGGTACCCTGAAACGAGTTGAGGTCGTATTCCGATGCCACTTCCTGGGCATCACCCAAATCTTTAACGAGTTCGAGTGAATTGCCAAGCGAAAGGATTTCAACCCCTTCAATATCTTCAACGTAATCGGCCAGTCTGCGCATGTCGCCGTCGTAACTGAACACATACCGATACGCGTATTCAGTCGCTTCATCCATCGATCCAATGTTTGCACCAAACTCTTTCATACGTTCTTTAACCTTCGCTTTGCGTTCCTTGATTTCTCGGTGAATATCAAAACCGGTCTCCAAATCATCACGCTCTGCAACCTTGAAACGAATAATGTATTGATTTTGGCTAGCACTTCCATAAAGCGCAAAACCTGTCGAGTCAGGACCGCGATGCTTTAGCGCATGTAACATTGAAGTCATTTGTTGCCCGATGTTGACAGAGGGACCTTTATGTATCATTCCGGCAATTCCACACATTGCAATTCTCCTGTTGTGTCTCAGGGCAGATAATCCAGATAGGTATCTACATCCCAGCTGGTAACCGTATGATTAAACCGTTCCCATTCATCATTTTTATAGTGAGTAAATACCCTGTACATTTCATCAGGCATGGATGACTTGATCACTTCGTCGTTATCCAATGCCTCCAGGGCCTCTCCCAGAGTCATTGGCAGTTTTTTCACATTCTTTCCCTCTTTTATGGCCTCGTAGATGTTGCGTTCCTCAGGCTCGCCAGGGTCCAGGTCATTGGCAATACCGTCATCAAATGCTTTCAGTAATGCAGCTCCCATCAGATACGGATTCACCATGGAATCGACGGAGCGGTATTCGAACCGGCCCGGTGCGGAAACACGCAAGCCACAGGTACGGTTCTGATATCCCCAGTCTGCGAAAACAGGTGCCCAAAAACCGGTATCCCATAACCGCCGGTATGAATTCACCGTAGGAGAGCCGATCGCCGTCAACGCCTGCAAATGCGCCATCACGCCGCCAATGCATTGAAGTCCAATCGGCCCGGGTTTGCGCTTGTCGATACCGGGGTCAGGCATAAAGGTGTTCTCACCTCCTTGCAAATAGCTGAACACATCCTCCATGCCTCCCATAGGGTCCTGATGCAATGCGTTCACCACGGATTCTCCGCCTCTCCATAACGATACATTGTGATGACACCCTGATGCGGAAACGCCCATGAACGGTTTTGTCATAAAACAGGACACAAGATTCTGCTCGCGGGCAACCTGCGCACAGATCTGCCTATAGGCGGTCAAACGATCCGCATTGCGCATGACATCATCATACATCCAGTTCAACTCAAGCTGCCCGGGTGCATCCTCATGGTCACCCTGAATCATGTCATAGCCCATCTGTTCGGCATACTCGATCACTTTCATGGAAGCCGGGCGCAGTTCTTCAAACTGATCGATGTGATAGCAGTTCGGTTTGGTCACCCCACCATCGAGATTTCCATTTTCGTCTTTTTTCAGCCACATCATCTCGGGTTCGGTGCCCATACGCATGTGCAGACCATCGTACTTGGCCTTGAATTCGGCATGGATAATGCGCAAGTTGCCGCGGCAGTCCGAAGTCAGATGGGCTCCTGGGCGGTCCTCTTCTTCACGATTACGAAAGCAGGTGCAAAACACACGTGCAATACGTTTGTCCCACGGTAACTGACAAAAGGTTTCCGGGTCGGGGATCCCTACAAGCTCCGAGGCCTCCGCACCGTATCCAATATACTGGCCATGGCGGTCAAGGTACAGGTTGGCGGTTGACCCGTAGACGAGCTGAAACCCACTTTGTGCAATGCGCTCCCAATGATCCGCAGGGATGCCTTTGCCCACAATTCGGCCGGTGACCGACACAAATTGAAAGTATATATATTTGATTCCCAGCGCATTAATCTTTTCCCGAACCTGTTTTACCTGTTCACCGCGTCCCGCTGCATGGATGTGTTTTTCCAGATCTGTGACCATTTCTCCCCCTCTTCTCAATTTGTGATGTCTCGTTTATGAGCTTTAATGATTTTGATTTTCAACTCCATGGGTACGGGCTGTTTGATGCGGGGTGCAGTTTTCCTTCCGCATAGCGGGAAAACCGGAATGGCTCAAGCAATTTCTGTTTTTCGCCTACAATTTCTTCAGCAACCAGTTTTCCGATACCAATCATCTTATATCCGTGATTGGAGTCGGCAATAATGTAGCAGTTATCGCAAAAAACATCGAAAACAGGAAAGCTGTCCGGTGTGAATGCACCAATCCCGCCGGAGGCATCTTTTTTATAGCTCGGCAACGTGCCTTCAAATCTTTTTTGGCAATGCGCCAAAGCAGAAACCCACATTTCCGCAAAAGCTTCGTCAACCGCATAGTCAGGTGAATCCGGCCCGTACGGATCTACTTTCACCTTATCGGGGTCCGTATCGATCCTGAAGGGTGCGGCTCCTCCCTGTACACCGCCGAAATTAAAATCAGGCTTGTAGTAAACACCCCATAATCTGTGCGAAATCAGTTTGCCGTCAGCATCCGAATAAAGCGGCGCATCCGTGTCCACGTGGACCACCGGGGGAAAGTCACCAGCGTTCGTTTTTTGCATGGCAGGATCAACGCCCAGCGTGCCTTCCTGCAAGGACCAGAACACCCACATAGGGACATCATCATGCACGATGCCATCAAAGGCCTTGACCGTAATTGTTTTCGGCAACCCAAGCATTTCCCAGACACTCTTGATCCAGGGCCCCACGCCGACGATTGCATACTCACATGAAATGACGCCTTGATCCGTTTCTACCGCTTCAATTGCATTACTTGCAGTGTGACTCCGAAACCCTGTCACCTGAACACCGGACAAGATGCGTACGCCCTCACTTTCCGCTTTTGCGGCAAGGCCGTTCATGCTGGGCAGATTATTTGCATAGCCGCCGCGCTTCTCGTGCAGGACCGCAGTTATGTTTTTAGCCTGCCAGTCACCGAAAATACCCTGCATATAGCTGCTGCATTCTTTTTCGCCTTCGATGAATACAGATTCATACCCAATTTCATTTTGTTGTCGGGAAATACTGGCAACATCTGCATGCATGACTTCAGGAGCTGCCTGGATATAGCCCACCGGATAATAGCTGTAAGCTTTCGGATCGCTTTCCCACACTTCCACGCTGTGTACCATGAGTTCCCGCATTGCCGGCTGGAAATAATTATTCCGAATCACACCGCACGCGATCCCTGAGGCACCTGCACCTACACCGCTTTTATCCAGGATTACAATATCCTGGCCACTTCCGATACCACGGGCTTTGAGTTGTACTGCAAGATGATAAGCTGTGCTGAGGCCATGTACTCCCGCACCCACTACCAGATACCTGACGTGTTTTGGAATACTCATCGTTATAACTGCGTAACCTTTCGGAAAATTCTCTGTCTGCAAAACCTTTGCAGCCCAAGTTTCTTACGCAAATACTGTACGTGTAGGTAGGCACAGGCAATTGTCCTTAGGGCGTACCACCTAATGAGTAATCTCAGCAGCCTGCAAGATCTGTCAGCTTCTCGCCCGCCACTGCCTGATGACTCCATATATACTGATACCTACCCAAAAGACTTCGACAATAAATGCCGACATGTTGAATTCATACCTCAATGAAATAAGGACGAAGAATGCGCCCAATGCATTAAGTATGGAGTATGCATAACTTGTACTGTCCATACGCCCCATCTGAAGGAGAAGGTAGGTAATGATAATTAGGGCAACCCCGGCATTGCCCACGATGTCATGCCAGTGATAATTCATGTTTGTATGGAAACCGTTTATTAATGGAGATGCAAGATTACAGGGAAAATGCTCGAAGCGCCTGCACGAATATAACCCACTGACACATCTTTGCGTGTCAGGGATTTCGCTCTATCCATTTTTTACGGTTGTCCAACCTTTCCGTTGAAAGTTGTGAGAGTCTGGTTTACCGGGTCTAACTTGATTTCTGGCCTGTGAGCTTTTCCTGAGCTTTTGTAGTAGAGAGCTTGCATCTTTCATCCGTTTGTATACAGTGAACAGAGTCAGATTTCCTCCAGGATTCTTCCTGATAAGCTTCACATCATGTTTTGTCTGCCTTGAAAAATTTTTTTGCAGTTTGTCAAATAATTGCAGTCTAATGTTTATATAATTTAGTGGTCGAACTGAACATCAACTAAAACATGGTTTTCGTGTTTCCTCAAACATATTATCTAGCCTGTAAGAAAACCCAGGTATGGTAATCGCATGGAACATTCGATTACTTTGACCAAGCGTCCGTTTTCAATTTTGTATGCCTAAGTTATCAATCATCATCCCGGTACTGAATGAAGAACAGTTGTTAGCCAGAAATCAAGAAATGTTTGCGTCTTTGCTAAGGGGTGGTCATGAAATCCTTGTTGTAGACGGGGGCAGCCAAGACAACTCAATACAAACAGCCCGTGAACTCGGTTGCAGAGTCTTCCCCACCCGGGCTTCGCGCGGTCATCAATTACATTACGGTGCCGAACGCAGCAGGCATGAACTGCTTTTGTTCCTGCATGCGGATACGCTGTTACCTCTTCATGCCATGGAAATAGTCGTCCAGGCACTTTCAAAGTCCAACCGGCACTGGGGACGGTTTAACATACGGCTTTCCAACCCGAAACTGGTCTTTCGTGTCATTGCATGGTTTATGAACACGCGCAGCTGTTTGACCGGCATTGTGACGGGGGATCATGCCATGTTTATTCGACGGGAATGCTATTTTAACTGCGGTGGATATTCGGATATTCCCATTATGGAAGATATAGAATTTTGTCTGCGACTTAAAAGAATAGCCTCCCCCGTTTGCCTACCCGATAAAGTCATCACTTCCAGTCGTAAATGGGAACAAAAAGGCCTTTTCAATACGATTCTTACCATGTGGAAGTTACGACTGATGTTCTTCTTTGGTATACCGCCTGAAAAGCTTGTCAGGCGATATTAATAATGCCGCAAAAAAAAACAGTCCTGTGTTTTTGCAAGTATCCGGACCCGGGTGCAGTCAAATTGCGTTTGGCGTCACGCCTGGGCGAGGAGCTTGCCGCAATTATTTACAAAATACTGCTTGAGCACATCGTGCAAATGGTCTGTGCAGGCGGGCATGAATGCGCTTTGTATTGTTATCCGGATACCCGGCATGCCTTTTTCAGATATTGCAGCAGCAAATACCCTGTTTCTTTATATACGCAGGATGGGTGTGACCTGGGCGCCCGCATGTTCAATGCGCTTGACACGCATCTGGATGATGCCCGGCATGTCGTTCTGGTAGGGTCCGATTGTCCCGAACTGGAACCTGCATATATCAGCCAGGCATTCCGCTTGCTGGAAGCAGGAAATGATATCGTGCTGGGTCCCGCAAATGACGGTGGTTATGCTTTGATCGGTGCAAAAAAAATCAATCAATCCGTGTTTAATGATATTTCCTGGAGCACAAACAGGGTGTTGCAACAAACTCAGGATAAGATTAAAGACCTGCATTGGAAATCGACCTGCATGCCGTTGGTGCGTGACATTGATACCTTTTCAGACTATCGCTATTTTCTGGAGCATGAACACTATAGGCACTTGTTTTCTGCTATCAGCCGCAACTGCGTATCGACCAGCTGATTTAATTTCATAAGAATCGGCAGCCAGCCTTTCTGCCTGATGTATATGGTTTCCAGGCTTGCATCTTTATTTATTCGGGACCCTATATCCTAACTTTGTTGGTTTGGGAAGGGATTGACTGCCACATCCCCCGAGGGCTGAACAAAAGCCTGATTCAGTCGCTGGCCACCTGCCGGTGGATCAAGGGATACCTCAATGTGCTCATCTAAGACCCACCGGGGTCGGCAAGGCTTGGCTTGGCGGACCCGTGTACTGGCAGTCGTATTGGGCATGATATTTTCTTATATCCGTAAACGGGTCGTTGACGGCGAAAGCAGTAGCAACGCAATTACCCGTGAATTCCTTGCCGCCAACACGCTGTTCTACGGCTTCCTATGCGTGGGCATTCTGTTATTCTGGAACTGGTTCAACCTGCTTAGTCCTGCATTCACTGCGGCGGGAAAGGATACGGTCTCTCTCGTATGGATGCTTGTTGATACCACGCTACCGCTGCTTATGGGCGCTATGGGAATACACTTGCTGCAGGGCGGCAGCAACAACTAGCCATGCAGATAGTGTTCGTCAGTCCAAGGCCATAGCCCGGAATGCAAAGCCGGTCAGGTTGTCCTAGGGCCGTACAGCCGTTCGTTGCGCCGACGTAGCAATTCCAGGGTCGCCAACAGCAGAATCGAGACACAGATCAGAAGAGTGGCAACGGCCAGAATGGTTGGGCGAATCTCTTCCCGGATACCCGAGAACATCTTCCACGGGATGGTGCGTTGTTCCACGGACCCAACAAACAACACTACAACTACCTCGTCGAAGGAAGTGATAAAAGCAAACAGGGCACCGGAGATCACCCCAGGCAGAATCAGCGGTACGGTCACCTTGAAGAACGTTCGGACCGGATCAGCACCCAGGCTGGCCGCAGCACGGGTCAGTGAATGGTCGAAACCGGTTAGCGTTGCAGTCACTGTAATTACTACGAATGGCGTCCCCAGTGCTGCATGAGCCAATATGACGCCCAGATGCGTTGATGCGATACCAATGCGGGTATAGAAGAAATACATGCCTGCTGCTGAAATAATCAGCGGCACAATCATTGGTGATATCAGCAAAGCCATGATAGCGGTCTTGAAAGGCATGTGAGGGCGGCTCAAACCGAGAGCCGCGAGTGTGCCAAGAGAGGTCGAAATCAACGTTGCAAAGATGGCGATCACAAAGCTGTTTTGTACGGCTTTTTGCCAAGAGTCTTCAGTGAAGAACTCCCGGTACCACTGGGTGCTGTAACCTGCAGGGTCCAGTGACAACATTTCCGGGGTAAAAGTGAAATACGGCAGCTCATTGAAGCTCAGTGGGACAATCACAAAGATCGGGCCGACCAAAAATATAAAGATCGCAGCACAGATCGCCCGGTAGGTGTAATACCAGGCCTTTTCAGCCAGCGATGCGTATATTGGCAAGGCCATAGGGGTTGGCTCAACCCAGCTTCATGTTGTCGATACCCGCTATCTTGTCGTAGAGCAGATAAAGCATCAGGACCAGGGCGAGCAGTATGACACCCAAGGCAGCCGCCAAGCCCCAGTTCAGGGTTTCGCTGATGTGGACCGCAATGAAGTTCGAAATAAGTGTACCGGTCCGCCCGCCCACAAGTGCCGGGGTAATGTAGTAACCAATCGACAGGATGAAAACCAGGATACAACCGGCGCCGACGCCAGGTACCGTATTAGGCAGGTAGACCCGAACAAACGCGATGAACGGCGTTGCTCCCAGCGAGCGAGCGGCTTGCATGTAGGAGGATGGGATCGTCTTCATCACCGAGTAAAGCGGCAGAATCATGAACGGCAGCAGAATGTGGGTCATGGCTATGAATGTGCCAAGTTTATTGTGGATCATCTGCAACCGGGCCTGCTCGGGAATAATGCCGATCAGCACCAGCAGGTCATTCAACACCCCCTGCGTTTGCAGCAGGGCAACCCAGGACGTCGTTCGCACCAGCAATGAGGTCCAAAACGGCAGCAGCACGAGGATCATCAGCAGATTGCTGATACGCAGCGGCAAGGTAGACAGGAGGTATGCGACCGGGTAGCCCAGCGCCAGACACAGCACCGTAATCAACGCGCTCATCCACAAAGTACGGTAAAACAGGGTCAAATAGATTCGGCGTTGTTCGGGCTGCCGGGCAATTTTGCCCTGATCATTCAAGCTCAGATCAACCGAGGCCAGGAAATAACTGCCAGTCAGGATACCCGACTCCCGATGAATCAGTCGCCAGATGTTGATGTCGTGCCAGCGTTTGTCGATCATGAGTACCTGGTCTTTAAACGGCGCTTCAGTTATACGGTTGACATGCCGGCCCGATTTCCTGAACAGACTGGACATACCGGGCTTTTCGTAGTTCAAGCGCCGACCGGCCCGACCCAGGACTTTTTTCTTGGACGCCTCCTGTATATCGAGCACCAGAGCTTCGAATACCGCTTCGTCAGGCAAGTTGGTGCTGGCTGTATCCCAGCCCTGGATGGCAGCAGCGGTACGTGGCAGGACGAATACGACGACCTGGTTATCGACACTACGAAACAGCATGTCAAAAATCGGTAAGACAAATGTCACGATGAGAAAAGCCAGTAATGGCACAACCAGCATCAGCGCATGCAAGCGGCCACGCAACTGTGCCCGCTGAAGGCTGAGTCTCAACGGCACACCGTCGGCCGTTCGCATCACTTCATCGATTGCCTGAGCCATACGGGTTGGCCTGGGACTGCTCCAGGTAGAACCGAAAGGGTCGCCAGGCAGAGTGCGTGAACATACCCTGCCTGACTATTGATTTGCTATTTTGCAAGCCATGCATTGAAGCGCTCATCGAGTTCAGCCCGATAGTCTGCCCACCAGACGTAGTCGAAGATCAGGACAGTCTTGGCATTTTTCTCGTCGGTCGGCATGTGTGGCTTCATGTCAATACCGAGTTCAGCGTGCTTGCTGACCAAAGGGCCTGAGGAATAGCGTGCCGGACCATAGGAAATGAACTTCGCCTGATCCGCCAGCCGCTGGGTGTCGGTAGCAAATCGCAGATAAGCCTTCACGGCATCGAGATCCTTGACACCTCTCGGTACTACCCAACCGCCCAGGTCGAACGCCTGCCAGTCCCATAGCATGGCTATCGGCTGATTCTTCTCTACAATTGCTGAAAACAACCGACCATTGAAGGCCGAGGCAATCACTACTTCACCGTCCGCTAAAAGCTGTGGCGGCTGTGCTCCCTTTGACCACCAGATGACGTGATCCTTGATAGTGTCGAGCTTGGCGAATGCACGATCTACGCCTTCAGGTGTACTCAATACCTTGTAAACACCCTCGCCCGGAACGCCATCAGCGATCAGTGCCCATTCCAGGTTAGCGATCGGTCTTTTTTCCAGTGCCCGTTTGCCGGGGAAAGCCTCCAGATCAAACACATCCGCAATCGTAGACGGTTGTCTGCCCTTGAAAGCATCGGTGCGGTACCCGAAAGTTGTGGAATAGACAACTTGCGGAATAAAACAGTTTGTCCCGCCAGGCGTCAGTGTGCCAGCAAAGAAATCTTCGGATGCAGGTGTGCCGTCAGGAGCTGGAGCCAACCAGGTGTCAGGATCGATTTCCTCGGTCAGGCCCTCATCACACGCGATGATCGCATCGGCGGCAACAAAGTCGACAATGTCCCAAGTAACGTTGCCTGATTCGACCTGCGCCCTGATTTTTGCCAATCCTTCTGCTCCCGAGTCATCATTGATGATATGAACATCCGGATTTGCTGCCATATAGGGATCATGGTAGGCCTTTTGCTGGCTTGCGGTATAGGCACCGCCCCAGGACACGATAGTCAGATCAGTCGCATAGACATTCCCGGCTGACAACGCTACACCTGCTGCAATCACTGTAAAACGCAGTAGCTGTTTCATGAGATACCTCCCCTCTTTAAGTTTTGTTACCAATGGACACTTCAACCGGCATACAATAAGCACCATGCGCACTTGGCCTCGATTTTTCACGAAGGGTCGCGTAAAGCTGCATCTCATAGTATTAAGATGTTTTGAAGGCAAGCACTTGCGGTATGCGGAGGAACAACCTTGTAATGAAGAGTGTAGCGCAAAACAACCGCGATTTCACAGCTTGGGACGGCCCTCAAAAGGGGTGGAAATTTCTCAATATTCTCGGAAAAGAACCCCTGCAGCGCAAAATACCATATTATATTGGAAACTGGACTGGGTACGCAGTAGCATTCAGGTTGATATCCGGGCGGGATCGATCTGCCCATGCTTAGACTGGTTCATTAGACTAAGAGGGTAGGCTAGATGAAAAGTTACGCATACAAACTGGTTTTGGGCGTCATTATTGTGCTGCTTGTTTCCCCGTTAGTGGCGGCTGATGAGGCAACAGCTGATGAGAATAAAGCCCTGAGGGAGCGTATCGAGCATCTGGAGAAGGAGTTGGCAGAAACCCGGGAAAAGCTTACCGAGGTGGAGTCCCAAAAAGAGGATGCCATACAACCGGTCGCTCTTGAGGAGCCGGCAAAGCCGAAAGAACGTCCGGTCAGAATCGGCGGTGCGTTAGGCATACACTACGCATATGGCGATTATTCCGGTAGTCACCGCCGGGGCGAAGACGTAGGAGACGTTGACCTTGATATCTTCCGCCTGAACGCTGATATCGACTCCGGCAACTTCATCGGCAGAATCGAGTATCGATGGTATGACACGTATAGCATGATGCACACGGCGTGGCTCGGATATGAGTCGGAGCATTACGGTACGCTCAAGGCGGGAATCGTTCGCGTTCCCTTTGGTCCGGGACCGTACGGGGTGTCCACCAGCTGGTTCTTTGACCAGCATTATTACGTTGGACTCTCCGACGACATGGACTTGGGGGTCCGATGGACAAAGTCCTATGGAGATTTGACCGTTGATCTTGCCTACTATCTCCAGGACGAGGGGGAGTGGGACGGAGCCAGTCGTGACAGCTCACGCTACAGCTATGACCCGGTCACGTGGGACGAACAGGTCGACTCAATGGGTAACATAACGTACGGTGCCGGTGAAAATGGTTTTGAGGAAGACGGTCAATTGAACCTGCGGATACTCTATGCGACGGAAAACTTCGGGAACCTGGGAGCATCCTTTCAATACGGATGGCTGAAGGGGAAAAATGTGGACGATAGTGGCGCAGACCATTTCGCGGTCTCCGCCCACGCCGAGAATTCGCTTGGGGATTTCACGCTTTTTTCACAAATCTCCTACTACGAGTACGACATCACTGAGGATACCCCATGGGGAACCGGCGACCTGATTCCCATGGGGGCATTTGACTTTGCCTGGCCCGTGGCGTCCGAGGGGTGGATACCGGCCGTATCCCTTCGATACAACGGCATCGACACCTCCAACATCCCCTGGCTTAAAAGCGTTATGCCCTACCTTGAGTGGAGTGCCATCCTGAAAGACAGAAGTGACTTCAATGACAGTCACCTATGGACTTTAGGCGCCCTGTGGGACTGGGGCAATCTGTATATCTATACCGATCTTGGGATCTCTGACGGCAATTTTTACGTCGGTAATAAGGGCGACAACTACAATAACCTCTATGACGGTATCGGCGGCTTCGGTGCCAACGGAAATGACAGGTGGAAAAAGAGATTCAACATAAATGCACGTTATTACTTCAGCTTATTCAAATAACAACGAATGGACAAGAGACATACATAGATAAACAGCGTTGACATGTATGCCTTCAGACAGGATAACGTTGAAATATCGGTCTGGATATCACTACCTTGGTATTTGCAGGTTCCGGAATTACCATTATCGTTTCCATAATCGTAGTGCCGGTCTTTCAGGAGAATGCAACGGAAGTACTTAGGGAGTCCCGTGCTGTAATTGCCGCGAAACTCTGACTGGTTTTTTATGATTATCTGGGCTTTTTGAAAGGCCCCTGTGCGATGTAGTTGTGGTCGGCCGCTTGTCGCTTGGTTTTGAAATCACCCGCCCTTATCTCGAATACAAAGACATATTGGGTGCCTACTCACCGTACTGCTCCTGGAACGCTGGGGGCTTCTGAAGGCCTCACTGTTCTATACCAGTTTTCCGCACAGATAGCAGTATGGCAGCCACAATGAAAATTATTGAGACAAGCAAGCCCATGGCCACACGCCCAATCGAGACATTCGTTGCCGCCACCAGTTTTGTCGGAGCAGCAGGCGAAAAGCATGATTGCAAATTTGCCTACAAAACCTATATTGGCCGACTATGAACCGGAACGAAACTGGGACGCAGGTACAGCCTTTGGCGCATCTAGCGCTCGGCAATCATCCGCTGTCCAGCCAAGTTGAATCTGTATACCCTCATCAAGGGAGACACGGGAATAAGTGTTCGACACCTTGACAATGAACTCATCGTTTCCTGCGACTGTCAGCCGGACACGAATATGATCACCCAAGTAGATCAGCTCTTCGACACGTCCGTTGATAAGATTTTCTGTTGCTCTGTCTACGGGTGCAATGGCAACCCGTTCGGGGCGAAGTGACAGGGTCGTAGGTGCCCCTTCACCATCCACCTTGACTTTCAGTGCGCGAATGGTTTCGCCGTCGCCAAGTGCAACCTGGCAATATGCCCCGTCTATGGACGTAACTTTGCCATGCAGACAATTACTTTCACCTATGAATCGAGCCACAAAGGCGTTTTCAGGCTGCTCATACAGCACATCGGGCGTTGCCAGTTGCTGGATCACGCCGTCATTGAAAACCGCGATCCGATTGGACATGGTCAAGGCTTCGGATTGATCATGAGTCACATAGACCACGGTCACATCAAGACTTTCGTGAATGCGCTTGATCTCGTACTGCATTTCTTCACGCAGGTTTTTATCCAGTGCACCGAGTGGTTCATCCATCAGCACCAGAACAGGTTCGAACACCAGAGCCCGCGCCACTGCAACGCGCTGGCGCTGGCCTCCCGAGAGTTGCGCCGGACGCCGATTGCCAAAGTCCGACAATCGCACCATATCGAGCGCTCGCTTGATTTTGGCTTCGGTATCTGCCTGTGAAAACTTGCGGACTTGCAGGGGGAACGCCAGGTTCTCGGCCACTGTCATGTGCGGAAACAATGCATAGTTCTGAAACACCATACCGATGCCGCGCCGATGCGGCGCAACCCGGTTGATCGGCTGGTTGTTCAGGTAAATCTCGCCGTGTGTTGCCGACTCAAATCCGGCAAGCATCATCAGGCAAGTAGTCTTGCCAGATCCGGACGGACCCAGCATAGTCAGAAATTCACCTGTTTCGATGTTCAGATTGAGATTTTTAATGACCAGCGTCTGGCCATCATAGCTCTTCTGAACGCGGTCAAATTTAACGATATTCGTTCTGGTTTCAACCATTCGCGCGCCCAAGCCTAGGCATGCGAATCGACCAAACCGGCTCTACCATGGCCGGTTGCTCTGGCAAAATTTGCCGTTTTGCACACCATTGTGAGAGGGTACCAGATTCCATCAGGTGATGGCATCGGGAAACCTGAAAGAAACCGGGTCACGCAGGACCGGGGCTTTGCCAGGCCGACTGGAGCCTGGCTGTTACAAGTATTTATTTTCTTCGATTGCCCGAAACCTTGCACTAGCTGGCCAGCCTTGCCTCATGGCTATCCGTCACCAGCCTTTCTGCCCTGCCTACAGCCTCCAGTCCTGCGGTTTTTTTGCCTGCATATTCATTTAAACCTCTACGCCACGCCTTTGCGCCTGATAGGCCGTTGAACAAACCGGATATGTGGCGCACCAATGTTCTCAAAGGCACACCGTCATCCAGTTGCTGTTGCATATAGTGTTTATATTTTTTTAGCACCTCGTGTCGCGAAAGAGCCTGAGTGTTAAACAGCAGGGTATCGATATCGGCCAGAAAATATGGATTTTCGTACGCTTCCCTTCCGATCATGACGCCATCTACCTGCTCCAGGTGACCCAGTATTGCCGTTTTGTTATTCAATCCACCGTTCAGAATAAATCTAAGGTCCGGAAAATCCTGCTTCAACCGGTATACATACTCATAGCGCAAGGGTGGCACTGTTCTGTTCTCTTTCGGGCTTAAACCAGACAAAAAAGCTTTGCGGGCATGCACAATAAAAGTAACACACCCAGCTGAGGCAACCGTTTCTACAAAATGATGTAGACCCTGATAGCTGTCGCGGTTATCTACCCCTATCCTGGTCTTTACCGTAGCTTCAAGGTGTGTTGCCGTTTTTATGGCTTGAATACAGTCTGCAACAACCTGGGGTTCCAGCATCAGGCATGCCCCGAATTTACCAGCCTGTACCCGGCTGCTTGGGCACCCTACATTGATATTGATTTCATCATAGCCGTATTCAGCGGCGTACTCGGCGCACTTTTCCATGCCGGATATACTGCTTCCGCCTAACTGCAGGGCAACAGGATGCTCGCATGGGTCTATTTTCAGCAGCCGCTGACAATCACCATGGATCAGTGCACCAGTGGCAACCATTTCTGTGTATAACACGCTGTGTTTCGTTAACAAACGCGCCAGATAGCGATAGTGGCGGTCCGTGCAATGCAACATGGGCGCAACACATAAACGGTGTACATAATTGACGGGGTTACTCATGAAAGTTTCATAAAAGCATGATTATGAGTACTGCTGTTGCAGAAACCTTACCACTGCGCGAAGCCCCATTGCCTCACCACCTTTGGGACGCCCTGCCCTGTCGCGTGTATTCCAGGCCATTACGTCAAAATGTAGCCAGCGAACAGTTTCCGGGACAAATTCGTTCAGAAACAGGGCAGCCGTTATGGCGCCGCCAAATCCACTGCTTGAGCAGTTTGAAATATCAGCGATATCACTGTTCAACAGGTAACGATATGGCTTGTGCAACGGTAATTGCCAGACTGGGTCATCCACGCTGCTCGCCGCAATTGTCAAATCTTCGGCGATAGCCGCATTATTCGTAAAAAATACCGGCACTTCAGTTCCCAAGGCTACCCTTGCTGCACCGGTCAATGTTGCGAAATCCATAATTATGTCCGGGCTGCCTTCCACTGCCTTGGAAACAGCATCACATAATATCAGGCGCCCTTCTGCATCAGTATCCTCGACTTCGATTGTCTTGCCACTTCTTGATGTCAGGATGTCACCAGGGCGATAGGCATTGCCGGAAATTGCATTTTCTACTGCCGGTATCAGCACTTGCAGGTGCACCGGAAGATCCAGCTTCATCACTGCTCTGGCGATACCGGTTGCATGCGCAGCTCCGCCCATGTCTTTTTTCATCAGACGCATCCCTTGCGCGCTCTTGATATCCAGACCGCCGCTATCGAACGATACGCCCTTCCCTATCAACACGACTTTGGGGTATTTTTTGTCGCCCCAGTTCCATTCGATGAATCGAGGCGGATGAATGCTTGCCCGACCTACTGCATGAATAGTCGGATAATTTTCTTCCAGGAGCTTCTCACCTGCACAGTCAGTCAATTCAACGCCAAAACCTTTTGTAATAGATTTAATATATTTGTATAAATGTTGTGGCATCATGTCCGATGCAGGAGTATTGACGAGATCGCGTACTGAAGTCACTGCATCAAGCAGGGCCTCAATCTGCAACCTGTCCTGTGCACAATCCATGGACAGTTTGCAGGCCTTACGCTCATCTTTCTTGTACTTTGTATAGTTGTAGGCACCCATTCCCCATCCAAGCAGATACGGGTCTGTATTCAAGGGGTCTGTGGTATCTGCAATATGGTAATAGCCATCAGGTAAAGAATGCGGACAGTTACCAAGCGTCCAGATTGCATTTTCCCGCTCGGCAATTGCACCAGTACACTGTCGAGGTTGCCATGTGTACCCGGAATACATAGGGGATAGTTCGGTTCGGCCTTGAAGCAGGCTGTCTGCAACCAGTTTCGTAAAGATTCAGCCTGACTGTTCTTCCATTTTTCATAGTCAGTGCGAAATACGATACTGACAGGGATGCTGTCCGGGTTTTCCCCTGTATAAAAACAGTTCATCGTATCTGTGCTCACGGTCTAATTCCTCATAGCACCGGATTCAAGTAACATTAAAAAAATTTGTACACGGTAAAACATGATTGAATATGCCTTGTCAATAGACTGCCTTAGCAAAACGTATCGCAATGGTGTCGTCGCTCTGGACAGTGTAGACCTTAAAGTAAAAACAGGTGATTTCTTTGCTTTGCTTGGGCCCAATGGCGCAGGCAAGTCTACACTGATAGGCATCATAACATCGCTTGTCAATAAATCTGCAGGCAAGGTCCATGTAATGGGATACGATATCGACTCTCACTTTTCTGAGGCAAAAAGCAAGATCGGCGTCGTGCCCCAGGAATTCAACTGCAATAAATTTGAACCCATTATAGACATTCTCAAAAACCAGGCCGGTTATTTTGGCATGAACAGACGCGCAGCCCTGCATGCCGCTGAAGAATGCCTGGACAAACTGAGTCTGTGGGGAAAGCGCAAGCATACCCCCAGAGAACTTTCCGGCGGAATGAACCGCAGGCTGCTAATTGCGCGTGCACTCGTACATGGCCCTGAACTGCTTATACTGGATGAACCTACAGCGGGAGTTGACATTGAGATTCGCAGATCAATATGGAGTTTGATGCGGAAAATCAATGATGATGGAAGAACCATCATATTGACTACTCATTACCTTGAGGAAGCGGAAAGCCTGTGCCGGAACATCGGAATTATAGACTGCGGTAAAATTATCGTGAACACTTCCATGCGCAAGTTGCTTGAAAAGCTGAAGGAAGAAAGCTTTATCCTCTACCTGCAACACCCGATTACCCAGTCCCTGGACCTTGAGGATTACAGCTATAAAATAATCGATAACAGGACACTGGAAGTTGCATTGTCATACGACAAGACACTTCACAGACTGTTTAATATCCTGAACCAGCAGGCTGTCACAGTATCAAGCGTGCGTAACAAGGCGAATCGTCTGGAAGAGCTGTTTCTTGCCTTGACCGGGCAGACCTCGGAATAATCCCCTGTGAAACTGTCACATCAGCTGGTCGCGCTACATACTATTCTTGCAAAGGAAATACGCCGTTTTGCAAGAATCTGGATGCAAACCATTTTACCATCCGCCATTACGGTAGCCTTGTACTTCCTGATTATGGGGAAGTTTATCGGATCAAGAATAGGCAGTGTGGACGGGTATTCCTATATTGAATTTATTGCCCCAGGATTGATCATGATGGGCATCATCTCCAATTCCTACGCAAACTCTGTTTCTTCTTTTTACAGCTCGAAATTTCAACGGCATATCGAAGAAATGCTGGTATCCCCCATGCCGAACTACATTATTATTTTTGGTTTTATGCTGGGTGGCATGGCGCGAGGCCTTATCGTAGGCGTCGTGGTTACCCTGACTGCATTGTTTTTTGCACGGCTTCAAATTCAGAGTATCGCCCTGGTAGTTGTGACCTCCGTATTAACTGCAGCATTGTTTTCAACCGCAGGCTTGATCAACGGTATTTTTGCCAAAAGCTTTGATGACACTTCCATTGTCCCGACTTTTGTGCTGACTCCCCTCACCTATCTTGGTGGAATTTTCTTCAGCACCAGCATGCTACCCGATTTCTGGCAGAAGGTGTCCCAGGCCAATCCGATTCTCTACATGATCAACAGCTTCAGAATGGGAATACTGGGTGTTTCAGATGTAGATGTGACCATTGCATTGTCTGTGATGATTGGGCTTTTAATCGTGCTGTTTTCGGCATCCCTTTATCTTTTGAACAAGGGTATAGGGATTCGCAGTTAATTCGAGGAAAGTGATCAAGGAGTCCACTGAAAATACAACTAACCCAGTCAGGGACCCGGATGCCTGGAATTCCCAGGCATAATGCACATTGCAGACGCCTCAGACCGCCAGACAATTTACATTCATTTTCATCCCGTATCTGGGCCGCATGGTCGTTGCAGCCTGTGGTTCTACGATATGCCCGGGCGCAAGAGACAGGTCATATCGTTGCGCAATCAATGCAACCACAAGCTTGCTCTGCATAACCGCCATATAAGAGCCTATACAATTCCTGTGTCCGGCTGCAAAAGGAATGTATGCAAAGCGGGACCTGCCTACCGAGCGCTCTTTATCGAACCGGCCCGGATCAAACCGGTCCGGTTCTTCCCAGTACTGCGCGAGGCGATGGGTGACGTATGAGGATATGATGACGGTCGTATCCCTGGGAACCTGATAACCTCCAATAAGATGGTCTTTAAGTGCGACCCGGGAGAAAGAATGCACCGATGAATATAACCGCAGCGATTCCTTGATCACTTTTTCCGTGTACTCCAGCTTATTGAGCAACTCGGGGGTCGGATCCTGTTTACCCAGAACCGCTTTCACTTCTTCATGGATACGCTGCTTGACCTCAGGGTATTTGTCAATTACATACATTGTCCAGCATAATGAGGTCGCCGTTGTTTCAAATGCAGTCACAAAAAGCGTCAGCATCTGGTCCCTGAGGCTGCGCCTGTTTTGCCTGATCAGTTTTTCTGGATCCCCGTCTGCAAGAAGGTGTTTTAAAAAGCCAATATCCTCATGCATGATCCCGGGATATTCATCCAGCAGCTCATAGACACATCGATTCAGGCGTAGTAAAGCGCGTCTGAAATTAATTGCTTTTCTCAGGTTTTTCATGTTCAGCAGGCTGCCTTTCAAGTCGGTCATCTCAGGCCAGTTCACCCGGATCTGATTGTATATGCCTGCCACCGTATCTGCGCGTTGCTGAAAACCCGAACCCATTACCCAGACACCGGCAAGCAGCTGGGTCAGCAAATTGAACTGGTATTCAAGCTCAACCGTGCCTCCGGTTTCAGCATTCCGTTGCCAGGTGTCCAGGAATTCGGCTGCAAGCTTTGAAATCCAGCTGAGTTGCGCGTCCAGGGCCTTGGCAGTGAATTTGGGTTGTGCCAGGGTACGTTGTCGTTTCCACACCTCTCCCTCGCTTAGCAGCATGCCTTCCCCGATCACCATCCGGACCTGTTTATAACGGGTATTTTTCTTGTACTTGTCATGATTATCGACAAGCACTTCCTTGATCAACGCGGGTTCGGAAACCAGATAAGAGTAATACGCGCCCATATTGATGCGTGCGATCCCACCGTAATCCCGGGCCACTTTTTCCAGGAATTCCATAGGGTTCTGGCGCATCTCGGGCAGACAGCCCAGTTTGCCTGCACCACACGGACCGGGGGGAAAAGCAGGATTCGACATCAGCGGATATGTGTTCGAGGCAATTCTCTGGGATAGGTCCGGGCTTAAGGAATAAATTATTCAGGCCGGCTTATTGCTGGCAGTTTTTGTTATTGCATATCCCATAAATAATCAGGGAATGATCCGAAATCTGAAAACCTTTTTTCTCTGCAATTTCTTCCTGTTTGGCTTCAATGGCATCATCCACAAACTCCACGATTTTTCCGCATTTCACGCAAATGAGATGGTCGTGGTGACTGCCTCGTTCCAGCTCAAACACAGCCTGCCCGGTTTCAAAATGGTGGCGAATAACCAGGCCTGCTCCCTCAAACTGCGTGAGCACCCTGTAAATCGTTGCCAAGCCGATCTCTTCCCCTACATCCAGCAAAGCCTTGTAGATATCTTCAGCGCTCAGGTGTCTTTTATCTGAATTCTCAAGGAGTTCCAGAATCTTCATTCTTGAAAATGTGACCTTGAGTCCGGCACGCCTGAGATCTTGATTTTCCATAAAAGCCCTTTTGCTGCGCGTAAAAATTCTCTTCGTGATGAGTGAATGTCACCCAGACTCACGGTACAACGATAATTGTAGTGTACCTATAAAAAACAAAACCCGCCACGATGGACGGGTCGATGGTTGCCTTTCTTTGCGCATCCACTTTAGCTTTTTGTTTTAATTTATAACCCAACTAGAGGAGAAAGGGTTTGCTAAATGTTTCATACGCTGGCTGGTGGTCATTACAGAAAGGTTTATGTTGTTATTGCTCCTTCTGGATTTTCTCGTTTGCTTCTCAGTGCTTCAGAGATTGCACCACCAGCTACAAAGATACCATATTCCCAAAAAGAGATACACTGGAAATGAAGCAAAATTGTTTGACATGGCTGCATTCTGAAATTAAAAGTAATATTTAATAAAATCAAATGAATACTACACATTCCTAAATTATAATATAGATATGAACGATATATCATTGTTTCCAGTATAGTACTCTGCCTCTAAAAGTCCTTCAAGAGCATGGTATTGCAGATTCCCTAGACGCTTCAGGGTATTTCCGGGGATGCAAAGGGTATCGATTCGAGCTGACACCCCCTGCTGAATGACGTTTACAAACTGCTTATAACCTTCTTCAATTTTGCCTGTACCTGGTTTGCTATATCGCCTAATTCCGGATTATGAATCGCCTGCATGGAAGCAATCGGGTCTACTGCAGAAACTTCCACTTTCCCACCCTCAATTTCCTGAACGACTACATTGCAGGGCAGCATTATTCCTATCTTATCTTCAGCCTGCAGTGCCTTGTATGCAAAAGGAGGATTGCATGCACCTAAGATTCGGTAATTCTGATAATCCACATCAAGCTTTTTTTTCAATGTAGCCTTTACATCAATGTCTGTTAAGACGCCAAACCCTTCCTTTTTCAACTCATCAATGACCTTGTCAATGGCATCTTCGAATGAATTTTCCATAGTTGTACTGAAGTAATAGTCCATTGCCTTTCACCTTCCTTTTTTAAACTGGCATTTTTTAAACACTTTCCAAGCAACTCAAAATATGCAGATACATTATTATATTTGACTAGCGTTTTGAGACAACATCGCGGCTTGACACAAGTTTGGCGGAATTTCCCCATTGTGTACGTTCATGATTCACTACAGCTGCCACCTCTTCATCGTTTAGCTGCCCGCTAAACCCGGGCATTGGTGACAGGTAACTTGTACCTTTAATTACTTTATCTTTTAATCCGTCTAATACAATTTCGATATGTTCACTTGCATCTTCTGCAAGTACGGGCTGGCTGCCCTTGAGAGGGGGGAAAACTCCCGGCAACCCTTCTCCGTTACTCTGGTGGCAAGATGCACAATAATTTCCATACACCTGTTCGCCAAGTTGTACCCAATCGTTATCGGCCATTATTTTCTCTGCGTTTTGCTCGATAGAATCGGAAACAACCGCCAATATATCCCGCTCCCCGTAAGCCAGTGTAAGATAGCCCACTGCCCATGAAAAAATGATCAGGCAAAGGACCCATGCCCAAGTGGGTATAGGTACAGGATTCTCAATCCTGATGGGCTCAAACTCATCACCGACGCGGCTGCTGTATGCATTAGCCAATACCGATACATCACCTGAAATTACATCGCCATTACGCATTCCATGCAAAGATATACTGGGCCCATTACTGACAACAAAATGAACTTCCCGTTCGCTCGTAACGGCACTATCTTCCACTACGCAGAACCGGAGCGTATGACGACCGTCAGACAATTCTCTTGAATCAAGCTTGAATTTTTCCGGCGGGTCCAAAACCTTATATGGTTTTGTGTTCTTATCAAGATAAACTTCTATTTTCATTTTTCCAGGATATCAGTCATCTAAAATCGTGCGCTTAATATGGGCTTCCGATGTTTCACCCGGCCAAATCATGCAAAATATTGCACGATAAAATGCATAGACAACCACTGCTGCAGCAATCAGAACAACAAGCAGTGCCGGAATTGAGATTTCCGAGGTACCTATGTTTCCACAAAGACTCAGAAATAATTCGAAATAGTAAGTGGCTTTATCTATCATCGTTAACGATTTACCTGTTTAAGTGATTGCAGATAAGCCACAAGGGCCAGCACATCTTTTGTAGCTACGATTTGCATTCCTTCAGGTTTCAAGCCTTCAGGTACGGGAACTACAACATCTCCTTTGCCTGCTTGTTTTTTTTCTATGAAATACCACGGGTAACCTGGCATCACCGAACCGGCTACAACGGCTCTGGGGTTGTAGAGGTGGATCAGATTCCATACCTCGCTTGGCTGGCGCACACCTACATTGGACAGATCAGGCCCGGTGCGCTGCGTTCCAAGCAGTGGCGGATCCTCCATCGCATAGTCGCCCGCAACTGAGCCTCTTCCATACGGCGCATCAACGGGCAAATCCCGCACCAGTTGCGTATGACAAAACGCACACCCTTCTTTTATATACAGTTCCCGTCCACGCTGCTCTTGTGTTGTTCGCTTTTCGATATTTGCCAATGGTAAAGTTTTCTGTGCCTCAAAAGCAGGAAAAACTGCGATAATTAAGGTAAGCACAAAAAACCCCAAAGCCGATACGGCTACCAGTACCCGATGATCTGTGTGCAAACTCATGTGTGAGCTTCTTTTAAAACCGTGATCTCTCGCCGCTGTGGCCGCATTTCCCACAGATTAATGACGAATACGATATGGCTTGCGACCATCATCAAACCTCCTACAGACCGCCATAACCACATCGGTGCAACCGCATGTACCGAGGCCATGAACGACTCGCCGGCTACCCATGAAATGCCTTGCAGTATGCCTGCAATTGAAATTGCAATGACATACATGCTGCCGCCCACAAATGCCAGCCAGAAATGCAGACCCATCATACCCTCGCTAGGTGAACGTCCCGTTATGCGTGGGAGCAATCCATATATCGCCCCCCAGATACCGAATGCGACAAAGCCATACATAGCAAGATGAGAGTGTCCGACTGTAAAGTTGGTAAAATGCCAGTAAATATTTGCTGACCGGAAAGACTCTATGGTTCCTTGAGTTGAAGACAGCGCATAACCCCAGATTCCCACCAGCAGAAAGATGGTTGCGTAGCTTTTACGGACAAGATGCCACGACCCTTTTGCGGTCATGAAAAAATTTCCGAAACCCGACCACACAGGCACCATCATACCAACACTGAACAGAATTGCGGTCGTTTGTATCCACCAGGCGACAGGGCTGAATATAAAGTGGTGTGCACCGATCAGCGTGTAGAAAGAAAGGCTCGTCCAGAATCCCAATACACCAAGGGAATAAGAATAAATAGGCTTGCCCAGCATACGTGGAAGCGCATAGTACGTAATCCCCAGAACCAGGGGTGTAAACCACATGCCCACACCGTTATGCATGTAATACCCTTGTGTGACTATATTGCCTATCCCTCCTTGATAAAATGGCAAGTACCCTACCGTGTAGAGGATTGTCAGCCAGCAAAATGCACCCAATATGTACCAATTAGAAACATAAATTTCTTTCGGTTTGCGGGTTGCCACCGTTTGATAACAGGTGTATGCATTCAGCAACAGCCCGACCGCGTACAGCACGGCTATAGGCCAGATGAGCTCCCGATATTCCTGGGGACCCCGGGTGATCCCAACGGATAACGTAATGACGCCTGAAGCAATGGCAACGTTCCAAAGATGCAAGGCGATATAGGGTAATCGAAAACTGCATAATTTCACTTTCGAGGTTCGTGACACAATAAACAGTGCAAGACCTACTAGTGACATGGATGACCAGGCAAACATCACTACATTTGTATGAATCGGCCGTATACGGCCAAAAGAAAGGCCGCTGTATGCTAAAAAATCAGGCCAGTACAGTTTAAATGCAGCAAGTAATCCGTAAACGGTACCCACCATCAGCCAAACTGCAGACCACGTAAAGTACGAATATATTAGCTTGACCGTTTCCGGCTCAAGACCGGACGGCGGGGTGTTTGATTCATTATTCATCACGATCTCTTTTCGTGCTTTGGGCGCATTTCGCTGCGGATATTCATCGCTAACTGCAAGTAGCTCTGGTCACTTGAATAATGTTGTCTGAGTGTACCATCAGGGCCCACTAAATAGAAAAGGTCAGGATGAATGACCTCATAATTCAAATTATCGTCGTCATCTATGGCTATTGCAGAAAATGCATTAAATGTACTTAAGGCACTTTTTATTTCGTGCAGCGACCCGGTTAGTCCAACGATACGATCATCAAAGCGGGCAACATACTCCCTCAATACTTCGGGCGTGTCGCGCTCGGGGTCTACTGTTATAAATATTGGAGTCAGAAAAGCTGAGTCTCCGGTTTTATCCAGTTCCAGCAAAGCTTTTGACATTACGTTCATTTGCAACGGGCAAACATGGGCGCAGCTTGTAAAACCAAAATAAACCAATGCCCAGTTACCCAGGATATCCTGCCCAGTTGTCTCTATATTTGCATGGTTAATCAGGCTGAAATCTATTGTAGGGTCTGCATTTTCATTGTGATGCAAAAAAGCAAACCCTGCCGCACCAAATGCCACAACTAGACTTATAACGACCACCAGCATGAACCGAAGCAGAGAATCAGGTTCTTTTTGCAGTTTTTTACCTTGCACAGAAATAACCTTAACAAAAACTGTACGTATACAGATTATTGTCTCAAAATATTGTTTTTATAAAATACTCCATACCAAAATAACGAATAAAGGCTTGCTGTACATTCCTGATTTCAAGCAGTCATTCAGATCGATATCTTGATGTATCCCAATACATATGTCCCGAAAATAAAAGGAAGCCGTTGCATTCCGGTCGAGTGAATTTCAGGGGCGCACAATTACAGACCTGATTGCCAAGTCCGGCAAACAAGCTGCATACTCATTCATTGCTACGAAGTGCACGGGTTTTAGTTCTGGCTTCACTGGCACGGACACTGGCTTTAGAAGCAACGGCTTCCCATTCGTTGGCAATGACCTCACATACGTGTCTCAGCAGCACGGGCAATAGTTTCCCATCCGCGAGCAATGGCTTCCCATTCGTTGGCAATGACCTCACATACACGAGGATTGGTTCTAGAGGCGCGGGTCAAGGCTTCATCTTTAAGAGCCTTGGTCTCAGTTTCATGGGCAATGGCTTCCCATTCATGGACAACAGTTCTCCATTCACTAGCACATTTAAAATTGCCACAACCGGAAAGCATTAAACTAGTAATGAGCAACGCACTAGCAAGCGTGATACCTTCCCTGTAATTCATATTTGGATCCCTGTTTGGTTTAGGGCGTGTTAACACTAACGTAACGCATCGACGATGAGCGCGAAGACAATGAATCCGAGGAATACCACGTCGAGTTTCTCGAATCGCGAGAAGACACGACGGAACCCCTTCAATCGACGGAATAACCGCTCGATTTCATTGCGCCGCTTGTACATCTCACGGTCGTATTCCCAAGGCTCGACCCGCGTTCGCAATGGCGGTACCACTGGCTCATACCCCAGCGCCAAGGCCAGTTGTCGAGTCTCGTTGCCTTCGTACGCGCGGTCCATGATCAGTGAGGGAGTATCGTGCTGCTGACCAAGGCGATTCAGCAACTTACGCCCTTCCGGGGCATCGTGGGCTTGTCCCGGCGAGAGCGAGAACGTGATGGCGGTTCGAGCATCTGCGGCAACCATATGAATCTTGGTGGTCCAGCCGCCGCGAGAGCGGCCGATGGATTGGGGGCCGTTTTTTTTAGCGCCCCCGTCCCATCGGGATGCACCTTCACAATAGTGCTGTCCATCGACATCGCCTCGAGTTTGATGCGCACGATCTGTTCTCGCTGCAGATGCTCGAATACTCGGTCGAGCACTCCGTTCTTCGACCAACGGTTCATTCGGGTATAGATGGTGTGCCAGTTGCCAAACCGTGTAGGTAACCCTCGCCATTTGCAGCCCTGTTCGGCGACATACAGTATGGCGTTGAGTACTTGGCGGTTCGAAAGGCTGACGTTGCCGCGCTGCACCGGGAGATGTAGCGCGATGCGTTCGTATTGGGCTTGGGTCAGTTCCATCCTTGGAGGATACCATAACTGTGCCCATTAGTGTTAACACGCCCTAGTCAATCAAGGGATACTGTACAACACGGCATAGAAGCCTGCACATCTAAATCCTGGCGCAGGTTTGCCTTGCGCACACACAAAATCATCCTGCCACGCAGTGATTGAGATCTGAACCAAGGGGTACCTCAGCCTGCCTATCCCAGTGCGTCGTGAAAAGGCTGTACTGATTTATTCGGGCTAAGCTTGGAGTGGATGCCCGAGCGCCCTGTTACACGGCTTATCGTATATCCCTGCCGCCATCCGCTATCTTGATAGTCGCTGGAGCGAGGTTTTAATTTTTTGATTTGTATATTTACCAGGGCTATTTGATGGTACTTTTTTACAATTAGACCGAGATACCGTTAAAAATATCGTCAAATTTTCTAGCTGCTAACACATCTTGTCGGATGTAAAAAACTAAGAAATATTTATAAACTGTTATTTGTATTATACTTTATATATGGTACAGGATTTTCTGACGTTGCCGGACTCGAACTTAAAGCACAAGTTATTATTATGTAGAATATTTTATTTATTCAATTTTAAACTATACCGACGAAAGTACCGACAAATTCAAATTTCTCCATTTGAAAATGACGCTCGTTCTCCTTTCTTAGCTGCCTGAACTCCCTTACATGGTCCGGCTCAAGCCCACTATAGTCCTTTTCCCAACGATAAAGTGTCGCTTCCGATATCCCCAATTTGCGGCACATACCGCCTATCGATGTACCGCCCTCATGTGTCTTGACCGCGGCCACAACCCGTTCAGCCGAATAGCGCTTTCGTGCCATAATGCTCCTCCCCATTCCAAGGAATCATCATGTCAGCTTTCGCACGCGGTCTGATACAAATTATGGGAAGACCACCAGGACCAATACATTATTGCCATTCAAATTGATTTATTAGGAGGGGGTATGAAAATTAAACGAGCTGGTTGTATAGCAGTTACCCTAGGACTCATGTTGTGTACAAACGGCGTCTATGCCGAAAAGCCAAGTGACGCGGATGCACTCAAAGGAATAAATGAAGGCAATGTTATATGGGACGTAACTGTCGGAAGTCCAAGCAAACTTTTATTTTTATTAAAAGTTATTGAAGAAACATATGATGATCTTGAAAAGCAAAATGTAAAACCAGACATGGTTTTCTTATTTCATGGACCAGCAATGAAGTTAATTTCGACAAATCCATTGGATTTACCTCTCGATGAGGAAGAAGCCCATGAAGGAGTACTTGAGTTGATAAAAAAGATAAGCAAACTGCCAGGCGTCAAAATGGAATCGTGTTCAATAGCTGCACGCATATTGGACATTGACAACGACACCATCATTTCAGGAATAAAGCCAGTTGGAAATACCTTTGTGTCGCAAATTGGTTATCAGAAAAAAGGGTATGCAATGATTCCAATTAATTAGGCAGATATCCTGCCTACTGAACTTGATCTAGGTTTGGATGCGAAACACTCATGTCGGTTTCACATTGGAGGATTATGGTCCGCAAGCGATTCAGTGAATCGGAGATCACCAATAGCGTGTAACATTAATTTTTTACGTCTGCTTCAATTGTAAATAGGCCAAGCACAATCATTAACATGGCTGCGTATGCTGCAGCTCTTGCTCCGTGGTAAATAAATGTAGGTATTACAGCCATTAATAGAAGCGGTACATAAAATTTCAATATAAAAGCGACAGCAAATCTTTTTGCTCGCTTCAGTATTTGTGCCACCCTTCCTCTCTTAATACCCTTTAATATTTCTGCACGACTATCCCACATTATGGGCGATCGATTGATCTTTCCCCCGTAACCCGATCCACTTTATGTGAGGGATTTTCCTATAATTTGAACCTTAGGAGGTCCCAAGATGAAAGGCAAACGATTTACCGACGAGCAGATCATTTCGATCCTGAAAGAGCATGAGGCCGGCGCCAAAATGCCAGACCTGGTACGTAAGCACAATGTAAGTGAACAGAGCGTCTACCGCTGGAAGTCGAAGTACGCTGGTATGGAAGTCTCTGAGGCCAAACGCCTGAAGGAACTGGAGAGCGAGAACACTAAACTCAAACGTCTACTGGCGGATACGATGCTGGATAATGCGGCATTAAAGGAACTGGTCGGAAAAAAATTTTAACGCCCGCTGCCCGTCGCCGGGGTGTTGAGCATCTGGTGACGGCCAACCTTGCCAGTCAGCGGCGGGCGTGTCGATTGGTGGGCTTATCTCGCTCAGTCATGCAGTATCGACCGAGACCTAAGCACGATAAAGTCCTGTGCCAACGACTGAAAGAGCTGGCCACGCAGTATCCGCGTTATGGCTACCTGATACTGCATGGACTATTGGCAGCGGAAGGTCTGGTTATCAATCGCAAGCGCACCTACCGACTGTATTGTGAGGCGAATCTACAGGTGAGAACACGACGACGGAAGAAGCTGATACGTCCCAGGATACCAATGATGATACCGGATGGGCCGGGGCAACGTTGGTCACTCGACTTTGTCTCTGACCAGTTGGCTTCAAGTCGGCGCTTTCGGGTGTTAAACATCATCGATGACTACAGCCGGGAATGTATTGGACAGATTGTAGATACCTCAATATCCGGTCTTCGATTGGCAGGGTTTCTGGAAGAGATCGGAACGCTTCGTTCCTTACCAAAAACTATTGTGTGCGACAACGGTAGCGAACTGACCAGCAAGGCGATGTTCTTCTGGTCACAACAAAGCGGTGTGAAACTGCATTTTATTCAACCGGGCAAACCCACTCAGAATGCGTTCGTGGAATCGTTCAATGCCCGCTTTCGAGATACCTGTCTCAATCAACATTGGTTTCGCAATCTGCCTGATGCACGATGCATCATCAATGACTGGCGACGCCACTATAACTATATACGACCACACAGCTCACTTGGCTACGTACCACCGGCTGTATTCGCACAACAAGCAGCATGATATGATAATTTTTCCCTCACCAGGAATGGATCTAATTCAGGGGAAAGATCACGATATCAAAAGCAGTGAAGGTATAGGGTCGGTGGAGGCATAGTTTGGGGTGATTGCTAGGGCGTACCTGAATGCAAACTAAAAAATAAAAACAGCACAACCCCTGCTAAGATTACCACCCAAAATACAAGCTTGGGCAACACTTCATACAGTTCTTGCATCTGCATGTTTTTTTGATGTTGCTCCAGTTCCCGTGTCGCCGTATCTAGCTCGTCATTCAATGTATTTGTTATCCTCGTCGCCTCACGCAGTTGCTTCGAGTACTTCTCCGCTGCTTCTGGACCTATTTCCTTCACAAGCCTTTTCATCACTCCCCCATCCGCCTCCGCGAGCTTGCCCATATATTCCGAATCCATTTCCCCTAAGAGCTCCATTGTTTTTTCTGGACCCATTCGCTTCAGGAACCTTACCGCTTCTTCTAAATCCATTTGCCTCAGAAGCTTGATCACTCGTTCCGAATCGCCGTATTCCTGTTTCATATGTCACCTTTGGCACACCGATAATACTTTGTATTGTGGTCAGCGCTATTACTGATTGGTAAGTATCCAAGCTTAACCTCAAGGTCAGTAGAAATTTTGAGTGTTGATTTACACATAAAACCGGCCCTGGTTTAGAGTGAACCCTTGGTAGTGGAATAGCGTGCTTGTGGCTCTCCATGCTTCTAGCGCACTATCAATCACTGGATAACCGGCTTCCTGTTCCTGAAACCATCGTTCCTACTCTCTCTCAAAACCCAGTGCGTACTAGGGGGTCTTGATACATGGAGAATCGTATCTATTTAAACTTTCTAGGTTGTTGTGCAACCATGTCTAAGAAAACCGGGTATGATTCCTGACATCTGATCCACATATTTATCTATACCTACTTTGACCTGGCTCCATTCATCTGGAGTAATCGTATTCAGGTTTTTAGGCTTAAATCCTTTATGTATCGTGACAGAACGCAGTTTCTCTTGTTTTCTAAATGCCTTACACTCTGCAGCATTAGTAGGGGTATGTAATATAAAGATATCAGTATCAAATGCTGCCACCGACCAATATCTTTTAAGTCCTAAAAAGCTTCTTGAAAACAGGCCAGATGCTTCTGTTGTAAACGACGTACAAGGACCCCCGTACATTCCAGATAAGCTATCACTTCTTGCTCTTTTGCCACCACAACGGCATCTAATCCAAGATCTACTGTTAGTTTATTAAATATCTCCTTCTTAGTTTCGTTTACCCTCCATTCGCCATTCTTATACACGATGAATTCATGAACATCCTCAAATGAAATGCCCTCTTTATCCAAATTGACCACGCTAAACAAATCTTCATTGGTAAGACTATCGTTCAAATTATCTTCAACCAGTTCCTTTAAAGGCCATATTTGATCTTCGTACGTCTTCTCAAAATTGTTGAATATAGTAGTGCCTATATGGGTGTGTACGGGATGTTCTCCAGCCTCCACAAGGACCCCGATTTTGCTTCTCGGTTGAATCTGAAACTCTGTAACTTCTGGAATACCCGTTACGTGTTTTAGCAATGTCCCGGATCCGCTGCTTCAATGCTACCTGCTCCACCCTGCGTGACCGGTACACCCAGGTCGAACGAGGCAGACGCAGCACCCCGCATGCCCGTCGGCCACTCACCCCAAAACAGTCCATCAACCAGCGCGCCAGTTCCTTCAGTCGCGCCGGCCTCAAAGCTTTTTTCGAATCACCTCCTGTAACATCTGACGGTCCAGACTCAACTCCGCCACCATCTGCTTCAAACGACGGTTCTCATCCTCCAGCTCCTTCAAGCGGCGCACCTCAGAGGGCGCCAACCCCCCGAACTTCTTCTTCCACCGGTAAAACGTCTGCTCCGATATCCCCAGCTTGCGGACCACTTCCGCCACACTCATTCCAGCCTCATGCTGGTGCAGCGCATAGGCGATCTGCTCCTCGCTAAACTGCGACTTCTTCATGCAAAAACCTCCTCACCCCACAGGGGCATCTTAACGAGAATTTTCACACTATGCCTGGACCAGTTTATGGGGAGAAGACCAAGTAGCCGCCACCCCGGTGTCTCCTTACGGAGTTATAGTCGCTGGTGCCATTGGGCATCATTCATTTTTCGCGCTCGTCCAAGCGGTCGAGCATTTTATCAATGAGTATCGTGGCTTGCTTGCGGGTTGTGCCCTCCAGATCCGGGTAATCCTCGTCGAGTTGCATTGCTAAGCTCATAATTTTGGTCTCCTGTTTCCTGGTTATCTTGTCATGATGCGTCTCGTCCAGCGCATGCTCCCGGCCCCTTGCACGTCCTATCAAATAGCTGACCAGAAACAGGGAGCCCACGAGAACCCCTGCAAGCAAGTACACATAAATGTCCATAGGTCCCCTTTTGTTTAATTCCTGTGCCTAATTAGTCATGCAAACTCTTTTCCGGTCGCAGGATGCCATATACGCCTCAAAAAAGGCCGGTCTGAATCTGACATAGTACTCATCCCCATACGCTCGCCTGAGCGAAGTAGCAGCGATATAGCATTGACATCCTATTTCCCGCAAGCAGATAAAGCCTTTCTGATAGGACTGGCGGAACCTATTAGCCCAAAAAATACAGTACTCTCTAACATTCCAACATCGGTTCTAAATACCGCTTCTTCCTTTCCTGTAACCAAAGCATTGGCAAACCGTTTCGCATACTCACCAACAGCCATTAGAATATTAGGTCGGAGAACCCAATTCTCACTTACCACTTTCCCCTTATCTATTCTGTACTTTACAGGCACTAACATCTTCTCCGGAATGGGGATATGCAAATAGTCTTTTACCTGCATCGTCACTGACAGTTCCTTACTACTGTCAATAAAGCAATAAATACCAACCCAAGCGCGATCTGTGGCGCTCCTCATACCTGTCCTCACCGCATCAAACTCCAATGTAGCATCTACATTTTTCTTGCCGGTTATCTCATCCGCAGTTTCTCTATATTTCCACTCTGCGGAAGCATTACCAAATACCAGCATCATGGCCAGCGCAAAAGCCAATCCTGGTCATGAGCGCGGTGTCTCTCTCTCATATTGCTATATTTGATTTGCCAGGTTCAATTTTTCAATACTATCGTAAATAAGTCCCTAAAAATTTCTTAGTATCTAGTGACTGGTGTTCGTCCCCTCTTTGTGGCCCGTGCCGGCCGGAGCTATTCGCCGTCAACACTGATTCATCCCAAAGCGCAATGAACCACCTTCCTCCTGGGACTCGAAAAATGTATTTAGTCTATTGAATTTTATACATATTATTAAAATCAATTTTCAATTATACCGCCACAAGTACCGACAACATTAAATTTGGGGAATTATATATTTTACTTGCCAATCGATTTGTGCGGTCTGTGCACGCATCCGCATTTACACGCAGGTACTCCTCGATAAACATGTCTGTGTGCTTTGCCACCCAATGTAAAACATATTCTGGATCTGCATTGTGCTTTCTTTTGATCATGAAATAAGCGTTGTCAGACCAGTCCGGCTCCCACGTTATAATATAACCCGATTCACTGGTGGCATTATCTGTTACTCTTTTCCTGTAGCTGGTGTGTATATTAAATTTGTCATGCTCCAACAACAGTGTCAGATACAACGCGGGAGAAACTAAGTTGACGGGCGATGGATAGTATAATCCCGCATCTTTCTGAATCGCCCCGGGTTTACCGGAGACTGTTTAGTTTGAGTCATGCTGCTTGAGCCGACTCGGTTAGTTGATAATACATCATTTCGTATTCAGCAGGTGGTACATCGCCAATCGGTTGGAGCAATCGCCGATGATTGAACCAGTCCACCCAGGTCAAGGTGGCCTGTTCCACGGCCTCCAGGCCCCGCCAGGGACCCGCTTTGTAGATCACTTCCGTTTTGTACAGGCCGTTGATGGTTTCAGCCAAGGCATTGTCGTAAGCATCACCAACCCTTCCAACCGATGCGTTGAACCCCGCCTCATCCAGTCGCTCGGTGTAACGAATCGAGAGGTACTGGCTGCCACGATCACTGTGATGTATGACCCCTCGTGGCTTTCCCCGGGCCCACAGCGCTTGTTCCAGCGCATCCAGAACCAACGCTGTCTGCATTGATTTCAGAACACGCCAACCCACGATAAAACGTGAGAACACATCCACCACAAACGCCACATACACAAACCCGGATCGGGTCCTCACATACGTGATATCGGCCACCCAAAGCTGATTCGGTCGCGCTGCGACAAACTGACGATTCACCCGGTCCAAAGGGTGATCGGCCAAGTCTGCCGGAAGGGTCGTCTTGCAGCGTCGACCGCGCCTGATCCCTGCCAAGCTCAGTTTCCTCATCAACCGCTCCACGGTGCAGCGCGCAGCCACAATCGACTCTCGCTTGAGTTGCTTCCAAACCTTACGCGCACCCTAAACACATCGGTTTTCATGCCCGACACGGCTGATCTCGATTTCCAGCACCGCGTCTGTGCGAGCACGGGCTGAGCGTCGCTGCGGATACGATTCCAGTTGTTTGACGCGATAATACGTCGACGGTGCGACCGGCAATACGGCGCAGATCGGCTCGACACCGTGGTCGTCTCGATAGTGATCAATAAATGACACCATTACCTCGGTCGGCGGTCGAACTCCGCCTGGGCGAAAAAAGCCGCTGCCTTTCGCAAGATCTCATTCGCCCGCTTCAGTTCGCGTACTTCACGTTCCAGTTCCTTGAATTTCTGAGCGTGATCCGTCGTGAGACCGGACCTCCCTCCCTGATCAATCTCCACTTGTCGAATCCACTTTCTCAGTGTTTCCGGCGTACAGCCGATCTTTCCAGCAACCGATTGCGTTGCAGACCAACGCGATGAATGTTCATGTTCGCTGGTGAATACCAATCGAACCGCTCGTTCCCGTACTTCCGGGGCATAGACAGGTTGTGTTTTCATAGGCTAATCCTCTCAAAGGTTTTAGCCTCCGACAATACCGGGGCGATTCACTTTCACTGAGGAGCAATGTACGAGAAGTGAGCATATACCTATTGTCTGAGACTGCTGTCACTAAAAAGGCAAAACCCATAACTGTTCAACGATTGTTGACCAGTTAGCGACCAATGCAGCAATGCTTGAACTTCTTTCCACTACCACAATAACAAGGGTCATTACGCCCTATCTTCGGTTTACGTTTCATCTTTCCAGACTTCTTTGCAGCCCACCCTTCTGCTCTACGCGTCATCACTGGATCAACTTTCCACTTACCAACCAGTTCTGTACCCAATAGAACAGATCCCTCTGGTGTTAAGGCAAGGCCGAACCAACTGTTAGCCCGCTCTGTATATTTCCTAAATTCGCAGTGCTGCTGCAGCCTAGACTCTACCCTGCTGTACGAGTCTCGGCTGCAGTGGATAGTCAAGCCAGAAGATAATTCTGAAATACCAATGACCATGTTGTGAAAGCTCCCATCTTCACCACATCGTTTCAACACTTCTTCAGTGTATTCATTGATCTTTTTAACTGTACCCTCGCTTAGCTCCAACAACATGAAACCAAGATTGATTGCTACCGGCTCCGCCTTATACTCAATTTCAGAAATGATACTTTCAAACCTTGTTCCAGCGAACCGGGTCAATATCCCATCCGGCGTCTCACAACCTGGAATGCCTAAACGCCTTACTGACATTGCAAGATCGAGATCCGATGACACATCATCAGCGATCTCCACTAGATCCATATTATTTTCAAACCACAAATTCCGTTTTAGGTGGTACGCTAGAACCGCATGCTCATGGTTTGTCATAATCTGATTACTGTAGCGAGCTCGAAAACTAAGGTAACTAAATAGCCTCAACGGGGAAGCCAGCATTTCGGTGACAGTATCTAGTGTAAAGACATCGGTAACGAGTGGCGGCACGATTTGCTCAGTTGATTTAACTTCTAAGAAGTGTCGAGTCTGAAAGGCCAAGGCCGGGTAGTGATCAGCTACAACCGCTATAGGGAAGATGGTGTGAGGAGATGCAGACAGTAGGACTGGAATTCCGTCTCCGCAACTCAATTTAACAGCGGGATCGCAAAGCAATTCTGCACACAAAAATGCCTGATCAACTGCAGTCTGTACTGCCTTTTTAAAGTCCTCTCGCAATACTTGGTCGTTACCTCTCCGCGCTTCGAGTGTCAGCCGTTTCGACTTCGCTTGCACGATAATGACACGATCCCCAAGTATTACTAAAACATCTATCTCTCCTAAGATTTCACCCTTTGTTTTTTGTATTTTTACGTTCTGGAAAACTCTCTCGGACCAAAATACATGTGACAACCTTTCGGCTGTGAACGATTCCGTGAAACTCCCTCGATGGCTAAACGCATCAGGTGTATATGAAGCATCGGCACACATCCAGTAGAACGGAGTCTCATAAAATGCCTCTGTTAGACCGTGGTATTGTAAAAGAATGTACTCATCGGCTCCATATTGGATGAATGGATAGGCATACGCTGCATTGAACGCACTTAATGAAGTAAAAGTGGAATTTCGCTCGTTTTCAGGCAATACAAAGGCTTTTACAAATGCCCTTACATCATCAATTGGTTGACCAATATAGCGAGAAAGTTCTTCACAAGAAAAAATAAATCCGGGGAACAGAGTCCATTCCTCAGGGGGAGTACCCCTCAAAGCATCAAGTGCTACACAAAGCCGTTGACTCAAAATTTCGGCAATACCTTGGCAAACAGATCTGCCTATATTCAAGCGGAGATTTTTGTTCTTTAGAAGCCAATCAGAATCTGCTTCGTATTTGCGAGGAGCAAGATCATGGTACTGAAAGGGATAGGCTGATTCTCCACCATAAAAGATTGGTTCGCGGAGGAATTGCCCAAACGTGTATTGATCAGTATTGGATGAGACAACACTATCAGTACCAAGGTGGCCCGAAGGAGGTAGCATTTTTTGGTGGAGTTCTTCCAATAAGGTTTCGGACCGCTGAAGATAGTGGGAAAGAATCTCAGGTTCTGGAAGAGAAAAGTCTATCGGACCGCGCATGGTGAGACCGATAAGTGTTGTGATCTCAGTTCGGATCAGACGCGACTGTGAACGCATCCTATTTAAATCTTCGGGAGACAGAACATCTGCGAAATTAACAGCTGTATCACGAAAGCATATATAGGCAATGGTGTGAATAAATCCCTTTGAGATACAAAGGGAAGCCAATTCATTAAAAACAGCCTGCTCGGTGCGCATTTATCAATGATACTTTCGTAGAAAATCAAATCTAACGGTTCGTCAGTAGAGCAAGACAACTTCATTCACACTAGAATCGAGAGTGAAATTTTCTTTTACAGTTGTGGTCGCAGTATTCCCCGAAGAATCATAACTCCTTATCCTTGTTCTATTTTGATACTTACTTTATGGCCAATAATCTATCATTCCTAACCCTATACATTTGTAGTTCAAGATCATTGAAAGCTCTTTATTTGGACAGCTACTGGCCATCGGCCAGATCCATTCCTGCGGCAGAAAACAACTGAAGCATGCGGCCAATCTCGGTAGGCGCCAGAGTTGTCGTCAACTGGGCCTGAATCTTGGCAACCATTTCATGTAACGTCAGAATAGTGATTCGATTACCTCCTAGTGCATTGTGAAAAGGTAGGTGATTCTCCCAAATACTCTTCTCACCCTTGCAGTGTGTAACTGCAGTAACATAGGTAAATCGATCTTCGCCCGTAGCATCCTTTATAGCCTTAAGAAAAGCTTCCGACCACTTTGGAACCGTTAATTCACGGAAAGCTCTCCATGCATCCCGACCTCCAAGGTTCTTCTTTTTTTCGATCGCGTCAATTGCGGAAGCGGGATTGAATCCTTCTTGCCAACTCTTGCAGCTGACAGCCATAACTTTTTGCTCACCTTCTTTCTTTGGATGGTATCCAAGGACATCAATATCGCTGTGATTAGAATCCTGTTTGCTGACAAAGTCCGGATGGTCTTTGCGTGGCAGAAATTTGATGTTGTGTTGCACAAAATAGCCCTTGTGGACAAGGTACTCCTCCACAATCTGCTCGAGGATATCTTCCTTGGTTGCCAACTTAGTCACCCTCAGAATAATTCATCTACTTTAGACTTTATCAAAAACAGCTTGGATAATTTACAAATTTTGTCTAGTGGACATCAGACATTTCTGTCGTTTGCTAAAGTTGACACATGCTTCCAGATAACTTAAAAAAACTTAGTCAAAGGAGTTTCTGGACCACTAGTGTCTTCTCCTTATGGGGAACTATAAGAACTCGAGTTAAGCAAGCTTATATCGTTGCCATGTGACGGCCACAAAGATTTGATTATAGTTTAGACTCGCGAAAAGCAATCCAAGAAAGGACATGCTGGAAGTCATTAGACCGGCCTGCGCATCAGAGCCAGAATTGAAACAATTGCCGAATGGGTAAACAGAAGCACAACCGACAGCGCAAAAGGCAGCCAGTTGCCCTGTGTGCACTCTGCGGAAAGATCAAAAAGTTATGCAAATCGCATATCGTTCCGAAGTCCTTTATTCGGGAAGTGCGTGCTCACTATAAACAATTGCACTGGTATGACCTTAGGAAGAAACAAAAACCGATATACACGCAGGATGGATGGAAAGAGTACCTTCTGTGTAATACCTGTGAGCAACGTATCGGGCAATGGGAAAAGGTGGTGTGCGAAGATCTGCGTGGTGATGGTAAAGCCAGCGCGACTTGGAAAGAAGTTTCGTACGACGGTCCAATTTTGATTCCACGAGGTGTCAAACGACCCACGGGTTACTACCTGAAAATGGAAGGCTGCGATTACGACTCGTGGCGGCTGTTCCTGCTATCATTGCTATGGAAAATGGACAAATCAAGACTAGGGCGTGTTAACACTAACGTAACGCATCGACGATGAGCGCGAAGACAATGAATCCGAGGAATACCACGTCGAGTTTCTCGAATCGCGAGAAGACACGACGGAACCCCTTCAATCGACGGAATAACCGCTCGATTTCATTGCGCCGCTTGTACATCTCACGGTCGTATTCCCAAGGCTCGACCCGCGTTCGCAATGGCGGTACCACTGGCTCATACCCCAGCGCCAAGGCCAGTTGTCGAGTCTCGTTGCCTTCGTACGCGCGGTCCATGATCAGTGAGGGAGTATCGTGCTGCTGACCAAGGCGATTCAGCAACTTACGCCCTTCCGGGGCATCGTGGGCTTGTCCCGGCGAGAGCGAGAACGTGATGGCGGTTCGAGCATCTGCGGCAACCATATGAATCTTGGTGGTCCAGCCGCCGCGAGAGCGGCCGATGGATTGGGGGCCGTTTTTTTTAGCGCCCCCGTCCCATCGGGATGCACCTTCACAATAGTGCTGTCCATCGACATCGCCTCGAGTTTGATGCGCACGATCTGTTCTCGCTGCAGATGCTCGAATACTCGGTCGAGCACTCCGTTCTTCGACCAACGGTTCATTCGGGTATAGATGGTGTGCCAGTTGCCAAACCGTGTAGGTAACCCTCGCCATTTGCAGCCCTGTTCGGCGACATACAGTATGGCGTTGAGTACTTGGCGGTTCGAAAGGCTGACGTTGCCGCGCTGCACCGGGAGATGTAGCGCGATGCGTTCGTATTGGGCTTGGGTCAGTTCCATCCTTGGAGGATACCATAACTGTGCCCATTAGTGTTAACACGCCCTAGACGGCCTGTTGAAAAAGTCCTTTTGCATAGGCAGTTTGGTAGAATTGAAGGAGTAACTTCAATCACAGGAATTCTCTATGCAAGGTAGGCATTCAGCCCAGATGAAAGTTTGATGCCTGAATAGAGCAATCCCGCGAGGTTACGGTTTCCGCCTTGATGCGTGAGCCAATAAGAACGAGTGTCTGCCCGAACACCTCTTGCGAGGTCATCTACAAATTTCCAGAATGCGTCCTGATCTTTTGGCCTGACCGCGTATACGAACAAAGCGGCGACCCCCGGCTGTTTGCTTTGAACGTACCGGGTCAGAACTTTGGACAAACGATCCATGTCAGTCCGATAGAGCCTGTTGTCATCCGCATCGCCATGCTCGCTGTAACTCATCGGATCCATGGTAAACAGCCAGGGTGTTTGAAGGTCGTTCGGACATGCCAGTATACCGCCAGGACCCACTTGCTTGCGCCACGACGCACAAACCGGGAGGACGCGTGAACCGGACCAATCATCAAGCAGTGATTTATGTTTGGCGCAACAGGTTTCCGTAATGCCACCGGACAGCTTGTCCTTTCCGATGACAGTGCGCAGCAGTTCTGCCGTGTTGGGATAATGCTCCTTTGATGCGTTCGTTTCTCGGTACGCGCTCACGAGCGCCGGTTCATTGGATTGCTGCGGTGCACTTGAGGCCTTCAAGGCGCCCTCAAGCTTATTGCAGGCTTGTTCTGGCTTTCGCTTTTCAAGTGTCTCGAAAGGTGCCATCCCATGTGTAAGGGCAATATGAAGTGGTCTACTAAATCCGGACACCGAGTTAAGGCATTAAACTGCCATAACGAGGTGAACGATGACAATAGAAACGACAAAGAGACGGAGCTACACGGAAGCGTTCAAGCGGGAAGCGGTAGCGCTGGTAACAGAGCAGGGTTACAAGATTTCGGAGGCGGCGAGGAGCTTGGATATTGGCGCGAATTTGTTACGTCGCTGGCGCCGGCAATTTGAAGAGGAAGCCTCGGGAGCGCGCCTGAGTATGGATGAGCGTGAGGAGTTGAAGCGGCTGCGCAAAGAGGTCCGCAGCTTGCGGCTAGAGAAAGAGATTTTAAAAAAAGCGAGCCAGTACTTCGCGAAGGAAATGAAGTGAAGTACGGATTCATAGGCAGGCATGCAGGCCGTTACCGGGTGACGATGCTGTGCCGTGTACTGGGGGTTCAGCGTAGCGCGTACTACGCCTGGCGAGGGCAGCCAGGCAAAGCCATTGAACCGCAGGAGCTGGCGTTGCGGGGGCGCATGAAAGCGCTATTTGCGGCCTCTCGCGGCAGTCTGGGCAGTCGCATGCTGATGAACAACCTTAACCAGGAAGGCTTTCAGATTGGTCGTGAGCGCACGCGTCGTTTGATGAAGACACTGAATCTGAAGGTCAGACACAAGCGCAAATACAAGGTGACGACGGACCGCAAGCACCGGCTGCCGGTCGCGAAGAACGTGTTGAACCGCGCGTTCTCGCCATCGGCACCGAACCAGGCCTGGGGCGCGGACATCACCTATCTGTGGACGCAGCAGGGCTGGATTTATCTGGCCGTGGTCATTGACCTGTATTCCCGACGCGTGGTGGGTTGGTGCATCGACCGGCGCCTGAAAAAAGCGCTGGTGCTGCGTGCTTTGATGATGGCGATCAACCTGAGAAAACCGCTGCCGGGTCTGCTGCATCATTCCGACCGAGGCAGTCAGTACGCCAGTCATGACTATCAGCGATTGCTGAAACAGCACGGCATAATCTGCAGCATGAGTCGCAAAGGTAATTGCTGGGACAATGCCCCGGCAGAGCGATTCTTCAGCAGCCTGAAACGGGAATGGACCGGTGATCGCTGGTACCGAACCCGGCAGGAAGCGATTGCCGACGTGCGCGAATACGTGGCGGTGTATTACAACTCGAGACGCTTGCATTCCACGCTTGGGTATACAACACCGATGGATTACGAAAACGTCCTTAACAACGTGTCCTAAATCGGTTGACCACTACAGAAATATAAAAACCTAACGCCACCATCAGCATCAGCCAATTAGCGTTCGCAGCAGAGGGGTGCAGAAAGATTTGTTACACAGGACGCGGATTCTGTGATACGATTACTATGTAATCATTATGAACCGCACTGAACTGAGAGGACTATAAACAGATGGGAACAGAGGCATTTAGTGTCCGGACGGACAGCAAGAAGGTCAAGCAGCTTGACAAGCTTGCAGAGTTCCAGGAGAGGTCACGCAATTACCTAGTCAACCAGGCAATCGACCAGTTTCTGGAGCAGCACGCCTGGCAGGGCGAGCGCACCAAAGAGGGGATCAAGGCCGCAGATGAGGGCCGATTCGTTAGTGATGCCGATATGGAGCACTTATTCAATAAATACGAAGAAGCCTGATTGTGCGTGTTCGTTGGACCGAACCGGCGGCACGAGCACTGAATAGTATTCAGGATTACATCGCTAGGGGGAATCCGAGGGCAGCGTTTGGAATCGCACAACGAATACGGATTGCTGTCAGTCAGCTCGAAAAACATCCGAAAATCGGCCGAGCCGGTCGAGTCCGGGGTACATATGAGCTGGTCATACATGGTCTTCCATACATCGTGCCGTATCGCATCAAGAAGAAGGAAGTGCAGATTCTCACTGTGTATCACACATCGAGAAAATGGCCAGAGGCATTCGAATAAGCGTGTAATGAAGATTTTTTTGCGGAATTCCCTAGATTAAGGTCTTTTGTTAATCATCACTAGACACAACATGAGCGCAAAATCCGCATAGACCTTTACCAGTTCTAAAGAAAATTTCCCTTTCACCATACGGAATTTCATTACCACAACGTAAGCACTTCCAGTTTTCAATATCACATTTTGCAAGCCATTTTTGCTCGGTATCAATGAGTTTGTCTTTTAGGGTTCCCATGTTTTAATTCTCTTCACATACACTTAATAGTTCCCAATATATATCTAGGAGCTCTTCATTAAAGCTTGGGGCATCCCGTCACGGGAATCGCCGCCTATTTTTGTCCAGGCTCTGCTCGCCTTTTTAGCACTGTCCTTCATCTGCCAAAAGATAGGTTTGAACCCATCACGGGGGAAACAGCTAGATTAGGATTTTCAAGTATATGTGTATGCAAACGCAATAATGCAATTTGATAATCCAATAACCCCGGATATGCAACTGCGTACATATTTGCTTCTTGTTGCACTTCATCCAGTTCGACCCTATTTTTTAGCGCACGAAAAAGGCTGTCTATCTGGGATTGCTGATACTCATGTGCAGGGCTTTGCCTACCAATGCAACCAGTAATAGTATGGCTATCAGGCATGGATTGATTTTCATCATTTTCTCCTTCGTTATCACTCATCAAAATCAAGGTCGAAGTCCGCATTTTTCTTTGGGTATGCTCTTTGGGTCTGCGCATAAATTCATCCTATGCTAGTTGTGAACCCTTGTGAGTTACAGTCCTCTGGACGATAAGTTCACGCGCTTCTTTTGGACAGGAAAATATACTACTTGAATCAGATTATAATAGAGTCATAAGACTCAGTTTCATTAGTTACCTGACCAATTAAAACGCTGGTTTTATAGAAAATAAATAGCGAACATGCCTCCTGTTTTTAGTAATACAGAAAGTAATACTTTGCTATTTTTACAATCAGAAATAGAGCTATTGTCAAATCTGGTGTATGCCGATGAAATCAAGCGGCAACCTGGTCTGATTGTTCAATTTCTTCTCCGTTAATAAATTTCACGCCTTCAACAATCTTCGCCAGGTATGCAAAGCCGCGTAGTTTTCGCCAGTTCTTCTCAGCGCACTGGCCAAGCTTGAACATCATGTGCAATAAACTGTCGCGCGTCATACAGCCTTTTGTTCGTGTCGTACGATGACGGATGGTGGCAAAGGTCGACTCGATCGGATTGGTCGTTCGAAGGTGCTGCCAGTGCACTGCGGGAAAATCATAGAACGTCATTAACGATTGCCGATCCTTGAGCAGGCAGTTGGTCGCCTTCGGATACCTGGCTTCATAGGTGACGATAAACTGATCAAAAGCCTGCTCGGCATGCTCGCGGGTGGCGGCCTGCCAGATCTCGTGCAGCGCCGATTTGGCTTTCGGCTGAACGCTCTTTGGCATCGCGTTGAGCACATTGCCGGTCTTATGCATCCAGCAGCGTTGTTGACGGGTCGCCGGGAATACTTCCTCGAGCGCCGCCCAGAAACCCAGGGCACCATCGCCGAGCGCCAGTTCCGGGGCATTCATGCCGCGTGTCTTCAGATCCAGCAGCACTTCGCGCCAACTCTGTGTTGACTCCCGAATGCCGTCCTCGATCGCCAGAAAATGCTTGTCACCACGCGCGTTGACGGCCACGATTACCAGCGCGCACAGCCGCTGGCGATCCGCTCTCAGGCCACTGTAGATACCGTCCGCCCAGATATACACCCAGCGATCGTGGCCTAAACGACGACGTCGCCAGCTCTCGTATTCCTGCCGCCACGTCTGCCTCAGGCGCGATACCGTACTCGCCGATAAACCCTTGGCTTCGGCGCCCAGCAGCACTTCCAGCGCCGGCTGCATCTCGCCGGTGGAAATCCCCTTCAGATACAGCCATGCCAGCGCCGCTTCCAGACTCGCGGTCTTGCGCACATACGGCGGTACCAGCGCCGAGTGAAAACTCACCGGCTTGCCGTCACGGCTGCGTATCTTCGGTACCTGCACCGTTACCGGGCCAATGCCGGTCTGAATGTCTCGCGCCGGCTGATAGCCGTTCCTGACCACCGCCGTACGACCCACCTCATCTCGCCGCCCAGACAACGCCGAGAGTAGTTCACTAACCTCTAATTCCAGACCCTGTGCAATCAGCTTGTGTGCTCCGTCGCGGATTAACTCCGTCAGCTCGTCACGGATCTTCTCTCGACCTGATAATGCGACAACGTTATGCTTACTCATGGTGGCGTATCTCCTCAGTTGAATGAATTGCTTCGTAACAACCATTTCAACCAGATATGCCGCCTTTTTTCAATTCAGCCGTACACCACTTTCGACCATAACTCGCCAAACGCAATGAATACTTAAAGCTACTTGCTGACAATATTGACCCCATAGAGCACAAGCTTGAAAAGGAGAGGCTCCACGCAGAAAAAACAAAATACGCTGGAGGCAGTAACCGGTCAGTGGATTCAGATTAAAAGAACGTACCGCAGGCTTTGCATTCGGGCTTCGAATGCGGCCGCGTCACTACCACGTTTCACCGGGTAGTGACACGGCCGAGTACGCTGGACTATCCGTTCCTGGAGGACTCGCCAGGCATTGTGCAATCCCAGGCTATGCTTCGAACCTGACAACCCGTTGATATGCTGTTCCGGATCGAAGAGTGCCGCAGCCAGGAAAGCTTAAGACTCCCCGTACCCCTACCAGTGTGCCTGCATCCGGATTCCGATCTTGTGCTCAGGCTCGCGGTCCTCGTTCCTCGCATCCAGCCGCGAACCCTCAGCCCGGATGTTGAAACCAAGATTCCTGGCCACCGGACCCTCAAGGAGCCAGCCCAAGCGAATCTCGCGGTCTGCCTCCGAGAGTCCAAATCCCACCTCGGGGGTACCTGTATAGCGCCTGCCCAGCACAGGCATGCCGTAGCTCAGCTTCGCTTCCAGACGGCGTCGCAACGCATCGTCATTAGCCACACCTAACCCCTGTGCGGTATCAGGACGTAATAGTGCTTCGACCCCACCGGTCGCAGAGGCACCGATCGTCTGACTCAACGTCAGTGCCAACCCCCGGTCCGAGGCCGGGTTCGGATCCCAGGCAAACGAGCCTGAGAAGCCCCGCTCCTGAAAATCACTGTCCTCATGGGTCAGCAGACCCCGTGCACGCACCTCCGCCTGAATCCCGCGCTCAGGATCCCTCCAGGCAATGCCTGCACCGATATCCACCCCGAAGCCGGTCTCGGCATCACCGCCGTCATGACGCACCCCCACTTCAAAGCCAGGCTCGAAGGCACTGCTGCCTGTCTCGATGCCGTGCCAGGTCCCCTTGAAGCCAAACCGCAGCCGCGTTACATCGGCCTCAGAGGCCATGAGAGTACCGCTGCTCTCGTGCTGTGAGTCCGATTCCGTTCGAACCACCATAGCATCCGAGGTGGCCGCAAGCTCAAGTCCGCCCTCCTCGGACGGCTTTGCCAGCAACCCTCGGCCGCCAACGGCTGCCATCTTCATATCCATGTCCGTCTCGATCCGTGCACCGACCTTGGGGGTCAGCTTGAATTCACCTGAACCGTAGCCCACCGTACCCCATACCGACAGCCGCTTGCTGATCTCGTAGCGCCCGTACGGATAGAGTCCAGTGAGTGTGGTTCTTATCGTGCCATCGTCCAACTCCGAGCGGTAATCGCCCTCGCCGTTCGAATGCGACAGGGCAAGGCCCATTGTCGCCCGGCCCTGCGCCCAGTCCGTACCCAGCAGTATGCTCTGCACCTCACCATCCAGGGACAGCTCACCCTCGTGACCATCAAAGCGAGAGAGCGCAACTCGACCCCACAGCGCACCGAAACCGTTATCTCCGATCTCGCCCGTCAGTGCAAACGAAAAGCCCGTGAGCAGGTCCTGTGCCGTGACCTTGCGGGCACCAGGACGGGGAGGCCTCATCGGTCTCACGATCGAGCCAGTTAGTCAGTGTCTTATGGCGTGCATCTGCCGTCTGATCATGTGCTGCCCGTTTGTCTGACTTAGGCTCGCGTGCCACGGCCCCGCCAATTCGCTGCCCGGCCAGGTTGAGTTTCACCCCCGGAACCCGTGAGGCCGTCATCCGGCCTTCCACCGCATCCAGCACCTAGTCCGCGACCGTGCGTCCGAACCGCGCCAGCCATCCCGGAAGCGTTGACGGGTCGACCACTACCACTGTGAGGGAGAACTCGTCCGATACAAACGCTGCCCCATCACTTGCCGTCACTGTTACAAGTACTGTCTCTCCATCGCTCAGACCCGGTGTTCCCGTGAACGTGCGTGTGACTGTGTCAAACGTCTGCCACAATGGCAGCGAGCCACCATGGTGCATCGTTGCGCCGTACGTCAACGGATCGCCGTCTGCATCCATGAATGCATCCTCTGGAACCACATAGGTAAACGGCTCACCCACCAAAGCAGTCTGGTCCTCCAGTGGGATCGCGACAATGGGCGGAGTGTTCCTCGATATCACCTCGCTCCCCAGTCCCCTTACTCCTTCAGCAGATGACGATGATATAACAGGCAATGTCACCTTCACCTCCTTCGATTCCGCACCCAGGCCGTTTACGTTACTCGCCCGTACCTTAAAGACATACGAGTTGCCGTTGTGAAGCTGCGTTATCGTCTCCTCGAAGCTTGCGCCTTCAGGGTCGATCCCTGAGCCGGACCAGCCCTCGAACGTCGTCGTGTCTGATTCATGGTTGAAGTACCCGAGCCGCCAACTGTAGCTGATGATGGGCGACCCGCCATCGCTGTCCGGGGCGTCCCACATCAACGTTACCTGACTGTCGCTCAGCACCGCACGTACATTCTTCGGCTCTGTGGGGGTATCAGGGGCCGTGGTGGTTGCAGAGGCAACGTTCGAAGCAGCACCGGTACCGGCAGAATTGGTGGCAGAGACACGGTAGTCGCGAGTCGTGCTGGGGGACAGGTCGGGGTGGCTGTAGGCAGTGTCCGTATTGCCGGTATTGGCATCGAGGTCTTCCCAGTCGTTGCCGCCATCAGTGGACACCTCGATCCGGTAGCCGGTGACGGGGGAATCGCCAGTGTAACCAGGGGCTGCCCAAGACAGTTCAATCTGGGTCTTCCCGTCGGCCCGCGCCATCAGGCGCTGCGGTGCACTCGGGGTGCCATCGGGAGTCGGCGTGGTGAGAGTGGCAACGTTGGAAGCGTTACTGGTACCCTCTGAGTTGATCGCGATGACACGGTAGTAGCGGGTCGTGCCGGGAGCGAGACCGGTCTCAGTGTAGGTAGTATCCGAATTACCTGTATCTTCGACCACGTCGTTCCAGATCACATTCAATCCCGTCTGGCGCCCGTCAGGGGATTCCTGGATTTGGTAGCCTGTGATGACGCGCCCGCCATTGTCGACCGGGGCGGCCCAGGACAGGTCGACCCGGGTTGATCCGTCGGCAGTCGCGGTAAGGCCCGTCGGTTCTCTCGGCCTGTGAGGCGTGCGGGTGGAGTTGTTGGTAACGGACTCATCGGTGAACGAGTGGGCATCGTTGCCGGATGTGTCCTGGATAGCATTGGCATCGTTGCCGGAGCTCGGATCTGTGTAGCTGACTGTAGCGGTCTGGCCCTGGCGGATATTGTTTGCCAAGTAGAGTTGTACTCGTCGGACGCCGTGAACCATGGAATCGATCGTTGCAGATTCGCCGCCGACGGTGACGGCGAACGCGGTGATTGGAGGAAGGGTGGTGGAGAGTTGCTCCAGGAAGTGGACAACGACCGGAGTGCCTCCCGGCCCGACCTCGGCTGAACTGAACTCGGTTATGTTGATGACGTTGATGGTCACCGCCATCGTGTCGCTACCGCCATGACTGTCGTCGGCCTTAACCGTCACCGCGTAGCTCGCCTTGTCCTCACGGTTGTACGATTCACCGACCTTGGTCTGGATCTGGCCGGTGGTCGAGCCGATGGTGAACTTGTCCTTGTCCGTACCCTCCAAGGTGTAGGTCAGTGTATCATTATCGTCGTCGGTCGCGGTGATCGCCGTGCCCACATTAGCAGCTGTCTGGATCGTCGCGTCATCAATCGTCTCGGTAATGCTCAACGTCGCGCTGTCGTTTGTAAACACCGGCGCATTGTTGGCCGGTTCATTGGTCGATCCGGCCCCCGTAGGCGACCAGGGGCTGTCCCCTTCGGCGTTGGTCGCCCGTACCTGCACCTGGTATTCCGTGGAGTGCGTGAGGCTCCCGATGCTCGTGCTGGTGCCAGTCACATCCTGCGGACCATTGATCCAGCTGGTGTCGGACATCTTCTTGTACTGTATATCGTAACTCGTAATCGCAGGGCGACCGGTATTGGTCGGTGCCGTCCAGGTCACGTCGAGGCTGGTCGTGCTTTCCTCAGTCGACGACGCTACAGGAGCTGCCGGTGCCAGCGGCGCCTCGTCCACGTCCGTGAGGGAGATGGTCACTGCAATCGTGTCCGTGCCGCCCTTGCTGTCGTCGGCCTTGACCGTCAACACGTAGGTACCCCCCGGCGCTTCGTAGTCGTAGCTTAGACCTACCTTGGTTTTGATCTGACCGGTCCCCCGAGTCGATTGTAAAAAAGCCCGCACCGGGGCCTTCCATGGTGTAGATCAGCGTATCACTATCGTCGTCGGTCGCGGTGATCGCCGCGCCCACATTGGCAGCTGTCTGTACCACCGGATCACCGACCAACTCAGGGAAACTCCGCGTCGTGCTGGAGGTCGCAAACTCCGGTGCATTGTTGGGAACCGGGGTATTGTTGGTCACACTCTGGTTCGTCAGTGCCACCGCGTTGTTGCCGGCGACGTCCTGCACAGGGTTCGAGGTCAGTTTGGTGTAGCTTACGGTCACTGCTTGCCCGTTGGTCACCGCCGTCCCCAGTGTCAAGGTGACCGTCTTGTCGCTCACGTCAACGCCTGAAGGTGTCGTAGCGGTGCCTGCTACAGAGACCGAATAGGCACTCGCAGCCGGCTCCGAGCCTTCATCCAGTGCCTCGTCGTAGGTCAGCACCAGCGACATACCGTTCACCGTTGCCGAGCTCAGCGTCGGCGCAGTGGTATCGGCCACGGTATTGACAGTGCCGTTGAACCGGATTCGGAATGGCGAGCTTGTGCTAGGAGACCAGTCATCTGTACTCAGTCTTTTGAAGTAGGTGCCGTCACCAATGCTCCATCCGGCTGCACCGCCTGAATCCTCACTGCTTCCAAACACAGAGCCCAGCCAATAATCGCTGTATGTATCTACGTTGTCCCCTTGCGGACCCCCCGTATTATCGAACACGGCAAAATAATCCGTGTCTTTCTCAAGGGTCGCATTGGCCGGGGCAGTAAAGGTGTTCATGGCCGTAGCGGTGTACGTAACATGGTTCCACCCACCTTCACTATAGGTTGCCGGGTTGGTCAGTGTGTACGGGCAGTCGCTTGTATCCGGCTCACCGTCTGAATCAACCTCGCAGATGCGTATCCTCACTGTAGCCGCATCCTCAACCCCGAATACATAGACTTCTACGGACGAAAGCGTATATCCGGTCGCATTGGAGCCCGTCGTGAACTTCTGCGACCTTGTTACAAAAGGCAGAGAGACATCGATGGCGTGATAGCGAATATCAAAGTCATCCCTGTCCTGAGCCACACCGACATTGCTTGTCAGGGTGGCGGCGTGTGCAAGCCCGGAGCCAGCTAAAATCACTGCAAAGACCAGCAGCATACGGGCTGCAGTGTGACGCGCCAGCGTGTTCAAACAACGGCAATATCCCGGCCAACCAGAGCAACGCTCCAAGGACAATCTCTGCACTGCATGACGATGAAATGAGCGGCCTGAATCAGTCATCCAGATCCACCTTTATTTCCCCCCCGATTGATCTGGACAACTTGTCGCAAGGTCTTTCTTTCGATCAGGAACTGTCAGCCTGAACTTCGAATAAATTCGACTTTTGCTCGTGATAACTATGGTTGTCGGGAGTAAACCCCCAAGCCTGGCTGCACACATTAGGAGACCGATCTGCAGGAAGCTGCGGTACGCCCCAAGCAGCACCTGGTTGCGGGTACTGATTCCGCCTGGGCGCTGCAAGCATCCCTTCGGGGCAATCTGCAAAACGCCCGCGAAACCCTGTGCACCAACCCCGAACGTGCCCTCCGGTAGGACCTTGATACCTTCATAGCCTGGTGTGCCTGCAATGGCTACCGGCCCTGCCACGCATGAACTGTATTTTTTAGGGGGGGGAATCAGTTTTTCCAACATAGTAGTGCTCCCCATGTGGGATATATAGAGGAGTGTACAAAAATGAGCGCTACTAATCCACCTCAAATAAGGGGGTATCTAAATAGATTGGTACGGTGCCGGGCGCCGGGATACCAATAATGATGTGGTACATGTCTTGGATCGGACACCGGGACTACGGGATTCTGCGCACGATTCGGGTAGATAATTGCCTGGAGTTCGTGTCCAAAAAGCTGGGCTTGTGGCCGATGCCAACAGTATGACCCTGTACTCCTCACGCCCCTGAAAGCGAACGACAATACGCTTATTGGGGCATTGAACGCACAGGTACGACAGGAATGCCTGAACCGGCACTGGCTCTTGTCTTTGGGTAATGCACGAGTCGAGATTGACCGCTGGAAGAAGATGTATAACCAAGAACGGCTGCACAGCCAACCCGGGTATCAAACCCCGATGGAGTTTGCTGAAATGCACCGAAAACAGGACCCATTAAATCAGGGCTATGCATAAAGTTTGGCCCAGATTCCAGGGGAGGACCAACCGCTCCTGCTCTCTCCCGAAATCCGGCGCATACCCAAGGGCCTTGACATCGGTTGACACCGCCCGGTTAGGCTAAGTGCCTTTTATTTTGCCCGTTTTTATAGGTACTTCAGCAAGCTAAGGTCAACCCACTACCTTGTGTGTCCAATTCGCGGCACTGGAATCAGCGCAGGTGTAGAAGCCTGATAGTCACGGTAGCTGGGGTATTTGGAAGCTGATATTGATTCTGTAAGCCGCGTTGACAGAATGAACATCAGCGTGAGAAAGATAAACCCGAGACCTGTCCAGTGCAGCCACTCGCTTGAAGCTGCTACCGCAAACAGATAAAAGACCCACCACATAGCAATTTCGCAGAAGTAATTGGGATGACGGCAATAGCGATAGAGGCCGGTTGTGATGAAGGGTTGGACGACCTCTTCACCCGCAGCAATATGCCGTTTCTTATCCTGCTGAAACCTCCACATCTGTTCGTCGGCTATGGCCTCAATGATAAACAGCACCAGGAACACCGTGGCTACAACTGCATCAAGCCAATTCAACGGTGTTTCGTGCCATAACCAAACCTGGTGAATTGGCGATGTGAATAACCAAACCAGCAACATTTGTCCAGGTACGATAAAGACGATGTTAAGTAACTGAAATCCAACCGGACCGACACGTTCTCGAATAACCGCCCACCTGTAATCCTCGCCACCCTTCTTAAACCCACCCTTGCGGGCGTAATTGAACGTCAATCGTGCCCCCAAAGGAAGACAAGTGCCGTCATGAGGTTCGCGCGCCCTGAGGCAAACCCGCTTGTATTCGCCACCAGCACACAGTAAATCACTGGGCAGATCGGCCAAATGCGATCTACCCAAGAATATTCACGAGTACTAACCGAAAGCAACCATGCGCCAATCGAGAGAATTACGCATAGATCAAGGGCTAAACCGAACGGTGTACCCGTTAATGAGTGGTTGAAGAGGTTGATGGCATCCATATTCTAGCTTCTTCAAACAGGTGTGTGTTGGGTACAGACGATTTGTAATGTTATAGGGGTATTTTGCAGATGGGATAACTGAAGCGAGTGTCGATATATTTCGACTATACTTTCTGGCTAAAGGTATGTAAATCGCAGGCTTGAAGAGACAATTAGCTCAGCCGCACACTGTTTTCACAGCGCTGTATATTTGCCTCCCTGAACATCCTTTCTCAACTTTGACCGTAGGCGACCGGGAGGTAGTAATCCACTTCCGATGCGCCATACCCGATCAGGTCGCATAGCCGGCGCCGACATTCCTGCGCTGTCGCGCCTCTTCGTTTCCATACCGGTACACGCTTCATCAATGTCTCAACACGCTCCCTGGGAGTAATAATCCAGGTATCCTGCGAAACCTCACCAAAGAAAAAATCCGCAGCACAAACCTGCAGGGCCTTGGGCTTCATGTATAACGCAAGAATCAGGACCTTGCCGGCACCACTGTCCATCAGGTATTCAGAGAGAAGCTGCAGTGTACCACCTCCATCTCCCAGATCATCGATAAGCAATACGGTTTGCCGCTTGACCGGTATGGGAATTTCATTCTGTATCAAGGGTTTGTCATACTGTTCTCCAGGTCCCTTGTAACCCGATACCCCGATCGCCCCAAACTGGATTTTCGAGGTGACAGCGTGGCACCCTCCTACCAGATGGTCGTAGAGCAAAATACCCGGTAACAATCCGCCCATCGTGACCATCAATGCCCTGGTGATTTCGTCCTGTTTCCCTTTCATTCGCTCTTGGTAATCATGGACCTGTCGGGCAAGCTCGAAACATACCGCTACCTCGACATCGTCTGGAACCAGCAGGAAACTCAACTCATCATCCGGGACTTCCACACCAGTGGGGTTTCGCCAGTATTCAAGGTCGATGCAATCTTTGGTTTGTTTCATTTGGAGTTCTGAAGATCAATGGAGATGTTTTTCTGCCAATGCATCGCATACTACAGATTCTGGATGATTACACGGCTGGCACTCACGAGAGACCAAGTCTGGATATCCGGGATACTTGCTTTCCGTATATCGTAGTCTTTGCCATCCATGGCATCTTTGGTACTGCCTTACTTTCTTGAGGCCTCATAATATAGAAATACCAGTAACCTACCTAACCTTGAAAAATAACAATGAGACTAGACTCTACACAGAATCAGGATCCGAAGAAAAAACCCACTCTCGCCATCCGCCTAAAAGCGGAAAGTAAAGGCCCAGCCGAATCGGGCTTCCTTCCATTTTACTCATGATGCTTGCATAACGCTCCAGTTGTCCACGGTAGCGTTTCTGTTCCTGGTCCAGAAACTCATCAAGCTTGCCGGTATGGGTACTTGCCTTGTAATCAATGATCCAGCGTATACCTTGTTTATCCACGAATGTCCGATCGATGACTATGTGGTCTATACAGCCGTTGCCTCGACCACTCAGCGCCAGTTCGCAACTTGCTTTCTCGTGTGCTCCGCTCAAAACCCACCGGCCCCGCTCATCTTCCAGCGTCGCCTTCAGGGCTTTACGCACCTCTGCGACCGCGACCTCAAGGTAGCCCTTGGGGACTGTCATGCGTATCAGCATCTTGCGACCGATCTGCTCGAAACGAAGCAACTCGCCTGAGTCGAAATGCTCAATACCGATTGCCCCGATATGCTGAAGCAGTCGATGCACAACCGTGCCCACACACCTTGCCGTCTCTCCTGCCCAGTCAAACTTGATCACCTCACGCCCCTGCGTATCCTCCTTCACCGCAACGTCAGGGAGTTGAACCGGCTCCGGGGGAACTGGCAATGACCATTCCAGTGCCAGCCGGGTCCGCACGGGAGTATCGGCTGCTGGCCTGGCCCCATCTTCCAATGACGACACGCTATTGTCCGGCTGCCTGGTAAAATAGCCTTCACGGAAAGACTCAAAGTCCTTCGGCATGGCCCCTGAACCCAAGCGTTCAGGAGAGGGCCTGTCAAACTGACCCCTGCGCCACTGGGCCCAACCGGCTTCCACCGCAGACCACAGTCGTGCCAACAGGGAACTCTCCAGCGGGCTCTTCAGTTCATTGCCATGCTCCTGAATACCAGCATACCCAAAAAGATGCAGCCGTCGCTTGGCCCGGGTCGCAGCCACGTACAGCAAGCGACCCTCTTCAAAGCGTTCTTTTATTTTATTCAGGTACTGCAGGCATGTCGCGACCGAACCTTTATCTTCACCGTATGCACTGACCGGGGCAAGAAGAAGGTCACTGCCCCCTGACTCACAACCATACTCCAGCCAGTACAGCAGTTTTTCGTTATCCTGTCGCGGGAGGCGTGATAACCCGGGCAGGAGCACCGTATCGAACTCAAGTCCTTTCGCTTTATGGATCGTCATCAACTGAACGGAACCGTCTGCCTCGGCATCCGGCAGGGCAAACAACTGTTCAACCTGTTTACCAAAATCGTGAATGTCCGGCACATCCCCTTCACTGCCAAGTTCTTCAAGCCGCTGAAAAAATACTTCTCCGTTCTCAAGGTCCATACTCGTCACACAGGCCGGGCCACCCAGTGTGACCCATACGCCCTCAACGTTGCTTCGAAGAGGGCGACGCGCCTGCTCTGACAGCGCCGTATTCAGTACCGGTAATACCCGGGCGATACGGACTTGACCCTCGTCGCTCAGTTGCTTGATACGTGGCTCCTCGCGGAGCAGATCGATAATTGTCCGATCCAAGGCGTCTCCTGCCAGGGTGTAGAGGTCTGCAAGCGTCAACCCGCAATACGGTGCACGAAGCACCGCCAGCCACGCAATACGGTCATGGACATGACTCAATGCCCGGGTCAGTGCCATCAGATCCTGAATAACTGGACGATGTGACAGCCGCTCAATTTCCACAGCCTGAAACCGGAGTCCGGCATGCTTGAGTTGCCCCGCGATTTCCACCAGATGGGAGCGGGCCCGAACAAGAATTGCGATTGTATTGTCCGGATGCTCTGCCCGGGTCTGCTCCACAATCGACACGACCTCGCGCGCCTCTGAAATGTCATCACGTTCGAGTGACGGGTATACCGTAACGGCACCTGTGGCCAGTGGCGGGTGAAAGGATGTCGATTCTGCATAGGATACGGCACCCGTGTTGACGTTATCCTGTTCCGCCAGTACCTTTGGGAAATGCTCGTTGATCCAGTCAACAATCCCCTGCTGTGAACGGAAATTGACGGAGAGACGGAGAGGCTTAAGCCGGATCTGGCCAATTCCGTGTTCTTTCGTAGCGAGAAACAGCCCGACTTCCGCTTCCCGGAACCGATAAATGGACTGCATGGGGTCCCCGACCACGAACAGGGTATGACCATCCTTCGGATGCCAGCCTGCCGTCAACCGCCTGAGCAATTCGTACTGACTGAGCGAGGTGTCCTGAAACTCATCCACCAGCAAGTGCTGTATACGGTAGTCCAGTGCCAATGCAAGGTCTGTGGGGGCTTCCGGCTCGCCCAGGGCCGTGATGGCTGCCCCGACCAGGGCCGTGAAATCCACCTGTCCCCGTTTACTGAACACAAGTTCCAGATGCGCCGAAGCAATGCGTAACACTTGGACCAGGGCCTGCAGGGTCTCCCAGTCATCATCGTCATACCGGTGGTCGGGCAACTTTCGTAACAGGATCAGTTGTTCGTGTAAGGCACCCTCGTTTTCCAGCAACTGCACGAATGTCGCCATGTCTTCCTTCATCGCTTCGAAATATGCCTTTTCAGCCTTGTCACAGCCGCTGCTCTTCGGCGGAAACCCCTGCTTTTTTGTCCAGGCCCTGCGCCAGGAACCACCCTGGGTCAACAACAACTCCGCAAGCCCTTCCCACTGCCTGCGGTCTTTCAACTGTGATCCCGGCAGGTTTTCAAGATTGCAGCAACAGCCCATGGCAGAATCTTCTCCCGGCGGCAAATGCCTGGCAGCGAAGCGGGCCATGCGGATCAGTTCCGGAACCCGCTTGCGAGGGAAGCGCCTGGCCAGTTCACCCAATGCATCCGTAACCAGACGCGCCATCGCCGCTTCAAGCTTTTTCCGCTCCAGTTTCGGGTCATTCGGATCTGCGATGTGGCGCAACCATTGATCCCGATAGCCAAGCATGGTTGAAATCAGGGCCTGCAGCCGGTCCAGCCGGTTATCCAGACGTTGCACCAGGTGCGCGACAGAATCCGACCACCCGGCTCCTGATTCCAGTTCTGAAATGATATTTCTCGCTGCCTCACGATAAAGCAGCTCAGCATCTTCGGTAATAGCCGGCAGCGAGCCAAATCCGGACAGTACGGGCATCTGGCGTGCCAGGGCCACACAGAGGGAGTCAATGGTCTGGATACGAAGACGCCCCGGATTGTCAAGCAACTGCCAGCCCTTCTCGGTATCATGATCGAGTGCCTGACGGGCGAGCTTCCAGGTGTGACGTTCGTGCCCGTCCTCGGGAATCTCCTCACTCCTGGCAGACTCCAGGGCCTGCAAGATCCGCTGGCGCATTTCGCCGGCCGCCTTGCGGGTAAAAGTGATTGCTACAATCTCCTCCGGTGCTTCAACGCCTGCAAGAAGCACAAGAAGGCGCTGCATCAGCAATCCGGTTTTCCCGGAGCCTGCCGGTGCCTGTACGATGAATGATGAGGACGGGTCCAGCGCATGTGCGCGGGCCTTCTGATCGGCAATTCCTTTCTGTCTGCTCATGACCGACCCGTATCACCGGACTCGCTGTCCGGTACGTTCAATTCGCTGATGCGGCACAACGGCTTGAGATCGCAGTGCGTACAGGTAGCCGGATAGCGCTTCGGATCAACCCGCGCATCCCCGTTGCGGTAAGCCTCGCCCAGCCCTTCCATGGTGGCACGCCAGTCGAGCAATACCTCCGGCCAGGAGCCTGCTTCGCGCGCCTCACGCAGCTTCTCCCAGGGCTTCACGCCTGCCACCAGTGTCTCGTTCTCAACGACGCCCCGAAATCCCATATCACCTGCCTTCACTTGCGCAAACAGCAGGCCGGCAACCTCCCCATCCACCGCCAGGCTGTAGAGCGGCAATTGTGGCTCGTCCGGGCGCTTCCCAAACCACTGACTGGCCCTGACCTGCCCGGTCTTGTAATCAATAACCATCCGGCGACCGTCAGCCAGTTCGTCAATGCGATCAATTTTTAATCGAACCCGAACTCCTCCGGCCGTTGCCTCATGCCTTCCCTCCCGCTCGACAACCCGGAACGGCGCACGCTTTTTCTCCTGCTCCAGCCATTCAAGTACTTGCCGGCACAGGCGCGCGGCCTCCATCTCCCGGAAGCCCCTGGTGAAGCTTCGGGGGTGCCTTTTGGTCATCTCATCGATCGTCTCGTCTACCGTGCTGCGCACCAAAGCCTTCAGTGCAGTGGCTTCCATGGCAATGAGTTGCTCGCTCGAGTCCAGTACACCCCATACTTTCTCAAGGATACGGTGCACCAGTAACCCGCGGGTCATGGCATTCAGTCCGATATCTGCCTGCCGCAATGCACGCGCACCCAGCCGAAGTTCTGCAAAAGCACGAAAAGGACAGGCTGCCTGGAGCTTGAAGACAGCGCTCCCGCCCTTTGCCTGTTCATCTTCCAGGGGGGGAGCCGGATCTTCCTCCAATGTGATTAATCTGGCACTCCCGTGCACTGCATCCCGCCAGACTGGAACTGGCCACAGCCGCAGGGCTTCAGGACCTGCAACCGGAAGGTGGACAACCAGAGGGCTGGGCCGCAGTTCCTCATCTCCACTGCGTTGCGGGTAACTCACCACCACCTCGCAGGCACTTGCCAGCATCCGGCCGGTGACGGCCTGTGCAGCCTGAAGTTCCAGTGCTTCACTTGAATGCGGCAATCCGGCCTCCCGCTGTACTGGTAGCGGGATAAACGGGTTGGGTCGCGGGGACGCTGGCCAGATACCGTCATGAAGACCCATGGCCCACAGGCAATCAAACTGGAACCAGCTGGCCTGGAGCGTTCCCAGCACCTGCACCGGTACCGCCCCGGTCTGTGGCTGGAACATTCGTTCCCCGGCCATGCGCCGAAGCTGGTTCAGTGCAGTGGATGCGTGCATCGGTTTTGCCACCGGTTCCAGAGAGGCAAAACCAACCAGAAGTTCCCGCCATGCCTCTGCGCTCTGGTACTCCTCGCTTGACAGGGGACGCCCCTTTGCCCATCCGATTGCCGCCAGTAACCCTGCAAACCGTTCCGACCACTGTCCCGGACTGTCGGTACGCGGGCAATCCCAGGCAGCCCTGGCCCAGACGTCAAGATGCGCCACCAGCACCGGGCATGACCAGGCTCTGTCAGTTCGGGATGCATGGTAGCGCAATGTCTTGAACTCCACATCCAGCTCGCCTGCTTCGCGCAATCGCCCATCCAGCAGTGCCCGGGCACTGGCTTCCTGCTCCCATCCGGCAATAAACGGTGAACACAGCAATCGGCCCGCATCTTCCAGGCTGATGACCGGTTCCAGCAATCCGAGCAGCCTCAATGCGGTGCTTACAACAGGATACCGGCTCAACGGCAGGCCAAGCGAGAGATTGTAGGGCCGTGTGACGGACTGAAACCCCGGTTGCATGGCCTGAGGCACCAGGATCTCATCCAGCGCATGAACCACGAGGTCCCGCTTTGCTGCGAACTCCGGAACCACGACACCTACCTTCGTGGCGGGATTTTCTTCAAGCCGCTGGCGTACCCATCGGGCCATGTCTCTGGCTTCCTGACGTACATCCGTGCACGCAATCCTCATTGTCTGACTTTCCCTGCCTGCAGGTCGCATCCAGCGTACCCTGCAACCTGACTCGACCAGCGTTTGCAACAGAGACTGCTGTTGGGGCGCCAGTTCATCGAAACCAATCAATACGAGTTCTGCCGGCACAGCCAATGCCCCGGCCTGCGCACTGCACTGAAGTTCGTCTGCAAGACGGGCGACAGGCAGCCAGCCCTTCTCCCTGCACCGGGCCTCGAATCCTGATGCCCATTTAAAAAATGCTGCACTGTCCCGGTTGTACCGGAATATCTCTTTGGTCAATGACAACTGCCACGACTGTACCCATTGCCATGCCTCCTGCGCCTGGTGCACCGTTCCCGCTACCTGCTGCAATGGCTGCTCCGCCATGCTCTCAATAATGATGTCTTCCCATATACGCTGCTCCTGCTGGGGTGTCAGCAAGAGTTCAGGTGGTGCAGCGGCACCCGAAACCACGGCCTCTTCCCAGACACTTTGCAGCCAGGCAGACCAGGGTAATACACGCGGGGTTGGCCAGACTTCAAGTCCCTCACCAACCGCCGCCTGTTCAAACGCCTGACGCGTGACCGCCGCCAGACGTTTGTTTCCGGTAACAACGGTTGCCCCGCGGTTCAGGGCATCAAATACATCCTTCAAAGAAGCTGTCTGCTGTCCAACCACACCTACCCCCTGTCCCAGTATTTTTTCCGTATCATGACCGCTCACAGAGCCGTTGCTTCGTTTATTTCACTGGTGATTATAGCTTGACGGATAGCGGGATGGTGCCGGCATAAACGGTTATGCATTGGAAAAGCATACGGCCACATAAGCCTGCGGCCTTTCGCCTGCCTGATATGTCAACGGAAACGGGTAAGGGCTGGTGCTGTAAACGCACTGTCCGTACATGCATGTTAGTGCGCCTTGCAATGTGCCTGGCGTTTCCCGATCATTTCTGATCACGCTGCCGAAGCGGGGAGATGTTTCCTTTCAGAGAATCGGCACCGGTCACCGTCAGGCATTGGATGCATGGACGGTTCAGAAACCGGATAGGGGATATTAAAACGGCCAGTACTGAATCCGCACTGGATGCCTACTCGTGCATTTGCTCCTGCAGATAGTTCTGAATTCCAACTTTATCAACGAGCTCAAGCTGGGTTTCCAGCCAGTCAATATGTTCTTCCTCGGATTCAAGGATGTCCTCGAAAAGCTCACGGCTCACAAAATCATTGATGGATTCCGAATAGGAGATGGATTCCCGAAGGGTCGGTATCGCTTCCATTTCCAGTTTCAGGTCGCACTCCAGCATTTCCTTCGGATTTTCGCCTACGTAAAGTTTTCCGATGTCCTGTAAGTTTGGCAGCCCTTCGAGGAACAGAATTCGCTCAATCAGCTTGTCGGCATGTTTCATCTCGTCAATGGATTCGGAGTGCTCATGCTCGGCAATGCGGTGCAAACCCTGGTCCCTGTACATCTTGGCATGAAGGAAATACTGGTTGATCGCCGTCAATTCGTTCTTCAGCACACGGTTCAGGCAGGCGATTATTTCTGTGTTCTCTGGCTGCATTGGATTCTTGATGTTTTCAAAGTTTACGTACTTATAATTATACATGAAGCAAAAGTGGATATACAGGACTGGACTGCTGCTGTGCCGCACTGCTGCTCACCTGCAATATCGGTAATGAGAATTACTATTGTTCGTGGTTGTAATTAACAATCATTCGTGTTTATAATTCATGCACGATGTACGTCTGTTTATGTCATGCAGTGAAAGAAGCCGAGATTATCGCAGCAGTCGCGGACGGCTGTGATACGCTTGAAGCCCTTGGCAAAACCCTTAGGGTAGGAACCAGCTGCGGAATCTGCCGCTCCGAGGCACAGTCGATTATAGACTCTACTCTAGAATACAGCCTTAAAGATATGAATATACTGGAGTTTCATTCCAAAAGCGTAGCCGCTTAAGCGCTAGCCTGACCTGACAAACCCCTTTCGCTCTCATCATTGAAGCCATAGAACCGCCCGGAAACACGGACGGATAAAACCCCGTCGCCAGGCCCCCTGACTTGTTAACGTAATATGTGCTTGCCTTGATTGATGGGCTGGATCTGTATCATGCTACCCTCCCCCAGGATCTCAGCTGTTTTCAGATAGAATTTAAATCATGCAACGACTCGAAAACGGCCAATACCTGTACGCGCCATCGGACCTGGTTACCTTCCTCGAGTGCCCTCATGCCAGCTTCCTAGATATCAAAAGCCTGACCGAAAGGCTGGAAAAGAAAAAGGCAACCGCTACCCAGCAGTTATTGCGACAAAAAGGCTTGGAACACGAAGGCCGTTACCTGCAAGGCCTGAAGGATGCAGGGAAAAATGTCAGGGAAATTCCTGCAAACAGAAGCCTGGAAGAGCGTGTCGAATTGACGGTTGAGGCCATGTATGCCGGTGCAGAGGTCATCTATCAGGCGGTTTTTCTAAAGGAACCCTGGTGCGGCTATGCAGATTTTTTACTCAAATGTGATACGCCATCATCGCTGGGTCCTTACAGCTATGAGGTACTGGATACCAAACTGGCCCAGACGGCCAGACCCAAGCATATCGTACAGCTGTGTGCATACTCTGAACTGCTGACCGGGGCACAGGGTGTGCACCCGACAACCATGCATTTGTTTTCAGGAGCCGGAAAGCAGCACAGCTTCAGGGTTTCCGATTTCTTTTCCTACTACGCCCGCGCCAGGCAACGCTTCGAAGACTATGTCCGGAATCTTCCCGCAGACCCCTATCCTGAACCCTGCACTCATTGTAATTTTTGCGCATGGCAGGATCACTGCACGGCCTGCTGGGAGGCGGACAACCATTTAAGCCTGGTTGCCAACATCCGGCGCTTCCAGGTGGACAAGCTCCACAAGGCCGGGATCGGGACCGTCGCACAACTGGCCGTAACCGCTCCCGATCGGGAAATTCCTGACCTGAACCGCGATGTCTTCTCTCGCCTTCGTTCACAGGCCGTGCTGCAGACAGGCAAGGCACAAACGGGCGAGAGCAGATTCGAGATCGTCCCGTGTTCTGCCGACAGGGGGTTTGCACGCATGCCTGTGCCGGATGAAGGCGATCTGTTTTTCGATATGGAAGGCGACCCTTTGTATCCGAACGGTCTGGAATATCTGTTCGGGGTGCATTACATGCTCGACGAGAAGAAGACTTTCAGGCCGTTCTGGGCGCACAGCCACGAGGAAGAAAAAGGGGCCTTCAAACGCTTTATGGGGTTCCTGGCCGATCGTCTGGCGAAATACCCGCATGCCCATATCTACCACTACAACCATTATGAAACGACGGCTCTGAAACGCCTGGCCTGTCGTTATGCGGTATGCGAAGAACAACTGGATACCCTGCTTCGGGCGCAAAAATTTGTTGATCTGTATCAGGTTGTGCGCGAGTGCATCCGCACATCCGAGCCCGGCTATTCAATCAAGAACCTTGAAACCTTCTATATGGACAAGCGGGAAAATACGGTGGCTACGGCAGCCGACAGCATCATTGTTTACAACCAGTGGCGTGAAACCGGCGAGGATACGTTGTTGCAGGGAATCGTTGAGTATAATGAAATGGATTGCATCTCAACCCGTCTGCTGCGTAACTGGCTCCTGGAACTGAAACCCGATGGCATACCGTGGTTCAAGGGTTTGCCTGAATACGGAGAAACAGAAGAGCCGCAGCGCAAAGACTGGGAAGTCAGCTACGAAGACTATCAAAATCGCCTTGACGTGCAGCAAGATGAATCACCCACTATTCGTGAGCGGCTTTTACATCTTCTGGAGTTTCATAACCGTGAAGCAAAACCCCGGTGGTGGAGCAGCTTTGAACGGCAAAACAAATTCGAGAATGAACTGATAGACGATACCGAGTGTCTCGGGGGGCTGCGGCAAATCGGACGCCCGGAAACTGAAGAGCGCTCTCTCATCTATACCTTTGCATTCCCGCCACAGGAGTACAAGTTAAGAGTCGGAAACCCTGTAGTCAATGTTACCGGGATGGAAGCCGCGGGTACGATTGTCGAGCTGGATGAAGACCTCTGTACTGTCAGAATCCGGCGCAGTGCAGACAAAGGGCCGCTGCCGGCGTGCTTTTCTGCGGGCCCGTCCGGGCCGATCAACAGCCGGGGAATCCGCTCTGCCATTTACCGTTATGCCGACCATGTCATTCAAAGACCCGGCGAAACCCATGCGGCCACCGAGCTTCTGGGCCGCCGCCTGCCACGTATTCACGGCAAGGCGGCCGGTGAACCCATCGTTACCTCACAAGACGTACAGGCCGGGATGCTGCAAGCCGTTGCAGGCCTGGACCGCAGCTACCTGTTCATTCAAGGCCCGCCCGGCTCAGGCAAGACCTATGCCAGCAGCCACGTCATTGTTGAACTGCTCAAGCGCGGCAAGAGAATCGGCATTACCTCCAACTCCCACAAGGCTATTCACAACCTGCTGAAACGCGTGGTGAACGTGGCCGCTGAGAAAAATGTGCGTTTTCAGGGTGTGAAGAAGGCTACCCGCGGCACCGATGAAACTTTCTTTGACGGGCAGTTCATCCGGAACGAAACCCGTACAGAGAACATCAACCTTGATGCCGACCTGCTTGCAGGTACGGCATGGCTGTTCTCCCATGCGTATCTGCAAGGGCAGCTTGATTACCTGTTCATTGATGAGGCCGGACAGGTTTCGACCGCCAATGTAGTCGCAATGGCAACATCGGCACGGAATATCATTCTGGTGGGTGATCAAATGCAACTTGGCCAGCCGGTCCAGGGTATACATCCAGGCGAAGCCGGGCTTTCGGTGCTGGAATTCCTGCTGGGCGAGCACTCGACTATTTCGCCCGAGCGCGGTATTTTCCTGGACCGGACGTACCGGCTAAGACCAAGTATCTGCCGCTTCATTTCCGATGCATTTTACGATGGGCACCTGATGCCCCATGAAAGCACCTCGCTGCGAAGTCTGGACCTGCATGACACGGATTTGCCCAACGAAGGAATTGTCATGATTGCCGCCGAACATGAAAGCTGCTCTCAAAAGAGTGTCGAGGAAGGCGAAATCATCAAGACCAAATACCGGGAATTACTGGGCCAGCCTTTCCGGGACCGGGACGGCAGCACACGGCCAATCAGCAAAGACGACATTCTTGTGGTCACGCCTTATAACGTACAAGTGAATCACCTGCGCTCCGTGTTGCCAGAAAATGCCAGGGTCGCAACGGTCGACAAGTTCCAGGGACAGGAAGCTCCCATCGTGCTGATTTCCATGGTGACATCGAGTGCCGAAGATCTGCCCCGGAATGTCGAGTTCCTGTACAGCAAAAACCGCTTGAATGTAGCGATTTCCCGTGCCCAGTGCCTGGCGATAGTGGTTGCCAATCCAAAGCTGCTCGAAATCCCCTGCAAGACGATTGAGCAAATGAAGCTGGCAAATACCTTCTGCCAGCTGGATGAGTACGCTACCTCTCTTTGATGATCCATTCGTATGAAAAAACGGATATGTTAAACTTGACATCCGGACAGACCTGACGTGACCTGTCCCGGTCAGGCCACATTACTGCCACCTCAGCTGTCCTTACGCGTAAAACCGGTCAGACCACTTTATGCGGATTTCAGCCTCCAGCGGATGACAAAAAACCATTTTCGAGGCTGATGATGAATACTTTTTATGGCAGGATACTGTCAGGTGAGAAGATTTGCCGAAGTACACATGGGGTTGATACTCATACCAATCGCCGAAAAAAAGGATGAATTAGCAAAATGAATAAGCTGCAAAGCTCTTTTGAGCTGTTATTAAGCCTGGGTGGGCCGGTCGTAATGGCCCTTTTAGTGTTTTCTGTTATTGGGACTGCAATAATTTTACTGAAAATCTGGCAGTTTTTAGCACTGCGCCTGGGATCGTCCAGGTTTGCGGAAACGGCCTTACAGGCGTGGCGCAAAAATGAACGGGAAAAAGCCATGGGCATCGTCAAGAACAGAAGCCATCCCGTTGCAAAAGTCCTGCACACGGCCTTTGTGCAACGTCAAGCAACGCTGAAAATCTCCATGGAGAATGCACGGGAAGAAACCCTCCGTGTTGCCCGGGCACAACTTGAAAAACTCAGGAGTTATATGCGTATCCTGGAAGTCATTGCCGCATTAAGTCCCCTGCTCGGACTGCTGGGAACCGTGCTTGGCATGATCAAGGTTTTTCGTGAGCTGGAACTGGCGGGCAGCAAAGTGGACCCTTCTATCCTGTCCGGCGGGATCTGGGAGGCCTTGCTGACGACTGCCCTGGGTCTGTCCATCGCAATCCCTGCCGTGTTGATGGTGAATTATTTTGACCGCGTAATCGATCGGATCAGACACCGTATGGAAGATACGGCAACCCAGGTGTTTACCGGTGATGAATCATTACAAAAGATTCATGCCATTGAAGGCGGATCAGCCTCTGCGACCTGACCATGCAGATTGCTGCAGCTGAAAAAAAACATAATCTGATCAGCCTTACACCGCTTATCGATGTGGTGTTTATATTGCTGGTATTTTTTATGCTGATCACGGATTTTGCAAAGTTTTCCATCGTTACACTCAGCGTCGCTCAGGATGAAAATGCAGTCGACACAGAACAAACGAGTTCAATTGTACATATATCAAGTAATGGAGAGCTGCGGTTTGATCAAAGGGAAATCAATTTTTCCCAATTGACGGGTCTGGTGAGCAATAAACTCGCTGAAAATGAAAAGCATATATTTTTCATTCGCCCGAATGATGAAACGCTCCTGCAGGATACGATTTTTGTGCTGGATGAACTGATACCTCTGGCCCCGAACAATATCTCGTTCCTGCGCGATCTGGCGGAAGATTCGCAATGACCCTTACGGATTCGACCAAGTCACAGGACTTCGAAAGTGTCCTGCCGCTGATCAACGTTATCTTTCTATTGCTGATCTTTCTTGTTCTGGGCGGCATCTTTACAGAACCCGAACTGTTTGATGTGCATCTGCCTGAGTCAATCAGTGACAAACAGGCTGTGGATGAGCCGGTACAGATACTGCTCAGCAAAGAAGGTGAGCTTGCCTACGATGGAAAGGCAATTTCAGTAGAGCGATTCCAGCAACTGGCACAGCAGATCATATCGAATAACCCGGAAGCATTTATTCAGATCAAGGCTGACCAGAAAGTTGCCATGCAAAACGTGTTTGAAATTATGGAGATTATCAAACGAACCGGGTATGAAAACTTTCAACTGCTTACCCTGAAAATATAGCGGCTATACGTCAAAAAATGGAAATCGGGATCAAGCACTGGTTTAGCGTACTAAGTCTGGCTGTACTTTTGCATGTGTACGCAGCTTTGCATGTAAATCTCACTGGTTATTCAGCAGAATCCGTACATCTGTTCGATCAATACATAATTGATCTAACAACGCTTGCCCTGCCTCCAAAACAGATCAAGCTGGAACCTTTCGTACCCCCGGCACCCCAGGAAACCAGACCGCCTGAAACAAAGCCTGAACCTGAAGTCAAACCACCCAAACCGGAGCCTAAACCCAAACCTAAGCCTGAAAAACCTAAAGCCCGTGCACCTGAGGTTACACAACCGAAAGTCGTTGTACCCGAGTTTGAACAACCTGTTCAGGAAACACAGATCGAACCTGTGGAACCGTCACCGACACCACCGGCTCCTGCACAAGTACCGAGGACTGAAAAAGCGGCAAAAAATACTTCGGCTGCAGCCCCAAAACCGGGGGTTCAAGCTGCGAAAGCAGATTACGGATATTATCAATTGATACTGGACAGGCTTGAACGGTTGAAGAAGTATCCGTCACGTGCGCGCCGGCGTGGTGAGCAGGGAACGGTAGTCCTGTCCTTTACATTAAACAGGGATGGCAGCCTGAAGCATTATAAAATCAGGCAAAGTTCAGGCTCCAAAGCCCTGGATATTGCGGTCAAGAAACTGATCAAACGTGCAACCCCTTTTCCGGCAGTGCCGGAAAATATCAGCACGGACAAGCTTGAATTGTCGGTACCCATCTCCTTTGCCCTGAACTGAAAAAGGTACGGGCCGCCTTCCACGATGCCGGACCCGGGCATCCGGACCCTAGGCAGCATGACTTGCAATCCTGTACAAACTCTTGGTCAGGGCAAATGCCCGCCTGTCTGATCACAGGAAAATGACAGACGGGGCCGGAATCAGAACTGATACTCGAACGACGTGTAGTAAAACCCGCCGTTAAAGCCAAACGGTGCGGCACGACGGGAGTACGTGAATACCCCGTCCGAGTCGACGATCGTATTGCCCTCGGCATCCACAATCGTACCCGCGTTTGTGCCGCTGATCTTGTCCTTGTCCGGTTCCACATCGAAGATATTATCGGCGCCCAGCTTGAATATGCCGGGGCCCAGCTCGTAGCTTAACTGAACATCCGTAATGAATTCAGCATCATAGGACTGTTTCTTGCTACCCTCCGTAATCCTGTATCGACCGTATCGTTGTACCGAAGCCGAGGCTGCAAACTTCCCAACCCTGTACAGGGCCGACAAGGCTGCCCGACTCTTCGGCTGCCACTCCTCGATAATTGACCGCTCCAGCTCGCCAAATAGTGCCTCCGGAAGTCCTGCTGGCAAATTGACTGATTCGATTTCCGTGTCTGTCCACGATCCCAGCAGCTGCAGTGTCAGGTCCCCTTTTATGTTCATCGGAACCCCCCAGGTCATTACAATATCGGCACCCTCTGTCACTGTGTCGGCACCGTTCATAAAAAACTGACCCTTTTCGACGCCTTGCACCGCTTCAAACGCATTGATTACAGATTGTGGAAGCATTTGCTCTGATGAGTTTGGATCCAACTGCGCACTGATGATGATTCGATCGTCCACCTCAATCCGGTAGAAGTCCGTAGTCAGCGAGAATGAAGGCGACGGCTGCCAGACAAAGCCACCACTCCAGTTGACAGATTCCTCTTCCTCTAGTTCCGGGATACCAATGGCCCGGGCAATTTCACTGTCGTTGCGGAATGTTCCCACTTGGAATCCTACAGTAACATTCTCCTCGTTCACCCGGAACTGGGTACTGATATTGTTGAAGTAGAGCTGCTGCATGGAGGGTGCCCGGAATCCTGAACTGACCGAGGCGCGCAGGAAAAATGCATCGCTAAGCTCCAGCTTCGAGGCAATCTTGCCGTTGAGCGTATCGCCGAAATCGCTGTAATCCTCGTAGCGCAGCCCCAACCCTAGCTGAAACTGATCGTTCAACTGAATATCGGTATCAACATAAAATGACTTGGCATGCCGGGTTTCGTTGACTTCGTTGACTGGCTTGAATCCGGTGAAAACCTGGATCCCGGCATCACCCCCGCCAGTTCCGTCATAATCCTCGTAGGAATACGGCTCCCCGGCCTTGATTTCGTAGCGGTCCCGTTTGTATTCGGCCCCCCAAGCGATATCGGCCCTTTTGTATGGCATTGTGAAATCCAGATTCACCGTGGTCAGGTCCAGGCTCAGCTCGCCTGCATCAGCACTGGTCTGCGTGGTCCCGGAAAAATCGACCCCTGGAAATTCAAATGGCGCCATATACTCGCCGGTGGGATTCAGCATCCTGTTTACCCAAGAGGCGTTATGTGAGTTGCGTATATCAAATTCAAAATTGTTGCCCCCGTGGACGAGACTCAAATCGACCGTCAGCCCGCTCTCAAACTCGCGGCGAACCCCTGCACCGATTGAATAATCCTGGATAGTGGTGTCGATCAGTGGCAGAAAGCCATCAGGGTACACTGCACTCGATGGATCGTCATCCGCGTCATTAAATGCCCCGAGATAAGGATTGCGACTCTTCCGAGTCGCAGGCCGGTAAAAACCACCGCTCAGGTTGGTCGACCGGGAAAAATCAGCAAAGCCATACAACTCCCCCTGGTCACCCCAGACTGGCTGCACAAAATTCAGGGTCCCGATGACCTGCTCCTGCTCGGCATCCCCGATGCGGAAATTGCGTCGATCGAAATCCCGCTCCTTGTTGTTCGGGTCGCTGGTAATCGTTGTTACGCCATCTTCACCCGTAAGTGTTTTGCTGCCAGCAGCATTCGTGCACACTCCAACCCGATCATCACTCGGGGCTAGGTCCTTACCCGGATCCGTCTCATCACATTCAGTATCCGGATACTGAATGATACCGGTTTTCCCGGCCCGGTTAGTCCGGTCCCGTTCATTGTACTCAAGTGCCACGTGCAACACGCCGTCGTTGCCCAAGGCAAATCCCTTGTTGAAACCGATTGAACGACGCTCGCCGTCCCCTTTGTAGGTGGACCCATACAACCCCTTCAAGGCTCCCTCGTAGTCTTCCTTGAGAATAATATTGATGACCCCGGCAACGGCATCCGAGCCATACTGGGCCGAGGCACCGTCCCGCAGGATCTCTACCCGCTCGATCGCACTCACCGGAATGGCATTCATGTCCGTGCCGGCCGTGCCCCGACCGACCGAGGTGTTTACATGGATCAGCGCGCTTCCATGGCGTCGCTTGCCATTGACCAGCACCAGTACCTGGTCAGGCCCCATCCCCCGCAAGGTCGCCGGGCGCACTGAATCGGTCCCGTCACTTATCGACGAATTCGAAAAGTTGAATGAGGGGATGATGGCCTGAATCGCCTTTCCCAGTTCACTCTGCCCGGTTCGCAGCAGTTCTTCCCCGCTTACCACGTCCACCGGAACGGGGGAATCGGCAACACTGCGCTCTCCAAACCGGCTGCCGACCACGACAATCTCACCGAGTTGGACAACCTCCTGGCCCTGCACCATCATTGCAGCCAGTAAAAGAACCAGGGTGATAGCAGCCCGGCTCCAGAAACAGGCGGCAAAAAAATTCTTTTCTATTCTCATGACTTCCCCCATTATTAATACTTGTCACCCAAAGCCTGATGTCCTGGACTCTTTATGGATGGCTTGAGCGTGCACTCAGGAAAACTGTGGTTGGTTTCCCGCAGATAATATCTTTTACAAGCGCCTAATATGCTGGAATTTTTGCTTGAATACAAATATATTTTGGTTGCCCTGGCCTGGGGTTCCCTGACCCTTTTCATCGCAAGTATCGCCATTATCCCCTGGCTGGTCACAAAGATTCCCGCAGACTATTTCCACAAGGAACGCCGTACCTCGATCTACCCCGGCGGCAGACCCCTGTCGCTACAATTATTGGCTGTAACCAAGAATATATGCGGCGGCCTGCTGGTCATACTGGGACTGGCCATGCTGGTACTGCCAGGTCAAGGCGTGCTCACGATTCTGATTGGCCTGTTTTTAATGAATTTCCCAGGCAAATACAAACTTGAGTGCAGGTTGGTTGCCGCCCCGAAGGTATTGAATTCATTGAACTGGATTCGAACCAAAGCCAGAAAGCCGCCCCTGATCATCGGGCCATGATGCCTGCGACCGTGTCATTACGCGGCCCGGCATTATCTGCTAAAGTCACGTCATGACTACCGCGACTGCACGGACAACGTGCCAGACCCTTCCGCATGGGCCGGCACCCCAGACGACATCCCATGAGTGATACGATCTTTTCCAGGATCATCAGCCGGGAAATCCCTGCTGAAATCGTATTTGAAGACGACCTTTGCCTTGCCTTTAACGATGTCAACCCGCAGGCGCCGACCCATATCCTCATTATCCCCAAAAAGCCGATCGCCAGACTTGCAGAGGCCGGCGATGAAGATCAGGCTCTGCTGGGCCACCTGCTGTTAAAAGCCAGGGATATCGCAAACAGCCTGGGGTGCGGAGATGCCTACCGGATAGCCATCAACAACGGTGAGCAGGCAGGCCAGACCGTATTTCACCTGCACCTCCATCTGCTGGCGGGCCGGCCCTTCAGCTGGCCGCCCGGATAGAAAAATCAGTCGGCCAGCAGTTGCTTGCGCGCCTGTGCAAGGTGCTTGCGTGCCCCTGCATCAGGAGTCGGGTATTTCAGGTCAAGATTCTGCAGGGATTTCTTGAGGATTCTGGCTACGCTATAGTGCATGAAAGGTTTGTCATCGGCAGGGATTACGTACCACGGTGCCCAGGGCTTGGAGGTCACCCTGATCATCTGTTCATAAGCGGCCATATAGTCTTGCCAGTATTTCCGCTCCTGCAAATCCGAGGGCGACCATTTCCAGTGCTTCTCTTTTTTGTTAATTCTGCGCAGAAACCTTCTTTTTTGCTCTTCTTGTGAAACGTTCAGCCAGAATTTCAGAATCACGGTACCGTTTCTTGCCAGATGTCTCTCTATATCGCAAATGGACTCATACCGCTCCTGCCATACCGTTTCCAGGTTAATATGGCGAGGAAGGTTCTGAACTGCAAGCATTTCGGGATGAACACGTACAACCAGCACCTCTTCGTAGTAACTGCGGTTAAAAATACCGATATGCCCTTTTTCCGGCAAGCATCGGTAGGTACGCCATAAAAAATCATGCGCCAGTTCACGGTCTGAAGGCTTCTTGAATGAATACACCTGGCAGCCCGCCGGATTGATGCCTGTCATGACTGCACGGACCGTGGAATCCTTGCCGGCAGCATCCATCGCCTGGAAAATCAAAAGCACGGCATGGTGGCCATGTGCATACAGGACAGACTGGAGCGCCTGCATCTCCTTGATTATTGTGCTCAGTTTCCTTTTATAGTCCCTGGAACTCAGTGTCGTTGCAGGAGGTTCTGTCGGAGCGGAACTCACGGTAAAACTCCCATCATCAGGGATTAAATACGGCGAATCCGTTGCCTGAAACATTTTCCTGCCTCGACTCATAAAAAGGAACCTCTTATTTTTGCAGTTCTACATCATTGCCCAGCAAGACCGCAAGCCACCTCGTCCTGGGGCCACTCTCCAGAGCAAGCTTTGCCGTCATGGTCAAGGGCACCGATAAAAACATACCAACCGGCCCCAAAACCCATCCCCAGAAAACCAGTGACAGAAATACGACCAGCGTCGACAGCCCAACCTGCCGACCCAGCATCCTGGGCTCAATGACATTGCCAATCAGGACATTGATACCCGCATAGACTGCGGCGGAGAGTAAAGCTGCACCCGCACCTAACTGAATGAGCGCCAGCAGGACCGCCGGAACGGCTGCAATGATGGAGCCTATACTGGGGATGTAGTTAAAAAGAAACGCAACAATTCCCCAAAGCAGTGGATAATCTACCCCGATAATGGCCAGCGCAACCGCTACCGCAAAACCTGTAGCAAGACTGGTAAGGGTCTTCATCGCCAGATACCGGTTGACATTATTGGCGATGGCCGTGAATACACTGAGCGACTTATCCGCATTGGGCAGTCCGGCCCGCAGCTTACGGGGCATGGAAGAGGTCTCGAATAATATAAATACCACTGTCAGCAGAATCAGGAATATATTCCCGAACACGGACCCCAGCCCATTCAGCATATCGGCTACCAGCTGCATGGCAGCACCCGGGTTCAGATAGCTGATCACAGTGTCTGTCGATATATTGATACCGTGCCGGCTCACCCAGGCGTTGAGTTGCACGAGCAGGCTGGAAAGGCGTTGCTGATAGTGTGGCAGGTCCTCCGAGAACCCTTTGACCGAAGAGCCTATCAGGGCAGACAGCAGGATTACGGTCACAATAATGATGCCGAGCACAATGAGCATGGCCAGCCAGCGAGGCACCCGCTTGCCTCCCAGCCAAAGCAGAACCGGAGCACTGATGATTGCAATGAATACAGACAGCAGAAACGGAACTACCACTGCCTCGGCGGCACGCACGCCCGCCACCACCACCACAAAAGCGGCCAGCGTAATCAATATCGGCAAGCCAACCGGTCTAGATGAAATATCCATGACAACTTGAAAGCAGGCGCCTGTCAGGCAACATCAAATCACTGTAAAGCGTGATGCCCGGTTCGTCTGATTCATAGCCGATCCATATCCTGTCAAGCAGATGGTCAGGTTGTCGGTGTATAACCACCGGAGACCCCGTTTTTGCTGAGTACCAGTTGCCACAACTGAATATCCCGGGCCCGGAAAGCCCCGGCGCAGCTCAGCAGATAATACTTCCACATTCGATAAAACTGTGTGCCATATTTTTTACTGATTTTCTTCCAGCTGGAGTCAAAGTTGCCAAACCAGGCCATAAGGGTCTTATCGTAATCCACACCAAAATTATGAAAGTCTTCCAGTACGAAATGCTTCTCCATAGCATGACTGATATCTTTCATAGATGGCAGCATGCCATTCGGAAATATGTACTTGTTGATCCATGGGTTGGGTGAATGACGGGTTTTCGGTGCGCCGATCGTCTGCATCAGGAAAATGCCCCCCTCCTTAAGACAGCGTGAGACAACCTGCATGTATTTCTCGTAATTTTTCAGGCCAACGTGTTCAAACATGCCCAATGAAATAATGTGATCAAATTTTTCATCAAGCTGACGATAGTCCTGGAGCCTGATCTCTACCGGCAGTCCCGAACAGTTCTGTTTTGCGAACTCGGCCTGCTCTTTGGAAATCGTAATGCCCACAGATTCAGTGCCATAGTTTTCGGCTGCAAATTTCAAAAAGCTGCCCCACCCACAGCCAATATCCAGAATACGCTGATGGTTCTCAAGTCCAAGCTTGCGGCACACCAGGTCCAGTTTGTCTTCCTGAGCCTGATCCAGATCGGTCGCTTTTCTCCAGTACCCGCAAGTGTAGGTCAGGCGCTTGTCCAGCATCAGGTCAAACAGGTCATTCCCGATGTCATAATGTGCCTGACCCACCTGAAATGCACGCTGCATGCTTTGCAAATTAAATATCCTTGACTGCAGGACCAACAAGATCACCCTGGGGTCCCTGATTTTGGAATCAAGTCTGGCCGACAAAACCCTATAGAAAAACTGGTCCAGAGCCTTTGCATCCCACCATTGATCCATATAGGACTCGCCCAGTCCTAACACACCCTTGGCAAACACGCGCTGGTAAAAACGTTCATCGTGAACCTGTATGTCCCATTCACGCTTGCCGTTGATTTCTATATTTGCTTCGGCCAGCAGATGCTGTGCTTTTGTACGGAACGATCTCACGCCTGCGGGTTACCTGAATATTGGTTTAAGGAGGATGGATTTCTTTTCTCATCGATTATTCAAGCTGTGCACCATCGAGCCAATGCCGGTTATAATAAGCCATTCCCCCTGTCTGTGCTAAACAATTTATGTCCAAGCACAATTCCACAGCCTGCCCCTTCAATCCTGCAATGACCCAGAAGCTTGCGCCGGCTCACAGCTCCATTGCCTCCAAAACCTTATCCTCACTTTGTCTCCTGCAGTCATCCTGCACACCTCATCCGGCATCTCTTTGAGGCCCTGTAAAAACCGGCAGTTTAGGCGTTACCGACAAAGATTCATAATTTACTTGGTAATTGTAGCGTTTTTTCTTACAATACGCTGGTCTGGCATGCCGCAGCAGGGGTTGAATGAATTTTTGACCCTCAAATGAGAGGTACTGGATGCTGTGGTATACGCCAATGAACGAATCGTGATCATCAATTTCAAATAACTTCGGAGTTGGAAAATATGCTAGCAAAGAAACTTCTTTATTCTGCAGCCTGTGCTTTAGCAATCGGTTTTACCACAGGGTGTCAGATCACACCTGCACCTGTAGCCCCTGTTGATCCTATACCAGAGCTGCGTGCTATCGCTGAAGAGGCACTGCGCACTGCCAATACCGCCGCATACGATGCAGCGACTGCCAAGGAAATGGCCCTTACAAATCAGGAAGCTGTAGATTCTGCTCAGGAAACTGCAAACTCTGCCATAGCCTGCTGTGATGCAAACTCTCGCCGCATGAATCGTATGTTCCATGAATCTATGGGTTCAAAGAATTCAAAATAACCAGTACCTGCATTACAACGCATTGAAAAAGGGCTCGCTGCCATGCGAGCCCTTGTATTTTATATGCTCTTGATCAAAGACAGTCTGCTCGGCATTACTGTCTTGTGCCAACGGCGGTAGGCAGACCCGTTTTATTTTCAGCCAGATGTCTGGCCAGTTCCCAGTTCACTTCATAGTCCTGGCTGCTTTCGGTCACACCGATAACGGCGCGTACAAACCGGGTCAGATCGTATGAACCGGCTTTACTTTCATCTTCCCTGTCAGGATGCATTTCCGCATACAGCCTGCCCTGATGCCAGGCCAGCTTGTAAGGCTGACTGACAATGGTGACCGGTGTATTGGCAGACACCCGGTCGAACAGGTCTTCGATGTCATCAGGGTGCAACCGTATACATCCATGTGTCACCTTCATTCCGATACCTCTGGGTTCGTTGGTGCCATGAATGACATAGCCAGGCAAGGCTGTATACAAGGCAAACCTGCCTAGTGGATTGTCCGGGCCAGGCGGAACAGACTCCGCCAAAAAGCGGCCCTCTTGCGCATGCTCGCTGCGGATGGATTCCGGAGGATACCAGGTGGGATCCTTCTTTTTCCTAATAATCCGTGTTCGGGCACGAGGCGTGTTCCAGCCCTGCCGGCCAATGCTGATCGGATAGGTGTCAACATATTCAGGTGTACCTCCAGGATTTTCCGGGTAGTAATACAAACGCATTTCAGCCAGATTCAGCACCAGGCCTTCCCGTTTGCCGTCAGGCAAAATGTATTGCGTAGGAAGCACGATCTGTGTGCCTTCACCTGGCAGCCATGGGTCCACAGCGGGGTTGGCAATCACCAGTTCTTGAAAACCGATACCAAACTTTCTCGCAAGCGCGAGAAAGGTATCCTCATACTGCGCGCTGACAATGACCACCTGTCCGACAATCGGCTCTGTCCCTGAAGAAAGCCAGTAACGTTCTGCATGCCCGAACGGTATCCAGGCAAGGTACAGGGCAGTCAAAAAAACAAGATTTCTCATGAAGTTTACACCAGTAGCCATAGTATCAGGATTACATTGCACGGGGGTGGGGCCTGCAGCATAGATGCAACAGACCGGTGCATCGAATGCCTAGTTGATCACTGCATGCTCAATTCCACGCTCAGCTACATCGACCAGCATCCGGATTTCTTCCGTAGTGATTATATAGGGAGGCATGAAATATACCACATTACCCAAAGGCCTGAGCAGGACTCCGTTTTCCAGACCATACCGATATACCTCAAGGCCACGTCGCTGCTGCCAGGGAAAGGGTTCTTTTGTAGCCCTGTCTTTAACCAGTTCAATGGCTGTGATCATGCCGCATTGGCGGACATCACCCACATTCGGATGATCCGTAAATCTTGCGCACTGGCGTGCAAATTCCCGACTCAACTCCCGGTTGGCCTCGATTACATTTTCTTCCCTGAAAATATCAAGCGTAGCAAGTGCCGCTGCACAACCGAGTGCATTTCCGGTGTAGCTGTGCGAGTGCATGAATGCATTCAGGTTTTCATACTCATCATAAAAGGCCTCATACACCTGGTCCGTAGCGAGGACCACTGAAAGAGGCAGATAGCCACCGGTCAGCGCCTTGGACAGACACATGAAATCAGGAGCGATGCCGGCCTGCTCACAGGCAAACATCGTGCCTGTACGGCCGAACCCTACCGCAATTTCATCGGCAATCAGATGCACCCCGTAGGCATCACAAGCCTCGCGCAACAGGCTCAGGTACTCCGGGGCATACATACGCATCCCCCCCGCACACTGTACAAGCGGTTCAACAATCACCGCACACACCTCTTCATGGTGGTTTTGCAGTATCACTTCCATTTTCAGAAACATGCGTCTGGCATAGTCTTGTGCGGTCTCTCCGGGTTCGCAATTAAAGCTGTCCGGGCTTGGTGCAGTAATGGTATCCAGCAGCAACGGCTTATAGACTTCCCTGAACAATGCCACGTCCCCCATGGACAGTGCGCCCAGGGTTTCACCATGATAGGAGTTGCTGAGATTGATAAACCGGGTCTTCTGCTCCTGACCTTTGTTTTTCCAGTAATGAAAGCTCATTTTGATTGCAACCTCAACGGCTGAGGAACCGTTGTCGGCATAAAAACATCTTGACAATGGTTTGGGTGTGATCTCGATGAGTTGCTCGGACAGGCGGATCACGGGTTCATGTGAGCACCCGGCAAGCAGGACATGTTCGATCTGGTCCAGTTGCTGTCTGACGGCCTGATTGATTCTTTCATTACAGTGACCAAATATATTGACCCACCAGGAACTGATTGCATCGAGGTAGCGGTTGCCGTCAAAATCTTCCAGCCAGACGCCTTGGGCTTTTTTGACAGGCAATACAGGCAGGAATTCATGATCCTTCATCTGCGTGCACGGGTGCCATATTGAGGCCAGGTCTCTTTGTCTTAGATCTGAAGAATCGATAGTCATAGCGGCTTGTAAGTTACACTTTATTTCATGCTACTCTAACGCATGCATCGCAATTGGGCACATGAATTCCCGCATCGACCGGGACTTGTACATTTAAACCATGCTGGCGTTGCACCCTGGCCTGAACGTACTGCGAAGGCTGTAGCTGCATTCGCCAGTGAAAACGCCCGTCACGGCACTGAAAACATTTCAAAGTGGAAAAAGACAGAATCCGGGTTACGCCATGCATGCCAGCAGCTCATTCATGCAGAAAGTGTCGACGATATAGCCTTGATCAAAAACACGTCCGAAGGGCTTTCCATGGTGGCATACGGGATTCCTTGGAAGAAACACGAAAATATCGTGTTTGCACAGCAGGAATTCCCTTCCAACCGGGTTCTCTGGCAATCGCTGCAGATGCGCTTTGGGGTTGAAGCAAGATGCATCGATTTATACCAGACCCCTGTCCCTGAGGATGCACTATTCAGACACGTGGATAAAAATACGCGCCTGATCTCGGTAAGCGCTGTCCAGTATGACACGGGCCTGCATATGAACCTTGCCAGAATCAGCGAATTTTGCCAGACCCGGGGAATTCTGCTTTGCATTGATGCCATACAGATGCTCGGGGCGATGCCCTTTGACTTGACCCGGACTCCCGCAGATTTCGTCATTGCGGACAGTCACAAGTGGCTGCTGGGCCCGGAAGGGATTGGCCTGTTTTACTGCAACCCCGAAGTACGTGATCAGTTACGCCTCAATCAGTTTGGGTGGCACATGCTGAAAAATACAGACAATTACGAGGCCCTGGAGTGGCAGCCCGCAGCGGATGCACGGCGCTTTGAATGCGGCAGCCTGAATCATCTGGGTATTCATGCCATGTATGCGAGCCTGTGCCTGCTGCTTGAAATTCAAATTGGAAATATACATGAGATAATATCTTCAAATATCTCTTATCTATATGAAAAATGTAGAAAAAATAGCTTGAAGGTGGTCAGCAATATGGAGCAGCCCAGGCGTTCCGGCATCTTCACCCTGCAGCGTCCTGAAGTGGACAATTACAAACTGTTCAGGTTTCTGCTGGACTCGGGGGTGCTGTGTGCGTACCGATGCGCGGGCATCCGGTTTTCGCCGCACTTTTATACGTGCCAGAACGATATCGATCAGGCGCTTGAACTGACCTGCGAATATGTATAATCCGTTTTTCCCTTGAATAACCTTCCGGCACGCACCCCATGACCCAGCCTGCAGTATATATAATCGACGGCAGTCGATCGCCATTTCTCAAGGCACGGGGACGACCGGGTCCCTTTCAGGCATCTGACCTGGCGGTGGCCTCAGCCTTGCCCCTGCTCATGCGCCAGCCCTTTTACCCAAAAGAGCTGGATGAAGTCATTGTAGGTGCAGTGGCACCCGGCGCTGATGAGGCCAACATTGCACGTATTATTGCACTGCGCCTGGGTTGTGGCCATAAGGTGCCTGCCTGGACCGTGCAACGCAACTGCGCTTCAGGTATGCAGGCAATTGATTCTGCTTTCGCTGACCTGCTGCTTGGACGTTCGGAGCTGGTCCTGGCAGGGGGAGCCGAGGCCATGAGTCATTCACCGGTGCTGTACAACCGTCACATGGTGAACTGGCTGGCGGACATGAACCGCTCAAAATCCGTATGGCAAAAAATCCAGACACTCATAAACCTCAGGCCCGGATTTTTCGCACCGGTTGTTGCACTGTTGAAGGGCCTGACCGACCCTGTCGTCGGATTATCCATGGGACAGACCGCCGAGAATCTGGTGCATCGATTCAGAATCTCCAGGGCCGAAATGGACCGTTATGCCGCAACAAGCCATCAGCGTCTGATGCATGCGCAAACAAGCGGTTACCTGGAGGAAATCGAGACAGTTTATGACAGCCAGGGGGCATTCTATGATCAGGATGACGGGGTAAGACCGGACTCAAGTATAGAAAAGCTGGCCCGCCTGCGGCCTGCATTTGACAGGGAGTTTGGCAATGTTACGGCCGGCAACAGCGCACAGATCACAGACGGTGCCGCCTGGGTGATCCTGGCAAGTGAGGCTGCGGTCAAAAAACACAACCTGTCGCCTGTTGGGCGCATCCTGGCCTCTGGCTGGGCAGCACTGGACCCGGCGCAGATGGGGCTTGGTCCGGTGCACGCCACCGCTGCAATGCTGTCGAGAGAAAACCTGGGCGTTGCGGACATTGACTACTGGGAAATCAATGAAGCCTTTGCCGCACAGGTACTCGCCTGTCTGGCGGCGTTCAAGGACGATGGGTATTGCCAAACCGAGTTGGGTCTGGACAAGGCTTTTGGCGAGATTCCTCATGAACGGCTTAATGTAGACGGAGGTGCAATCAGCATCGGTCATCCCGTAGGCGCCAGCGGTACAAGAATTGTGCTCCATCTTCTGAAAGTGCTGCAGCGCAATCATGCAAGGCTGGGGGTAGCGACGCTTTGTATCGGGGGCGGACAGGGTGGCGCGATGTTGGTAGAAAACCTTCAGTAAGGTGAATTTCATGTCTAATCAATATCTGAACTGGACCGTTGCTCACAACAGCAGCGATGTGGTCTGGCTGAGGCTGGACGTAGCAGGCAGCCGTACCAACATCCTGTCTGAGCCGGTTCTCGGTGAACTTCGACAGATCCTGGAGCGGCTGGCAAAAGAGACCCCTTCAGGGGTCGCTGTGATTTCCGGTAAAAGCAAGGGATTCATTGCAGGGGCCGATATAAAAGAGTTTGCTGAAATCACCAGTACACAGCAGGCGCTGGGGAAAATCCGGACAGGCCAGTGCATTATGAACCAGCTTGATCAACTGACCTGCCCCACCATCGCGGTTATCAATGGATTCTGTTTCGGTGGCGGCCTGGAGCTTGCACTGGCCTGTGATTATCGGATCGCACAGGATGATCCGGATACACATTTTTCTTTTCCGGAAGTAAAACTGGGCATTCATCCGGGGTACGGAGGAACCGTCCGGGTCCTGCGTTACGTAAATCCGCTCATTGCGATGGACCTAATGCTGACAGGGCGCAGCATCAATGCGAGGCGTGCCAAAAAAATCGGTTTGATCGATCATATTGTACCGGAGCGGCAGCTGGAAAATGCAGCACACCAGCTTCTTTTGAAGCCACCTTTGAAACACCGGGCACCGAGACTTGCAAAACTGCTCAACAGTCGCCCTGCCCGTTCGCTTATCGCAACCCAGATGCGCAAGCGAATCTCCAGGAAAGCACTGCCCGAACATTATCCTGCACCGTATGCCCTAGTCCGCCACTGGTCCGAACATTACGGCATAGAAGAAAAAATGATGCAACACGAAGCAGATTCTGTTGCAAAACTCAGTGTGAGCAGCGCATCAAAAAACCTGGTACGCACTTTTATGCTGTCCAAAAAACTCAAGGGGCTTGCCAACCGTGAATCCGCCCCGGTAAGTCACGTGCATGTAATCGGCGCAGGCGTTATGGGTGGTGATATTGCGGCATGGTGTGTACACAAGGGTTTAACCGTTACCCTGCAGGACATCCGGGCAGAAAGTCTGGCCCAGGCCAGGAAGCGTGCCGGGCAGTACTTTAACAAGCAGCTTAAAAACCGGTTATTGGTCAAAAGCGCGATGGACCGCTACATTCCCGATATGCAGGGCAATGGACTTGGCAAGGCCGACGTCATCATCGAAGCTGTGTTCGAAAACAAGGAAGCCAAACAGGCACTGTATGCCTCGATCGAGCCCAGAATAAAAAAAGAGGCCCTGCTGGCTACCAACACGTCCAGTATCGAGATTGAAAAACTTTGTGATGCCCTTGCAGATCCTGCCCGTCTGGTAGGCATACATTTTTTCAATCCAGTTACGAAGATGCCGTTGATTGAAATTGTCAATGGCGCCCGGACGGCCCCGGAAGTTTTGCAACGTGCAATCAATTTTACCCGGCAGATTGACAAGCTTCCGTTACCTGTAAAAAGTGCTCCGGGATTCCTGGTCAACCGAATCTTGACACCCTATCTGGTGGAGGCCGGTCTGCTCAGGGAGGCTGGCACTTCAACGGCTGAAATTGATCAGGCTGCGGTAAGATTTGGTATGCCCATGGGACCTTTGGAGCTTGTCGATACTGTAGGACTGGATATCGGTCTGCATGTTGCCGAGTGCCTGGACCTCGCATACGGATTTGGTGTCCCGGAATTGTTTAGAACCCTGGTTCAAAGCGGGAATCTGGGCAGAAAATCCGGACAAGGGTTTTATACGTGGAAACAGGGCAAAAAGGTTCCCGGTACACGCAGGCCATCAGCCAGTCATGCTGAATCCATACAGGACCGCCTGGTGTTAAGGTTTATAAACGAAGCCGTTGCCTGCCTTCGCGAAAAGATCGTTGCAGACAAGGATTTTCTCGACGCAGGGATTATTTTCGGTACAGGGTTTGCCCCATTCCGGGGAGGCCCGATGCAGTATATTGACTCAAAGAGAGCCGCCACATTGCTTGAGACGCTAGGCTCGTTGCAAAAACAGTTTGGAGACCGATTCCAACCGGACCCTGGCTGGCAGGGCCTGAACTCTGGGTCCGGGTCTGAAAGCTGATACGCCAGCTCAGGTCATGTATTAACGTCGACCCTTGTCTGTACGCGGACGCGCCTCATTCACTCTGACATTGCGCCCCTGCACATTGGTTTCATTCAATGCATTGATTGCACTTTCACCATGGGCCTTGTCTGGCATCTCAATAAAGCCGAATCCCTTGGATCGGCCAGATTCCCTGTCCATGATGATACTCGCACTCGATACTTCGCCGTGAGCGGCAAACAACTCGCGCAACTCATCTTCAGAGATGGTGTAAGGTAAATTACCAATATAAATATTCATTCTTTCTCCTAAACATGTGTGCTGTGAGTAATAACACCATCAAAAAACCAGCACACGAGTTAATTGATGATGATCAGATATTGTCCGGCTGAGCAGGCCTGCTTATACAACTCGCATGACTAACTAAAATACAAAAACTCTGGGGAACAATAGATCAAGGAAATTTCTTTAGATACGGATACGAATACGAACAGGATAAATGAGGCTCGATATTACATCAAACCTGCAGCATGACCTTCATAGAAACCGGAACCCACACATAAAAATTATTCTATACGCCTGTATTAACTACAGGTAAAAAACTGATTACTCATTCCATAATGCACGAAAAACCTGGAAGTGTCCATACATTTACAAAACAACATTTACAAAACTGTAAGCATTTTCCAACAAGAGATCAACCTGAAGCGGCAGGTTTTGGGATCATTCGAGGATGATCGTGAACCTATATACTCCCAACGACTCCAGAGTCCGGACGAGGTACCTGGGCTTTTCTGGCAGGCAACGTTCCCCTGGACTTCGAAGTCTCTTCCCGAAAAAAACCCATGACTGGGTTGAAGCTTCCCTTCGACCACTCAGGTACGTACACCGGGGCAAGACCGACAAGGGGGTTATTCTCGAACATGACATTCAGAAGCTGGCACTGGTTGCAGTACGCTGCGGGAAAGTCTGGTGGATACCTTACTACTTGATCATGGAAAAAATAATAGAAGGTACCAATGGCTCACCGGGCGGCCGAATCGCTTCAATACACATTTCTGCCTCTGGGTTATTGGCCGACATCATTACTTCCAAAACATCACCCGCTGCCAGTGGGACGATTCCCTGCGATATAATGACGTCCTTCGCCATGCTGCCAGCATCCTGACATAGCTGTACATTGGAATTAGCTATATCACCCCCATTTACACGCAGCCATAGATCAAAACAACCATAGGGTCCCCCACTTTCGCGCCCAACCTGGGGCGCGGCAACGATTAGATAGGGTGCCGCCTCACTGACAGTGATTTTGTTATCTGTCATGGTAATACCATTGGCTGCATCCGTTATGTCTATTCTAACTACCTCGGGTGCCGTACCCGGGCACTGGGTAATGGTTGAGGATGCCTGCAAATACTGGTCAGCCTGCGCTATGCTCACGGAGGTCAAAAACACAAACACTGCAAAAATGAACTTCTTCATAACCTTGGGTCCTCTCTAATTCTTGTCATCCCAATGTGGAAAACAACACAAAGCCATGGCGGAGGCCATATAGACAATTTTTAGTTCGGCCATGCCTCAACACCTTGAGCCTGATCATCACGCCCAATGCGTTCGACAAATTCGTGAGCGATCCATAGCTTGACTGTCACCGCCAAATACATGCTTGTTCCGCTTGTCTTCTAATAGTAGAGCAAGTACGACGCGATCTGCAAGACCCGTGTTGCTAACCTAGATTTACAAAACTGTAATACTTTGCGTACATTACAATTTACAATGCAGTTGTTCCCAGTTTCCACTGAGCGGGTGCTGCCTCCAACTGTACGTGTCCTCATCTACACGCACCCAGTAAGGCTGGCCCACTGTGCGCCACGGGTCGAATACCAGGCCCTGTTCCCAAGTGGAATCTGCCGCATGAATCACCAGGCTGCTATGCTCCAGCAGCGCATGGCCATGCCGGGCCACGATCCAGTCAGACTGGACCGAACTGGAATCAATGACCTGCAGCCTTGTGCGTAAATCGGCCACCCAGTGACAACATAATCCGCGTTTTCGCAGACCCAGATGTACCAGTAAATTATGAAACCGTGGCGGGCGAGCCATATCATATTCACGTGCAAGTTCATCGGTTGCCTGCAGCAAAAGTTTTGCAACCCGCGTCGCCTCGTCTCTGTCAATAAATCCCGAAAGGCCTGCAATTGCAGTATCAAGACTTTCCGGCTGGCCGGTATCTGGAGGGGCCAAAGATGAATGACTGCATGCTGCAAGGCCCACCATCCATACCATGCAGACCATACATCTGGACAGGTTTGCCATGCCGGAAAAACAAGCAGGGATATAACGCTGACTCAAGAAGCACACAGGCCGATAACCGTATCCCGGACTAAACCGTTTCAGTCTAGAAATGAATGGCGCGGCCGTCCACGGCCAGTGCGGCTTCGTGCATACCCTCGGCCAGACTCGGGTGGGCATGCACCATGCGTGCAAGGTCCTCTGTACAGAGTTCCGATTCCATGGCCACAACCGCTTCACTGACAAGCTCCGAAGCGTTCGGACCCAGAATATGAACCCCCAGAATCCGATCGGTCTGCTTGTCCCCGATGATTTTAAACAGGCCCTCTGCATTGCCCATTGCATGCGCACGACCCAGCGCCATGAATGGAAACACGCCGGTACGGTATTTGATTCCGGCTTCCTTGCATTGTTTTTCTGTTCTGCCTGCCCAGGCAATTTCAGGCCATGTGTAGATCACCCACGGAATAGCCTCGTAATTTACATGCGCATACTGGCCCGCAAGCTGTTCGGCAAGTGCCATGCCTTCCTCAGAACCCTTATGCGCCAGCATGGCGCCACCAATCACATCCCCGATTGCATAGATATTTTCAACAGATGTCTGCCAGCGGGAATCGACCTCAATAAAACCTCTTTGGTCGGTTTTGATTTTCAAGGCATCCAGATTCAGGCCCTCAGTATTTGCCTTGCGCCCAACCGCTACAATGAGTTTGCTCACCTCCAGTGACTGCTCCGCACCATTCAGACTGTACTTCACCAGCGTTTTGTCATCCTGTACCCGCACATCCTGAACCATGCAGTTCAGACGTATATCAAGCCCCTGCTTGCCTAAAATCTTGAGTGCCTCCTTGCTAACGGCCTGATCAGCCATAGGCAGAAATTCCGGCAGCGCTTCCAGAATAATCACCTCTGAACCCAGGCGACTCCACACGCTGCCCATCTCCAGTCCAATGACCCCGGCTCCAATAATCCCTAAACTCCCTGGAACCTCCTGCAGACCTAATGCACCCGTTGAATCAACAATGCAGTCCCCATCTACCCGGGCACTTGGTATATCAACGGGTTTTGACCCACTGGCAATTACCGTATGTGTGCCCTGAATTTCCCGAGACGAACCATCGATAAGGTCCACACGAATCTGTTGCGGAGCCAGAAATCCGGCAGTACCGGCTAACACGTCGACCTTGTTTTTCCTGAGCAGGCTCGCTACCCCACCCGTCAGGCTCTGGACGACTTTATCCTTGCGCTTTTGCATGGCGGTCACGTCCACCTCAAGACCGGAGACTTTCAGCCCGTGTGCACTTGCATGTTCATGAATAAACTGAACATGGTGTGTTGAGTCGAGCAATGCCTTGGACGGGATACAGCCTGCATTCAGACAGGTGCCACCCAGCGTTGATTTACCTTTTGCATTGACCCATTCGTCAATGCATGCCACTTTGAACCCCAGTTGTGCACAGCGAATCGCACAAACATAGCCGGCAGGCCCTGCGCCAATAACAATCACGTCGTACGGTTGCATGCGAAATTCTTCAGTCAGGCCTGCAGCAGAAGCCGAGCAGGGTCTTCGATAATATCTTTAATGCGCACCAGAAACTGTACGGCTTCCTTGCCATCAATGATGCGATGGTCATAACTCAGGGCAAGATACATCATAGGTGCAATGCTGACCTCACCATTTTGTACAACCGGACGGGCCTGTATGGAATGCATTCCTAAAATTGCACTTTGCGGCAGGTTGATGATGGGCGTAGACAGCATTGAGCCAAACACACCTCCATTGGTGATAGTAAAGGTGCCGCCCGTGAGTTCTTCTATAGTGACCTTGTTTTCACGCGCCCGGGAAGCGAAATTGGCAATGCCACTTTCTATACCTGCAAACGAGAGCTGGTCTGCGTCACGAATAACCGGAACAATCAGGCCACGCTCGGTGCTGACTGCAATACCGATATCAAAGTAATCGTGATATACAATGTCGTCCCCTTCCACGGAAGCATTAATGACGGGAAACTCTTTCAGTGCTTCTAAAGCTGCCTTGATAAAAAAAGACATAAAGCCCAGCTTGACGCCATGAGCTTTCTCAAAATTCTCTTTATATTTTTTACGTAAGCCCATGACATTGTCCATATTGACTTCATTAAACGTTGTCAGCATTGCACTTTGCTGTTGCGCACTGACCAGGCGTCTGGCAATACTTCTACGCAGGCCGGTCATGGGGACACGCTTGTCCTCCCGTCCACTCTGGGTTTCAGATACGGCTTGTGGCGCGGGGACAACAGGGGCAGGAGCAACCTCTGCTTCAGAGGCCTGGATATGAGCTTCAATATCCTGTTTGGTAACGCGTCCGTCTTTTCCGGTGCCTTTGATATCCTGTATATCGATACTGTGTTCTGCTGCAAGCTTCCTTACTGCCGGACCCGTTTTTGCAGAGGCTGGCATTGCCGATGCAGGGGCAGCAGCTGGAGCAGCTGGAGCAGCTGGAGCAGCTGGAGTAGCCGGGTCACCAGCGGTTTTGGTGCCGCGCTTGCTGGTATCGATCACTCCAATGACTTCATTGCTTTGTACCTGTTCACTTGCCTGCTTGCTGATTGAGGTGAGTTCGCCGCTTTTGGGGGCCGTAACTTCCAGAATGACTTTATCTGTTTCGATATCTACCAGCTGTTCGCCTTCCTGTACCCATTCACCCGGTTTCTTGAGCCATTCACCAATCACTGCCTCAGTGATTGATTCAGCCAGTTCCGGAACAGTGATATCTGCTTTCATGCTGTTACCTCAATTGCCCCACGGTTGTTAATTCTTCAGGCGGCCCCTACTAAAGAGGGCTCTTGGAATACCTGCTCAGAAACTCCCAGTGCATCATTGATTAAAGCCAGTTGTTGCCTGCGATGGACCTGCAGGGAACCGGCTGCAGGAGAGGCTGAATAGGGTCTGCCTGCATAACGAAGCTGCTGGTTTTTCTTCAAACACGCTGTCAGGTGGCGTCTTGACTGCATGTAATACCATGCGCCCTGGTTACGGGGCTCCTCCTGTGTCCAGATAACTTCACGAACACCTGGATACTTACCGATAATCTGTTTCACTTCTTCAAGCGGGAACGGGTACAGCTGTTCAATTCGAACAATTACAGTATCAACAGCTTTATGCACGCGACGTGCACGTAACAGTTCATAATATAATTTACCTGCACAAAAAATAATTCTCTTGACGCCTGCCACTTTCTGATCATTAGCCTCGTCAATCACCACTCTAAACCCACCCTTACTGAATTCACTTATTTGTGACGACGCATCGACGTCACGCAGGATATTTTTGGGTGTCATTACAATCAGGGGCTTGCGGTAAGGCCGTAGCATTTGTCTGCGCAGCAGATGGAATATTTGAGCAGGTGTACTTGGCATACAGATCTGTATGTTCTCTTCTGCGCACAGCTGCAGATACCGTTCCATCCTTGCAGAAGAATGTTCCGGTCCCTGGCCATCGTAGCCATGAGGCAGGAGCATGACCAGTCCGCAATATCGTTGCCATTTTGCCTCTGAAGAACTTAGGAACTGATCTACGTACACCTGCGCATTATTGGCAAAATCTCCAAACTGGGCTTCCCAGATCACCAGGGTCTCGGGTTCTGCCGTGCTGTAGCCCACTTCGTATCCCAATACTGCCTCTTCGGAAAGCAGGGAGTTGATCGGCAAGAATTTCGGCTGGCCTTCTGCAATATGCTGCAGGGGTATATAGACCTCCCCCGTCACCTGATCGTGAAAACCGGCGTGCCGATGAAAAAAGGTACCCCGCACACAATCCTGTCCGGACAGGCGCACTGCATAACCGTCTTCCAGCAACGATGCATAGGCAAGGTTTTCGCCAAACCCCCAGTCCGTCGGCAACGTACCATTGCCCATCTGCTCCCGTGATTTAACAATTTTCTGCACGATGCGATGCAAGGTTAAGCTCTCGGGAACAGTTGTGATTTTTTGTGTGAGATTCCTGACCCGCTCCTCGCTGATACAGGTACTGGATTTTTTGCGCCAACCGGTACCTGTATAGGATTTATAGTTGACCATATATTTCCTGTCCACCTTGTCGGAAACCGGCCCGCAGACCTGTTTGCCTTTCTGAAGCCTGTTCAGGTATTTTGTTTCCAGTGCCTTGACCCTGGAAGGTGAAATCGTCCCGTTCTGCACCAGCTGGTTTGCATAGAGCTTGGTCACGCCTTCCTGGCTGCGAATGCTTTGGTACATAAGCGGCTGAGTCACAGAAGGCTCATCCGCCTCATTGTGCCCATGTTGTCGATAACAAACCATATCAATGACGACATCGCAGTTGAACTCCATGCGGAAATCAACCGCAAGCTGGGCAACCCGTACTGCAGCCTCCGGGTCATCGCCGTTCACATGAAATATGGGAGCCTGCACGACCTTTGCGACATCCGTGCAATACAGCGTGGATCTCGAGTCAAGCGGGTCACTGGTTGTAAACCCGATCTGATTATTCACCACCACATGAATGGTTCCACCGGTGGTATAGCCACGTGTTTTGGATAAATTCAGGGTTTCCATCACCACGCCCTGCCCTGCAAATGCAGCATCCCCGTGGATCAGCACAGGAATTACCTCTTTGCGTTTCGGGTCACTGCGACGCTCCTGTCGGGCACGTACCGAGCCGACTACCACAGGATTGATCGCTTCCAGATGAGAGGGGTTAAATGCAAGTACCGTATGAACGGACCCGTACTTGGTTGCAAGGTTTGATGAAAAACCTTTGTGATACTTTACGTCCCCTGATCCATTGGCAGGACCCAGCTTGTCTTCGAATTCCTGAAACAGCGCTTCCGGGCTTTTCCCCAGAATATTTACCAGTACATTGATTCGACCACGATGCGCCATCCCCAGAATCACTTCCTTTATGTGATGATGACCACAGCATTTGATGACTTCATCGATAATCGGAATCAGGCTTAACCCTCCTTCCAGCGAGAAACGCTTCTGACCCACATATTTTTTATGAAGATATACTTCCAGCGATTTCGCTGCGATCAGAATCTCCAGTATTCTCCTTTTTCGCTTGTCCGGTAATTCAGGAGAGAAGTAAAATTGTTCCAGGCGCTGCTGGATCCATTCTTTTTGTTCCGGCGAGGTGATATGTTTGAACTCTGAGCCTATGGTGCCGCAGTACGTCACCGACAGCATACTGAGGATCTCTCGCAACGAGGCATGCTTGACACCCCCGATCCCGCCTGTTTCAAAAACCGTATCCATATCCTTGTGGCTCAGCCCGTGAAACTCCGGACTGAGCTCAGGGATATTCGGGCGTATATTTGCGTTTAACGGATCAATGTCGGCTTGGCGATGGCCCAGATACCGGTAAGCACTGATCAGGCGAATCACATCCACCTGCTTCCGATTCAGTCCATCCTTGTATTCAGCCATCTGCTCAACTGCACTGATCAGGCGAATCGCATGGTCCTCGTCCTGGTCAAGGACCTGGTCTGACTCAGACACCGGGCCTGCACCATGAGGGGGTGCGGGTACGCGGGAATCACTGGGTTGCCCCATCCCAAGTGTACTGAAAACCTTTTGCCAGCAGGCCGGAACTGAATCAGGGCGGGTCAGGTACTCTTTATGAAGCGCTTCGATGTATGTAACACTCCCACTATTGAGCTGCTCCCCACCTGATAACAAAAGCTTGTCTTTATCCATTTGCCTCAAGAGTAGTCAGTGTGTCTCCAGCGCATTATATAGGAGAACCCTGCCAAACATCATACAATTATAGGCCTTCCGGTACAGAAGCAAAATTGTCCCTTGCAGGAAAATCCGTCCTTGAAAAACAACTGAGTCCGATCCCTTTTTGGCTGCTGTAACTTTTGCCCTTAATGGCCTGAGCGTTGCAGAGACTGTTGGCATTGAACCAGCATGTCTTCTATAAACAGGCGCTGGTTCATCGGGGCACGGGCGATACGCCGGGATTCTGCAAGCCTGCCCAGACAGCCAAACAGGGACTGCAGGTCAACATGCTCTGCAATACCATGCAAGCTTTGGGTGATGTCAGGATTTTCAATTGTATCCGGGTCTTTTTCAAAGTGAAAACGGATCAGATCGCCGCACCACGCCTGCAGCCATCCTGCCACTCTTTCCGGGTCTTCATTTTGCAGGCTGGCCGAAATTCCAGTGACGGCCTCCTGGCCCTGCACAAATCTGTTCATGTGCTCATAAAATGCTGTGCGGACTTTGCCCAGACCGCTGCTGTGCAACTCCCAGGCAAGCAGTGGTCGCCCTCCGGAAACCGCCAGCAGGCTTCCCCAAGCCGGATGATCTGCTTTTTCCTGCAACCACTTCAATGCCAGCTGCGGGTCGGGTGTATTGAACTTCCAGGTCTGACAACGGCTTCTTATGGTTGCCGGCAGACTGTCCGCACGATGACTGATCAGAAACAGCACTGAACCGGAAGGCGGCTCTTCCAGGGTTTTCAGTAATGCATTGGCAGCATTGATATTCATCCTGTCTGCCTGATTGATACAGACAACCTTGTACCGGCCCTGCTGGCGACTCAGCGATATGAACCGGTTGATCTCCCGTATATCATCCACCCTGATCTGCTCAATCCTGCTGGATCTCTCGCCTTCACCTGCATGGGTCAGGCGCACATCCGGATGGGTGCCTGCCCTGGTTAAATGGCAACCTTTGCAGGCTCCACACGGGTACGGCTGTCCGTTTGGAGCCGTACAGTTCATACGCTGAATATAGGTCAGGCAGAATTCCCGTTTACCGATCCCAGGAGGACCGGACACAAGGATTGCATGCGCCAGACGCTTGTGATTCAGGTACCGTACAAACTGCTGCCATAAATCTTCCTGCCAGGGATAAATCATGACTGCACTCTACCTGGCCCCTGCAGTGGAAATTTCGTATCGAGGGTCTGCTGAACCCGGGATGCAACCTCTTCAATTCCCTGTTCTGCATCAATCACTGCAAAACGCTCCGGGTGATTTTCAGCAAGCCTCAGGTAGGCACTCTGCACGCGTTTGAAGAATTCAGTTGACTCTCTTTCAAAACGGTCTTTTTCACCTCGCCTGCTGATGCGCTGCATCGCTGTTCCCAGAGTACAGGTGAGTAAAATGGTCAGATCCGGTTTGAAATTTTTATGCACTGCAGATTCAATTTTTTGAATTTCAGAATCAGGAATTCCCCGCCCACCGCCCTGATAGGCATAACTGGCATCCGTAAACCGGTCACAGACTACCCATACACCCTCCTGCAGTGCGGGATAGATGACTTCCTCAAGATGCTGTGCACGGGCTGCAAACATCAATAACAGTTCTGTGCCAGCACCGAAAGGTACTGTGGCTTGCTCCAGCAACAGGTCCCGCACTTGCTCTCCTACCTGGGTACCGCCTGGCTCACGAGTGATAACCGTTTTTACGTTCTGTGAGTGCAGGTATTCCTGTAATAACCGTATCTGTGTAGTCTTGCCTGTACCTTCCATACCTTCAAAGGTAATGAATTTACCCCGCAGCACCTCGTCTGTATCGCCTGTCATTGCACGTTTCTGATTTTCAATTCCTGTGGGCTTGCCCCGGCCCCATAACAATCTTTGCAGCCCTTGAGTTGATACCTGACCACCGCGCCCCGATGCTCTTTATATGTTGCAGAGAAATGATGCGTCCCGTCACGTTTGGAGACAAAAAACACCATTTCACTGTCAGCCGGATTTAATACAGCGGCAATGGAGGCACGGGATGGCAATGCAATCGGTGTGGGAGGCAGGCCCTTGTGTATGTAGGTATTATACGGCGTGTCTGCTCTCAAATCCTTGCGGCGGATGTTTCCGGCAAAGGCCTCCCTCATACCATAAATAACCGTCGGATCGGCCTGCAGGCGCATGCCGCGTTTCAAACGGGTAATAAATACAGCGGCTATCATGGCGCGTTCGCGATCCACACTGGCTTCCTTCTCAATGATGGAAGCAAGTATCAGGGCCTCCTCCGGAGTGTGAATCGGGAGTCCCTCTTTTCTGTTTGCCCACTCTTCATCAAGTACTTTCTGCATATGCCAGGATACATGCTGGAATACCTGCAGGTCAGTGATCCCTCGCGAAAAATGATAGGTATCCGGATAAAACCATCCTTCAGGATGGGGGCTTTTCAGTTCCAGTTTCTCCAGCAGTTCCTGTGGTGAACTTACGGTCTGGGTAATCTTGTCATTCTTTTTGACTGCATCCCAAAGCTGTTTGAAGGTCGAGCCCTCGATAATGGTCATCGAAAACTGCAGGACATCGCCCCGTACCAGTTTATTGAGCAGCTGACGAGGGGTCAGAGTGGTTGAAAATAAATATTCACCTGCCTTGATTTCATGGGCAGTTCCTCTCATGCGTGCAAAAATATTCCAGCTCCATGGGTCACGAACCAAACCGTGCTCACGGAGTTCCCGGGTCGCTTCCCTGAAACTCATACCGGGAACAATCACCAGACGCACTTCGTCGAACTTCTCGGAAAATGGACGGTCTGCATAGTCATTAAAATAGACGGCAAGCACAATGAATGCCAGTGAAAGAACAGCAATGAGTGCAAGGAGAGTACGGATGGCACGCATGAGCCTGGCCTTCAGTTATTAAAGGCCAACATCAGCTTTTCAGTCACAGCAGACCTGGAAAGCTGCAATGTATTGAAACGCTTTACGGGCCGGATGCCTGTAATGCTGTTGCATACAAACATTGCCTGGATGTCAGCGATCTCTTGCAGATTAAAGTCCCGAATGAAAAGCTCAATATCATGATGATTACAATAGTTTATAATCTGTCCGCGCAATATTCCGGCGACCCCACACTGTTTTAAATCCGGGGTAATCAATCGGTTGTCTATTTCGAAAAATACATTGCTGGCAGTGGCTTCAATGATATGGTCCCGGGTATCGCAAACCAGTCCTTCCTGGTATTCATCCTTCCATTCACTGCGTGCAAGCACCTGTTCAAGACGGTTAAGATGCTTGATCTGTGCAAGCCTGGGTTGCTGCGACAGCCGAAAATCACACAGGGTTACGTCAATGCCCGGGTCCGTGAAGGCGGGTGCCAAGTCGGGCCAGGGAAATTTCTGGACAATGCGGGTCACAGGTTGTTGCACAGCATTATATCCCCTGTCGCCCACGCCGCGCGTGATGATCACCTTGATGATACATTGTTTGTCGGTACCGATCAGCTGGACGACTTCCCTGCCTAAAACAGAATAATCAGGACTCACCAGACCTAATACCTCGCATCCTCGCTGCAGGCGTTGCAGGTGATCTTCCCAGAACCGTGGATGCCCCTGCCTGACCGCAATGGTTTCAAACAAACCATCACCATACAGCAGGCCCCGGTCAAGACTCGAGATATACTCAGCCGTCTGCCCGTTAACCATGATTGCAGGTACCTGCATGTTGGAATGCATATTATGGGGTCATTCAAAGTACTGCGGCTCTGCACGCATCATGAAGTCCCGGGCATCATATCTTTTTGAAAACAACGGTTGCATTCGTTCCCCCGAAACCAAATGAATTGGATAACGCCACGTTCACCTGCCTGTTGCGTGCTTCATTGGGCACATAATCCAGGTCACATTCAGGATCCGGGGTATCATAATTAATGGTGGGGGGCAGGACGCCGTGATACACGGCCAGAACACTGAACAGGGCTTCAACCCCACCTGCTGCGCCCAGCAGGTGCCCGGTCATGGACTTTGTCGAACTGATCGCAAGCTGCCTGGCATGGTCACCGAACGTAGCCTTGATCGCCTCGGTTTCAGCAAGGTCCCCGGCAGGAGTAGAGGTTCCATGGGCATTGATGTAGTCTACATCTGTGGTATTAAGCCCTGCATCTGCCAAGGCGTTTTGCATACACTTGGATGCGCCACGTCCGCCTTTTGCAGGAGAGGTCATATGGTAGGCATCACTGTTCCTACCGTATCCAACCAGCTCGCAGTAAACCCTTGCAGAGCGCGCCTTCGCATGCTCATATTCTTCCAGCACCAGGACCCCTGCCCCGTCGCCCAGCACAAAGCCATCACGATTCAGATCAAATGGACGACTGGCTGTTTCGGGATCATCATTATGTGAGGCACACAATGCCCTGGCTGCAGCAAACCCCCCGACCGCCAGTGGGCAGGTGGCCATCTCGGCACCTCCAGCCACCATGATATCGGCATCGCCATAGGCAATCATCCTGGCGGCATCGCCTATATTGTGGGTGCCGGTCGAGCAGGCGGAAACGATCGAGATGTTCGGACCACGGTAGCCGCGCATGATCGACAAATTTCCGGATACCATATTGATGATATTGCTGGGCACAAAAAAAGGCGAAACCTTCCTGGGTCCGGCTTTCAGGTAAGCCTCATTGCTTTTCTCAATGCCCGGTAACCCGCCTATGCCGCTGCCGATTGCAACCCCAATGCGATCGGCATTGTCTTCTGTAACCTCAAAACCGGAGTCATCGACTGCCTGGACCCCGGCACCAATTCCATAGTGAATAAAAGGATCCATTTTGCGCTGATCCTTTTTCGGCAGGTAATCATCCGCATTGAAGTCCCGAGTCTGCCCTGCGATCTGCACGGAAAATGCGCTGGCATCGAAACAATCAATCCTGGAAATCCCACTGTTGCCGGCAGTGATATTTCCCCAGGCCCTGTCCGTCATGGAGCCAACTGGCGATACAATACCCAGCCCGGTCACTGCAATACGCCGCCGAGACATCATATCCTCGTCTTAAAAGTTAATCTGAAAGTGAAATAGCACGTTATGCACGGTTGCCTACGGCTCATGCGCCTTGTCTGTGACTATTGATGAAGATTGACGTAGTCGATAGCCTGTTTCACGGTAGTGATTATTTCCGCCTCTTCATCAGGAATCTCACACTCGAATTCCTCTTCCAGGGCCATCACCAGTTCAACCGTATCTAAAGAGTCTGCACCCAGGTCATCCACAAACGATGCGTCATCCGCGACCTCACCCTCACCCACTCCTAGCTGTTCGATAATAATTTTCCTAACTCTTTCTTCAATGTTGCTCATCTGGTTGCTTCCTCTTTAAAACAAAAAAATTTACAGATCGAATCTGGACAGGGCAGATATTGTATTGAAAAGAATACCCGCATGCTATCATTAACCGTTGCAGAACAAAGCGCTTCATTCATGTGTACCGTCATAAAAAAATAATTTTTATTTAGATACAAGCTATTACAGAAGCTCATTCAACTAAATCCGGGATCAGTTCAACCACCCCTAGACCATGTACATGCCGCCATTTACATGGATCGTCTCACCCGTGATGTAGCCGGCACCGGCAGAGACCAGAAAGCTCACGGCATGAGCGATGTCCTGTACGCTGCCCATATGCCCGATGGGAATCCGCTGAACGGCCCCCGCACGTTGTGACTCGCTGAGTTTGGCAGTCATATCCGTTTCGATAAACCCAGGTGCAACGGCATTCACCGTGATGCCACGGGAGGCAACCTCCTGGGCAAGGGATTTGGTAAATCCAATCATTCCGGCTTTGGCCGCTGCGTAGTTGGCCTGCCCTGCATTCCCGGACAGTGCCGCGACTGAGGTAATGTTGACAATACGCCCGCTGCGCTTTTTCATCATATCCCGCAGACAGGCCCGGGTGACCCGGTAGATTGAAGACAAATTCGTATTGATGACTGTGTCCCATTCTTCCTCTTTCATACGTACCAGCAGATTGTCCCGGGTAACCCCGGCATTGTTGACCAGCACGGACGGGGCTGAAAAGCTGGCCCTGATCTTCTCAAGCAGGACTCTTACTGACTCTGCCTGCGTGGCATCAAGCTGCAGTCCCTTGCCGCTCAGATTGGCTTTTGCAAGCTCGGCGTCGATGGCAGCAGCCCCTTCGGCTGTGGTCGCCGTACCCACTGCCTCAAACCCCTGTGCGCCCAGGGTATGCAGGATAGCCCGCCCAATCCCGCGGCTTGCACCGGTAACCAGAGCAACCTGAGCACTCATGCCGGCTCCAGCACTTCCAGTGCATCCATCTGCTCCAGAGTCTGGTCAAGGCTCTTGAGGTCGTATACGCAATAACCCGGCACGGTACGGTCTATGCGTTTGCTAAAACCGGTCAACACCCTGCCAGGACCCAGCTCAACCAGTGCCTTGACCCCGCTGGAGACTATATGCTGGATGGTTTCCACCCAGCGCACCGGACTGAATAACTGTCGATACAGCGCATCCTTGATATCGACTTCCCTGTGGTATGCCTGGACATCGACATTCTGGACAATCTCTATCCGGGGGGGCTGTATGGCAATATCCTGCAGGTACGTGCGCAGCTGTTTGGCTGCTGGCCTCATCAAGGTACTGTGTGACGGAACACTCAGGGGTAACAGGACACAGCGTTTGGCCCCGGCACGCTTCGAAGCCTCCACCGCCCGTAAGACTGCCTCACGACTGCCTGCAATGACGATCTGCCCGGGCGCATTGAAATTTACGGCCTCCACAACCTCCCGTTCCCCGGCGGATTGCTCACATACTTCACCCAGCACATGTGCTTCCAGACCCAGGACCGCAGCCATTGCACCCTGTCCTTCAGGAACCGCCTGCTGCATTACCTGGCCCCGATACCTTGCAAGGGGAAGGGCTGCTTCAAAACCAAAGGACCCGGCACAGGCGAGCGCCGTATATTCCCCGAAACTGTGCCCTGCCATTATTCGTGGTGCGGCAGAAAAGTGCGCATGAAAGACCCTGTACACCGCCATGCAGGCACACAGCATGACGGGCTGCGTATTTTCAGTGCGATTGAGTTCTGCTTCAGGTCCAGATGAGGCCAGCTTCCACAAATCCTGCTGCAGGATGTCCGAACCCTGTTCAAAAGTTTGCCTGACTTCGGGAAATCGTGTACCCAGATCCTCCATCATGCCAATTGACTGTGAACCCTGGCCAGGGAATATATACGCGAATTCCATAGTATTGTGCAGAAAAGAACCTGAATATTCATTGTACTAACAATTCATAGCTCTTGTTTTATTTTTTTGTTGCATGATAATGAGCGCCTTTGTAATGACCTCTCAAGGAGTAGTATGCCAAAAGAAGACCACATTGAAATGGACGGTACGGTAACTGAAACCCTGCCGAACACGATGTTTCGTGTTGAACTGGAAAACGGCCACATCGTGACTGCACACATCTCAGGCCGTATGCGAAAACACTACATCAAGATTCTGACGGGCGACAAGGTTACCGTGGAAATGACACCGTACGACCTGAGCAAGGGAAGAATTACCTACCGGGGCAAATAATACTTTTAATTCAGCACCTTTTCCGGATACTCGATTTCCAGTCCGTTCCCGCTGGTACGCACCACCACTTTCCCGCCGTTTTCCAGACGTCCAAACAGCAGTTCCTCTGCAAGAGGCTTTTTGACGTGCTCCTGTATGACCCGCTCCATGGGGCGGGCTCCCATCTTGGCGTCATACCCAAGCCTTGCAATCCAGGCCTTTGCAGCAGGCTCAACCTGGATCTCGACCCTCTTCGCTTCCAGCTGGACCTCAAGCTGTGCAATAAATTTATCTACGATGTGTAACACGGTATCTTTACCCAGCGCTTCAAACTGAATGATCGCATCCAGACGATTTCTGAATTCAGGGGTAAAGGTACGCTTGATGATTTCCATGCCATCGGCCTGGTGATCCTGAACCGTAAAGCCTACGCTGGCACGACCCATCTCCTGGGCTCCAGCATTGGTCGTCATCACCAGAATGACATTGCGGAAGTCTACTTTTCTGCCATTCGTATCCGTCAACACACCATGGTCCATCACCTGCAGTAACAAATTGAATACGTCCGCATGCGCTTTTTCCACTTCGTCCAGCAACAGCACGCAATGAGGGGATTTCAATACTGCATCGGTCAAAAGGCCGCCCTGATCAAATCCCACATAACCCGGCGGGGCACCAATCAAACGTGAGACGGTATGGCGCTCCATGTATTCAGACATATCAAAGCGCAACAGGTCAATCCCAAGGATGAATGACAGCTGCCGGGTCACCTCGGTTTTACCGACGCCCGTGGGTCCTGCAAACAGGAAGCAGCCAATGGGTTTATTCTCATTGCCGATTCCGGAACGCGACATTTTGATCGCCGTAGATAACGTGCCGATTGCAGCATCCTGCCCAAAGACGACCAGTTTCAGGTTGCGCTCCAGATTCCTGAGCACTTCTGTATCGCTGGAAGTAACATGCTTGGGAGGGATACGCGCAATCTTGGAAACAATGTCTTCAATCTGTCTGGTAGTGATCATCTTCTTGCGTGCAGACTTGGGCTTCAGGTTCATGCTCGCCCCAGCTTCATCGATGACATCAATGGCCTTGTCAGGCAAGTGCCGGTCATTGATATATTTTGCAGCCAGATCAGCTGCAGCCCGCAATGCCTTTTCGGCATACCGCACGCCGTGATGCTGCTCAAAGCGACTGCGCAGGCCTTTCAGTATCTGATAGGTTTCCTCGACACTGGGCTCCTCAATATCAATGGTCTGAAAACGCCTTGCCAGGGCATGGTCTTTTTCAAACACGCCACGAAATTCCTGGTACGTCGTCGAACCGATACATTTCAGCTCACCTGAAGCCAGCATGGGCTTGATCAGGTTGGAAGCATCCATGACACCGCCTGATGCAGAGCCTGCACCAATGACAGTGTGGATTTCATCAACAAACAGAATAGTACTTTGCTCTTCTTTCAGCTGTTGCAAAACACCTTTCAGCCGTTTCTCAAAATCGCCACGATATTTTGTACCGGCAACCAGCCCTCCCAGATCCAAGGCATAAATCGTGTAATCCCTTAAAACATCCGGCACTTCCCGATCTACAATTTTTTTAGCCAGACCTTCGGCGATAGCTGTTTTACCCACCCCGGCCTCCCCGATCATGAGCGGGTTATTTTTCCTGCGCCGGCACAAGATCTGGATGGTGCGCTCAATTTCACTTGCCCGCCCGATCAACGGATCAATCTTTCCATCTGCAGCCAGTTGGTTTAAATTGACTGCATAACAGTCAAGTGGCTTCGGGCTTTGCGAATCCTTGTGTAACTCGACTTCGGGGTCTGCAGTCACCTCACTGTCTGAATCGAACGGCACTTTCGAGATCCCATGGGCGATATAATTCACCACGTCCAGGCGCGCCACGTCATGTTGGCCCAGTAGATACACAGCGTGTGATTCCTGTTCACTGAAAATGGCAACCAGCACATTGGCACCGGTTACCTCTGCCTCCTTCCTTCCGGATGACTGCACATGAAACACTGCACGCTGCAATACACGCTGAAACCCCAGAGTAGGTTGTGTATTACGATCATCTTCATCAGGGAGCAACGGAGTGTTGTTCTGAATGAACTCGGATAACTCCTTGGCAAGCCTTGACAGGTCAGTCCCGCAGGCACGCAGTACCTTGGCTGCCATCGGATTTTGTGTCAGGGCGAGCAGCAGGTGCTCTACCGTCATGAATTCATGACGTTTTTCGCGTGCCTCCTTGAAGGCAAGATTCAATGTAAATTCAAGCTCTTTATTCAGCATCGTCTGCGATTATGTTTCTTCCATTGTACACAGCAATGGATGGTTATTCATACGCGAATACTCATTCACCTGCGCGACCTTGGTCTCTGCCACATCACGTGTATAGACGCCACAAATGCCTTTCCCCCGTGTATGCACATGCAACATGATGCGTGTTGCCTGTTCGCGGTTCATAGTAAAAAAGTTCTCCAGAATATGTACGACAAATTCCATGGGTGTGTAATCATCGTTCAATAATACCACCTTGTACATCGGCGGCTTGCGGGTTTTCGCCTCTTTTAAGGCCGCCTTGTCTTCATGGAGAATTTGATCTTGCTCAACCATACTCAATAACGAATGTTTTATCAGAATGAATCATAGAACCGGTCATACCCCGCACCTGGCAATGTCCGGAATATACCGTGCGGCCCTGCTCAGGTGTCAGGCTGTTGTACACTGTGTACAGCACCCTGCCCTGGCACGCCTGAAAGCATGTCTAGGTTACGGAGTCCGTTAAAAGTATACTCCACTGATGCGGTATGATTCAATGGGCATTTTTTCAGGGTAGAATTAAAAATCCATATATTTTAAATAGTTACAAGTACATTTTATGAATAAATCTTGTATATGCCCATGAACTGGCACCCCCATGTCACGGTTGCTGCCGTCATTGAGCATCAGCAAAAATATCTCCTGGTCCAGGAACAGGTTGAACAGTGTACGGTATTCAATCAGCCAGCCGGACACTGGGAGCCCGGCGAGACCCTGATTGAGGCCGCCCAACGCGAAACCCTGGAGGAAACAGGATGGGAGTTCTACCCGGCTGCGCTGGTCGGGGTTTACTGCTGGAAACATCCACATAAAGATGAAACCTTTTTACGTTTTGCCTTGTGCGGAAAGTGCAGCCCGGAACGCATCAGCGATGAACTTGATGAAGGTATCCTGCATGCCGGCTGGTACCGTGCTGATGAGATTCTTGCCCTGCCTGAGCATAAGCTCCGAAGTACTCTGGTCAGACATAGCCTGCAGGACTACCTCAACGGCAAACGCTATGATCTGGACCTTATCCGTGATATTCACCAGCACTGGTGATATCCAGACCTCAACCAAGTGGCAAGCGATGTGGCCAAAGTAATCGTGGGAATGTCCGGCGGCGTCGATTCATCCGTTGCCGCCTGGCTGCTGTGTAAACAGGGCTTTGAAGTTGAGGGCCTGTTTATGAAAAACTGGGAAGAAGATGACGACGAGGAATACTGTGCATCAGCCACTGACCTGGCGGATGCACAACAGGCATGCAGGCAGCTTGATATTCCCTTGCATACAATCAACTTTTCAAGTGAATACTGGGATCATGTATTCCGCTATTTTCTAGAGGAATATCAGGCCGGGCGCACACCCAATCCGGATGTGATCTGCAACAGGGAGATCAAATTCAGGGCTTTTCTGGATTATGCGCTGGACCTGGGTGCGGACTACATTGCGACAGGACATTATGTGCGCTGCGAGACCGACCCCTCTATCAGCCTGAAAAAAGCCCATGACCGCAATAAGGATCAGAGTTATTTTCTGCACACCCTGGACCGGGAACAGTTGAAAAAATCGCTGTTTCCGCTGGGAGGGATAGAGAAACCTGAAGTACGTGCCATTGCCAGGGAACAAAATTTCAAGGTGCACAACAAGAAGGACAGTACCGGCATCTGCTTTATCGGAGAGCGCAAATTCAGGGACTTTCTGAAAAACTACATCCCGACCCGGCCGGGCCCGATCATGACAACGGAGGGGAGTTGCGTAGGTGAACATGAAGGCATTATGTTTTACACCATCGGCCAGCGTCAGGGACTCGGGATTGGGGGTCGGGCCCGTTTACCCGAAGAGCCATGGTACGTCGTCGACAAGGATATCCGCACCAACTGCCTGTTCGTAGGCCAGGGTCGACAACAGGCCGCATTGTTTCACTCCACCATCCTTACCCAGGCCATCCACTGGATTGCAGGCCAGCCTCCTTCCGACATGAAAGACCTGAGCGCAAAAATCCGGTACCGGCAACCCGATCAGGCCTGTTCAATCCGGTCATACCGCGATACGGGCTGCGAAATCTCATTCGCTGGGCCACAGTGGGCGGTCACTCCTGGCCAGAGCGTGGTATTCTACGAACAGGATACATGCCTTGGCGGGGGCATTATTCAGGCGCGCAAAAGCTAGCACCCCTGGCGCAGGCATACCCTATGTTTAAAGTAACCATCAACCAGACGATTGCCCTTGCAGGCCTGTACCAGGCCCTGACGTTAATCCAGCAGGTTGCCTGGCAGGGTAATTCCACACATTCGTGTCTGCCTGCCTCCCTGGAGAGTATTCTTAAAATTGATATGGATGACTTCATGGATGCCTACGGGGTAACAGACAATCTTCAATTAGGATTACATTCGCTTCAGGAAACCCTGGAAAAGCGCCGTGACCCGCAGGTTATAAAACGCACCCGCCATGCGGTCAGCCTGATGTACCTGGAAAGCAAATTGCAGACCAGCCCCCAGGCGGTCGCCTCGCTCAGAGACGATATCCAGCGCATCACAGCCCTGCATGCTTCCCGGGATACCCCCATAACAGAACTGGCTCAGGACCTCGGCCGGCTGTATCAAACCCACATCAGTCCTTTGGGGCCCAGAATCATCATCGAGGGCAATCCAGGCTATTTGAGAATGGAACAATATGCAGGCATGATTCGTGCGCTTTTACTGGCAGGCATACGGGCTATCGTGCTTTGGCGTCAGGCTCATGGGAAACGCTGGGCATTGTTATTCGGGCAGGCCTCGATCCTCAGGAATATCACCATCCTGAAGCAAGGCATTTAGTGTTAAAACTACCACTTGCAGGTAATTTACCCGCAGCACAGGAATGCTGGATAATGGTATTTTTTTCACCTAGGAATAGTCCATTCTGACTGTGCAAGGAGTTCGCATGAGCAATAGTTTTGGTACCCGGTCAAACCTGACTGTACACGGAGACAGCTACGAGATTTTTGATGTAAGCAAACTTCCTGAGTCTGCCCGCCTGCCCTATTCTCTCAAGATTCTGCTGGAAAACCTGCTTCGCTATGAAGACGGGCACACGGTGACCCGGGAGGACATTGCAGCGGTTTTGCATTGGGACGCCGCGGCCAAACCCGGCAATGAAATTGCCTTTCGACCGGCACGTGTGCTGATGCAGGATTTTACAGGGGTACCCGCTGTGGTAGATCTGGCTGCCATGCGCGATGCCATGCAGACGCTAGGTGGGGATCCGGACAAAATCAATCCCCTGCAACCTGCAGAACTGGTCATCGACCACTCTGTTCAGGTAGATCATTTTGGCTCTGACAGAGCCTTTGACCTGAATGCAGCCCTTGAATTCAGTCGCAACCGGGAGCGTTACAATTTCCTGAAATGGGGGCAAAACGCGTTTTCAAATTTCAAGGTCGTGCCACCGGACCGGGGCATTGTACATCAGATCAATCTTGAATATCTGGCACGGGTCATTTTCTCCAAACAACATGCAGGCACGTTGCAGGCCTACCCGGATACCGTGGTAGGTACGGACTCACATACCACCATGATCAATGGTGTCGGGGTGCTCGGATGGGGAGTTGGCGGCATTGAAGCAGAGGCTTCCATGCTGGATCAACCCATTTCCATGCTGATCCCCAGAGTGGTTGGATTCAGGCTGGATGGCCGATTACCGGAAGGTTCAACAGCCACGGACCTTGTCCTGGTCGTCGTTGAAATGCTACGTAAACACGGGGTGGTCGGGAAATTTGTCGAGTTTTACGGAAAGGGGCTGGACAATTTACCCTTGGCAGACCGTGCCACTATCGCCAATATGGCGCCCGAGTACGGGGCGACATGTGGCATTTTCCCCATCGATCGGGAGACCATACGCTATCTGAACCTGACCGGCCGTGACGCAGGCCAGACTGCACTGGTCGAGGCGTATGCGAAAACGACCGGGATGTGGCGGGATGCGGCACACATGACTGCCGAGTACAGTGAATATATTGAATTGAATCTGGAAGAGGTGGTCCCCAGTCTTGCAGGACCCCGGCGTCCACAGGACCGGATTGCACTGAAAGATTCCAAACCTGCATTCATACGGGACAGGCAGACCCTGCAGGAAGAACGCAATATCCAGAGCAAAGGCAGTGCAGACATTGAACTCAATGACGAGAAGATCACCCTCACCGATGGCGCTGTGGTCATTGCCGCTATTACCTCCTGCACCAATACCTCCAATCCCGGCGCCATGCTGGGCGCGGGACTGGTTGCAAGAAAAGCCGCACGGCTGGGCCTTGAAGTCAAACCCTGGGTCAAGACCTCGCTTGCACCAGGTTCACGCGTCGTCACCGAGTATCTGGAAAATGCAGGCGTGATGGAAGACCTTGAAAAACTTGGATTCCATAACGTCGGATATGGCTGTACCACCTGCATCGGCAATTCCGGCCCCCTTCCTGAACCTGTCGCCAGTGCCATCCAGGATCATAATCTGATTACCGCATCGGTACTGTCAGGCAATCGTAACTTTGAAGGTCGTGTGCATGCCCAGGTACGCATGAACTATCTGGCTTCCCCGCCACTGGTAGTCGCTTATGCGATAGCAGGCCGTATGGATATCGATGTATACAATGAACCCCTTGCCGAAAACCCGGAGGGTAATCCTGTCTTTTTGAAAGATATCTGGCCAAGTCAGCAGGAAATAGCGGATATCGTGGCAAACTTCCTGTCTACTGAACAGTACACGCGCTGCTATGATGATGTATACAGTGGCGAGAACAACTGGAATAGCCTGGAAGCCAGCCAGAGCCGATTCTTTGCCTGGGAGGATTCGACCTATATTGCCAACCCTCCTTATTTTGAGGGCATGACCCGGTCTGTAGAAGATGTCAGTGATATCCGAAGGGCACATGTGCTGGCCTATCTCGGCGACTCAGTCACTACCGATCATATTTCTCCGGCAGGCGCTATTGCCCCGGACAGCCCTGCCGGACAATACCTGCAGGGCCAGGGAGTGATTCCGGCCGACTTTAACTCGTATGGATCCCGACGCGGCAATCACAACATCATGATGCGCGGTACGTTTGCCAATATACGTTTGCGCAACAGACTGGCTCCGGGCTCAGAAGGAGGCGTGACGACTCATCTGCCCTCAGGTAAGCAGACTTCAATTTATGAAGCGGCCATGCACTACAAGAAAGAAGGTATCCCTGTCATTATTCTGGCCGGCAAGGAGTACGGTTCAGGCTCATCGAGAGACTGGGCGGCCAAGGGCCCGCGCCTTCTGGGCGTGAGTGCGGTCATTGCCGAGAGCTATGAGCGTATTCATCGATCCAACCTGGTCGGCATGGGCATTCTGCCCTTGCAGTACAACCCCGCAGACAGTGCCGAAAGTCTGGGCCTTACAGGCAGGGAGGTATACAGTATAACCGGCCTGCAAAACGGTGCGGCAAAGTCTGTTACGGTCACGACAACCGGTGAGGACGGTTTGGAAAAATCTTTTCAGGCCGTGGTGCGCATCGATACACCGCAAGAGGTCGAGTACTACCAGAACGGCGGTATCCTGCATTACGTATTACGTCAACTGGCAGCGTAAGCTGCCATTGCGCAGGCGATGCGGACCGGGTTACTCCTGGATGCCACCCTGGGTTAACCGGGCAGGGTCCAGAAGCTTCTCGAGCTGCGCATCCTCCAGATCCGTCATTTCTTTTGCCACCTCCAGCACGGGCCTGCCTGATGCATAAGCCGCCTTGGCAATTGCCGCACCTTTTTCGTACCCGACGATACGGTTCATGGCAGTCACGAGAATCGGATTTCTGGACAGTGCTTCTTGCAGCGCTTCTTCATTCACCGTAAAGCCCTCAATTGCCTTGTCGGCCAGCACCCTGGAGGCATTGGCCAGTAATTCAATGCTCTGCAACAGGTTATAGGCAATCACTGGAAGCATTACATTCAGCTGAAAATTACCCGCCTGGCCTGCAATCGTAATGGTCGTATCATTGCCCATGACCTGGGTACATACCATGGTGACCGCTTCCGGAATGACCGGATTTACCTTGCCCGGCATGATGCTGCTTCCGGGTTGCAGGGAAGGCAGCGCAATTTCACCAAGGCCTGCCAGCGGACCCGAGTTCATCCACCTGAGATCATTGGAAATCTTCATCAGACTCACAGCCAGTGTCTTAAGCTGTCCGCTCATCTCAACCGCACCGTCCTGGCAGCTCAACCCTTCAAACTTGTCCGGTTTGGACTCAAACGGAAACCCGGTCAGGGCAACAAGCTGCTGGGCAACCCGAGCACCAAACCCTGGGTCAGCATTGATCCCGCTGCCTACTGCAGTGCCGCCCTGTGCAAGCTGGCGCAGGCGTAGCAGTGAATGATTGATACGCTCAACGGCATACTCAATCTGTTGTGCCCAGGCATCCAGTTCCTGTCCCAGGGTAACCGGCATGGCATCCATTAAATGTGTACGGCCGGTCTTGATATGCCTGTCGTTTTGTACAGCTTTGGCACGCAGCACCTTTATAAGATGCGCAAGTGCGGGCTTGAGTGCCTGTTCAATCTGCAGACAGGCGCTCACATGAATGGCCGTAGGAATGACATCGTTTGAACTCTGGCTCATATTGACATGGTCATTCGGGTGCACGTCCCCATGCGCAAGTGAACCGGCAAGGCGGGCAATAACTTCATTGGCGTTCATGTTGGTACTGGTACCCGACCCGGTCTGAAAGACATCCACCGGGAAATGTTCGTCATACTCACCATTTGCGACAGACATACAAGCCTGCCTGATCGCAGCTTCTGTTTCTTTTGCAAGCAGCCCCAACTCAACATTGGCATGCGCGCATGCAGCCTTGATCAGACCCAGGGCACTGATAAGCGGTCTTGGAAGGGTAAGCCCGCTTATCGGGAAGTTCTCAACCGCTCTTTGTGTCTGCGCGCCATACAGGGCATCCGCCGGTACCTTGAGCTCACCCATGCTGTCTTTTTCTGTACGATAATTTGAATCTGTCATTGGCTCTTCTCAATTAGGCGTTAAACAAGTGGTTTATCCGTTTTTTCAGCCCGATTAGTTTTGGCAGCCTGCCATGGGGATTGTAGTATAATCGAGCGATTGTACTGCTTATCCATGGATTTGCGAATTTAAAAAATGAACTCTGCCAGTCCGCTTACTGCAATTTCCCCCATCGACGGCCGCTACGCAAACAAAACAGGCAGGCTGCAGGATATTGCCAGTGAATATGGACTGTTCAAATACCGCCTCATCATTGAAGCAGAGTGGTTCAGGTATCTTGCAGCAAGGGCTGAGATCCCTGAGGCCAAACCGTTATCCCTGCCGGCCTGTCAATTTCTGGATGACATCATCAAAGGCTTTACTGTCGATGAAGCACAAAAAATCAAGGACATTGAGGCCATCACCAACCATGATATCAAGGCCGTTGAATATTATCTCAAGGAAAAGTTTTCCTCACATGAGGAACTGCAGGGTATGGCCGAATTCATTCATTTTGCCTGCACGTCCGAGGATATCAACAGTATGGCCTACGCATTGATGCTGAGTGACATGCGCATCAAGGTGCTGGTACCAAGCATTGAAAAGCTGGTTTCGAACCTGCAAAACCATGCACATGAACTGGCTGACACCCCGATGCTGTCACGCACACATGGACAACCGGCATCACCGACCACGCTGGGAAAGGAATTTGCAAACGTGCAGGCACGTGTACAGGCCCAACTTGAAAGCTTCAAGACAGTAAGACTGTTTGGCAAGATGAACGGGGCCTCTGGCAACTACAATGCACATCGGACCGCCTACCCTGACGTGGACTGGGAAGTCCTTGCAGCAGAGTTTGCCAAGGGGTTCGGCCTGAGCTGGAACCGCTATACGACACAGGCAGAACCCCACGACTGCATTGCCGAGTACTGCGATGCGCTGCGCAGGATCAATACCATCCTGATTGACTTTTGCAGAGATATATGGGCCTACATTTCAATCGGTTATTTCAAACAGAAAATGGTGAAAGATGAAGTGGGCTCGTCAGCGATGCCGCATAAAGTCAATCCCATTGATTTTGAAAATGCTGAGGGCAATTTCGGGGTTGCCAATGCACTGCTTGATCATTTCTCTTCAAAACTGCCGATCTCGCGCTGGCAACGTGATTTAAGTGACTCGACTGTGTTGCGTAACCTTGGTGTTGCCGTAGCCCATTGCGAGATTGGCTATCAATCGCTGTCGAAAGGCTTGTCAAAACTTGAAGTTGATCAGAGCCGGATGCAGCAGGACCTTGATGATAACCTTCAGGTACTCACCGAACCGATACAGACCGTGATGCGGAAATACAAAATAGACGGCGCGTATGAGAGGCTCAAGGAATTATCACGCGGCCAGACACTGGACTCCAGCAGGATCGAAGCCTTCATCCGCGCCCTGGACCTGCCAGACCACGAGAAAGACAATCTGCTTTCACTTACGCCAGCCAGCTATACTGGTCTGGCCGCCAAACTGGCAAAGGATTCCTGAGCAGCTTTTACGTATCCTCATGCAGCAGGATGTCTTCCAGCCGCTTTACCATGGCATCCTGGGTGATGGTGGGCAGCACAAAGGCCCAGCCCTCCATTCTGGATTTCATTTTCTCCGCAAATTCCCTGGCCGGCACCGAACCAGGCTGTGCAGCGACATGATCCTCATTGAATTCTATATCCAGTATAACGTAAGCCTTTTTACCGTCCGAAAATGTCCTAGCATCCACCTGTAGTCCGTCAAGCATCCTGAACGTGGTGATGGTGGACGGCAGAATTTCTTCCTTGAAGGACTGCAGGGAGGCAACATCCCTGAGCTGTAATGATGACAGGGCATTGGCCACCTGATACAGCTCGGATTCGGAGACCTTCCTGCCTTCCGGGACTGCCTGGGCCAGCATAAATTCATAGTCCTCTGTACCCCGGTTTTCGATTGAGACCTCACCGCCATCCATATGACTGATCCGTACACTTTTAATACGCTCAGGAGGGATATCCAGGATGTCTTTGCGCAACCACCAGGCACCCTCCCGGTTCAGATCCAGCTTTTTATCAATCAGCCAGCCTTGCACATCCCCTGACCGCCTTACAAACTGGGTATCCGGCAGGCTGCCTTTTTTGCCTGCAATCACGCGTACCGGCTCTCCAGCCCCTTCTATCGTGAACTGTACGCCCTGCGCATGCGTATCCGAGATATCCTCTACGCCTATCTTGCTGTAATTTTCTGGGTGGGCAGTTTTCTTCGCGATCAGCCGGGCCTTGGCAAGGGTATTGAATGCCTGGCGCACCACTGCCATATCCGCTTCATAATAATCCCGGTTAGCAACTACCCAGTAATGTTCTGATTTACTGATTTCGGCCAGCAAGATGTTTCCCGCTCCATGTACCGTCAGCTTCGCAGCCTCATTCAGGTTTCGGGCCAGACCCGGTACCAGCCAAGCATCTTCACTGAAGGCACCCTCTTTCGAGCCGATGGCAATGTAATAATACGTGACACCACCTGCAATAATGACCAGAATCAATATAATCAGCGATTTCAGATTCATAGACCTAAAGTACGCCTCCTTTTTCTGCTGCGCACGACGGACAAGGCAAGAGCCAGTATGGAGATGATCAAGGGTACCAGCCCAATGTTAATAAGTTTCAACCTGGTTCCAAGCTGCTCAATATCCAGACTCAGATTGTGACGAACCTGTCGTAACTGCTTACGAATATTGAGTTTTTCTTCCTGGAATTTATCAATCTCTGCTTCCTGCTCTGGCAAGAGCACCAGCGCATTCACATCATCACGCTGCTTTTGAAGGGCGATCAATTTTTCTTCTGTCTCCTTTAGTTTTGCCTGCAGGGATTCTTCTGTCGCACGGAATTTCTGGTCGGCTGCAAGGCGCAATTCATTTACTTTCACAAATGGGCGCGAGGAAGTCTCACGACTGCGTATGCTGATCAGGTCCGAACTGCCGGTCAAATTATCCAGCGCATTGGCGAACAGGGCATTGTTGTCCGCCCAGGCATTGAAGATTTTCTGCCCAAAAAATTCCTGGACCTGTACCCACATGCTATCCCCGAGAGTATCCGTATCGGCAACGACGACCAGGTTGGCATCCTCTTTTGTTCGCGTGATGTGCGGTGTGTGCGTCTCGTTTCCGGCTTGCTCACCCGAATCCGCAGGCCGCCCTTCAGGAAACGCCGAGATCAGTGTTCCCTGTATACGGCCCATCAGCGTGTAGGACTCGCCCGTTGGCTCGAAGCCAGCGGACAGCTGGTTCAGATCAGGCAAGAAACGAAAACGTGTCGCTTTCACAAGTGCAGCCTCCTTGCTGGAAGTCACGATGGGCGTAAACCGGATGGGTGCCTCGTCACTGGCCCGGATATACCCGGCAACCCCTGCGCTGACCAGTTCCAGTTCAGAAGAGATCACATCCTCATCATTCAGACCTTCTCCGTGCACGGCCAGCAAGGCATAATGCCGGGTCTGGCCCTGATCCCCTCCACCCACAGTGAGTGCATATTTACGATCCAGTACAACGGTTTCCGGGTCGTACTCAATGCCCCATGCATCAAACAGCTTCTGTACATTCGAACTGCGACTGCCTTCTGCTTCCAGAGGTGAGCCCGCCTGGCGCACCGGTGTGTCAATTTCTGAATGTGGGTCCACAAAAAATACTGCCTTGCCGCCGCGCATGACAAACTGATCGATCGAATACAGCGCTTCCTCACTGAGATTCTTCGGATGGATCACCATCAATATATCGATTTCTTCGCCGATTTCTCCCGAGGCCACGTCAAGCTGTTTGAGCAGGAACGATTGTCTCAGTTGGGAAATTATGGCCCATTCCGTTGTCATTTGAGTGGTTTCAATATCAAACCCGCCAAATACAGGGAGCAGTGTATGAATGCCGATTACAGGTTTCTGCAGATTTGACAGGTTATAGATCAACCGGGTGACATCATATTCCAGAAACTGTTCACGCTGCGGTTGAAAAAATGCGATAGCTTCCGTCTCCCCGACGGCATTGCTTGCCGCCAGACCAAAATATATGTTTTCACCGGTATTGCCGATTGGCACGCCCTGCAGCCCTAAAGCCGAGGCCTGGTCTTGCTGCTCAGAATAAGGGAGAGGATCAACAAAACTGAGCACAATCTTCCCTTTTGACAAGGACGCATACTCCTGAAGCAGTTCCCTGACACGCGTGGCATAGGTGCGAAGTTGCGGAATGTTTTCACTGGCCTTGTCAGAATAGAACATATACAGGGCAATGGGCTCTTCAATACTGCCCAGAATATTGCGTGTGCCTTCGGTCAATGTGTACAAGCTGTTCTCGGTCAGGTCTGCACGCATGGACGTGAGCAGGATGCTGCTCACCATATTGATCAGCAGGAATAAAGCCGCTACCCCGAGCAGCCCGACTGATGTGATTGACCTTGTGGTTTGTGCTGCCATGACCCTTAATCCGCTTTTTTCATATCCACTACCAGCGTATTGGCATACAACCAGCAGCTGATCAGTGAGGCAAAATAAATCACATCGCGTACATCAATGACGCCTCTGGCGAGCGAGGCATAGTGGGACAGGAAACTCAGCGAGGACACGGCATCCACGATGTTTTGCGGGATCCAGGCCTTGAAAAAATTCAATACCAGCGGAGACCCGGCCAGTAAAAAAACAAAGCAGATAACCACTGTAACAATAAATGCAATCACCTGATTTTTTGTCGCCGCAGAAATACAGGCCCCGATGGCCAGAAAGCCTCCTGCCATCAGGAAGCTTCCCAGATAGGCAGCAAAAATAACCCCGTTATCAGGATTGCCCAGATAATTTACGGTAATCCACAGTGGAAAAGTCAACCCCAGGGCAATGCTGATGAAGGTCCATGCAGCAAGATATTTGCCCACCACTGCCTGCCCGATAGAAACCGGCAATGTCATTAACAACTCAATGCTTCCGGTTTTGCGCTCCTCTGCCCACAGGCGCATGGCAATGGCCGGTACCAGAAACAGATACAGCCATGGGTGGAACTGGAAAAACGGACCCAGGTCGGCCTGGCCCCGTTCATACAGATGACCCAGATAGAATGTCAGGGCTCCGCTCATGATTAAAAATATCACGATAAACACGTACGCGACCGGCGTTGCAAAATAGCTGTCCAGTTCACGCCTGAAAATTGTAATTACATTATTCATGACAGTTTTGCCTGGGTGATTTCACGAAATACATCGTCAAGCCGGTTACTTGAGGACTTGTTGCGAAGGCCGTCCGGGGTGTCGTCGGCCAGGATCCTGCCATCATCAATAATAATGGCACGGCTGCACAGCGCATCCACCTCGCTCAGAATATGAGTCGAGATCACAATCACTTTTTCAGCCGAGATACTCTCGATAAACTCCCGGACTTCATATTTCTGGTTAGGGTCCAGCCCATCCGTAGGTTCGTCCAGAATCAGAACGTCCGGGTCATGCAGAATCGCCTGCGCCAAGCCTACCCTTTTCTTGAACCCCTTGGACAGGGTCTCGATGGATTGATTGAGGACTTTTTCAAGATGCAGACGCGCGATAACTTCCTGTTTACGCTCCGCTTTCAACGGGTCACCCAGCCCACGTATCCTGGCAATGAATTCCAGATACTGTAAGGGGGTCATCTCCCCATAGCTCGATACACCCTCAGGCAAATAGCCAATCCGCCTTTTAATCTCCATGGGCTGTTTGCTGACATCATGACCACAGACCTTGATCACCCCGGAATTCGGCTTGAGGAATCCGGTAATCATCTTCATGGTAGTGGACTTACCGGCGCCATTCGGGCCCAGAAAGCCAAGTACCTCTCCGGAACTGACCGAGAAGGATATATTGTCAACGACAACCGAATGGCCAAACTTTTTACTCAAGTGTTCAATTTTGATCATGTCTACGCTGTATTCAGTGCAAAAGAACCTGCCACCTCTTGGGCCCGGCGACAGCATGTTACTAGAGATCCGGTATTTTTCAAGCATCCGGATAGGGGGGGAGTGACTACATCATTTCCAGCAATGCCTTGTAATCTTCCTCTGTGTCGACGCCGATACCTGGGGCAGACCTGCACAGTTCCACATGGATCCGGTCACCGTGCTCCAGGGCCCGCATCTGTTCCAGTGACTCCTGCTTTTCCAGTCTGGACCGGGGCCATTGCGTGAACCTGCTCAAAAAGCCTGCACGGTAGGCATAGATACCAAGGTGGCGGTATATCGTATGACCGAAGGATGTATCAAAGGTTTCCGCATCTCTGCTGAAACCAATAGCAATCTGGTGCTCGTCGTACATTACCTTGACTATATTCCTGTTCCGGGTTTCATGTTTGTCCGCCAAAGCCGTGCACAAGGTCGATATGCTGACATCCGGGTGACCATGAAGATTAGCCGCCACCTGGCGGATATTTGCACCCGGCATCATGGGCTCATCCCCTTGCAGGTTAACGATAACGGCATCAGGATGCCAGGCATATTTCTGCACGACTTCGGCAATGCGGTCCGTGCCTGATGCATGCTGATCTGAGGTCAGACATACCTCGGCACCAAACGTCCGGGCAGCATCTGCGATGCGTGGATCATCCGTTGCAACAATAACCTGCACGGCACCGCTGTCCTGCGCATTGCCGTAGACGTACTCAATAATCGGTCTGCCCCTGATCTCCAACAGCACTTTTCCAGGCAGACGGGTGGAAGCATAATGTGCCGGGATAACTACTTTGAATTCCATAAAACGGGAGTGCTGCGCATGCAATACCTGACTGACATCAAACGTTACATGTCTTTGTATTTTTCGTATTCCTCATCGCTGATGGTTCTGGCTTCATTTTCCAGCATCACCGGAATGTCGTCACGGATCGGATAGGCAAGACGTGCGGAAGTGGAAATGAGTTCCTGCCTTTCCTGATCATATTTCAACGGCCCCTTGGTAACCGGGCAAACCAGAATATCGAGTAGTTGCTTATGCACGTGGGATTCCTTCTATAAGGGCAGAAATGCGTTGTTCCAGTATGGGGTTTGGTTGCACTATTATGGGTAGATACCAGATATTCCTGTCAAGGAACGGTTTGCATTTTACGGCATCTTTCTCGGTCATGAGAATCGGATTTTTGTCGCCAAACTCAAGATCCGCATCCACATAGGCATGATGATCCGGAAAAGCATGCTCAATAACGTGGATGCCAGCACCTTCCAGCATCCTGAAAAACCGTGCAGGATTGCCAAGACCTGCCACCGCATGTACTGCGCAGTTCCTGAAATCCAGCAAGGGCTTTTGCACAGCACTTGAGGCAAGTGAAATCACAGCTTCAGGTACGACTTCAAAATAATATCTGTATTCGTCATTGCGGCCATTGCTTATCACCAGATCACAGGTATGCAGGCGGGAAACCGGTTCCCGCAGAGGACCTGCCGGCAGGCATCTGCCATTCCCGAACTGTCGGACACCGTCCACAACTGCAATCTCAACGTCGCGAGGCAATCCGTAATGCTGCAAACCATCGTCAGACAGGATCACATCAGGCCTGTAGGTATCCACAAGTAACCCGACAGCCTGCATGCGAGCGGCTGCGGCTACCACGGGACACGCCACCTTTTGCGCCAGCAACAGGGCCTCGTCCCCAACTTCTGCAAGCAGACTGTCAGGCCGAACCTCAACGGTCTGTCCTGCATGGCGTCCTTTGTATCCGCGGGTGATAATGCCTACCTTCAACCCATGATCCCTGCATCGCTTTGCCAGCCAGATTAAAAAAGGGGTTTTACCTGTACCGCCAACCGTGAGATTACCGACTACCATGATGAAGGTGGACGGAGGCGCATGCCTGTAATGATATGCGCGATAGTAGCCTCTCCTGATGGCAACGATCCCCCTGAACAGCCACGACAGTGGCAACAACAAGACCGAAAGGATGCTTTTCGAATACCAGATTTTTTCGGGATCAAGGCTCAGACCAGACAAAACAAACCCTTACTCCTTTATGCATCGCCCGCCAAGGCAGGCGGACGGGCTTTCGTCTTATACAACCCTGCATAGACCCTGTTACGCTCAAGCAGTTCCTGGTGCCTGCCAGTCTCTACGATGCGTCCTTTATCCATCACCACAACCCGGTCTGCCCTTTCAGTGGTCGACAGGCGGTGTGCAATAATCAGGGTCGTTCTGTTTTCTTGCAAAATTTCCAGCGCAGCCTGTATATATTTTTCTGACACGGTATCCAGGGAAGAAGTCGCTTCATCCAGGATCAGGATCGGGGCATCCTTTAACAGTGCCCTGGCAATCGCAATCCGCTGACGCTGGCCTCCGGACAACAATACGCCATTTTCTCCCACCAGGGTATCCAGCCCGTCAGGTAACTGATCCGTAAACTCCAGTACATGAGCCGCCTTTGCAGCCTCAATGACCCGTCGGTCATTCGGCTCGATATCTCTTGCGTACGCAATATTATTTGCAATCGTATCGTTAAACAGAACCACTTCCTGGCTTACAATGGCGACCTGTTCACGCAAGGATACAAGGCTGAGATCCTTTATATTGATCCCGTCTATCAATATTTCTCCCCGATCCACATCGTAAAATCTTGGCAGTACATTTACGATCGTGCTTTTGCCGCTGCCGGATTTACCTACAAATGCAACAGTCTCACCCGGTTCCACCGTCAGACTGATGCCTTCCAGGGCCTTGTCTTTCCTGGAAGCATATTTGAAACATACCTCTTTATACTCAATTTTGCCTTCGCATCCCTCCAGTTTTTTCCCCGAAGATTCATGCTCTTTTTCTGTATCGATCAATTCGAATACACTTTCCCCGGCAGCAATACCGGTTTGTAAAATCTCATTCACCAGGGTCAGCTTTCTTGCAGGTGTCAGAATCCACATCATTGCAATAATGAAAGCCATGAAATCCCCTGCGGATTCCCCGGATGCAACAGCAGGCCTGGCTGCAATGGCCAGCACTGCAACCAGAACAAACCCCACCAGCATCTGGATTACAGGTGTGCTGGCGGCCCGGGTCATCACTTTTCTCAGGTTGTTACGGCGGTACCGCTCATTCGCCTGTTCAAACTTGTAAATTTCATATTTCTGTCCGCCGAATATTTTTACAATACAGTGGCCGGTAATGCTTTCCTCTACAATATGGGTAATTTTACCCACGGACCTTTGCATGCGAGTGCTGAACTTTCTGAACAACCTGCTCGTATAGCTGACCACCCCTGCAATAACCGGGGCTACAACCAAAAACATAAGTGTCAGTTTCCAGTTATTCATCAGCATTACAGCCAGAAGAAAAATAATTTTTGAGGTATCCTCGACCAGACTTCGCAGGCTTTTTGCTGCAGCGCCCATGATATGTTCAACATCATAGGAAAATTTTGACAACAGACTTCCGGTGACCTGGTAATCAAAATACGAGGCAGGCAGGTACTGCAGCCGATTGAACATTTTCTGGCGCAACGCCTTGATGACATAGGCCCCGACATACCCGATAAAGTACGTACCTATAAAATTTGTAATCCCCCGAAAAATGATTACCAGCAGGAATGCAACCGGAATCCATTTGATTTCATCATAATTTTTGTCCACAAAGGCCCCGTCTATAAAGGGTCCCAGCAAGTAAACAGTCAACGCATCCAGCCCTGAAAAAGCCAGCAGGGCAAGCGAACCCAGTAACAGATATTGCCATTTTGAAAATGTATAGCCCAGCAACCGGCGGTAGGTACGCCAGCTGTTTTGCCTGGAAGCACTTTTGGCCATGGCTCACTCAATCAAGGATATCCGGGTACCGCAATGATGCGGTCAGACCTCGAATAACCTGCCGTCTTCCAGTTGATAGGCAGTATTCATGGACTCTGCTACGGTATGATCATGCGTGACAATTATGAACGCCATACCCAACTCCTGATTCATCTCCAGCATCAGCTTCTGTACCTGCTCTACATTTTTACGGTCAAGGTTACCTGTAGGCTCATCTGCAAGAATGACCCGGGGCCGGGTAACCAGGGCTCTGGCGATCGCCACACGTTGTCTTTCACCGCCGGACAGCTCAGCCGGTTTGTGTTTCATGTGCCCTGACAATCCTACTCTGGATAAAAATTCCTTTGCCTGCTCAAGTGCTTTTGCTATCGGTCCACGGCGCAACAGCAAAGGCATCGCTACGTTCTCCAGCGCGGTAAACTCAGGTAACAAATGATGAAACTGATAAATAAAACCCAGTGACTGATTGCGCAATTGTCCCCGCTCTGCATCCGATAACCTTGACATATCCTGCCCGCAGACCTGTACCGTTCCGGAATCGGGAATGTCCAGGCCCCCCAGTAAGTGCATTAGGGTACTCTTGCCGCTCCCTGATACACCAACGATCGCCTGCCTGCTTCCGGCATCGACGCTCAGGTTTACTCCTTTGAGGACCTCCACCCGCAAAGGCCCGCTGGCAAACGTCCTGACAAGCGATTTACACTGCAGTACCGGGTCCATACAGCCTACTCGTAGCGCAATGCTTCAGCCGGCTGAGTGCGCGAAGCTTTCCACGCAGGATAGATCGTAGCCAGTACGGTGAGTACAAAGGCAACGGTACACACCAGAACCACGTCAACCGTATTGATTTGCGATGGAAGGTCATTGATGGGATAAATACCGTCGGACAGGAATTTCATATTGAAAAAGGATTCGATTCCACTGACTATACCTTCCAGGTTTGAGGCCAGCAAAACTCCACAAATCGCACCCGATACCGTCCCTGCCAGACCTATCACTGTACCCTGTATCACGAAGATACCCATAATGCTTTTCGGCGAGACCCCCAGGGTACGCAATATAGCGATGTCATTTTGTTTTTCTGTGACTACCATAACAAGAGCGGAAACAATGTTAAAGGCAGCGATCAGCACCAGCATTGACAATATAATCGTCATCATTATTTTTTCTATCTTCAGGGCACGGAAAAAATGCCGGTTATGATGGGTCCAGTCGGTCACCCAGTACTCTTTACCCAGCTGTGCACGAAGTCCCCGGGTAATCACGGGCGCATCGAACAGGTCTTCAAATTTCAGTCGTAACCCGGACACCGAAGTTCCCAGTCGAAACAGCCGCTTTGCATCTTCTATGTGAATGACTGCCGTATTACGGTCGTACTGGGGAATGCCTACAGAATAGCTGCCTACCACTGTAAAACGTCTGAATCTTGGCAGGATCCCAGCTGGTGTTACGGTCGCCTCCGGGGTGATCATGGTAATCTTTTCACCCGTACCGACACCCAGATAATCGGCCAGATCCTCTCCCAGCAAAACTTCAAATTCTCCTGGATGAAGCACACTGAGGTCTGCATCCTGTACAAGCTCACCAATGCGGGAAACCTCTCCTTCAAGATGGGGGTCGATCCCGTTCAGCATAACTCCGGTTACCAGTTTGCCGCTTACCATCATCCCCTGACCCTGGACATAAGGTGCTGAACCCTTGACTGCAGGATTGTCTTTCAGCTTTTGCTGCAGGCCTTGCCAGTCCCGGAGTGTCCCATCCAGTTCAAGCGCTGTGGCATGCGATGTCATGCCCAGAATTCGGTCCTTGATTTCATACTGAAAACCGTTCATGACCGACAGGACAGTAATCAGCACAATAATGCTGAGCGCAATGCCCAGTACAGAAATCAAGGATATAAACGAAATAAAATGATTACGCCGTTTTGCGCGTAAATAACGTGCACCTATGAACAGTTCGAGGGGATGGAACATTAAATCAAATCCGGCTGTGTGTAACAGGCTAATTCAGTTGCGATACATGTGCTGGGATCTTTATAGAATACCAATACCGGTATGATAATACCTGCCTGACCATACCGGGATTGACTCCATAACCGCGAATCTGTCATATCACCGGCCTGGTTCGATCCATGTGGGACAAGAGGCTCACCCTGATGCTCAATCGCACAATTCAGACTGGCGATATACAGGCCCGATCATACTTCATCGCGCTCTGCAAACCAATTCTGCCACCAGCTCACAATAATTGACGGGGTCCTGAAACACAGGAGACGTACAGGATAAACGGTTACACCCCTGCGGTCTCGGCCCAGAGAGCCAGACACCTTGCTTCAGGTCAATTGCGGAAGCACCCTTTCGCAACAGGCGCTCAAATGACGCGAGATCCAAACCGCCGCAATACGCTTGGTACGGCGCAAGGCCCTGGTAATCCGGGGAGCCCCCAATGACATGCCGGCTCACCTCAATTCGTCCGTGCAGATGAACCGGGGGCAGGTATACTGGGCATCCGGCAAGGGATTTATCTGTGGGAACACCGACCTTCCAGACACCGTCGGCGCTTCATGGTGGTCGCACCCTGCAATTGATGAGGAATATGCGTGGCCAAACAAAGTGTAGTCATAACTGGCTGTTCAAGTGGCATAGGACGGCGGGCGGCGGAGGTATTGTCTGAGCGCGGTTATCGCGTGTTTGCTACTGCACGTACGGAGAAGGACCTGAGCCTGCTCAAGGCGGATCGTTTTGAGGCCCTGGCTTTAAACTTGAGTGACCCTGAAAGCGTAGCGACGCTGGCGGATGAGGTGTTACGGCGTACAGATGGGAATATCTACGGACTGTTCAACAATGGAGCCTACGGACAGCCAGGGGCTGTGGAAGACCTGTCTCGGGAGGTACTGCGAGCCCAGCTGGAAACCAATGTGCTGGGCTGGCATGACCTGACTTGCCGTCTTTTGCCATCGATGCGGGCCAACCGTACCGGGCGCATCATTCAAAACAGCTCCGTACTGGGCTTGATCGCACTGCGCTTCAGGGGTGCGTACACAGCCAGCAAATTCGCCATTGAAGGCTTGACCGACACGCTGAGACTGGAACTGTCCGGTTCAGGCGTGCACGTTTCGCTAATCGAACCCGGGCCTATAAGCAGTCGTTTTCGGAAAAATGCATATGCCGCTTTCAAGGCCAATATCGATCCGGCCAGGAGTGTTCATCGCAGCATCTACCCATTGATTGAGCAGCGCCTCCGTGCCAAAGACGATATTGGGCTATTTACCTTGTCTGCCGATGCGGTGGTGAAGAAGGTCATTCACGCCCTGGAGGCCAGGCAGCCGCGGGCTCGCTATTACGTCACTGTACCCACTTACTTGCTGGGATACCTGAAGCGGATACTCTCAACTCACCAGTTTGACTATATTCTGCGAGCAATTTCCAGGGCCGAGGCTAAACCGATGTCCAAATGAACAAAATGGCGGATGCCGGTTAAATGCGCCTCGAGCTATCGCCTTCAGATATGCCAGACCTTCATTTGAAACCCAATGCACAGGGCAGCCTCTGACACAGCCAAGTGCATCTCAGGGCACAGAAACACTTGTGCGGACGGTATCGCACGCTGTTGCAGGCCAATAAAAATGAACAGACACCCGCTGGTGCCAGCCACTCCTGGGCCGAGTTCCTGCTCCCTAATCTGGGCTGGGTCGGAATTGACCCGACCAATAACACACTTGCCGATCACCGGCATGTGCGCATTGCCGTCGGGCGCGACTATGCCGACGCGGCACCGACCCGGGGCGCCTTCTTCAGCAACGGCGAATCCAGGTTCGAAGTGCGGGTGACCGTCGTCGACAGCGATGAGCCGGTACCCGCGATAAAATTGCGCGCCGAGCGCTCAAATCTTTATAACGCCACGCCCACCCCGCGTACACCGCAAACCGGCTCCGATCAATAGCCTGCCCGCAGAAAAACCTAGAACTGGTACTTGAGGTTCATGCTGACGGCAAACATCTCGATGTCGTCGAGCTTGATGCCCCCCGACATAAATTCCCGGTCTCCGCCAGTCGCAGCAGCCTGCTCAGGGGTACGAAGATAGGGCGGGTGGCCGCGCAACGGATCCCACACAATGCCCCCATCTTCGAAGGAATCAAAGTCCACCCAGCGCCCCTTGACTCCCAGTAACAGCGATTCAGTGAGTTCATAGTCCACCCCAAACAATATTTGATAGCCAAACAGCGTATCGTCCAGTTCGGTATCTGCAAAGCTGCCCGTGCCAGCAAGATTTTCCCGAATTTCATCTGCGTTATCCAGATCCTCCCCGGTCGTGATCCGGGCGGCATCATTGTTTCTCTGCCACACGCTGCCATGCTCCGCTTCGGTAAACCCGAAGCCCACACCCACCCCAATGTACGGCGTGAACTTGCTATCGTTCGCAAAGTCTACGTACAGGTTGGCAAACACGTTATGCGAGGTGAGGCTGCCAATACGGTCTATCGTTCTCACAAGTTCCTGCTCAAGCTTGTCGCCGCTTTCCCCGGAGGCACCGTGAACATCGGAGGTTTCATCATAGCCGGTGTCGCGGTAGAAGTATTCCAGTTCAACACGGAAACGGGAGTCCCGCATGCGGTAGCCAAGGGCCGTGCCGAACAGAACGCCCTCGTCGGAACTGAAATCATTGTACCAGTCTCCGGTTGCACCACGATTTGCGCCCGTGCAGTTATAATCCTCGTAGCCCGTAGCTCCCTCGACCTGGTTGTAAGTGGGGTTGATGTATCCGTCACACACACTGGCCCGGTCGTTGCTGACGCCGGTCATATCCATCGATGAACCGAAATTCATGCCCAGTTCACCGCTGACATAGAACCCCGACCCGGCAGCCTGCGCCGGAATCGCTATCCAGCATGCTATGAAAATGACTATGAAAACCGCTGGAGAAAGTCTGCTTATATGTTTCATATGCTCCTCCTTTCGTTCTAGATATCCAAGTTCACAGGCTTCTATCCTGCAGGCCCTTGGATTCAAAAACCTAAAAAAATACAGTTTAATTAGGTGTGCAAAAGTTTATTAGTCTACGCTTTAAGAATACTCAAAATTGGGCACTTACGGTAGTCTTTTTCAATATGAAATGTGTCGAATCAGGCCCGACAGTCCGAACATTTGAGCTTGTTTTGTCCAGGCTGACACACGATGAGCCTCATCATGAATATCTAGCAGATCAGGCCCCTTGAACAGATGGCGGGCTTCATGTTGAGCACGGGACCCACCGGGATTAGGCCGGACTCGAAGGACGAAGGCTATCGGTGGGTCGCTCATGGGCTGCGTCACTTTCAGCACGCATCGCACCCGGGGTATAATCGATGAACATGACTATGGTTGCAGCTACCCTGCTCATTGCAAATCCAAATTGCAGCCGGGACACGGTGCAAACATCATGAAGAAAACCAGATAAAGACATTGACGCATCAAAATGCCTGCATCCGTCATACCGGCCTCTAAAACTCTTTAGACCAGCTTGCCCCGATCTCGAATTGCTCCATACTCAGTCGAACCGTTTGGGTCGTATCAAAAGGATTGGGTCCGTCCACGGAGTTGCTCAATGCACGCATGGCCTCTACCGTTACATCCCCCGCCCGGGTAGCAATCGTCGCACCAAGCGTGATGTGATCTTCAGTTACTCCAGGGGCCAAGATATTGAATAACACCTGATCACTGCCAACAGGCTGGCTCGTATGACTGTAGCCAAAACGCCCGATGAAGCCGGGGCGTGCCTGCCATTGCAGACCGACCTTGAAGATATTCATGTTGTCCCAGCCAAAACCTGCCCCACGATCCCCACCCAGACAGCTTTCCAGGTCCGGACCCCCTAATGCAGGGCAGTTAAACAGGTTTTGCATGTCGTTGCTGATAGCATCACTGTCTTCATACCAGATCCTTTGATAGTCTGCCACGAGCGTAATATTTTCGGTTACCTCAAATGAAAAACCCGCCCACAAGGTAGAAGGAATATCAAAGTTGCCGTTCTCTGCAAACAAATCCGCATAGTCATCAAACTTGTCCATGTATATTTTTGAGCGATATGAGATTCCCAGATCAACCGTACCGATGACATCTCTTGCCAACACACCGATCTGGACACCTCCACCATACGAATACTCCTGCCCGTTTTGCGTCAATTCAGTCGGCATCTGTGTACCATTGCTTGCTGCAAATGTTTTTGTAAACGGTGCAAATGCATCCAAACCGTTGCTGCGAAAACTCTGTACGGTAAATAACGGACTGATGCCTACCGAGATGCTGTCCGTAAACTTATGTGCGTACGAAAAGTTAAAAAAAACCTGGAGCAAGTCCACACCCGCAGTACCGACACCAAAAGTGCCTGGAGAAACGACTCCCGTACCCCTCATGCCAAAAGGGTCAAAAGAGGCACTGCCCCTATCATAAGACGTGTTTAATCCACCGTTACCATACACCGATATACCCACCGCATCATATTCGGTAAGCATGTAATTGATCCCGAAACTCGGGATGATAAAAGTGCCATCTCCACTGTTTTCAGAATCCGGCCCAATGGTAAAAGCACCCCCATTCCCATTTGCAAGACTAGGCCCTGCCGAATAATCGCGATCCGGTTTAAACAAGACTGCGCCTATATCCAGACGATTCCCGACAAAAGCCATGCCTGCAGGGTTGGTAGCCCCGGCCATAGCATCTTGCGGGAAGGCTACACCAGCGCCTGCAAGTGCACGATTCTTAAGCCCCGTACCATACGAAAAATAACCGTTGGTAGCCTCGGCCAATACGGGTAGCAGCAAAAACACTAAGATCATGACCGTTTTCTGAATTTTCATTTTTTTACCCCTTCCAGCCTGGCAAATCCGGTATTGAAACAACGCTAACAAAGACAACTGCATAGTCTATAAAAATAATTTATTTATTTAATACCTATCAATATATAGTGCTTGAGTGCAGACTGAAGAAACCCGGATGGATGGGACAGCCTACAAAGACAACGCAATGGGGTTGTGCTTCCTCCAAGTCTCTCCCCAAGTCAATGCTGCTTTGTGATGAAAGTTTAATGCCGGCCATTTTGCTGACTGTGAAGTCGATACGGCCCGTAGAATTCAGCCTTACGGAAATGAAATCAGAAGTGCCTGGTCTGGAATCCAGGGTTCCAGTGAATGCAGCACAACTTTGAAGTCTTCGAAACCAGGCTGTTCATGAAGCTCACCTGTCTTGAGGAAGTCACTTTGCAAAGTACACACTAAGCAGGTAATCCGTTTGCAACCTTTTGACCGTTTGGCCAACAGTACTATCCGGGTGACCATTACAAGACCTACGGACCCGGTTCTTGCCAAGATCCATTGTTCCTGCAAACTGGAATAACTTCCGGACCTGAAAGAGTTTTATTGACAGTAACTTTACTATACGTATAGTAATATTTCATATATAACCGCAGTGCTCAAAACATGTGTGGAATTGTCGGGTTATTTTCGAAATCCAGGAACATCGAGTCACAGCTCGGCACGTATCTGTCCCGGATGTTAACCGAAATGTCGGAACGTGGACCTGACAGTGCGGGCATCGCAGTGTACAGAAATCCAGCAGCTGCAGGCCAAGCCAAACTTACTCTGCTCTGCTCTGGTCTTGAATATGACTGGGCCAGTGTAGCGGAAGGTCTAAGCCAGCATTACAGCGGAAAGGTACTTTTTGAAGCGAGAGGAAATCAGGCAGTTTATATTGTTCCCGGTAGTGCGGAAGGAATGGATGCCTGGTTACACGATCACCACCCCGAACTCATGTTAACGAGTTCTGGTGCTGCAATTGAAATCTACAAAGCCAAAGGTCCGCCATCCTGTCTGATTGACCGATTCAAAATTCGGGAACTAACGGGTACCCATGCACTGGGACATACTCGAATGGCCACGGAAAGTGCAGTCACGACAAATCATTCACATCCTTTTTCTACTGGTGAAGACATATGTCTGGTGCATAATGGTTCGCTGTCCAACCATAACCGCTTGCGAACAATGCTGCAAAAGGAAGGGATCATATTTCATACCGATAACGACAGTGAAGTAGCCGCAGGTTACCTCGCATTGCGATTACAACACGGTGACAGCCTGGACCAAGCACTTGATGCCGCAATTCAAGACTTGGATGGATTTTATACCTTTGCGGTCGGTACAAAAGATGGATTTGCCGTGCTGCGCGATCCAGTTGCCTGCAAACCTGCAGTCATTGCTGAAACCGACGAGTGGGTTGCCATGGCTTCCGAGTATCGTGCCATTGCAGTATTACCCGGTGCAGAGGCTGCAAACTGTTGGGAGCCTGTGCCGGCAAAAATTTACAGCTGGCAGCATTAGCATAAAAAAATGATTGAATTTGATTTAGACCAGTTTGGAGTTCGCGAATTGAATGCGGCCTTGCACGATTCAGCGGTCGCGAAAGACCAATCACACTGGAAGATTACCAATACCAAAGGACGCCATGCCATTGCAGTGGGCATAGATGCTGCTTTAGACGTACAAATTGAGGGGCATGTTGGTTATTACTGCGCAGGCATGAACAAACGTGCGACTATAATGCTGAATGGCCATTGTGGTCCCGGGGTTGCTGAAAACATGATGTCGGGTACGGTTTGGGTGAAAGGAAATGCATCACAGTATGCAGGTGCCACGGCACATGGCGGACTGCTCGTTATCGAAGGCGATGCCAGTTCACGCTGTGGAATTTCCATGAAGGGTATCGACATCGTCGTTAAAGGAAATGCAGGCCATATGAGTGCCTTCATGGCACAGACAGGCCGCTTGGTGATATGCGGAGATGCCGGAGATGCCCTCGGGGATTCATTGTATGAAGCACGATTATATGTGCGTGGCCGCGTGTCCAGCCTGGGAGCGGACTGTATTGAGAAATCCATGCAAACCGAACATAAGAAAGAACTGAGAGAATTACTTGCACGTGCAAATCTAAGCAATCTCAATGCTGCTGAATTTCATCGTTATGGCTCGGCTAGAAAGCTATATAACTTCGATATAGATAACGTTGGCACGTATTAGGAGAACATTCCATGTCACCAGAAGAAAACATGCATTCTTGGCTGAAAGAGTCTGCCGCATTTCCGCGGCATGTCATCGCCGAAATACAACGTGCTGCGAATACCGGCTTATATAATATTCGGGGTCATGGTGCAAAACGTCATGTACCTTCATTCGATGATTTATTATTTTTGGGTGCGAGCATGTCGCGTTATCCGCTCGAAGGGTATCGAGAAAAATGTGATACCCGGGTCACCCTTGGAACACGCTTTGCCAGGAAGCCGGTTGAACTAAAGATACCTATCACAATAGCGGGCATGAGCTTTGGAGCATTATCGGCTCCTGCCAAGGAGGCCCTTGGGCGCGGTGCAAGCGAAGTCGGCACCAGCACAACGACCGGCGATGGCGGCATGACCCCGGAAGAAAGGGAGCACTCATCCATTCTTGTTTATCAGTTACTTCCATCCCGCTATGGCATGAATCCGGATGATCTACGCAAAGCAGATGCCATTGAAGTTGTAGTTGGTCAAGGCGCCAAGCCTGGTGGCGGTGGCATGCTGCTCGGGCAAAAGATTAGTGAACGTGTTGCCGGTATGCGTGATTTACCTCAAGATATTGATCAGCGTAGCGCTTGCAGACATCCAGACTGGACAGGACCTGATGATTTAAAGATAAAAATACTAGAGTTACGCGAAATCACGGATTGGGAAAAACCTGTTTATATAAAAATAGGTGCATCCCGGACTTATTACGATGTAATGCTCGCTGTAAAAGCCGGTGCCGATGCAATTGTTCTGGATGGCATGCAAGGCGGAACTGCTGCGACTCAGGATGTATTTATTGAGCATGTAGGCATTCCGATTTTACCTGCAGTGAGGGTAGCGGTCGAAGCACTTACAGAATTGGACATGCATCGCAAAGTCCAACTCATTGTGTCCGGTGGTATACGCAGTGGCGCAGATGTTGCCAAAGCATTAGCCCTTGGCGCGGATGCAGTATCTATAGGTGTTGCAGCACTGATTGCCTTGGGTGATAACAGTCCTGAACTTGAAAAAGAGTATCGTAAACTAGGCACCTCGGCAGGATACTACGATGACTATCAAGACGGCAAAGACCCTGCCGGGATATGCACACAAAATGAAGAACTCGCAAAACGTTTTGACCCGGTAAAAGGTGGTCGTAAACTCGCTAATTACTTGCGGGTGTTAACACTCGAAACCCAAACACTTGCGCGAGCTTGTGGAAAAAGTCATGTGCACAACCTGGAGTCTGAAGACATGGTCGCATTAACACTTGAAGCAGCCGCCATGGCAAAAGTACCACTCGCTGGTACTAGCTGGATTCCAGGATTGAATAATTTGAAGGAAAGCTGAGAAATTCCACTCAAACAAAACAATTTGTATTATACGAAAAACACCTGCTTTATTAGCACAGAATATACGAGCAGAATTGCCGGAGAGCCATCATGACAAAAGATCTAGGTCATATCGCAAAAACTAAAGGAATCAAATATTTTCTGGTAAGTTTTGTTGATCTCTTTGGTGTACTACGTGCAAAACTGGTACCGGCTCGTGCAATAAAAGGTATGCAAAAAGATGGAGCCGGCTTTGCCGGCTTTGCCGCCTGGCTGGATATGACTCCTGCAGATTCAGATATGTTTGGCGTACCAGACCCGGACAGCCTGATTCAGTTGCCCTGGAATCCTGAGATTGGCTGGTTGGCATCCGATCTGTGGATGGATGGTAAAGCAGTTGAAGCCTCTCCGCGGGTTGCACTAAAAAGGCAAATTGCCAAAGCACAAAAAAAAGGGTATCGCATAAAAACAGGGGTTGAATGTGAGTATTTCCTGGTGAATCAGGAAGGAAGTGCCTTATCTGATCCTTACGATACACAATCCAAGCCCTGTTATGATCAACAAGCCTTAATGCGTCGCTACCCTGTAGTAAAAGAGATCTGCGACTGCATGCTGAAACTGGGCTGGGGTCCCTATCAGAACGATCATGAGGATGCCAATGGCCAGTTTGAAATGAATTGGGACTATAACGATGTATTAGTCACTGCAGACCGTCATGTGTTTTTCAAGTACATGACAAAAACCATTGCAGAGAATCACGGTATGCGAGCCACATTCATGCCCAAACCCTTTTCAAACTTAACCGGAAACGGGTGTCACACGCATGTTTCTGTTTGGGACCGAACCGGAGAAAGAAACCTGTTTTTAAGTAAAACTGATGAGCTTGGCTTATCCAAACTGGCCTATCAGTTTCTTGGGGGCATCATGCAGCATGCGGTATCAATGTGCGCAATATTTAACCCGACAGTAAACAGTTACAAGAGAATTGACGCACCAAGAACTGCCTCAGGCGCTACCTGGTCACCCAATGCGGTCACCTATTCCGGCAATAACCGTACCCATATGATTCGCGTACCTGATGATGGCCGATTTGAACTACGCCTGATGGATGGCGCAACCAATCCTTATCTTGCCCAGGCTGCCGTCATTGCAGCAGGACTCGATGGAATTAAAAATAAACGCAACCCCGGTGAGCCCAGCTTTATCAATATGTATGAAGAAGGCGATAAATTGCGATCGGCCAAAAAACTGCCCTCTACTCTTCTGGATGCACTGCGACTGCTTGAGAAAAACAAAACATTAACAGAAGAGCTTGGGGCAGACGTTATAGGCTCCTATATCAAATTAAAGATGATAGAGTGGCGTGATTACACTGCCCACCTCAGCGAGTGGGAAAAACAAACTACTCTTGACTGCTAAACCGCATATTATTGAACCTGCATTTATGTTTACTGTTATCCGCTTTTATAACAATTCATTCATATTTTAATACAATGAAATAATTTTAAATCAGGGGATACTGTTCTACCCGGTCACAAATGCACGAAAAATACAAAAAACAGCTATGACATTCTGATTTTAATTTTTGATTTCAAATAATTGAGTGCCGGCTTGTTTCACATGAATTAAAGTCTGCTACTCGCAAAGAGTAAAAGCCATTCTTAGATGATTCAAATCAACGATATTCTTGGCCACTCACATGACTCGAAACTGTCGGGCAGGCTTCACGCTTTATCCCATCAGGATAAAGTTGAATATATTGTTTTAGATTATTCCAATCTGCAACGCCGGCGTTTTCTCACCAAAACTGATCAAGGCACAGATTGTGCGGTTTCGATTTCGCGAGAAAAAAAATTATCCAATGGTGCAGTTTTACTGCTCGAAAATGATCGTGCCATAGTGATAAAAATGTCTGAGGATCAATGGCTTTCACTTAAACCCAAAGATATATCAAGCGCCATTGAACTTGGCTACTTTGCTGGCAATATGCATTGGCGCGTTAAGTTTGAAAAAGAATATCTCCATATAGCGATTGAAAGCCCAGAAGATATTTATCTTGATCGTTTAAAAGATTTTTTCATTCAAAAAAAAGTTACGCGCGTTAATCATGATTGAAGACGAACAAGTTCTCACTCTTCTGCAACATGGGGATAGCTTTTTCCCCTCAGGGGCTATTTCTTTTTCCTGGGGATTAGAAATGCTAAGGAATGACAATATTGTCACTTCAATAAGCGAAGTAGAGAACTTTATCGAGAATCAGCTTCTTGAAAGATGGGGACCATTTGAGCGCGTTGTACTCGCTCATTGCTATGACCGTGCAAATGATATCGAAGCAGTCGTTCCTATTGATAATCTTGTGGAATGTATGACCTTAACAAGTGAGCTAAGAGCTGGATCAAAAAAATTGGGGTCAGCTTTATTGACAACATATAGCAAATTGAACAATCCACTTGCGCAACAATACGAAGCTCTTGTTCATGGGAGTAATGCACATGGGCATCTCCCAATTACTCAAGGAGTGATTTGGAACTCAATAGGTCTTTCTAAAAATCCAGCATTAATGTTATCCGCTTACACTTTCTGTGTTTCGGTACTTAGTGCAGCTTTGCGTCTTGGCTTAGTGGGCCATATTGATTGCCAGAAGAGTTTAACCAAGTTTCGCGAATTAATTCCCAAGATCTTGGCTTGGCCTATCCCAGACGTAGAAGAAATTCATGGATTTACACCTTTTGCGGATATCGCGTCTATGCGCCATGAAAACTCTGATACAAGACTATTTGCAAACTAAATGATTATTCAAAGATTTGGAGAAAACCTATGCTGTTAACGCCAACTGAATTAGAACGTTTGACTATATATACCGCTGCCGAAATTGCGAGGAAAAGAAGAAAAAAAGGACTCCAATTAAATTACCCTGAAGCGACTGCCATTATTGCTGATGAAATCTTAGAAGGCGCAAGAGAGGGTCGCAGCGTTGCAGAACTGATTGGCTATGGCTCTACATTGTTAAATACCGATGATGTGATGCCTGGTGTAGGCGACATGATGCATATGCTTCAGGTTGAAGCTACTTTCCCAGATGGAACCAAGCTTGTGACTGTGCATGAGCCAGTTCGACCAGGTAAAACGAAAATTAAAGATAACACCCATCCTGGGGAAATTATTTCTGGTGAAGGTGATATAAAAATTAATGCTGGCAAACGCTCGGTAAAACTAAAAGTGTTAAACACAGGCGATCGACCTGTACAAATTGGTAGTCATTTCCACTTTTTTGAGGTGAATCCCGAATTAGACTTTAATCGAAAGGATGCATTTGGAAAACATTTAGATATTCCAGCAGGAACAGCGGTGCGATTTGAGCCTGGTGAAAGCAAAGAAGTACAACTGGTTAAATTTGGCGGAACAGGAGAAGTACATGGCTTAAATAGCCTAACCAACGGATCAACTTCTAATGAAGTTAAAAAACAAGAAGCGCTTCATCAAGCAAAAACCCGTGGATTTAAAGGGGCTTAACAATGATTAAAATATCAAGAAAAGAATATGCCTTAATGTATGGCCCTACTACGGGAGATGCAGTACGTCTTGGTGATACCTCGCTTTTGGCAGAAGTAGAACATGACTACGCCGTTCCTGGTGATGAATGTTTGCATGGCGGTGGTAAAACACTACGTGATGGCCTGGGCTTGACACCTGGTTATGACAGCGCTGCCGGTTCTTTAGATATGCTAATTAGTAACGCGCTGGTAATTGACCCTGTCTTAGGAATTGTTAAGGCAGATATTGGAATTAAAGAAGGTCAAATTGTAGGAGTTGGAAAAGCTGGAAATCCTGCCACTATGGATAATGTTGACCCGAATCTTGTCTGCGGTGCAGCAACAACCGTACGCGATGCAGAGGGATTGATTGCAACGCCGGGAGGTATCGATGTGCATGTGCATTTTGATAGTGCACAGTTATGCGAACATGCAATAGGTTCTGGCATTACTACAATGATCGGAGGGTCACTGGGTCCGATAACTGTAGGGATTGATTGTGGTGGCGCGTGGAATGTTGGCAAGATGCTACAAGCCTCAGAGCAATGGCCGATTAATTTTGGTTTTTTAGGGCGCGGTAATTCATCAAAACCTAGATCTTTAATTGATCAGTTAAATGGAGGTTGTCTAGGTCTAAAAATCCATGAGGACTGGGGTGCAATGCCAGCCGTCATTGATACCTGCCTTTCCGTTGCAGATGATTTAGATTTTCAAGTCCAGTTACATACTGACACATTAAATGAAAGTGGCTTTGTTGAAAATACTTTGGCTGCCATCAATGGTCGTACCATTCATATGTATCACACAGAAGGCGCAGGAGGTGGACACGCACCCGATATAATTCGTGTTGCTGGTGAATACAATTGCCTGCCCTCTTCTACTAATCCAACAAACCCATACACTGTAAATACTTTTGATGAACATCTAGATATGACGATGGTTTGTCATCATTTAAATCCGGCTATCCCGGAAGATGTCGCATTTGCCGAAAGCCGTATTCGTGCTCAAACCATTGCTGCAGAAGATGTGTTACATGATCTTGGTGCAATTTCCATGCTGGGCTCGGATAGCCAGGGTATGGGCAGAATTAATGAAGTCATATGTCGCACCTGGCAGCTCGCTAGCAAAATGAAGGATCAGCGTGGGCGTCTTTCTGAAGAAGCTACAAAGCGTGGCGATAATGAAAGAATAAAGCGCTATATCGCAAAATATACAATCAATGCAGCACGTACATTTGGAATCGATCAATACATCGGCTCCTTAGAAAAAGGGAAAATGGCAGATGTAGTGTTATGGAAACCTGCATTTTTCGGAATTAAGCCCGAATTAATAGTTAAAGGTGGTTTTATTGTCTGGTCTGCCATGGGTGACAGCGCTGCATCGTTAATGACCTGCGAACCGATGGCCATGCGGCCACAATGGGGGGCATTCGGTAACGCTAAACAACACCTGAGTGTAAACTTTGTTAACCAATCTGCGGTCGATACCAATGTAGGAGAGAAACTAAAGCTTCAAAAAGCTAATTTAGCTGCACAAGGGACTCGAAAACTCAACAAAGGTCACATGTTACATAACGGCAGCTGTCCAAAAATAACTGTTAACCCCGATACATTTGATGTATTTGTGGATGGTGATCTTGCCACTTGTGAACCTGCTAAGACTCTCCCATTGACACAACGCTATATGCTGCGATGAACATGCATGAATCTCAAAATGGCCCTGCACGAGTAGGTATTGGTGGGCCTGTAGGCTCTGGAAAAACAGCCCTAATCGAACAATTGATCCCACTATTTAATAAACGTGGAAATGAAATTGCCATCATCACGAACGACTTAGTCACACGAGAAGATGCCAAACGTCTGCAGCAATCTGGATTGCTTGCACCAGAACGCGTAGTTGCAGTGGAAGCTGGTGCTTGTCCACATACTGTTATTCGAGAGGACCCCACCCTAAATATTCAAGCTGCAGATCTTTTGAGTAAAGAGTTTAAAAACTTAGACATCATATTGATTGAAAGTGGTGGGGATAATCTAGCCTCTACTTTTTCTCTAGACCTTGTCGATTACTGGATGTTTGTAATCGATACCTCTGAAGGAGATGATATCCCTCGCAAAAAAGGGCCAGGTATCGTGCAATCAGATTTACTAGTGATTAACAAAGTCGATTTGGCACCTTATGTAGGTGTCGATATAGATTTAATGATTAAAGAGGGACAAGAAGTTAGAGGTAACAAACCTCTAGCACTTACAAATTGTAAAACTGGAGCAGGTATAGAAGAAGTTGCAGCTCATATAATTAATAACGTGCTATTTAATTAGAATATACAAAATTAAATGTATGAGTAAATTATCTCTTGAGTTTGCCACGAGCCAAGATGGAAAGACTTATCTTGAAAAGCAATATGCTGCTTATCCTTTTCATGTTTGCAGAACTCAATATTATGAAAATGATCCACTGGGAATGGCCAATATATATATCCAATCCGTCTCAGGGGGAATATATGAGAACGAAAATCTTGCAACAAATGTTGTAGCTAATTCAAACTCATATAGCCATGTTACTACACAGGCTTCAACAATCGTGCATGGAATGCCTAATGGCAAGGCATATCAATCAGTTGATATTAATGCCACTAACAATTCATACACTGAATATATATCTGACCCGTTAATACTGTTTCCAGAATCAAAATTAAGTTCAAGAATGAATGTGTTCGCAGATGATACGAGTACTGTAGTTATTGCAGATTCTTTTTTACTACATTCTCCAAAAAGTGACGAACATGTTTTTAAACAACTAAATAGTTCTTTACAGGTCTACGCCGAAGATAATGAATTGCTTGCAAAAGATATATATTTGATAAATCCAAAAAACTTTTTGAACAAAAAATACAAATATATTGGAATGGGTACGGTTTGCGTAGTTAACCGCTCCAATGCTCATCAATATTTATTAGAGTCATTACAAAATAATATGCAACAAAACAAAGATGTATATGGAGGTGTGTCACTTCTGCCAAACAAATGCGGAATAATCTTAAAGTTCCTAGCACCAGATGGTGATGTGCTCAAAAAGACAATACAGCAGGTATGGATTGAAATTAGAAAATCTTTTGTTGGTATCAAACCAAATATTCGAAAAAAATAAAATCGAAAATTTTTATGTATAAGTTTCTACAAAACTATGCCCCTATCAATTTAGAAAATGAAGTGGTCTAGTAAATCCGGACACTGAGTTAAAGCTACAAACTGCTACATGAGATGGGCAATGGGAAAGAGACAGAAATAGAATGAAAACCATGTCTTGGTACAAATCTCTCTGGAAATGGCGCGCCCGGAGAGATTCGAGCTCCCGACCGTCTAGGGCGTGTTAACACTAATGGGCACAGTTATGGTATCCTCCAAGGATGGAACTGACCCAAGCCCAATACGAACGCATCGCGCTACATCTCCCGGTGCAGCGCGGCAACGTCAGCCTTTCGAACCGCCAAGTACTCAACGCCATACTGTATGTCGCCGAACAGGGCTGCAAATGGCGAGGGTTACCTACACGGTTTGGCAACTGGCACACCATCTATACCCGAATGAACCGTTGGTCGAAGAACGGAGTGCTCGACCGAGTATTCGAGCATCTGCAGCGAGAACAGATCGTGCGCATCAAACTCGAGGCGATGTCGATGGACAGCACTATTGTGAAGGTGCATCCCGATGGGACGGGGGCGCTAAAAAAAACGGCCCCCAATCCATCGGCCGCTCTCGCGGCGGCTGGACCACCAAGATTCATATGGTTGCCGCAGATGCTCGAACCGCCATCACGTTCTCGCTCTCGCCGGGACAAGCCCACGATGCCCCGGAAGGGCGTAAGTTGCTGAATCGCCTTGGTCAGCAGCACGATACTCCCTCACTGATCATGGACCGCGCGTACGAAGGCAACGAGACTCGACAACTGGCCTTGGCGCTGGGGTATGAGCCAGTGGTACCGCCATTGCGAACGCGGGTCGAGCCTTGGGAATACGACCGTGAGATGTACAAGCGGCGCAATGAAATCGAGCGGTTATTCCGTCGATTGAAGGGGTTCCGTCGTGTCTTCTCGCGATTCGAGAAACTCGACGTGGTATTCCTCGGATTCATTGTCTTCGCGCTCATCGTCGATGCGTTACGTTAGTGTTAACACGCCCTAGTTCGAAGCCAGTATATAAACACTAGTTTATTTTATTAAAAAGATATGTTCCTCATAGTTTTATTTATGGATTTATATACATTTGATATAAATAAACTGTAGCCTTAACCAGCAGTTTTAATTTCTGCTACTGATTCTTCTGATATGGATCGCAAATGCAAATCCCGCTGTGGATAAGGAATCTCGATACCGTGTTCATGAAACCTATTCCACACACCAAGCAATACCTCACTTTTTACATTTGAACAACCATTCATAGGGTCTTGTATCCAAACACGAATTTCCAAATCCACCGAGCTGTCGCCAAATCCTTTCATCAAACAAGCAGGTCTAGGCAAGGTCATAACACGCTGTACATCCTCAGCAGCTTCTAAGCAAAGCTCAATCGCTTTTTTAACATCTGATTTATAGTGAACACCTACGGGAATTTTAAGTCGAAGATTATTATGGCTGTAAGACCAATTCTCTACACGATTAATAATCATTTCCTCATTTGGAACTAGGTGCTCGACCCCATCTCGTGTAATAACCGATACATAACGCGTACTTAATGTTTCCACTTTACCGTATTGCCCTGCTATATTTATCGTGTCCCCGGGCGTAATAGATTTATCCAAAAGCAAAATAAAACCAGAAATAAAATTAGAAAAAATCTTTTGTAGACCAAAACCAACACCTACACCAATTGCACCACCCAGAACCGCAAACGCGGTGAGATCAATACCTACAGCACTTAAACCAAATAGAAGTGCTGCGGTGACTAAAGCAAACTTAAAAGTTTTAGAAAGAAGTGCACGTGCTGATAGCGAGATGTTATTACTGCTTTTTAATACATTATCAACCAGCTTAATCAGTGCGAAGGCAATCCATAAAAAAATGGCAATGAAAAAAAATGAAGAAACTATCTCATACAAAGAGACAGTGGTCTGCCCCAACTCTATTTTTGCTTGATCAAGATAATCTACAACTGGACTTAGATATCCAGTAATATTTAATGCCGCAATGGCCCAAATGACAGCTGCTACAGTTTTACTAATAAGCGGGTTTTCAATAAAAGAAGATCCAAGACGAATGACGAACCAGGCGATAATAAGATTTATCGCAGTAAGCAATACAGGCCACGGTTGTTTAAATACAACTAAGCCTATAACAAAGATTCCCACCCACACTAGTAACAACAGCGGGAATATCAATCTACTTAGTGTGAAAAATAAAACTTGCTTCGCTTTGGATTTTGATTTTAGATCGTATTCAGTGATTCGACTGCGTAGACGTTTAGATATAAACCAAGCAACAAATATTCCAACGACAACAATTCCTAATTCTATCAACTGGTGGTAGTTATAACCGGCCATATCAAACCAGTTCGCCACCTCACCTGTGACTTTTTCAATCATCTCCTCTTGTAAGATATCATCAATTTTTTACCTTCTTCAGCCATATATCATTTTTTATTAACCTATATCCATTTAAGCTTTTTAAATAATGCCAACAGCCCAAACTCCACCACAGCAGGCCATCTCTGTACAATTTCCATGGACAATCGCCTCAAGCGTCTTATAAAATGCTTCAGGCCACCTTGCTGGCTTTAACCTCCAAGTGCACGCCCTCCCACTTCTGCAGGTAGCTGATCACAGCAAATAAATTGCTCGCCTGGGGATTCCCTTTCGGCCCGAACATACGCATGAGGCTTTTACTTGATTTATCGAAAACTTCGGATAATTTCTCAAATCCAATCGTCGCGTTGATATAGTCACGCAGTACTGCTTTGCCAGTATCGAGATCTCCTGCCAGAAAACACTCCGTGCCTTCTTTCAGCAGGGCCTCGCGAAATGCCGGATCACGTTGTACACGCACCTGAATGGTTTCTTTAAAATCTTTAGTCAAGACCATCATCGCACCTCTTGCCGTTTTCGACGTTTAATAGTCCTGCCAGTACTTTTTACAGTCACGATATCCGTATCCTGACGTTTTTTGGTGCCCCAAACGAGTACTATCACAAACCGATCCTCATCCTTACCAAAGTAAATTCGATACTCATGAACACCGATACCGATACCTTTTACGCTAGAAAATTATCTTGTTCCAGCCAATGTATCGCTGTGACTACCTTGGCTGCAGCAACTCCATTCAGGCGATCGAACCCTCTGGCATAGGGACTATATCCCTTTGCATCAAGGTATTCCCTAACCTCTATCATATGCTCTATATGGTATAATATAGGTTACCTTATGCAATATGCATGCAATAATGGCGCGCCCGGAGAGATTCGAACTCCCGACCACCAAGTTCGAAAAACTCCTCCTAAAAAATCATAACCTGCTCTATTTACTTCATTTTAATACTGTTTGCATGTCCAATGAACTTGTGCTGCTCCAGTCTGATTTACTCACATTCAGGGCTGTTTAGTACCCTCTATTGGACAGTATATTACCTACCAAGTCATAGGCAGTTTGAATCGCCCCGGGTTTACCGGAGACTGTTTAGTTTGAGTCATGCTGCTTGAGCCGACTCGGTTAGTTGATAATACATCATTTCGTATTCAGCAGGTGGTACATCGCCAATCGGTTGGAGCAATCGCCGATGATTGAACCAGTCCACCCAGGTCAAGGTGGCCTGTTCCACGGCCTCCAGGCCCCGCCAGGGACCCGCTTTGTAGATCACTTCCGTTTTGTACAGGCCGTTGATGGTTTCAGCCAAGGCATTGTCGTAAGCATCACCAACCCTTCCAACCGATGCGTTGAACCCCGCCTCATCCAGTCGCTCGGTGTAACGAATCGAGAGGTACTGGCTGCCACGATCACTGTGATGTATGACCCCTCGTGGCTTTCCCCGGGCCCACAGCGCTTGTTCCAGCGCATCCAGAACCAACGCTGTCTGCATTGATTTCAGAACACGCCAACCCACGATAAAACGTGAGAACACATCCACCACAAACGCCACATACACAAACCCGGATCGGGTCCTCACATACGTGATATCGGCCACCCAAAGCTGATTCGGTCGCGCTGCGACAAACTGACGATTCACCCGGTCCAAAGGGTGATCGGCCAAGTCTGCCGGAAGGGTCGTCTTGCAGCGTCGACCGCGCCTGATCCCTGCCAAGCTCAGTTTCCTCATCAACCGCTCCACGGTGCAGCGCGCAGCCACAATCGACTCTCGCTTGAGTTGCTTCCAAACCTTACGCGCACCATAAACACATCGGTTTTCATGCCCGACACGGCTGATCTCGATTTCCAGCACCGCGTCTGTGCGAGCACGGGCTGAGCGTCGCTGCGGATACGATTCCAGTTGTTTGACGCGATAATACGTCGACGGTGCGACCGGCAATACGGCGCAGATCGGCTCGACACCGTGGTCGTCTCGATAGTGATCAATAAATGACACCATTACCTCGGTCGGCGGTCGAACTCCGCCTGGGCGAAAAAAGCCGCTGCCTTTCGCAAGATCTCATTCGCCCGCTTCAGTTCGCGTACTTCACGTTCCAGTTCCTTGAATTTCTGAGCGTGATCCGTCGTGAGACCGGACCTCCCTCCCTGATCAATCTCCACTTGTCGAATCCACTTTCTCAGTGTTTCCGGCGTACAGCCGATCTTTCCAGCAACCGATTGCGTTGCAGACCAACGCGATGAATGTTCATGTTCGCTGGTGAATACCAATCGAACCGCTCGTTCCCGTACTTCCGGGGCATAGACAGGTTGTGTTTTCATAGGCTAATCCTCTCAAAGGTTTTAGCCTCCGACAATACCGGGGCGATTCAGTGCGGAGGAGAAAATACGCATCGTACTGGACGGCTTGCGTGGCGAAGATAGTATTGCGGAACTGTGCCGGCGGGAGGGCATCGCTCAGAGTCTGTACTACAAATGGTCCAAGGACTTTATGGAGGCCGGCAAGAAGCGCCTGGCCGGGAACATTGTTCGCCAGGCCAACACGAGCGAAGTCACAAAGCTGAGGCGTGAAGCCCGAGATCTCAAAGAGGTGGTTGCCGAACAAACGCTGGAGTTGTGGCTGCTCAAAAAGAACATGCTCGGGGATGGAGAGGAACTCGAATGAGATACCCCGCCTGTGAGAAGCTTGAGACCATCCGACTGGTGGAGCGATCACACCTTCCTGCCAAGCAAACACTGGACATGCTTGGTATTCCGCGTACCACATTCTACCGCTGGTACGCACACTATCGTCATGACGGAGAAGTGGCACTGCAGGACAAGGCGCCCCTGCCGGGGCGGGTGTGGAACCGTATCCCCGATACGGTTCGGGGCCGGTTGATCGCGTTGGCTCTGGACACGCCGGAACTGAGTCCACGCGAGCTGGCAGTAACGTTCACGGATACCGAGGGTTATTTTGTCTCGGAGAGCTCGGTATACCGGCTTCTCAAGGCCCATGATCTGATCATCCGTCCGGCCTTCATTGTTATGCAGACCGCCAACGAGTTCCAGGATAAGACCACGGCCATCAATCAGATGTGGCAGACCGACTTCACGTACTTGAAGATCATCGGCTGGGGCTGGATGTATCTGTCCACCATTCTGGATGACTTCTCTCGCTATATGATTGCCTGGAAGCTGTACACCAGCATGACCAGCCGCGACGTCACCGAGACGCTGGAGTTAGCCGTGCAGGCATCGGGCTGTGACCAGGCTGATGTCGTTCAGAAACCGAGATTACTCTCCAACAATGGATCGAGCTATATCTCAAATGACCTCGCTGACTGGATGAGCGACAACGAGATGAGCCATGTTCGTGGTGCACCGTATCACCCGCAAACACAAGGCAAGATCGAACGCTGGCACCAAACGCTCAAGAACCGGATATTATTGGGGAATTACTTTTTACCCGGCGATCTTGAAAAGCAGATCGAGATGTTCGTCAATCACTACAACCATCGGCAATACCATGAAGGCCTGAACAACCTTACGCCAGCGGATGTTTACTTTGGGCGCGCACAGTCGATACTGGCGAAAAGAGAAAAAATCAAGAAAAGGACCATTGCGAAACGTCGTTTGCACTACCAGCGACACGCCGCGTAACATGACAATGATGAGCAAAACACTCGCTTAAATTAAACACTCATCTGTCCCATTTGTTTGAAAACAGACAGGCAGGGGGATGACGAGTCCTGATCAGCAAGGTGCGGGCCATGCCCAGGCTGTGCTTCGAACCTGACAACCCGCTGATGCTGTTCTGGATCGAAGAGTGCCGCAGCCAGGGGAGCTCGGGACTTCCCGTACCCCTACCAGCGTGCCTGCATCCGGATTCCGATCTTGTGCTCAGGCTCGCGGTCCTCGCTTCTCGCATCCAGCCGTGAGCCCTCAGCCCGGATGTTGAAACCAAGATTCCTGGCCCGCGGACCCTCAAGGAGCCAGCCCAGGCGAATCTCGCGGTCTGCCTCCGAGAGCCCAAGTCCCACCTCCGGCGTGCCCGTATACCCTCCACCGAACACAGGCATTCCGTAGCTCAGCTTCGCCTCGAGACGACGTCGCAACGCGTCATCATTAACGGTGTTCAATACTCGTGCCGTATCAGGCTGCAGTAACGCTTCGACCCCACCGGTCGCAGAGGCACCGATCGTCTGACTCAACGTCAGTGTCAGCCCCCGGTCCGAGGCCGGGTTCGGATCCCAGTCCGATTCTCTATCCAGGCCCACTGACCATTTGGGTTACATTCCAAAAACCAGAACTTTCCGTCGGGGTCCTGCACTAAATCAATTGCCCCAAATCGGAGAGATTGTGACTGCACGATTCGAACACATTTATTTGCCACATCTTCGGGCAAATCAATGACCTCATGACGAAGGTGTGGGTTCGACCCACGTCTCCAATCGACTTTAGTTTCTTCCCTCTCCTGTGAGTGAATAGCGACAGCAAATATTTGATTTCCAACAACAGTAACTCGAATATCTGTAGCCTTGGGTATCTGACGTTGGAAAATAACAGGGCAGACGGAAATAGAGGCGCGATCTTCGTCTGTTAACATATCAATACTAGAGGTGAATATGACCTTCTCAAAATCATCGGCTTCTACCAAGGCTTGTTTTAGTGGCTTCGCAACCAAGGTGAACTCTCGATTAATCTCTTGAACGGCTTCGATATCGTTGGTGATGATAGTTTCTGGTACATTGAAACCAATGTTGTGTGCAAGTCGAAGCTGCCGCGGTTTGTCTTCTGCAAGCAGAATGTCGTTCGGATGGCTAAACCAGCGACCACCGATACTGGCGTACAGAGCTCTCAGGAACGTATTCCATTCCGTCCATGCATAGTCACGATAAACGCCAAGAGTGTCCCTTGGCTGAAGAACCGCCGGGCGACGAAAGTACGCTACGGAGATAGAGTCAGTGTGAATATGCGAAAACGTATTTCTAATCTCGATAGTATTGAACAGTGGATTCAAGACAACGAGTGAATCAGTCATAACATCCGTATTCAGGCGGCTGAATGCCAGATTTCGTTTATTCAATTCTCTTATTAGGAAATCAGTTGTCAAATCCCTTCGATTGGTTACTAGGAGGATTGACATGCTCTAACAGGTACCGAACTCCCCTGGTGTGATTTCATCATCACGTTCTCGCTGCACACGTGTTTTCGTGGAAAGCTCCAACGCATTGTCGTCGTCTGCCTCTGATTGAATATGCGTCTTAGTAATCATTTCAAGTGCTGTACTGTCACATTCTATAGCTGGCCGCGGCCCATTGATGGTATCCAGCATCCACATCGCTGTCTCCTCAGAATACCAGCCTCCGATTGGTTCAATCCCGGTGCGCGGAATTGCAAAACGGGCAAGGTAAGGCAACACATGCTCTTGACGGTCCATGGCTAAACTCCAGTTGATTGCATTGTCAAAATCCCATTATACGGCTTACGCTGAGCTATAGGTTAGCCGAGAACAACGAAATCAAGTAGCTTCATTGCGCTGCTTTGATCGGAACTTCACCCTCTTTCCAACTGCTCTGTTGAAAAAGCCTGTTCATATTGACAATAGACAATTGTCGCTTTATATTGATTGCATGATCAAGCACATCCGGCATCGTGGAGTGAAACGCCTCTATGAGCGCGGAGACCGCAGCCAAATTCAGCCAGACATGATTGAAACGGTGGAGCATATCCTTGCGATTCTCGATACCGCAAAAACTGTTCAGGCACTCAGGTTACCGCGATATCGCTTACACCCGCTCAAAGGCAATGCCAAAGGGTATTGGTCTGTGACGGTCAAGGCTAACTGGCGGATCATTTTCCGGTTCAAAGATGGCGATGCTTACGATGTCGAGTTGGTCGATTACCACTAAATGAAAGGAGAAGAACGATGCCGATGAAAAACCCTCCCCATCCGGGCCGCGTTGTCCGGCAGGACTGCATTGAGGCTCTGGAGCTTAGCGTGACCCGGGCGGCGGCGATCCTGGGTGTGACGCGTCAGGCTCTGAACAATATCGTCAACCAGAAGTCGGGTATTTCAGCGGAAATGGCCATTCGTTTCGAGAAGGCTGGCTGGTCGACTGCCGATTGCTGGGTAGCAATGCAGGCCGCCTATGATCTTGCACAGGCTCGTCAGTGTGAAGATGATATCCACGTCAAGCACTACCAAGCACGACTAGCCTAGACTGGATGGGCTGTCTGTAGATAAGTTATGCATGTTAGTTTCTAACTAATTGTATTTATTAGTAAATACTGGAACGCTCGTTGCTCATTTTGCCTGACAATGCTGGACCATTCATAACTGAATCCCGCAAAAACCCCGCACGATTACGCGTCGTGTCTCTATGACTACCAAGAATATTACAGACAAGTACCACCGTATGCTCAATGCCTTGACGAGCAGGGAGTTCAACAACTTTGCACTGTTCTCATGCTCCGACGCTGAGCCTTCCACCTTGCTGTGATCGGGACTGCCGAATGACAATCTCCACATCACGCCCCAGCACCGTTAGAAGGCGCAACAGACGTTCCATGGAATACTCACGAAAGCTTCCTCGCAGCAGGCGCGAGACGTCAGGCTGAGACAGACCCAATAACCTTGCCGCTTCGGCCTGTTTGAGACCGCGCTGGCGAATGATCCCATCAATGCGGGCAACAAGTTCCGCTTTCAACAGGTGAGCATCAGCGTCGGGATACCCAAGATCCGCAAACACGTTACCACTGCCATGTTCAATCTTCGTTTCTTTCGTCTGCATCAATCTACCCTTCGTTATATGTATCCCTGTAGTGCTGCTCTGCCGCCTTCAACCTGTGCTTGATCAAATCAATCTCCGGCTTCGGTGTCTTGGCGCCCTGCTTAGCCTTTTCTGGAAGGCATGCAGAACATACACGGCTGTCTTGAACCGGACCGTGTATACGGTCCGCTAGGTATTCCCGTCGTATCTTGAGACCACCTCATAAGACACCGGAACCTAATCCAGTGAGAGGTTTGGCGTCGCGATGCTTGAAACCAATCTGGGCCTGATACACCGCAAAACCTACCCAGTCCTGCACAGAGTCTGGAAATTTCTTCAGATCCTCTTTGCTCGAGCCTACCCACTCAACAGGCTTTAACACCTCATTAGTCATGTTAGATTATAGTGGTTCCGCCATACCTGTGCAACTTTGTCAAGCCCCCCGGGTATGTACCAGGTGTTGAGAGAGAGTTGAAGCGATGGTTTCCGGCACAGGCGGCCGGTGATCCAGGGATTGATGGGGCCTGATGTGGTTATATTGATGGATCCATTGTGCAATCACAGCCTGAGCTTCATCCAATGAGTAAAAGACTTCCGGGTTCAGCACTTCATGTCTGAGCGTCCCATTGAACCGTTCGTTGTATCCGTTCTCCCAGGTGTTAGCTGCAATGTAAAGATGACCCACTTCTGCAACTGAAAGTTGACCCCCCTGGATTACTCTCGGCTCAAGCCATACAGGGGAGGAGCCGGGATGTTACACGAGGAGGGGGTGATGGAGATTTGGATATTGCATCGGCAAGGGGTAGGGATACGGGCGATTGCCCGGCAAGTGGGGGTATCGCGCAATACGGTACGCAAGTATATGCGTGCGGACAAGAAGCCGCGGTACGCGAAGCGTGCGGTCCGGGGATCCAGGCTGGATCCCTACAAGTCGTATATACAGGAGCGGTTGGCGGCGGCTTGTCCGCAATGGATCCCGGCGCCGGTGATGGAGCGGGAGCTTCGCGCCAGGCGGGGTATGCAGGCAGCCTTCGGCTGCTGCAGTATTATATGGCGGGGTTGCGGCCTGCGATAAAGGCGGACCCGGTAGTACGGTTTGAGACGGGTCCGGGTGTACAGATGCAGGTGGACTGGGGGGTGTTTCGGCGCGGCAGGGATGCATTGTCGGCGTTTGTGGCGACCTTGGGCTGGAGTCGTTACACGTATGTGGAATTTGTCACCGATGAGCGTTTTGAGACGCTCAGGCGCTGTCATGAGCAGGCCTTTGCCTACTTTGAGGGCGTGCCTGGGGAGGTGCTGTACGACAACATGAAGACGGTGGTCCAGCAGCGCAATGCCTACGGGACCGGTTTGCACCGCTTTCATCCTGGTTTGTGGGAGATGGCCAGGCGGTTAGGATTCAGGCCGCGGTTATGCCAGCCATATCGTGCCAGGACGAAGGGCAAGGTGGAGCGATTCATCCGGTATCTGCGCTACAGTTTTTATGTACCGCTGGTGGCGCAGCTCCGGCAGGCGGGTCTGGTACTGGATGTGGAGACGGCCAACATGGAGGTTCTGAAGTGGTTGCGCGACGTGGCCAATGTGCGTATTCATACGGTGACAGAGGAACAACCGGCGGTGCGCTGGAGACAGGAACGTGCGGTGCTGCAGGCCTACACCCCGCCGAGGGCTGAGGTCATTCCCCTGCCGACAGAGACGGGGTTGTGTATCCCGAATACGTACGCGCGCGAGCCCCTGCATCATGCCCTGTCGGTGTATGAAGCGCTGCTCAGGGAGGGATCGGCATGAACCTGCAAGCCGAACGGATGGACGCATTGTGTGCGACCCTGAAGCTGTCCGGTCTGGCCGCGGAGTACGATGCGCTGGCCCAGTGGGCGAGCGAGCGCGAGTGCAGCTACCGGGATTATCTGGAGCAATGTCTGAAGTCGGAGCAGCAGTACCGCCAGCAGCGAACGCGCAGTGTGTTGCTGAAAATGGCCGGCTTCCCGGCGATCAAGCGACTGGAAGCGTACGACTTCACGTTTGCCGTCGGCGCCCCCAGAAAGCAGATTGAGAGCCTGGCTTCGCTGAGCTTTATTGCGCGCAAGGAAAATATCGTCTTGCTCGGACCCAGCGGGGTCGGCAAAACGCATGTCGCCATTGCACTCGGCTACCTGGCCACCCTGGCGGGCCTGAAAACCCGTTTCATGACGGCCGCCGATCTGCTGTTGCAACTCGACACGGCACAACGACAGGGCCGCCTGAAACCAACCCTGCAGCGCAGCGTCAACGGACCCAGCCTGCTCATCATCGACGAAATCGGATACCTGCCCATGACCCGCGAACAGGCCAACCTGTTCTTCCAGATCATCGCTCAACGCTATGAAAAAGGCTCCCTCATCCTGACCTCCAACCTGTCCTTCGGCCAATGGGATGAAACCTTCGCCGGCAATACCGCTTTAACCTCTGCCATGCTGGATCGTATCTTACATCACGCGCATGTCATTCAAATCAAAGGCGATAGCTATCGCCTCAAGGAAAAAAGAAAGGCCGGCCTGATACCATCGGACGGCGCGCACAAAACCTAACCGGGTGGGTCAATTTTAAGTTGCAGCTCTATAGCTAAAGTGGGTCAGTTTTCAGTTGCAGTTGACACCTGATCATCGAATGGGACTCACAAGGCGAGATGCGGACCCTTGTGGACGAGATACAGAAAATCCCGCCAAGGGGCATCGGAGATGCCCCCTTGTTCGCCACACGGCAAGGCAAGCCCTACATCGATGCACTGGGACGTTGCAATGCCTTCGACAGCCTGTGGCAGCGATTCATGGACAAGGTGATGAATACGACCCGGGTCACCGAGCGCTTTCAGGAACGGGATCTGCGGGCCAAGGTGGCCAGCGAATCAAACAGCCTGGTCGAGGCTTCTGAACGCCTGGGTCATGCGGACACCGCGATCACTCAACGGGTGTATCGGCGTAAGCCGGTTCGGGTGCAACCCCTTAAAAAAAAGCAGGCCAATACGATTCTATTGGACAATGAGGCATCTATTGGACAACAGCCTTCTCAGGGTAGCCGTAAGTCATTGAAAAATGGCGCGCCCGGAGAGATTCGAACTCCCGACCGCCTGGTTCGTAGCCAGGTACTCTATCCAGCTGAGCTACGGGCGCAAAAAACAAGTATAACTTAAGCAGTCAACATAAAACGCTTTTGCATCATGGTACTCTTGTTGCTGCTAATTCCCTGCTTTCTGCAGCACTTGTATGCTCCACACTGACCTTAAACAATTAGAGTGCTTTGATACAAAAAGTGGAGATTATAGCGAACATGTCGATTCAAATTACATATATTAACAGGTATTCGATATACTCTTACCTGCTTGGAGAAGGAGAGGTGCCAGAGTGGTCGAATGGGGCTCCCTGCTAAGGAGTTGTCTGAGTAATCCTTGGACCGTGGGTTCGAATCCCACTCTCTCCGCCATTTAATACCATTATCTTGTTGATTTATAAGTATTTATAATTTATTTACCTTTCCAAGGTCTTACAGATAGTCTTACTATAATGCATTGCTGGCGGTTCTTCGCCCGAGCGGGTTCCAAACTTCAGGGCTGCGTCGTGGCGGGTCATTTCTCCTGCGGCCGCCTGCCGATTTTGCGAAACAGATTCAGACTCAACCAGGCATTTGAACCGCCCCGGGTATTCCGGAGACTCATTAGTTTGAGTCAAGCCGCCATGGCTGACCCTTCCAGTTGTTGATAGTACTCGATTTCTTTTTCAGCCGGTGGCACGTTGCCAATCGGTTCGAGAATTCGTCGGTTGTTGAACCAGTCCACCCAAGTTAAAGTTGCAAATTCAACGTCTTCGATATTTCGCCAGGGATCTTGCTGTCGGATGACTTCGGTCTTGTACAAACCGTTGATGGTCTCAGCCAACGCATTGTCGTAGGAATCGCCGACGCTGCCGACCGATGAATCGATGCCAGCATCAGCCAATCGTTCGGCGTAACGAATCGACAGGTATTGAACACCGCGGTCACTGTGGTGAATCAGGCCGTGCTGGCCGTTCACCGAACGCGCATACAGCGCTTGCTCCAGGGCATCCAAAGCCAGATCGGATCGTAGCGAAGTCGACACTCGCCAGCCGACAATGCGGCGGGCAAAGGCGTCGATCACGAAGGCTACGTAGACAAATCCCCGCCAGGTTGCGACGTACGTCAGATCGGCAACCCACAAGGCATTCGGCCGCGACACCGTAAAGTCTCGCTGCACACGATCCAACGGCCGCTCCGAGGTCTCGTCCGGCAACGTCGTCTTAATGCGCCGACCTCGCACCACGCCGTGCAAACCCAGCTCTCGCATCAAGCGAGCCACGGTACAACGCGCCACGACAACGCCTTCACGCTGCAGCTGGCGCCAGACCTTGCGAATCCCGTAGACGCGGTAATTGTCTTCCCACACGCGTTCTATCTCGCCTCTCAGCCAGGCATCAACTCGCGCCCGATCCGAGCGGCGATCCGGAGGTCGCTGCAATACTTTGTGCGCGTAATACGTCGATGGGGCAATCGGCAATACCGCGCAGATCGGCTCAACCCCAAATCGCTCTTTATGACCGTCAATATAAGTAACCATCACTTCAGTCGGCGGTCGAGCTCCGCCTGGGCGAAAAAAGCCGAGGCAGTACGCAATATCTCATTGGCACGCTTCAGCTCCCGATTCTCCCGCTCCAATGCCTTGAGTCGCTCACGATCTTCTGTCGTTTGACCACCGCGTCGACCTTGATCCGTCTCAGCACGGCGTACCCAACTTCGCAGAGTCTCCGGCGTACAGCCAATCTTCTTCGCTATGGAACACATCGCCGACCACTGCGAGGAATACTCTCGCTCATGTTCGAAAACCATGCGCACCGCTCGTTCCCGCACTTCCGGGGAATATCTGTTTGTTTTGCTCATCACTCCATCCTCTCAAGAAATGGAGTCTCCGGTAAACCCGGGGCGGTTCAATTGATTCCTTCCACTTTGCTAGAGCGCTGATTCATCGCCACCAATGATTCAGTGATAAAGGCTTCATACAGGGAGGTTAACCGGTTGAAGGTGTTCCAGTACATTCCCTTGAGCTTCGAGCAGCGATTATTGATCCAAACGTGGTTGGGCAGTTGCTGGGGGATATTTATAATTCCCTTATAATTACCAAGGCACTTTCGTGGTGCAGTCGGCTTTTAGGTTGTCACCGTTGCTATTTCAGAGACCGGGTGAAGTTCGGCAAATGCTGTGGGCCGGTGTTGATTTGAACACAAAGGAATGGCGACCATATGCTTCCGAGACTGATTTTCATCATATCGTGCCGTTATCGGTGCAAGCAGCGGTGATAATAGAAGCAATTAGACCGTTAATAGGCAGTGGGCAATACGTTTTTCCGTCAAGTCATGGGGACGGCGGCCAATGTCTGGTAACACCCTACGGACGGCACTGAAAACACTCGGTTATGACAGTGATGTAATGACGGCACATGGATTCCGAACCATCGCATCTACGTTACTCAATGAACAAGGCTGGAACCCGGATGCGATTGAGCGCCAGTTGGCACACAAGGAGAGAAACAGTGTCCGGGCCGCATATACCTACCATGCCCGTTATCTGGACGAAATGAGAGCATCAGGAAAGGTGATTCCGATATTCTCAAAAGCGGCCAACGATTAGACTGAACCTACCAAATTCAGAAATACTGAGAACCCCTGGTTAGAAAAGGTAAGTCCTTCCTGCTTCACGCATGTTGTCTTGACTCGACCCACTGAATGATTGCGCTTTCATGCCAGCCGACCGAGCGGACTCCGGTCAGCCTGATTTGTTTCGGGAAATTACCCTTGGCAATTTCCGCATAAATCGTCGAGCGCGACAGGCCTATCATACGCTGAACATCTTTTAATCTCAATGTATTGTATGGGTTCAGTACCTATGGCACTGTGGGATCAGGCGGCCTCCAGGGTGACAAGGTACTCGTTGGGCGTTTTCCAGTCGAGTGCTGCGTGGGGGCGTTCATAGTTGTAGAAGAACTCATAGCCGGCGAGGGCGGCCTGCACCGGGTCGATGCTCAGGGGGCCATCGTAGCGTCCCCAGAACTCGATGCGGGCAGCGCGGTTGGCGCGTTCCACACAGCCGTTGTACTGGGGATGCTTGGGCGGCAACACATGCAGCGGGATGTGCAGCGCTTCACAGGACGCCTCGAAGCCGGCCATGAACTCGCTGCCGCCGTCGACCTGGATGGAGACGAGCGGGAACGGCAGGGCCGCCAGCAGTTCGTGCAGGAAGCGCCGGGCGTGCCCGGCAGTGGCCCGTGAGCAGGCGCGCGTGACCATGAACTTCGACACCGGGCACACGGCGCGGAACTCCTTGACGGTGTCGCCGTCTCGCACATAGGTCATGTGGTCGATCTGCATCAGCTCGCCCGGGGTACGCGCCTTCGCGCCGTACTTCCAGCGCCGTGCCCAGCGGGCGAAGCGGCGCTGGCGCTTCGGCGCATGCCTGCCTTCGCAGAACGCGGCGGGCCGGATCACACCGCGGGCCAGCGCCCGGCTGAGGATGCGCCCGACGCTCGACACACTCAGTGCCACGCCCTCGCGCCCCAGCAGGACCTGCAGGCGCGCCTTGCCCATAAACGGGTACTTGCGGCGCAGGGCCAGCACCGCCCTCACGTCCTGCGGCGTATAGGCCGGACACCGGTGCCGCCGCGGGCGGCTCGAATGCGGCGCCAGGGCGTGCACACCGCCTGCGGCCAGGACGGCCTTCCAGCGGTACAGGGTGCGCCGGCTGATCTCCAGCTGCTCCAGGGCGCCGGCCTCGCTGCAGCCCGCCGCACGCAAGCGCTGGTACGCCTGCAACCTGCGGTAGCGCTCACCCGCCGCCTCGGGTACGTGTTCGTCGACCCTGAAGCTCTTGTATGATCGAATACGAAGGGATTTAATGTCCATGCTCGGGTCTCCTGTTCCAGTGGCTGTGGTTGGTTCACTGGAGGATACCCGATCCGGTGCAGAGAGAGGCCACGCCTCCCTCTGCACCCCCTCATTCAGATCCCTTGCTCACGATCACTGAAAAGTGCCATAGGTATCTGAACCTTTACACTCAAAACTCTAAAACTCATTGTTTTCTCTTTTTTCTGTAGGGCATCTCTATGCTATGCAGAAAAAAAGGAAAAACAATAGAAAACCGATACAACACATTGTCACGGTTTTTTGGCTATTTTCGATCATTTAGCCCTTGAAAAGCACTGGCTACGTTAGTGCCGTGCAGAAAATCGTTAGAAACCGAAACAATTCCTGTTTCGGTTTTCTATATATCTTCAACATTGACTGTGCTGTAGTAGTTTCAATGATCTGTGGCGACTGCATGACCTAGTCGCAACAAGCCCTTTACCGGTGTTCCGGTGAAGGCGCACAGGTTCCGATGGAACCGGTGCCAAGCGGTGTTTTCAGGATTATTTCTAATCCTGGAACCACCATCCCATCAACGTTTAGCTGTAACCAGAAGGAGGTGTGCCAAACGTGAAAGCAAACGACGAGCCGAACGCAACCCGTCTCTGTGAAATCCTTACACAGAGACGGGTACGCAGTAGCCGCTGCAACTGCTCGTCAAATCAAGGTATTGGCAACATGACCGCTGATACAAAAGCCAACCAACGCACCGATGCGGCCCTTCATCCGAAAGGCATTGAAGGGTACAGCACGCAACCCGCAAGCATTTGCTTGTTCAGGCGTGCCGGACATCAGGGGCTTGTTTTTGTCCATACTGTCTCCAACGGACAGTCGCAGGCTGGGCGAACCAGCCAGGCGCGACCGGCGCTCAATCCGGTTTAACACTTACCAGAATCAGGGTTTGATGGGCAAGGTTGGCGGCAACCGGAATTACGGCTACGGCAAGAAGCTGGCCTGGGCAGGCAAGAATGCCCTGGCGGACCGGTATGGCGAGGGTCATTTCAGTACCCGAGCCACGCACGAGGAACGCTGGAGCCAGTTTGCCGGCTTCCTGAAACAGGAAGGCATCAACGACGCACGAAAGATTGACTGGAGCGTTATCGAGCGCTACGTAGAGTATCTTCGCACACTAGTACACAGTGAGGACATGAAGGTCGCCTACGCACAGAACCTGCTCTCCACGGTGAACGTCGTACTGGAAACGATGCGCAAGGACAAGGTCCTGATGATCAGGCCTGCACAGCAGGTAGGACACCGTTCCAATGTCCGCATTACTGGACCTGCAACGTTCGAAAAAGCAAAGCTGGTCAATCCAATCAACCAGTTACATCGGAGTGGGCAGGCACGGGTGGCGCTGGTTGCTGAATTGGCCCGGGCGTTTGGCCTGCGTTTCAGGGAAGCTTCCTTGCTCAATGCAAGACAGGCTATGAAAGAGGCAGAACGGTCTGGCCGTATCAATATCACCCAGGGCACCAAGGGGGGCCGGGGCAAAGGCACGGACCGCTGGGTACCGGTCCATGACAACCACCAAATTAGCCTTTTGAAGCAGGTTGCAGAAGTACAAGGTAAAGCAAAAAGTCTGATCCCGGAAAAACAATCCTATAGTCAATGGCGGGATCATGTCTATTACCACTGGCGGACTATTACCCGAGGCACCGGCATAAAAGGCTTCTATGACATGCGGGCGGCTTATGCCTGTGAGCGCTATCAGGCCATTACCGGATCTCCTGCGCCAGCCATTGCAGGCAAACGCCAGGCCGATAAAACCCTGGATACCCAGGCACGGGTCATTCTCTCACAGGAACTCGGACATAACCGGCTGGATGTCATTGTTGCCTATATCGGCAGCAGCAAATAGGTCATTACCAAACTGATCATGCGTCCAGCCAGTCAAGATCAGGCAGCAAAGCACATGGAGCACCTGCTAAGTCATAGACTGAAAGGCAATCGGCATACTAAAGTCAACGAGCACACCAGACGTGCCAAGCACATAGCTGCTGTCATATGGCTGCGGTTTCAGGTAGGCCCGTATCAGTATAGACTTAAACACCTGAAATGGTACCTCAGTACACAAACCCGACATCTCATGCCCAGCACCCGCTACCGCCATTGGCTGACCACGAAAAATATACTGAAAGCCCTGAACAAGGAGACTGGCTGGACAGGACAACTGCAGGGACCATGGATAAGCCCTGCAAAAGCTGGAAGGCAGGGCAACGACCAACGGTGAATAAAAAAAACAAAAAAGCAGATAAACTTTTTTAAAACGATACAAGAATGAACGTAACTTACCAACTAGACGACAGAGTCTTTCATACAACGGTCTATCGACAGCGGGTTAAGGCCAGTGCAAGCCTATTTCGCTGAAGCATCGTTACCGGGTGCATCAGGAGCGGCCACGGCGGCATGTAACGACTTTTCGCAGACAGGCCATCGAGCATTTAAAATGGAGTTTTGAATATGCATACCCAACCATTCAAAGAATTCAACGTGATAATCCAACTACCTTTGGCGGGTTAAAGTGCAAGCCTATTTCGCTGAAGCGTTACCGGGTGCATCAGGACACGGGGCAGTAACGACTTTTCCAGACAGGCCATATTTAAAATGGAGTTTTGAATATGCATACCCAACCATTCAAAGAATTCAACGTGATAATCCAACTACCTTTGGGGAAGGTACTGACAAGTTAACCGGTTTAAGAACGTAATCAGATCAGGTAGAATGTTCCAGGTCATTGACTATTCGTTACGGGGCAGACTCATTTGCCTCAAACCGGGCAAGATTCAGGTTAACTTGTCAGTACCCAGATTACTGCCATCATCAACAGCACACCACCCAGAACCCGGGACCGGCATGCAAAATCACTGTTGTAGAGGCAAATTCTCAGGTGAATCCGCAAACTGTAGTAGGATCACTCATAATTAGCACATTCTGAACAGCGACCAAGGGGATTGAATTTCCTATCCCTTTCATAATAGCAGGATATAGGCCGCTAGAACGAGACCTCTGCCAGGAAGCTTTTTGCTGGTTCGATGCGTTCACCGCCGGGGAAGGATTTGCTCTGTGTGAGTTCACCGACAACTTGTATCCGTGAGAGGGGTTCAGTTGCCAGGAATTTTTTGAAGTTAGGACTCAGTCTGTCGTCTTTCCATTTGACTTCAATGAGTTGATGAGGCTGTTTTTCCCGAGTGACGAGAAAATCGATTTCGTGGCCGTCCTTGTTTCTGATGAACAGTAAATCAACGTCTTCGCCGTCCACGTCCTGTGCCCGTTGTATTTCTTTCAGCAAGGTGCACGCAACCAGGTTCTCCAGCTTGACTCCCTCGTCGCCTTGTACCATGCCGTTGTCATAAAAATAGTATTTGGGTTCCTTCAGGAGCGCGCGGGCGATGTTTTTGTGGTAAGGGATCAACTTGAAGATCACGTACAGGTCTTCAAGCAGCTGCAACCAATGGCGGATTGTATTCGGACTTTTCTGCAGGTCACGAGCAAGTGAATTGGCGGAAACAGGACTGCCCACCCTGGTACGCAGTAATTCAATCAGGGTCGCTATGGATTGAATATCCCTGACTGCCGTCAGTGTCAGGAGTTCTTCTTTCAGGATGAGATCGACGTGCGAACGTTTCCAGCGATTATAGTAACTTTGGGTGCCCTTCAGAAAAGGCTCTGGAAATCCGCCCACCGTCATCAGGCGTGCAAAAATCTCATCTTTGCCTAAACCGGAAACCGCCAGTGCTTCCTTGAAGTCCACCGGGTGCAGCCGGAACTGAAAATGTCTGCCGGCCAGCGAGTCGCCCGTCTTGCGGAAGGCCTCAAGTCTGGCGCTGCCGGTGACCAGCAGGGCCGGGGGCATTCCTTCAACGTCATAGATGCCCTTCAGCCAAGCCTTCCATTTATCCATTTTGTGCAGTTCATCGAAAATCACCAGTTTCTTTTGCCGGTCCCAGCTCTTTTCCATGAGTAATAAACGGTGTTCAGCCAGGTCATGATTGATGTACTGGTAGTCCGGATGTAACATCTTGGACAAGGTGGTTTTCCCGCACTGGCGCGGACCGGTTAGTAACAGGATTTTCCTGCCCAATTCTTCTGAAAGCGTGGTAATCAGGTATCTTTCCATTGTGGATAGCGCGGTTGGAATTCATTGGCATTTTTTCATATAACTGACAAAAAGTCAAGACTTATTGAAAGTTGTGTGACAAATAGTCAGGCTTGGCGGTAAGGCGCTTTGGCGGGATGCAGACGCCTGCAGGTTACCGTTAAATTAACAGAAGTCTCTCTTGCTATTTAGCTTAGTTTGGTTTCATGTCCTTTGACGAGCATACACCATCACCGTTCCCACCACGACGGATAGGCGCAACACGGCTAAGGAACGGTAGGGTTCCTGGCAAAAGACTGAGGATAAAAATGCCTTCAGGCTCGCCATCATTGTTCGATTCAACCTAGCTAGCTGAATTATATTGAAAAATTAGGGATTTGCCCTCTCTATTGGCGAAATATCCGGGCTAGGGCGTGTTAACACTAACGTAACGCATCGACGATGAGCGCGAAGACAATGAATCCGAGGAATACCACGTCGAGTTTCTCGAATCGCGAGAAGACACGACGGAACCCCTTCAATCGACGGAATAACCGCTCGATTTCATTGCGCCGCTTGTACATCTCACGGTCGTATTCCCAAGGCTCGACCCGCGTTCGCAATGGCGGTACCACTGGCTCATACCCCAGCGCCAAGGCCAGTTGTCGAGTCTCGTTGCCTTCGTACGCGCGGTCCATGATCAGTGAGGGAGTATCGTGCTGCTGACCAAGGCGATTCAGCAACTTACGCCCTTCCGGGGCATCGTGGGCTTGTCCCGGCGAGAGCGAGAACGTGATGGCGGTTCGAGCATCTGCGGCAACCATATGAATCTTGGTGGTCCAGCCGCCGCGAGAGCGGCCGATGGATTGGGGGCCGTTTTTTTTAGCGCCCCCGTCCCATCGGGATGCACCTTCACAATAGTGCTGTCCATCGACATCGCCTCGAGTTTGATGCGCACGATCTGTTCTCGCTGCAGATGCTCGAATACTCGGTCGAGCACTCCGTTCTTCGACCAACGGTTCATTCGGGTATAGATGGTGTGCCAGTTGCCAAACCGTGTAGGTAACCCTCGCCATTTGCAGCCCTGTTCGGCGACATACAGTATGGCGTTGAGTACTTGGCGGTTCGAAAGGCTGACGTTGCCGCGCTGCACCGGGAGATGTAGCGCGATGCGTTCGTATTGGGCTTGGGTCAGTTCCATCCTTGGAGGATACCATAACTGTGCCCATTAGTGTTAACACGCCCTAGTCGACCGCCGAAGCAAAAAGCAAGATACGGAGAAGATGCATGAACCGCTATGAATTCGAGACGAAGGTGAAAGAACTCAGATCAATACAGAAGATGGACGTAAGGAGATTGCCTAATTGGGTTGAGGGAAATCTTAAAGCGCTGGATGCGCTAGGCGAGCAGAAAGCCAGCGTGCATCATCCTGGTCACCGAGGTTCATCAAGAGAAGATATATTGAAGAAGATATTGGATGACATGCTGCCCCGACCAATGAAGGTAATCAAAGGATTTGCGATGAATCAGCACAGGTCGTGAGCCAGGAACAGGATCTCATGGTCGTTGACAGGAGCATTGCGAGTCCAATCCTGCTTGGCGATGAAATGCACTATCCGGTCGAGTCATGTCTTGCTTCGGTGCAGGTGAAGTCAAACCTTGACCGCGAAACAATCAGGGACGCTGCCCTGAACTGCATCAGTATCAAACAGACTTTTAGCATGTCTCAAGATGAGGCTGAAAGGAAATCTAGCTGCAACAAGCTGTGCTACGCAGTGTTTTCGTATCGCAGCGAATATGAACTGGAGAGAATGGCGGAAGTGGTTAACCAAGAGTTGGAGTCGGTTGAGCGTCACTTCTGGCCAAATCTGTTCTTTCTGCTGGGGAAAGGAATGCTAATTCCTGCTGATGATCGGGGGGTTCCACTTGAGAACGAGACAATGTTCACCGGGTCGCAATTTCAAACGGTAGGTAACATGGGAGTTGAGCCGGCGTTGAAGGAATCGCAGGCGTACCCGTTTCTTTGGTTCCTGACAAATATCGTTGATCATTGCATCCAACAGCGGTCAGAGAGACAGAGCCCAAGCTACAAGGGATATTGGCTCACAGCCTTTAGCTTGCAATCCGCAGTGCAGAGACTTAAGGACACGGGCTCGCCGTCTTGAACAAGGGGAATAAGTCGCATTCCTCGATTTTCTCAGGTTTAACAACTTGAGAATTCTGTAATCTCACGGGACAATCATTCTGACAATGGCAGATACGCGAATTCAACTAGAAGTCGAAGACTGGGTAAGGCGAGAATGGATGCTGTAGAAATACGGGCAGAAGTTCTTTCGGGAGCGGGTCAATCGGCATCACTGCTGAATCTGGGCTGAAGCGAGAGCGGATGCCTATGAATCACACAGCTGAGACGTTCTGCTCACTGGCCAGAAATCGTCCCCAAGCACTCATTAACTCCCGCCGCCGCTCAAATAAGTCGGAACGCTGATAGGCGGCTTCCACCTTGTCCTTGTTGACATGCGCCAGGGCAAGCTCGCACACGGCCGCAGGGCAGCTTGTCTGTTCAGCCGCCCAATCGCGGAAGGATGACCGGAAACCATGGACCGTTACTCCGGAATGTACCGCGTGTAGAGTCTTGCTTAATGCCACGTCTGACAAAATGCCGCCTCGCGTACCGGGGAAAATCATTTCCTGCTGGTCAATATGCGGCATGGCCTTGATCAGCTGCAAGGCTTCGTCAGGGAGCGGAACCCGGTGCGGTCTGTTGGCTTTCATCCGTTCGCCGGGGATAGTCCAAACGCGCGCTGCCAGATCGATCTCATCCCATCTGGCGCCACGCGCCTCGCTTGAACGTGCCGCTGTCAGAATGACAAAGCGCAGGCAGGATGCGGAAATGCGCCGCTCCCTGCGCAGTGTCGCCATGGTTGCCGGAACCCGGGCATAGGGGACTGCAGCAAAATGCCGCACGGTGTGCACCTTGTTGGGTGGTGGCAGCACTTTGTCGAGCACGCCACGCCAGCGGGCGGGATTTTCACTGCTGCGCAATCCATGCACATAGGCCCAGTCCAGCACCGCCTCAATGCGTTGCCGCAGCCGTGTTGCAGTCTCCGTCTTTACGGGCCACAAGGGGAGCAGGATTGCCTTTACGTCTGCCAGCGTCACCTCTGCCGGATGCGTTTTACCGATCAACGGGAAGGCGTAGTCGCGCAGGGTATTTTGCCATTGCTGCGCGTGCTTGGCATTGCGCCAGCCCGACCGTTTCGAATCGATCAGCGCCAGCGCGCAGGTTTCAAAAGTCATTGGCGTGGAGTCTTTGTTCTTTTTGGCGCGTACCAATGCCCCTGGATCGTCTCCGTCAGCGAGCGCTTTGCGCATCGCTTCGGCCAGGACACGAGCGTCGGCCAGGGCACGGGTATGAGTAGCCCCTAAACCGATCTCGCGTACTTTCTCGGCGCGGGCGTAGCGAAACACCCAGGAGCGGGAGCCGGTCTCCCGTACGCGTAAATACAGCCCGCCGCCATCGGCATGAAAGCCCGGCGTAACGCTCTCCACCTTTCGTGCTGAAAGCCGTTTGATCCTGGTTACCATTGTTGTCCGCCTTTGAACCGAAAACCCATGAAATTAATTAATCCGGTCTTACTATCCGTCTTACTGGATTGCATGGATTAACCGGGATTATATCGGGCTGTATTGGACAAGGAAACCCCTTAGTTATTGATTATACAAATATAAACGGTCATTATCGGAATACATCGGACACTATATAGGCGGAGACTCTCTCCGCCAATATAAAAATATAACTGATTGATTGTACTGGTAATCTGTAAGATAGAACAAATACAGACTTACTTTCCATCACATGCTCAAACGGCACTATCCAAGCAGTCGTCTGCTCATAATAATATCTAGTGTTTTACTAGATCCCTAAAGCAGCCTGTTATCAACGACACTCAGTCCATGAATCCACACTAACCTGAATACGAGTCTTGTGACTACCAACAGCCGGGACTCTCAGCGCCGTCACACAATCTCCCTCACCGCTAAACATGCTGTACATATTATGCCAACCGGGGCTACGCAACCGCATCTTACTTCACGGGCTTAGCGAAAATTTAGCATTCAGGAACAGTGTACGCCCCGAGGAGGAATCCAGAGTGAGGGCTACACTCGCAGGGTCGTCGGGATCTTTGGATGGGCCGTGATTGCCGATATTGAGAATTCCGCCGTGTATTTCCATCGCGCTCAGACCAAATGCCTCACGCCATTGAATGACCATGTCATGTCCCATCCATGAATCATACTTGTCGGTGTTGTCTACATTTGAATACCCCGAACTCGCATGGAGATTCCAGTTCGCAGTCACCCGGCCCCTGCTCATGCGCAGCGACGCATGGACACGGTTGTGCGGCCGGTCACCGGGCTGCACTTTATTGTTCACCTGGCTTCTGTCCCGGGACAAGTGCAGCCAGCGGGTGGTAAAAGCCATATCTGCCCAGCTGGTTTTCCAGTCCGCATGGATCTGGATATTGACACCTTCGACATCGACTTCCCCACTGTTGACCCATGGGCTTCGAATTTGTTTGATCACATCTCCCACACGCGTGACCACCACACCAGCCGGTAACTGTCCGGCAGTCTCAAGATCGACGATGGACTGCGTGGACAATCTTGCCGGTATATCGGAAATCTCAATCTGGAACCAGTCTGCAGTCAGGGAAAAAGGTCCGAGAATCGCCATTGCACCGAAACTGAAGCTTTCAGTCTCATCCAGCTCCAGATTAGGGTTCCCAGTACTTATGCGCTCTACCTGAAATCTGCGACAATCTCCCAAAGCACCAGTGTGCGTCTTGGTGTCGCAGATGTAGGGATAGTCGAGTGCCGCCTGTCCGTGCTGCGCATTCAGACTCGGCGTACTGGACCCCTCGCTCCAGGATCCACGAACAGAGAAGTTCTTGTGCAGCCGGTACTCGCTTGTGATCAGATGGGAAAATTCCGAACCAAGGTCATCGTAATCGTCGTGCCAGCCTGCAAGGACGACATGCCATTCACTGTGCAACGGGAGGAACAGTTCGGCGAACACTGACTTGCGTTGTCGCTCGTCCGAGGCCGAGTTGCCTCCGGATCCGAGTACATCTTCCGCATTGTGGGAATTGCCGTTGATATCCAGATAATCGTAAACATTTCTGCGCTTCTCGTACGCATATGCACCGCCTGCTGCCCAGCGTACATCGCCTCCGCCTAGCGCAAATGTCGTCCCGTCAAAGGATACGCGCGCCGTTTTATGGTCCGTGAGCAAGTTACGTTTGAGTTTGAGGCCGGTCTCACGGACTGCTGAGAGATGTTCCGGATCCTGTGAACGTGGATCTTCTATGTTGATCTGTCAACGGCTTTCTGAAACAGGCTCTCGCTTACGAAGGTATCACCCGTGATATCGGTATCGTCCTTATAGTATCGAAGGCGGGCATCGTAACCTATGCTGTTTGCAAATTGTCCGTGAAGGCCGAGCGTGAAATCGTATTCCTCCTGATCCGTACGCCACTCGCGATTGCCATGCCCAAGGAACCGATGGGCGAGTAGGAGCGTTGCAGTATCGGGGGGCTCGGTGATCCCGAGGTCTTGTAACAGTTCTTGCTTGAGCGTATCCGAGACCAGCTGAAAGGTGTCTACCGAGGGCGCGTAGCGTTCTTTGCCGTCACTTTGGGCAGCCCGGATGTCCACATACATGTCCATGTTTTCACCGAGCGGATAATCGAAATTGACAAACAAGCCTTCACGATCATAGCGCTGGGTATGCCACGCAATCTCGGAATAGCCAAAGCCGCAGCCTGTACCGGAAAGGTCACGTGGATTCATGAGCGGGCCGGTGTATGCACTGCCCTCGCAGGAACCCAGGGGATACGCGGTCGTGTCGCCCCCGATGGTGACGTAAAGGGTGTTACCCCCTCTGAAACGCCGCTCGTATCGGCAAACGAGCCCCTTGGAGTCCATGCGGCACGACTGTAGGCTCTCTGCTTGTCGCGGATTTCATCTCTCTGGAAGAAGTCTGCACCAAGCGTGATATGACCGTCTCCCAGAGGACCCCCCCACAAGAGGCTCCCTTGTCTGGAATCACCGCCTGCCTGCTCTGTCGGGGAAGCGCTTGCCTGCACTTCAAATCCCCTGTAGTCCCTTTTAAGTACAATATTGATTGCACCGCCGATCGCATGCCCGCCATGCAGACCGGCCGTGCTGTCACTCAGAACCTCAATGTACTCGACAGCCGATATGGGCAAGGCATCAAGATCGAAAGTTGAATCGGAAATGCGGCGTCCGTTAATGAAAACTGCGGCGCGCCCGCTCCCGAGAATCAGTGGCCTGTAGATACCGAAGGTATTGTAGACCGCTCGCTCCAGCAGCAAGTCACCCACATTTTTCATGCCAGACAGTTCAATATCCGCCTGACTGATCACAGAAACGACATGCTCCGCGCCTGCTGGGCTGTCAGGGATGTGGCTGGCTATGGACACTCTTCTGTCACTGTCAGCTGCTGCACTTTGCAACATAACCGCCACCATGATGACCGCAAACGTCATCAAAATGACAGCTGACCGTCGAATCGCATGGGTGCTGCGCTCGTGAACCGGTAAGCATAACAGTTGCCACGGAAGCACTCCCCTCATTAGAAACCCATCCCTCGCTCTGTTCATGATCAGATATTGTATTGACTACTTCCGAGATTAGGAAAGTAACAAAGTTCCAACAGCAGCCCTTCAAACCTGCCGTACCCCATACCAAGGGCAAGGAGAATTCTGGCCCTTGATCCATAACCTGTATTTGACTCAAGACCAAGCATGCTATGAAGATGCCGGGTAACGACTACGGCCTCAATCGACTTAATCCTCCACCTCTGGCATGACAACGAATTCGGGGTATGCTTCAATGCCTAGTTCCGCTACATCCTGGCCCAGTTCCTCAACCGTCGGTGAGATGCGTGCTCCGATCGTCTTGTCGATGACCAGCCATGTCAACCCCGAGGCACCAAACACAAAGACACCGATGACCAGTATACCGATAACCTGCACCAGCAGGTTACCACCAGCTGCGATACAGACTGCCAGTGTCCCCCAGATGCCTGCAAACAGATGGGCCGGAACCGCACCGACTACATCGTCGATCTTCAAGCGCTCCATGAGCTTCAAGCCGAAGACACATATGGCGCCGCCGACTGCACCGATGATAATGGCCCAATAGTGCGCAATGATATCAGGTCCGGCAGTAATCGCGACCAGTCCACCAATGGCACCGTTCAGGCCTGCAAGCAGATCAATGCGACCCAGAACCGGCCGAGACAGGCTGATGGCAGCCATAACGCCCGCAGCAGCAGCGAGATTGGTGTTAGAGAGGATATTGCTGATCGCTACCGCATCGACGGCACCGCTCAGGGCAAGTTGCGAACCGCCGTTAAAACCAAACCAGCCTAACCAGAGAATAAATATACCCAGCGTCACTGCAGGTACATTCGACGGTGCTGTGACCTTCACGCTGCCATCTTCACGAAACTTGCCTTTTCGGGCCCCGACAACGAGAGTACCTGCAAGTGCTGCCCAGCCACCGGTCGAGTGAACGATGGTTGACCCTGCAAAATCCTGAAAGCCCATTTCAGAAAGCCATCCGCCGCCCCAGGTCCAGGCACCAATGATCGGATAGATGAATGCCGTCAATATCAGGATGAAGATGAAAAACGACCACAATTTCACCCGCTCGGCCAAAGCCCCGGACACGATCGAGGCGGTTGTTGCTACGAACACCATCTGGAAAAACCAGTCTGACATGACGGAATAGTTGTTCTCGATGACGGCCGAAACCGCATTCTCCTGGCCTTCCAGGAGCGCAATCTCGTCGCCAGTAGAGCCATACAAAAACTGGAACGAGCCGAACCAGCCACCCGCATCAACGCCAACATACATGATGTTGTAACCGACCAGGTAAAAAGTCAATCCGGCGATGGAATAGAGGCCGATGTTCTTCAGACAGATGGCAGATGCGTTCTTGGTGCGTACCGAGCCGGACTCAAGCATGGTAAAGCCCGCACACATCCACATCACCAACGCACCCCAGATGAGGAACGAAAAGCTGTTCAGAACAAATTGCGTTTCACTGTCCATAGCTGCCTGCGCCGCAGGCAGGCAGAGCACGAAAAAAAATACGGCTGCAAGACTGCCGAAGCTGACCGTACGCCACGACATCATACGAGGCAGCCACCTACCGTAGATAGGTCTCCCACCAAAGTCGGATGGAGCTTCACTCCAGCAGAGTCTGCTCAGCTTATTATTGTCATGGGTATGCTCAGAAATTTGTTTCTTGGTCTTGTTATGAGCAAACATGCCTGGACTCCTAGTGTGTCTAAATGAGTGGAAAACAGAATATCATGTTGGAAACCACATGAAAATTATAGGATTGAAAACCTGCGAGCATTCACTATGCCGGACTAGCCGACGAGTGGTGAACATCATATATATGCCGACTCCTGTAGCGGGAAAGTGCCACAGCCACACATCAAACCCTTGTTTCTCGACAGAAACAACTCTCTACAGTATCCCTACTAACGGGAATTGGTCAGAAACTCAATCTCCGCGTGAATACAGCCACCTGCGTATTGGTTATGTAGCCCTGGCTGACTGTGTTGATCGAAAATACTATAGTCCTAAAAAATACACTCAACAGTCTAGAGGGCTAGCGAGCAGACTCGCCTGCTTGAGTCTTTTCGTGTTTGATCCGCTCATAAATTTCTTCACGGTGCACTGCTACATCTCGGGGTGCATTGACACCTATGCGAACCTGGTTACCCTTTACACCCAACACAGTGACTGTGACATCATCTCCAATCATCAGCGTTTCGCCGACTCTCCTAGTCAAAATCAGCATTCCCGTGTCTCCTTAGTAGTCCATTCTATTTTTAGTTATCCAACCCGTTATACAAGTATACAAATGCCTTGTAATCTTGTTTCTCGGGCACCACTCCGGCTCCTCCCCTTACCAAAGCTGTGTTGTTATTTTACATTATGCGCTACTGACTGATTTCCTCCTCTTTTGCCTGATCCAATGCAAAAGCTTCATGCAATACGCGCACCCCAAGCTCCAAGTATTTTTCCTCAATCACGACAGAAATTTTAATTTCTGAAGTCGAAATCATCCTGATATTGATCTTCTCTTGCGCTAATGCAGTAAACATTCTACTCGCAATTCCGGCATGAGACCTCATTCCAACCCCTACTAACGACAATTTTACGATATGTGGATCACCACCAACCTGACCTCCACCCAGATTTCTTGCAGTATTATCAAGCAGTTTCAAACCTTTTTCATAGTCATTTCTATGTACAGTAAAGGTGAAATCTGTGGTCTCATCCGAACCTACGTTTTGTACAATCATGTCTACTTCGATATTTCCATCTGCAATCGGACCTAGAATATGGGCTGCAACGCCGGGCCGGTCCGGGACTCCCTTGACCGTCAACTGAGCCTCATCGCGATTAAAAGCGATACCTGAAACAAGCGCATCTTCCATGCTGTCTTCCTCAAAAGTGATTAAGGTGCCAGGCCCCTCTGAAAACGAAGAGAGTACCCTGACAGGCACATCATACTTGCCAGCAAATTCTACCGCACGTATTTGTAAAACCTTGGATCCGAGGCTTGCCATTTCAAGCATCTCTTCGAACGTGATGCAGTCCAAGCGTCTTGCGTTAGGCTCAACCCGCGGGTCTGTTGTATAGACACCATCCACATCCGTATAGATCTGACATTCATCCGCCTTGACTGTGGCAGCCAACGCCACGGCAGTGGTATCTGACCCGCCACGACCCAAGGTTGTAATGTTACCTTCGCTATCCACACCCTGAAACCCTGCAGCCACAACAACATTGCCCGCATCCAGCAATTCTTTCAAACGTGCTGCATCGATATCCTGAATCCGCGCCTTATTAAATTTGTTATCCGTTCGAATACCAAGCTGCGCGCCTGTAGCTGAGACTGCAGCACACTCACGTCTTTGCAACGCCATGGCAAGCAAGGCAATGGTGACCTGTTCACCCGTAGAAAGTAAGACATCCAGTTCACGTCCATGTGCCACTTGTCCCTGTATCTCATTTGCCATATCCATCAAGCGGTTGGTTTCGCCGCTCATGGCAGATACCACTACAACCACCTGATGGCCCTGACTTCTAGTCGCAATCACTTTCTCGGCAACACGTTCGATGCGCTCAATTGAGCCTATCGAAGTACCTCCATACTTTTGTACGATCAATGCCATATCTAAAAACTGTCCTTGCTCAAGTCATACTGGAAAATCATAAATACCAGCCTGCATTACACCGGATACATGCTGCAAGTCCTGGATGCATGCTTTTCAGGGCCGATCTAACCTAGCTGCTATTGCAAATTTATACGTACCCAACCGGGTACCGACTGCAAGGCAGCCTCAAGTGCAGCAGGTTTATCCCCTCCTGCCTGAGCCATATCGTCTCGACCCCCGCCTCTGCCACCGACCTGCTCAGCTACAGCATTGACAAGATCACAAGCCTTGATGCGATGGGTCTGGTTTCCGGTTACCCCTGCAACCAGACTTACTCTTGAATCTCTGGACGTGCCCAGCACAATCGCAGCACTGCCAAGCTTGTTTTTCAACTGATCTACCGTATCGCGCAGAGACTTCGGATCCGCACCCTCAATCATACAGGCCAGCACCTTGATTCCGTCCACCTCTACAGCGTGACCAATCAAGTCACTCCCGGCCTGTGAGGTCACTCTGGCCTTGAGCCGGTCAAGCTCTTTTTCAAGTGCACGATTTCGCTCCAGAAGTTGCCCTATCTTATCCCTGACTTCACTCCTGGAGGCCTTAACCAGGTTTGCGATATCCAATAACTGATTTTCATTCCCGTGAATCCAGTTCAGCGCAGACCCACCTGTTACCGCTTCAATGCGGCGTATTCCCGACGCAATGCCTGATTCAGAAATAATCTTGAATACACCAATGTCGCCTGTCTGGCTCACATGGGTACCTCCACACAACTCCAGTGAAAAATCGCCAATGGAAAGTACACGCACGTCATCTCCATATTTTTCCCCAAACAAAGCTACTGCACCTGCACACAGTGCCTGATCCTTTGCCATGATCTTTGCAGTGGCCGCTGAATTTAACCGGATTTGGTAATTCACGATATTTTCTATGCGGTCGAGTTCTTCTTCACTGACCGGAGTATTATGTGAAAAGTCAAACCGCAACCGGTCAGGTGCCACCAGAGACCCTTTTTGCTGTACATGCTCTCCAAGCACTTCCCGCAACGCGGCATGCATTAAATGGGTCGCAGAGTGATTGAGTACCGTAGCCTGCCTGCGCGCAGTATTCACCTGCGCTTGCACACAGTCCCCGGTCCTCAGGCGACCGGATACAAGCCTGCCGTAGTGCACGTGCGCGTTACCCTGTTTTCGGGTATCGGTTACTTCAAAAAGTACCTGATCATTTTTCAAGATACCCTGATCCCCCACTTGTCCCCCTGACTCGGCATAAAAAGGGGTTTTCTCCAGAATGATGCTTCCGAATTCGCTTTCCGCGATTTTTTCTGCAGGTTTGTTGTCCACAAAGATTTCCTGCACAATCGCCTGGTCCTGCATGCAGTCATATCCTGTGAATACAGTAGACGTATGCACCGCGAACCCAGTGTCGTATTCCATATCGAAACGACTCGCCTGTCGACCGCGCTCACGCTGTGCCTCCATATGCTTTTCAAACCCTGCAGCATCTATTCGGAGTCGCTGTTCGCGTGCAATGTCCGCAGTCAGATCACAGGGAAATCCATACGTGTCGTAGAGTCTGAAAACCATTTCACCTGAAATGGTATCTCCGCGCAATTTTTTGATGTCTTCCTGAAGAATCTGCATCCCCTGACTCAGGGTATCGCTAAACCGCTGCTCTTCATGCTCCAGCACCTTTTGCACTCGCAGACCCGAGTCCGCCAGTTCCGGACAGGCCGTGCCCATACTCTCCATAAGAGGCTGTACCAGTCTGTAAAAGAAAGGCCCTTCAATGCCCAGCTTGTAGCCATGACGTGCAGCACGCCGGATGATGCGTCGCAACACATACCCTCTTCCTTCATTTGAAGGCACCACTCCATCGACAATCATAAAAACACATGCACGAATATGGTCGGCAATGACCCGCAGTGAAGGCGTTGCAGTATCCGTCACTTTTGCAATGTCGGCAGCAGCCCCTATGATGCCGGCAAATAGGTCGGTCTCATAATTGTTTGTAACCCCCTGCAAGATTGCCGTCAGGCGCTCCAGACCCATACCGGTATCAACAGAGGGTTTTGGCAAATCGGTAAACGTACCTTGTCTATCACGCTCGTACTGCATAAAGACCAGGTTCCACACTTCCGTATAACGGTCACCTTCCTGCTCAGGCGTACCGGGTGGGCCACCCTGCACGGCTTCTCCATAATCATAAAAAACTTCCGTGCAAGGACCACAGGGACCCGTATCCCCCATTGCCCAGAAGTTATCCGCCGTACCAATACGTGCGAACCGCTGCGCGTTCACCCCGATATCGTTGAGCCATATATCCGCAGCCTGCTCATCGTCCTTGTATACTGTAACCCAGAGACGGTCTTCAGGGAGTTGCACAACTTTAGTGAGAAATTCCCAGGCATAATGGATCGCTTCTTGCTTGAAGTAATCACCGAAACTGAAGTTGCCCAGCATTTCAAAAAACGTATGATGTCTGGCGGTATAGCCTACATTTTTCAGGTCATTGTGTTTGCCGCCTGCCCTAAGGCAACGCTGGCTGGAAGCTGCACACGAATAGCCCGGCGACTCCTTGCCCAGGAAAACATCCTTGAACTGCACCATGCCGGCAGTAGTAAATAACAGAGTGGGGTCATTCGCAGGCACCAGGGGGCCTGAAGGCACCACTTCATGTCCGTTCTGTTCGAAGAAACTCAAAAACGTGCTGCGAATTTCCGTGCTGTATTCCATGTCAATCCTACCTTGTTGCGATATCCCCTATCTCCCAGTTCCAGACGCTGTCTCAGCACTCGAGAATGTTGCAAAGGTTTTCTTGATTATATCGCTGGTAAATCCGCGAGTTTGCAGGTAACGCATGCGCTTGACCCGGTCTTTTACGGCTACACTCACCTGCACACCAAATTTTTTTTCATATTCCCTGCAGGCAACCTGCAACCAGGCCTGGTCATTAAGGTCGACACAGGCTGCGACCAGTTCCCCCGAAACTCCCCGTTCCTGTAATTCCAGTTTAATGCGCAAAGGCCCGAAGCCACGTCGGGTGCGGGAATACACATAGTTCTGCGCATACCGCGCATCACTTTGCAAACCTTCACCCTTCAGGCGATCCAGCAACTCCTCAATTTCAGCCGGTAAAAACTCTCTGGCCTTCAGTTTTCGGGCAAGCTCCAGGCGAGTGTGCTCTCGCCTGGCAAGGAGGCCCAGTGCAGTATTTCGTATTGAACGCTCAGGCTTCAGTGGTTTCAGCCTCTTGTGCGTCTTCTGCCTGTGAACCCAGCTTGTTGATCTGCGGCATCAGTTTCTCGCGTAATCTTGCCTCGATCTCATCGGCAATCTGTGGATGCTCTTTCAGCCAGGTACGTGAATTTTCCTTGCCCTGCCCAATACGTTCTTCGTTATAGCTGTACCAGGATCCCGCTTTGTCAACAATCCCATTGTCAACACCCATGTCGATGAGTTCACCCATTCGTGATATGCCTTCGCCATACAGAATTTCAAAATCCGCCTTTTTGAATGGCGGCGCCAGTTTGTTTTTAACCACTTTTACACGTGTCTCATTACCGAGGATTTCATCCCCTTGCTTGATGGCACCGGTACGGCGAATATCGAGTCGTACCGATGCATAGAATTTAAGTGCATTGCCACCGGTCGTGGTTTCCGGACTCCCGAACATTACCCCGATTTTCATGCGGATCTGGTTAATGAATATCACCATGGTATTTGAGCGTTTGATATTGCCGGTCAGTTTACGCAGGGCCTGTGACATCAGCCGTGCCTGCAGACCCATATGTGAGTCTCCCATATCCCCTTCAATCTCTGCGCGCGGTGTCAGGGCTGCAACTGAATCGACCACCACGATACTGACAGCACCGGAACGCACCAGCATGTCTGTAATTTCCAATGCCTGTTCGCCGGTATCCGGCTGCGATATGAGTAAATCCTTCACATTCACACCAATCCTTTCGGCATAGACCGGATCCAGGGCATGTTCGGCATCGACAAATGCCGCCGTGCCCCCCTGTTTCTGGCACTCTGCTATAACCTGCAGGGTCAGTGTGGTTTTGCCTGAAGACTCCGGTCCGTAAATTTCAGTCACCCGTCCTTTCGGTAGCCCGCCAATGCCGAGTGCTATATCCAGAGCCAGTGAACCTGTAGAGATCGCTGCAACATCGCGCGCAGCAGAAGAATCACCAAGACGCATCACCGTACCTTTACCGAATTGCCTTTCTATCTGGCCAAGTGCTGCCTCCAGCGCCTTTTTATGATTTTCGTCCACTGCTCACCTCTGGTTTTTAGATCAATTTGTTGCTCATGCTATCTGTCAGCATTATTACCCATTATCCAGGCAAATGGATATCTCATCCTTTGCCCATGTTCCGCCATGGGATCATCTTATTATATCGGGATGTATATTCATCCGAAACCGGCCCGGTCAGGAAACCACCACTTTTTATCGACGCCTATCCCAGGTGTTGACCCATAAGAAGGGTAATAGCCAGGGTTGCGGCCTGCTCACGAATTGCGGTTCGGTCCCCCTCGAATACCTGATGCGTGGTGCATGCAGGCTGACCTCGTTCGGCAATCGAAATATATACCGTGCCTGTCGGCTTGGCCGTACTGCCCCCGGAAGGTCCCGCGATCCCGGTAATTGAGACGGCTACATCTGCTGCACAGTTGCGAAGCACTCCCTGTGCCATTTGTTCGGCAACCTGCCTGCTTACCGCACCATATCGGTCCAGAACTTCGGGTTGTACACCCAGTGCCCTGATTTTTGACTCATTGCTGTAGGTCACAAATCCGCATTCAAACCACTTGGAACTCCCGGCAAGCGTGGTTATCCATTGTGCGAGAATCCCACCGGTACAGGACTCAGCCGTTGCCAGTCTGAACCCCCTGCCCGTCATCCGCTGCGCAAACACTCGTAACAACTGATGGGTTCCCGATGGAGTCGTATCGGACATTTTGGTTATTTTTTGCTGTCTGAATTTTTATTCTTGGTTAGACTCCTGTAATGATCGCACGCCCCCTCACAAAACACACCCCCATGATACAGCAATATTTACGCTTCAAGGCTGATTACCCTGACATGTTGCTGTTTTACCGTATGGGTGATTTTTTTGAGCTGTTTTTCGAAGATGCAAAACGTGCAGCTGGATTGCTGGACCTGACGCTGACTTCGCGTAACAAGAACGCAGCCGATGAAATACCCATGGCAGGCATGCCCGTACATGCTATGGAAAGCTATCTGGTAAAATTATTGCGCCATGGCGAGTCGGTCGTCATTTGCGATCAGACTGGTGACCCTGCAAGCAGCAAGGGGCTGGTAGAACGCCAGGTCACTCGCGTTATCACACCAGGTACCGTCACCGAAAGTGGACTGCTCGAACGCAGTCGGGAAAATTACCTGCTGGCAGTCTGTCCAGCCGAACAATCCGCAGGACTGGCTTATCTGGACTTGAGTTCGGGTCAATTCATAGTACAGACCTGCAGCAGAATTCAGGAACTTCCAGGTGAAATCGAGCGCATACAACCTGCTGAAATCCTGTTGCCGGAAGATACCCGCATCCCTTTAAGAAATAAACCTGCAGTAAAGCGATTGCCTGTCTGGCATTTTGAGGTTGAGAGTGCAGTCACGGCTTTATGCAGACAATTCGCTACCCGTGATTTAAGCGGTTATGGGTGCGACGGACATCCCCTGGCGATTGCAGCCGCAGGTGCCATACTTCAATACGTCAAGGATACGCAAAAATCTGCACTGCCGCATATCAACGGATTGAGACTGCACAAAAATGACGAGTATCTGCTGATTGACAGCACTTCAAGAAGCAATCTTGAAATAGAGCAGTCCATACGGGGGCAAAAAACACACAGTCTGATAGGCGTGCTGGACAAAACGGTCTCTACTATGGGAGCTCGCCATTTACGAGCCTGGTTAAACCAGCCAACCCGTATACAATCGACCCTGCTCAAAAGGCATGCGGCAATCGAACAGCTCATTCAACTCAATGAATATAATGTCTTGCGCAATCTGCTATCCAACGTGAATGATATTGAGCGCATACGCAGCCGTATCGCATTACAAACCGCACAGCCAAGAGACCTGGATGCACTGCGTAAAACCCTGGACACTATACCTTCGATCCGCCAGGCCCTCACGAACTACAGCGAAGAACTGTTACAGGAATGCTCAGACTTACTGGACAAGCATGAGTCCCTTGTTTCAATCCTGGCCAGCACGCTGAAGGATGAGCCGCCCGCAACCATTCGTGATGGCGGTGTAATCAAACCAGGATTTGATGAAGAACTGGACCAGTTACGCAATTTAAGCAGTGACGCCAATCAGTTTCTTGTGGATCTGGAACAGCAGGAAAAGGCCGCAACACAGATTTCATCGCTGAAGGTTGCCTATAATCGTATACATGGTTACTACATAGAAGTTTCCCGCGGCCAAGTACAGAAAGTACCCGAACATTACACCCGAAGACAAACCCTCAAAAATACAGAACGATATACCACTCCGGAGCTAAAAAAATTTGAAGATGAAGTGTTAAGTGCCAGGGAACGTGCCTTGAAGCGTGAAAAATACCTTTATGAAAAATTACTTGCTGAATTGATCAGGGAGCTTGATACCATACAGCGCTGTGCCCGGGGACTCGCGCAACTGGACGTACTTGCCACACTTGCAGAACGTGCAAAAACCCTGAATTACGTACAGCCTAAATTCATACCTGAAAGCTGCATCCACATAAAACAGGGCAGACATCCGGTGATTGAGCAGGTCCAGAACGAGCCCTTTACCGCCAATGACGCGACGCTTGATACACAACGTAAAATGCTGCTCATCACAGGCCCGAACATGGGTGGCAAATCCACATACATGCGCCAGATCGCATTAATCAGCTGGCTGGCCTACACAGGGAGCTATGTACCTGCAGAGTCTGCTACTGTCGGACCCATCGATGCAATCTACACACGCATAGGTGCTTCGGACGATTTAAGTTCTGGACGTTCAACTTTTATGGTTGAAATGACAGAAGCGGCCAATATCCTCAATAATGCAACCTGTAACAGCCTGGTGCTTATGGATGAAATCGGCCGCGGTACCAGCACCTACGATGGCCTTTCCTTAGCCTGGTCATGTGCCGAACATTTAAGCGCCGTAAATCAGTGCTATGCCCTGTTTGCTACGCATTATTTTGAACTCACACAACTGCCGGAGTACCACGACAACATTCATAATGTACATATCGATGCAATCGAGCATGGGGATAAAATCATTTTTTTACATGCAGTAAAGAACGGTCCTGCAAACCAGAGTTACGGATTGCAGGTCGCCCAGCTCGCGGGGATCCCAAAATCTGTCATCGCCAGTGCCAGATTAAAACTGAAGCAGCTGGAATTGTCCAATCACCCGCAAGACAACCCAGATTGCGACCTGCAGCCGGGGCTGCATCTGGAAGAGCATCCCAATCATCCAGTGGTTGAGTATCTGATGGGGGTTGATCCTGATGAGCTAAGCCCCAAGGATGCACTGGAAATACTGTATAAACTCAAGGATCTGCTTTAGCAACACTCAGCGAATACATGCTCATCAGACACCTGCCTCCCCGGACCTGTGAGTTGTAAAGGTTCAGATACCTATGGCACTTTTCAGTGATCGTGAGCAAGGGATCTGAATGAGGGGGTGCAGAGGGAGGCGTGGCCTCTCTCTGCACCGGATCGGGTATCCTCCAGTGAACCAACCACAGCCACTGGAACAGGAGACCCGAGCATGGACATTAAATCCCTTCGTATTCGATCATACAAGAGCTTCAGGGTCGACGAACACGTACCCGAGGCGGCGGGTGAGCGCTACCGCAGGTTGCAGGCGTACCAGCGCTTGCGTGCGGCGGGCTGCAGCGAGGCCGGCGCCCTGGAGCAGCTGGAGATCAGCCGGCGCACCCTGTACCGCTGGAAGGCCGTCCTGGCCGCAGGCGGTGTGCACGCCCTGGCGCCGCATTCGAGCCGCCCGCGGCGGCACCGGTGTCCGGCCTATACGCCGCAGGACGTGAGGGCGGTGCTGGCCCTGCGCCGCAAGTACCCGTTTATGGGCAAGGCGCGCCTGCAGGTCCTGCTGGGGCGCGAGGGCGTGGCACTGAGTGTGTCGAGCGTCGGGCGCATCCTCAGCCGGGCGCTGGCCCGCGGTGTGATCCGGCCCGCCGCGTTCTGCGAAGGCAGGCATGCGCCGAAGCGCCCGCGCCGCTTCGCCCGCTGGGCACGGCGCTGGAAGTACGGCGCGAAGGCGCGTACCCCGGGCGAGCTGATGCAGATCGACCACATGACCTATGTGCGAGACGGCGACACCGTCAAGGAGTTCCGCGCCGTGTGCCCGGTGTCGAAGTTCATGGTCACGCGCGCCTGCTCACGGGCCACTGCCGGGCACGCCCGGCGCTTCCTGCACGAACTGCTGGCGGCCCTGCCGTTCCCGCTCGTCTCCATCCAGGTCGACGGCGGCAGCGAGTTCATGGCCGGCTTCGAGGCGTCCTGTGAAGCGCTGCACATCCCGCTGCATGTGTTGCCGCCCAAGCATCCCCAGTACAACGGCTGTGTGGAACGCGCCAACCGCGCTGCCCGCATCGAGTTCTGGGGACGCTACGATGGCCCCCTGAGCATCGACCCGGTGCAGGCCGCCCTCGCCGGCTATGAGTTCTTCTACAACTATGAACGCCCCCACGCAGCACTCGACTGGAAAACGCCCAACGAGTACCTTGTCACCCTGGAGGCCGCCTGATCCCACAGTGCCATAGGTACTGAACCCATACAGAGTGTTTTCATCTTCCATACTTTCCCTTACAATCAAGAACAGTCCCTGCATTCAACCAAACTTCATTCTTCATGGCATTTGTAGTAACGGAATCCTGCATAAAGTGCAAATACACAGATTGTGTTGAAGTGTGTCCAGTGGACTGCTTTCACGAAGGACCCAATATGCTGGTCATAGACGCTGAGGACTGTATCGACTGTGCCATGTGTGAAACAGAGTGCCCGGTCAACGCCATAGTCAGTGAAGATGATCTGCCCGAAACACAGCATGAATTCTTAACCCTGAATGAGCAACTCGCTGTAAAATGGCCCGTAATTACAAGCATGATATCCGCACCTGAGGATGCTGCGGAATGGAAATCTGTAACGAATAAACGTCAATACCTGGAAGAATAGCCTTCCACCCGGACATATTGAGTCAAGAAGGTTTTTCAGCGATAACGCACGCACGCAGTGGAGCGGGGTACCCTTCAACAGTTCGATGATGATCATCCTGATCCAGGGCATGGGCAAGCGAATAGCCCGTCATCCATGCTGTCTGGCGCTGTTCCTGAAAGGTGGTTCGGGTCTTGTCAATCAACCGAATATTGATAAAGCCTGATACTTTCAACCAAGCTTCCAGCAATGCATAGCCCGGGATCGTCCAGACATTACGCATATTGGCATAGCGTTCATCAGGGACGAGTACTCCGCCATTGTCATGCTCAATAATCAGGGTTTCCAATACGAGTTGCCCACCCTTTTGCAGCAATCGATACACCCGGCCAAGATGGTCCCTGGGTTGCCGCCGGTGATACAGCACACCCATGGAAAATACCGTGTCGAGTCCTGAAAAAGCATCCGGAAGGTCTTCAAGTCTGAATGGCAAGACGAAGGTGCGCTGGGGTCCGGGCAAGTACTTCTGCAAGGCTGAGAACTGAAATACGTACCGCCACGCCGGCTCGACACCCAGTACCAGGCTGGCCCCCGAAGCCTGCATGCGCAATGCGTAATACCCATTTCCGCAACCGATATCCAGGACCACTTTTCCCTGCAGGCTGCTGAGGTGTGGCGCAATACGCGACCACTTCCAGTCGCTCCTCCATTCCGCATCAATATCAATCCCAAACACATTGAAGGGTCCCTTGCGCCAAGGACTCAAAGCCTTCAGGCCCTGTTTCAGCAACACCCTGCGCTGGGCTGTGCAGTCAGCAGCCCTGCCAATGACAGGCGTGCCCTGATCAAGGTCCACGAACGAAGCAGAAATGTCCGGCAATGATTCCAGGATGTGTTGCCAGTCGTTGAAACTGCCATGCCCGGGGTGAATATATCTGCGGTCAAGCCGGTCCACCAGCTCCGCCTGAAAATTTTCCAGTCCCGTATGCTCAAGTGATGCAACAAGCTGCGAACGGCTTGGGGTCATTTGATTGCAATATAGGAGATAAAATTGAGGTATTTCATCAACACATATACCTTGGAAAAACCTGCCTGATGCAGGCGGGCAAGGTGCTGCGCATAGGTCTCCCGGATCAGCACATTTTCCAGGGCCTCTCTTTTCTGACTGATCTCCAGATCACTGTATTCGTGAGCATGCTTGTAGCTTTCATGCAAATTTTGCATGAATAATTCCTCGTCTGTGTCCTCATGCACCACTTTTTCTGACAGCAGCAAGGCTGCACCTTCACGCAAGCCTGAATATATTTTTGCCATGAGTGCATCACGTCTGACCGGATCAATAAACTGCAGGGTGTAATTCAGTATGACCAGTGAGGCATTTTGAATATCCATTTCGGCCGCATCGCAACATAGCGGCGTAATTCGAGGGTCAACATCCAGCCCCTCAAGTTTTTCAGCAAGGTGCTGGATCATGGCCTGTGAATTATCCACTGCAAAAATTTTTACCTTTCTGGCGTGCACAGCCTTGGCAACACTCAGGGATGCAGTGCCCAATGAACAGCCCAGGTCGTACACACAGGTATCCCCTGTTACAAATTTTCTCGCAACAACCTGCAGAAGTTGATTCAGCGCCTCGTATCCCGGAACCGACCTTTCAATCATGTCGGCAAAAACGTCTGTAACCTTTTTGTCAAAGACAAAGTCATGCACCTCAACCTGTTTATCAGCATAAATGCGGTCTTTTGCAGAAGTCGACATGTCAAATATTTCCAGATCTGTGCCGGATATTCAGTACGGGTCGATGATCGTGTTGTGCTCCCGTGTAGCACAGAATTCAATGCCCGGCCATTTTTCCGTTACCCTTTGCAGGTTGATACGGGTAGGTGCCGTATACACAAGCTCTCCGCCATGGTCCATAGCGAGATTGGCAACCAGTTTGTTTTTGAATTCAAGCAGTTCTTTTTCGTCATCACACGCAATCCAGCGGGCAGCCTGCACATTCACGAGTTCAAACCTGCAATCAACATTGTATTCGTGTCTTAGCCGATGCTGAACCACATCAAATTGCAGCGCGCCTACCGCACCCAGTATCAGATCGTTGTTTATCAAAGGCCGAAACAACTGGGTAGCCCCCTCTTCACAAAGCTGAGTCAGCCCTTTCTGCAAAGCTTTCATTTTTAATGGATCTTTCAGCCGGGCACGCCTGAACAACTCGGGTGCAAAACTTGGAATGCCTGTGAATGCAAGTTTTTCGCCTTGGGTAAAGGCATCGCCGATCCGGATCGTGCCATGGTTGTGTAGCCCGATAATATCGCCCGGATAGGCCCGCTCAATTTGTTCCCGGGCTGATGCGACGAAGGCCAAGGCACCGTTCACCTTTACATCCCGGTTCAGGCGTACATGCTGTAATTTCATGCCTTTGTGAAAGCTACCTGAGCAAACCCGCATAAAGGCAAGCCGATCCCGATGATTGGGGTCCATATTAGCCTGTATCTTGAATACGAAACCTGAAAATTTTTCTTCCTCTGCCACCAGGTTTCTGGTTTGCTTGCCTGCAATATTCACTTTCCTGGGCTGTGGAGCCGGGGCATACTCGATAAATCTTTTGAGTAACTCTGCAATACCAAAGTTATTGATCGCAGATCCGAAAAACACCGGCGTGAGCTCACCATTCAGATAGGCATGGTGATCAAATTCATGGCTCGCACCTTGCACAAGCTCGATGTCCTCACGCAGTTCCTGCACCTGATCCCCGATCAGTTCACGCAGCCGCGGATTATCCAGACCTTCCACTACCTCACCCTGCGATATCTTGTTGTGATGGTGTGTACTGCAGAGGTGTATCGAATTGCTGAGCAGATCAAAAACCCCTTTGAAAAGCTTACCCATACCAATCGGCCAAGTTACTGGCGCGCATTTTATTTTTAACACATGTTCAACTTCATCAAGAAGCTCTATGGGCTCCCGGCCATCACGGTCCATCTTGTTGATAAACGTAATAATCGGTGTATTGCGCAATCGGCATACTTCCATCAGCTTGACGGTGCGTTCTTCCACGCCTTTTGCATTGTCAATGACCATCAAGACAGAATCGACCGCAGTCAGTGTCCGGTACGTGTCTTCAGAAAAATCAGCGTGTCCGGGTGTATCCAGCAAATTTACAATATGGCCGTTATAGGCAAACTGCATGACAGAACTGGTAATTGAAATGCCGCGTTGTTTTTCCAGTTCCATCCAGTCCGACGCTGCATGACGGGTCGCCTTGCGACCCTTTACCGTACCCGCCAACTGAATTGCGCCACCAAACAATAAGATCTTTTCTGTAATCGTCGTCTTACCCGCATCCGGGTGAGAAATGATGGCAAATGTTCGCCTTTTGCTGATCTCGTTGACAAAATTATCGGTACTCATGGTATTTTTTTATGCCGTGTACACAGGGCATACACAATCTTAAACCTGCTATGACTCGTAGCACACCTGAAAAAGCGGGTAATTATACAGGCTTGAGGCGCCATCATCCCGGTTCATTTGCAATGGGTAGGGTTTGAAGGTGTTTTTCAATCACTCAGCCCTCCCCGAAGTAATCTCAAGATTGGTTTTCTCCCGTTTCCAAACCGCATGAAACTGCAAAACCACCTCCATGCCGCATAACGCCTGTTTGGACTGAGTTGTATTGCTAAAACAATTTGTACAAACCGGGTATACAGTAATCCTGTCTGCTGATCATTCTCTTCTTGATTCACTCATAAAATTCCGGTCGTCGCTTTGCTAAGGGTGTCTAAGCAAAGCGCAGCAGCAAACTTTTTCTTTAGCACCGGTTTACAGCCAGATTACAATCCATTCAGCCATTGATTCAGTTCCTCCCCTGTTGCACCCAGCATCCAGCGGGACTTTGTCAGTTGTAAAGCCTTGACAGATAAGGCGAACCTCTGGGCAGCAGGATTTATATGTAATCGTTGCAACGGCCTGTTGAAATGACTGCACCTCAGTGCACAGGATAGATCAGACTGTATGATCGTCTCTCAAAGTGTTTTGGCGAGAATCACGGCATCTTCACGTCCAACCAGGGCTGGATAGTAATTTCTGCGTATACCAATTTCATTGAAGCCTTCCGAAAAATACAAGGATAAAGCCTGAATGTTGGTGACACGAACTTCAAGAAATGCTGTATCCGCATTTCGGGCACGTGCAGTCATAAGCAGCTGCTCTAATAACTGCCTGCCCTTCCCCTGTCCCCGGCAATCCGGATCTACACACAGATTAAGAATGTGGCACTCCTGAACTGCAAGAGACATCACGCCATAGCCGACGATGCGCCGGTCCATTTCAAACACCCAAGCGGAATATCCATGGCGTAAACAGTCAATAAATATTCCTTCTGTCCATGGAAATTGATAGCTGCGTCGTTCAATGTCCACGATGACCGGTAAATCATACTCGCTCATCAAGCGACAGGTTCCAGCCGGATATTCAAAAGCCGTACTCATGAACCAAAGTGTAAATCAATCCAAACCTGTTCTCATCAGTGCACGCCGGACATGAACTGATTACCCCTGCGATGTCCTGATCTTGACTGCAAATTTCAGATCGTCCCAAGCTTTTCGCTTTTGCTGCGGACTGCGTAACAGATAAGCGGGATGATAGGTCGCAACCACGGGGATCCGGGTATCTTCGTACCAGTGCTGTATACCGCGCAGGCGCCCGATTGCAGTATTCGTATTGAGTAGTGCCTGGGCCGCAATCCTTCCCATAGCCAGAATAATTTTGGGCTGGATCAACTCGATTTGCTGGCGCAAGTAAGGACGACAGTGCATGATTTCCTGTGGTTGAGGATCCCGGTTATCAGGTGGCCTGCACTTCAGAATATTTGTGATAAACACCTCTTCACGTGCAAGACCAATGGCAAGGAGCATTTTGGTAAGCAGTTGCCCTGCCCGTCCTACAAACGGCTCACCTTTGCGGTCTTCATCGAAACCTGGAGCCTCACCAATCACCAGCCAGTCTGCATCAGGGTGGCCTGCTCCAAAAACAGTTTGTGTGCGAGTGCGGTGCAATCCACACAAGGTACATGCTGCAACCACTTTCCTGAGTTCATCAAGACTTGCAGCTATATTTTTGCCAGCTTGACCTGACAGGTCTGACGCCTGTTCTGTCTGCGGGGTCGAAAGACCCTTGCCCGATTCAGCTTGAGTGTTTTCCGATTTTGCAGTTTGCGGTACCCAGGTTTGTATTCCCATTTTATCCAGGTAATACAAACGCCTTTGCTCATCCATTACATCACGAGCCTGTACTCAGACACCCTGCTGAGAGTGTGCACTTTTATCCGGTACAACAAGCCTGTTCAACGCATGCAGATAGGCTTTTGCCGACGCCATGATAATATCAGTGTCTGCACCATGACCATTGACGATTCTGCCTGATTTCTGCAAACGCACAATCACTTCACCCTGAGCGTCGGTACCGGTAGTGATATTGCTGACCGAGTACAATTGCAGCTGTGCCTGGCTGGCTACGATTTCCTCTATCGCACAAAATGCGGCATCAACAGGACCTCCGCCACTTGCCATAGCCATTTTTTCCTGGCCATGTACCAGCAAGGTAACCTGCGCGGTCGGGGTCTCACCTGTTTCGGAATGTGCTTTTAGGGATACCAGTTTACAGTAATCATCGTTTTCGAAGCTTGTCTTGGAGACCAGGGCATGCAGGTCTTCATCGTATATTTCATGTTTACGGTCTGCCAGGTCTTTGAAATTTGCAAAGGCATTGTTCAGCTCTTCTTCCGTATCAAAAGTAATGCCCAGCTCCTCAAGACGCGACCGGAATGCATTGCGACCGGAATGCTTACCCAATACAATTTTATTTGAAGCCCAGCCTACATCTTCTGCACGCATGATTTCATAGGTTTCCCGAGCCTTGAGTACGCCGTCCTGATGGATGCCAGCTTCATGCGCAAAAGCATTGGCACCGACAATAGCCTTGTTTGGCTGCACAGGAAAGCCTGTAATAGCAGAGACCATACGTGAAGTCGGAACAATCTGCGTAGTGTCCAAGCTCGTGATGCACGAAAATACGTCTTGTCGAGTATGCACGGTCATAACGATCTCTTCCAGTGAAGCATTGCCTGCCCGTTCACCCAAGCCATTTATTGTGCATTCCACCTGGCGTGCACCCTGTAACACAGCAGCAAGTGAATTTGCCGATGCAAGGCCTAGATCATTGTGGCAATGGACAGAAAATACCACCTGATCCGAGTTGGGAATATTTTCAATCAGGCCCCCTACCAGACTGCCGAACTGATGCGGTATGTTATAACCTACTGTGTCAGGAATGTTGATCGTGGTGGCCCCTGCCTCGATAGTCTTCTCAATCACCCTGCATAGAAACTCGAATTCAGAGCGGCCGGCATCCTCAGGCGAAAACTCAACATCATCCGTATACTGTCTGGCCTGTTTGACCGCTGCAACGGCCTGGGTAATGACCTGGTCCTCCGTCATACGCAATTTGCGCTGCATGTGTATAGGTGAAGTCGCAATGAATGTATGAATCCTTGCAGATTCTGCAGGTTTCAACGCCTCACTGGCACGCTCGATATCCCCTTTGAGGGCACGCGCCAAACCACATACCGTGCTGCCCTTGACCACACTGGCTACCGCCCGTACCGCTTCAAAGTCCCCAACACTTGCCATCGGGAAACCCACCTCAATGATATCTACTCTCATGCGCTCCAATGATTTTGCAATGCGAATTTTCTCATCACAGGTCATGGAAGCCCCGGGGCTTTGTTCCCCGTCCCGCAGGGTCGTATCAAAAATTATTAATTTATCGCCGGTAGCCATGAAACTATGCTCCAGTAAAAAATTTCACGAGTTTAGGTCTCGTATAAAGACCCCTGGTTGAATGAATAGAACATGCGTTTAGCCTCGCCAGGTACAGATCGTGCCGCTACTGCGGCAGCAAGAACACTGAAAGGAGAGATGCAGCAAAAACAACAGCCCACCCGGGTACTGCGATCGTTACCTGTCCGGTTTGTGTGAATACCGCTTTCATACTGCCAATATACCCCACAAAATAAAATTTTTCCAGAAATTGTATGGGTTCAGTACCTATGGCACTGTGGGATCAGGCGGCCTCCAGGGTGACAAGGTACTCGTTGGGCGTTTTCCAGTCGAGTGCTGCGTGGGGCGTTCATAGTTGTAGAAGAACTCATAGCCGGCGAGGGCGGCCTGCACCGGGTCGATGCTCAGGGGGCCATCGTAGCGTCCCCAGAACTCGATGCGGGCAGCGCGGTTGGCGCGTTCCACACAGCCGTTGTACTGGGGATGCTTGGGCGGCAACACATGCAGCGGGATGTGCAGCGCTTCACAGGACGCCTCGAAGCCGGCCATGAACTCGCTGCCGCCGTCGACCTGGATGGAGACGAGCGGGAACGGCAGGGCCGCCAGCAGTTCGTGCAGGAAGCGCCGGGCGTGCCCGGCAGTGGCCCGTGAGCAGGCGCGCGTGACCATGAACTTCGACACCGGGCACACGGCGCGGAACTCCTTGACGGTGTCGCCGTCTCGCACATAGGTCATGTGGTCGATCTGCATCAGCTCGCCCGGGGTACGCGCCTTCGCGCCGTACTTCCAGCGCCGTGCCCAGCGGGCGAAGCGGCGCGGGCGCTTCGGCGCATGCCTGCCTTCGCAGAACGCGGCGGGCCGGATCACACCGCGGGCCAGCGCCCGGCTGAGGATGCGCCCGACGCTCGACACACTCAGTGCCACGCCCTCGCGCCCCAGCAGGACCTGCAGGCGCGCCTTGCCCATAAACGGGTACTTGCGGCGCAGGGCCAGCACCGCCCTCACGTCCTGCGGCGTATAGGCCGGACACCGGTGCCGCCGCGGGCGGCTCGAATGCGGCGCCAGGGCGTGCACACCGCCTGCGGCCAGGACGGCCTTCCAGCGGTACAGGGTGCGCCGGCTGATCTCCAGCTGCTCCAGGGCGCCGGCCTCGCTGCAGCCCGCCGCACGCAAGCGCTGGTACGCCTGCAACCTGCGGTAGCGCTCACCCGCCGCCTCGGGTACGTGTTCGTCGACCTTGAAGCTCTTGTATGATCGAATACGAAGGGATTTAATGTCCATGCTCGGGTCTCCTGTTCCAGTGGCTGTGGTTGGTTCACTGGAGGATACCCGATCCGGTGCAGAGAGAGGCCACGCCTCCCTCTGCACCCCCTCATTCAGATCCCTTGCTCACGATCACTGAAAAGTGCCATAGGTATCTGAACCTTTACAGAAATGACACCACAGGATCGTCTTTTTTTGACTCAAACCAGGATCAGGACATTACGTCCGGTTTTCCATATTTACCGTAGTGCGTGTACTGCGTTTACGTTTGCGCTTAAGACGCACAAGGTAAATTACAGGCCCTGATAATGCATAGACAGCAAACAGGGTAAACACCAGCTTTGGCGGGTCTATGGACACCAGAATAAACCCGAGGACAACTGCCAGCATGACAATATAGGGGATACGATCAGCAAGATTAATATCCTTGAAGCTGTAATACGTGAAATTGCTGACCATAAGTGCGCCCAGAAGAACAGTAAATATGAGTGCAGCGATTGCAAAATCCTCGCGTGAGAGTTGCATGTCATGACAGACCCAGATGAATCCCACCAGCGCGGCCGCAGCAGCCGGGCTTGGCAACCCCTGAAAATAGCGTTTACTGATCACTGTGACACGAGCGTTGAATCTGGCCAGGCGAAGTGCAGCCGCTGCCGTATAGAAAAATGCCGCCAGCCAGCCCAGTTTTGACCAGATCCAGGGGAAACCACTAAAATGAACGAGTGCCCATTCATATACCACCAGTGCTGGCGCTACACCAAAAGATACCATGTCTGAAATGCTGTCATATTGTGCGCCAAATTTGCTGGTAGTGTGGGTCAGGCGTGCAATCCTTCCATCAAAAAAATCCAGAAACATCGCTACCATGATTGCGATAGCTGCCTGACCAAACTGATCCGTGGTGGCAGCAACGATGGCATAAAATCCGGCGAACAAGGCGCCGGTAGTAAACAGATTTGGTAACAGATAAATGCCCTTGCGCAATTTTTTTTCAGGACTGTTCATAGGTATACAGATTATGCCCCGGTTTCATGAACGAATTCAGCCAGTTTATCACTCCCTGCACGAATCGATTGCCCTGCCATGACACCAATATGGGAGGATAAAGGCAGATAAACCATCACCTCACAAGTAAGCGCTGCAAATCCACAGCGCTGCCCTTGTCCCAGTTTCTCACCGGCACTGATATCGCAACTGGCGTGACGCAGTATCGAATTCAGATTTATAACCATTATTGCATCATCCTGTTCGTCGGTCTGCATCCAGACTGCCAGTTCCGACTTGGCAGGCCGTGCGAGTGAACGTACCCACAGATTCTGCACCTTGCCTTCTATGGGGCTATGTACATTAAATTCACCAAGCAATGACTGACGCAAACAAATGGATTGTGCAGCACGTTTCAAGTACGGATCATGCACTGTATCGGTGACATTGACCACATATCCATCAACAGGGCTCACGACGGCTAAAGGTATGGCCGGAATCGTACGCCTGAAATCACGAGACAGAAATAGCAGGAAAGCAAATACCAGCCATGCAGGCCATATCAAAAAGGGTCCATACTGGTAATGGGCCACTGCAATTGCCACGCCTATAACCAGCAAGACAAGCCGTACTTCTCTAGCAATAGGTATCATCTTGACCGGTCATAACATGAATATGTTATGCGAACGACAGGCGTTAATTTATGGTTTGATCTACTACCTTGTTAGATTTGATCCAAGGCATCATATCACGCAGCTTTGCACCCACCTTCTCTATCGGGTGCTGACGTCCACGTTCCCGCAACCTTTGCAGGCTGACGGCACCGGATTGATTTTCCTGGATAAATTCCTGTGCAAATTCACCTGACTGAACTTCGGCAAGTATGCGTTTCATTTCCGCCTTGGTATCTGCGTTGATAATCCTGGGTCCACGTGTCAAATCACCGTATTCGGCAGTATTCGAAATAGAGTAACGCATATTGGCTATACCCCCTTCATACATCAAATCAACGATCAGCTTCAACTCGTGCAGGCATTCAAAATATGCCATTTCAGGCGCATAACCGGCCTCGACCAGTGTTTCAAAACCAGCCTCCACAAGTGCTGTGGCACCCCCGCACAATACCGCCTGCTCGCCGAATAAATCTGTTTCGGTTTCTTCCCTGAATGTGGTTTCAATAATCCCGGCACGCCCGCCTCCATTTGCCGAAGCATAGGACAGAGCAGTACTTTTAGCACTGCCTGAAGCATCCTGAAAAACCGCAATCAGGGTAGGTACGCCACCTTTCTGGGTATACGTAGAGCGCACCAAGTGGCCCGGGCCTTTCGGTGCAATCATGATAACGTCCAGGTCTTCGCGTGGAATGATCCCTTTAAAATGGATATTGAATCCATGTGCAAAGGCAAGCGTTGCACCCTGGCGGATATTCGGTTCAATGCTTTCTTTATACAATTGACTCTGGTGCTCGTCCGGTGCCAGAACCGTGACGACATCCGCCCCTTTCACTGCATCTTCTATCGATACGGCATTGACTCCTGCATGGCTCGCTTTTGCAAAAGACGAAGAACCTTCACGCAACCCCACCGAAACCGTGACACCGGAATCCTGCAGATTATTTGCATGTGCATGTCCTTGGGAGCCATAGCCTATGATTGCAACGCGCTTGCCCTGTATTACCGAAAGGTCAACATCTTTGTCGTAATAAATATTCATGCACATTCCTCCTTTTTTCACATCCGGCGTTATACGGACTCCGATTTTAAAACGACACTACCACTACCTGTCGCAATTCCCAGTGCACCGGAGCGAACAAACTCATGGATGGCATCATCCGGAACAGAGTGTATGGCACGGTCCAGCTTCTCACCAATGCCTGTGATTTCAACCAGCACCGTATTGTCAGTGCGATCTACCACCTTGCCTCCATATTCATGGATCAGGACATCCAAAGCAGATTGATAAGCTTTTGAACTGTATAGTTTTAATAAGGCAATTTCCCGCTCAATGTGCTCATCCGCTGTCAAATCAAGTACTTTGACAACATCAACCAGCTTATTAAGCTGCTTTTCAATCTGTTCGATGACTTCGTCGCTTCCATCTGTAACCACCGTAATACGGGAAATCGCTGCATCATTGGTAGGTGCCACAGTCAGAGATTCAATATTGTAACCACGTGCCGAAAATAACCCCGAGACTCTTGACAGGGCACCTGCCTCATTTTCCAGCAATATTGAAATAATATGTCGCATGAGCAATATAAAAAGTCCGGATTTTTATCTGCAGAAACACATCCGTGAAGATCATTCATACCAGGCAGGCGTGAACGCACGCGCTCACCAACACAAAATACAGTTAAGCAGGACTATCCGGTGGCGTTCAGGAAATCAATGCTTTCATTGCTGTAATTACTTCTTTTTTATATGAAAATAAAACTTTCCGCCATCTTCATTTGAATTCAGAAGCTCATTGCCCGTTTGCTTCGAAAAAGCCTCGAAGTCTTTCACTGAACCTGGATCAGTAGCAATAATGTGCAACACTTTACCTGAATCCATACCAGATAAAGCCTTCTTTGCCCGTAAAATCGGAAGGGGGCAATTAAGTCCACAAGCATCTAATTCTTGGTCAAATTCGGCCATCAACACAACTCCTTAAAAATTCATCACATAAAAGCCCGCAGTTCCAAGCAACCAGCGCCAAAACCACAAGACATATTATAATATCATAATACTTTAATAGTAGTGATTGTAGTAAAGTTTTATCCACTTTTAAATTTTCGAACCGCTACAATGCTGTAAACGAGCCAGCATTACCCATGTCAAAGCATACATTCAGCCCCTGCGTGTCCTGCACGCGGTTCACATATTTTGCGCACCTGTTACTCTGTCTAGTATTCACCACCCTGCCTCATATCTCACTGGCCCAGGGTGATTTGCCAAATATAGGGAGTCCTGCCAGTGCGGAACTGAGCCCTGCCAAGGAAGTTGAACTCGGTCGCATACTGATTACTGAAGTACGAAGACGGCTGCCCATCTCCAATGACCCTGAGCTTTCTCAATATGTGCATGCGCTTGGTACTCGCATTATTTCAGGTGGCCTGAATTCCAATTTTCCTTTTACATTTCTTCTAGTGCTCAACCCCAGTGTCAATGCCTTTGCGCTGCCCGGCGGCATTATAGCCATCCACAGCGGCCTGCTCACATTAGCCCAGGAGGAAAGTGAGTTAGCAAGTGTATTGGCACATGAAATTGCCCATGTGACACAACGCCATATCGCGCGTAATTTTGAAAATGCAAAATCCTTCAGCGTAATTTCAGCATTGACACTTCTGGGCGCCATACTTGCATCCGTCTATAACATTGACCTTGGACAGGCGGCACTCATGACTTCCCAGGCAGGCATTCACCAGGCGAAGCTTGCCTATTCCCGCAGTTTTGAACAGGAAGCCGATCGCATCGGCATGCACCTTCTAGCCGGCGCAGGCATTGACCCGAACGGTATGCCGATTTTCTTTAAACGACTGCACAAACATACTCAATCAAATCGCGGACAGATACCTGAATTTCTAAGTTCCCATCCACTCACCCTGGATCGCATGAGTGAATCTGAAACGCGGGCCAGGCAATACAGTGGTCCATATACCTCAAACAGCCTCCACTTCGATTACGCCAGGGCACGCACCCTTGCAATCAGCAAAAACCCTATTGAACTCATTGACTACTATAGAGAAAAAAGCAAGTCGCCAAACGGACTTACCGATACCGAACACTACACCTATGCGCTTGCCCTAAGTCGTGGAGGCAGGCATAAGCAGGCATTCCAGCATCTGGAAAAAATAGAGGTCAACCCAGACAATGAGCTGACAATCAAACTTGCCAGTGCCCAAATCAATATTGCAATGGGACAGACAGGCATCGCACGAGCATCATTGGAGTCCCTGGATAAAATATACCCCGGAAATTTACCGGTTACGTATTATCTGGCCACGAGCTTGATTAAAGAGGATCAGGCTCAGCTGGCTTTGGGGAAACTTGATCAGTTAAGCAGCATGTACCAGAAAAACCCTGCCATCGACAAACTGAAAGCCAAGGCAGCAAGCATAGCCGGGATGCCATGGCGCAGTCACGAGTCCCTAGGAGATTATTATGCCGCACATGGACAATATGGAACCGCCATGGAGCAGATACAGTTGGCGCTGCGATCACCTGGCATCGACTCGAGTTCAAAAGCCCGTATCCAGGCCCGGAAAGCACAGTTGCGTGAGTCCAGACAGCGGCGCGAGGAATTCAAATGATCATGGAACCCGCGGACAGGCGTTCTCTCAGACCAACTGCTTGATATTCACAACGTTGGCATAGGCAAAAGCCAGTGCAGACATGGCAGTACAGTGTACGTCCTCAGCGGATACAGTTTTCCCCTGAAATTCGGCATCACACGTTGCACAAGCATCCTGTACGACGGTACATTTAAACCCGTAGTCTGAAGCCGCACATGTGGTTGCCTCGACACACATATGGCTCATGGCACCACAGATTACCAGGTCCACAATCTCTTTTTGCCTTAACTGCTCAAGTAAATCCGTTTCACGAAAACTGTTCGGATAGTGCTTGTGTATGACCGTTTCGCTCGGTAACGGGCCCACACTGTCATGAATTTCAGCACCTTCTGTATCAGGCAGAAAAAAACCGGCACTGCTGCTAAGAAAAGTATGCTGAATATGAAAAGCAGGTAACCCCTGGTAACGAAACTTGTCCAGAAGTACCCTTGCATTTGTACTGGCACCGTCCATATTGACCAATTCCATATTCCCACCCAGGAAATAATCATTTTGTATATCGACAAGAAGCAGCGCCGGTTTCATGATTACCCTGTTACATGAAAGCCGTTATGTCCAGCGAACTCCAGTTTGACATACAGCCTCCGGCGTTATGTATTTTTGCTATTTGCAATGAGGTTATCGACCACCGAGGGATCTGCTAAAGTAGACGTATCACCTAAACTATCAATCTCATTTTCAGCAATCTTTCTCAGTATACGACGCATGATTTTGCCTGAGCGGGTTTTTGGCAAACCCGGGGCCCACTGAATAATATCCGGTTTTGCAAAAGCACCAATTTCCTTGCGTACCAACTGTACAAGCTCATCTTTCAGCTCGTCGCTTGCTGTGACATCCAGCATGGGTGTGACATAGGCATAAATACCCTGCCCCTTTATCTCGTGCGGATATCCAACCACTGCCGCTTCCGCTATAGCCGGATGAAGTACCAGGGCGCTCTCCACTTCTGCAGTGCCCAAACGGTGACCCGATATATTCAGAACATCATCGACACGACCAGTAATCCAGTAATATCCATCCGCATCACGCCTGCAACCATCGCCACTAAAATACTTGCCGGGACATTGTGAAAAGTACGTGTCGATAAAACGCTGATGATCACCGTACACACTGCGCATTTGGCCAGGCCATGGATGTTTCATGACTAAATTACCCTGACATTCTCCTTCAAGCTCCTTACCATTTTCATCGACAATCGCAGGTTGTATACCAAAAAAAGGTTTGCTGGCAGAACCTGGCTTTAAATCCGTTGCCCCGGGTAGTGGTGTAATTAAATGTCCACCTGTCTCCGTTTGCCACCACGTATCAATTACCGGACACCGGCTATCCCCTACAACATGGTAATACCACTCCCATGCCTCAGGATTAATCGGCTCACCGACTGTAGCTAATAAACGCAGACTTTTCCGGCTGGTTTTTTTAACCAGGCTATCGCCCAAACTCATTAATGCACGTATCGCGGTAGGCGCAGTGTAAAGACTTGCAACATTATGCTTATCACACACTTGCCAAAAACGACTGCCATCCGGGTAGTTTGGTACGCCTTCAAACATCAAGCTGATCGCGCCGTTACATAATGGCCCATAAATTATATAGGTATGCCCTGTCACCCAACCCACATCTGCGGTACACCAAAACACCTCTCCATCGCGGTAATCAAAAACATACTTATGTGTGATGGCAGCATGCAAAAGGTAACCGCCTGTAGTGTGTAACACGCCTTTGGGCTTACCCGTTGAGCCAGATGTATATAAAATGAATAACGGATCTTCAGCATCCATAGGTTCTGCAGGACAATCATCACTCGCAGACTGCATCTCCTGGTGATACCAGCAATCGCGTGCTGCATCCCAGTTAATATCTCCACCCGTCCGTTTAATGACAACAACAGTACTTACATTGGGGCATTCTTGTAGTGCAGTATCAGTACTGGTTTTTAACGGAACTTTCTTACCGCCACGTACGCCTTCATCTGCAGTAATAACAGTCCGGCAATCTGAATCAAGAATACGGTCACGCAACGAGTCCGGCGAAAATCCGCCAAATACAACCGAATGCACCGCACCAATTCGCGCGCAGGCAAGCATGGCAAATGCAGCCTCTGGAACCATCGGCATGTAAATGCATACACGATCGCCTTTCCTGACACCATGCGATTTTAAAACATTGGAAAATTTACAGACTTCTTTATGCAGTTCCCTATATGTGATGTGTTTATCATCTTGCGGGGCATCTCCTTCCCAGATAATTGCAGTTTGATCACCCCGACTTTCCAAATGACGATCGATGCAATTATAGGCAACGTTTAAGCTGGCTCCTTCAAACCAGCGAATATGACCTTTTCGATAATCCCAATCCAGCACCCGATCCCATTTCTTGTACCAAGTAACAAACTCTTCCGCCTGGTCCGCCCAAAAACCAGCAGGATCTTCAATAGACTGCTGATACATCGAATCGTATTTGGCTTTGTCAATATGGGAAACAGCTGCTACTGAGCTGGGCACTGGATAGATTTTATTCTCAGACATAGCGTCTCTCTCCGTATTTATTTTATATTCTGGTAATACTTCTTATATTACGCTGTTAATCGGAAATAAAGCATTGGCATGTGTTCAGGCAAACGCTCTAACCTGTCAATTACTGCTACATTCTTTCTACCGAATATTTTGTGCAAATAACTATCGCCACTTCCATCAAGTCCAACGCAGAATGTATCAATACCTAGTCGCGAAATTGACTGCACTACTTTTCGCGCATCTTCAACCAAATATTGCTGATCTTCTACATCTATATCTGAAGGCTCGCCATCTGAAACAACAAGCAACAGTCTCCGGTGTGTGCGCTGAGCGATCAAATCTTTGGTTGCATGCCTCATTGCAGTACCTATTCGTGTAGAAAGCTTTCCATGCAAGCCTGCCAGATATGCACGCGCAGAAGAATCATAAGGAGAGTCAAAGTTTTTAATTCGATAATAATGAACGTCCTCCTTGCCATCCGAGCAAAATGCAGCAATCGCAAAAGGATCGCCTAGCTCAGACATTGCATATGCTAGTAAACCCGTTGCCTGAAGCTCAAGTTCCAATACCGACGTCTTTGCTGTTTGCACCTTGTCATTGGTTGAATTAGAAATATCCAACAATACTAATACTGAAAGATCACGATGTTTACGCTCTGTAGTACTATAAATTCTAGGGTCAGGTGTTTCTCCCATCCTTCTGCTTATCACTGCATTGATACAAGCATCCAGATCGAGAGATTCTCCGACACTCTGGTGATGCAGCCGTTCTGGTAAACTTACTTTTGCTGATTGTATTAAGTTTGTTATTCGATTAACAAGATTATTGTGCCGCTCCAAAATTCGGTCTATTTTGTAAGCATCCCCAAAATCCGGGAAGTACTCTACCGCGCAGGTCCAATTAGGCCGCTCTGCGCCAGTCAGGTAATCATATTCAGGGTAACGAACAGCCACTTCAGATTCTCTGTGTTCAGAATTTGAACTTTCTCTTGCAGAATATTGTTGTTCATCTTGATCATCACTTTCCTCGCTATCTTGATCGCTTGAAGAATCGTCCCTGCTTTCCTGTTGATCGGTACGCATGGCTTCGATGAAGATTCCGTCATTTCCTTCTTCTTGACCTTGATGGTCACCAAAATCCCATAAGCCCATGTTATCGTCACGATAGGGTGGTTCTACAACATACGTTTTTGCGTTGAACTGCGCGCGCAACTGCCCTAAGTCGTTACCTAAAAGTATCCCGATCTTTCGACACATGGCGGGATCAGTCATATCATTTTGCGCATCAAAAAACATATCCCGACCTTTTTGTACCCAGCCATCCCTATCCTTATATTCTGAATCAATCAATGCACGAGCAAGCCGAGTCAGCAACAATGGAACCAGCTTTGGGCCACTCGATTTAGCAACATGAAAGGGCAACCACAACTCTCGCAAACCTGGAAAGGCCTGTATAGCCAAATTTTCTACTCGAGCATCTTCAAGCAGTGACACCAATGCGACCTGTATTGGCTTGAGTTCTCCTAATGAAAACTTCTTGGTTGAATACATCAAGTGCGCACCTGCATGGGCAAGCCCCGCTCGAAATATATTTTCTGCCTGCTCATTATGAAATCCTGGAAATACTTCGGGCATCTGTACAACGCCGTTGGTGATCGAGATTCGCCGTAGCGACAGCGGGGACGTTGAAGCCGACAGGTCACGTATGGGTGGGCGTAAATTCCATAGTGAAATTAAATAGAGCTTTAATCGTCGGTCCAGACTGGTAAAAACGATATCACCGGATTCATGCAGAAACCATTTTTCCGATTCAGGGTCTGTAAATGAGAAATATTTGATTTGGCGCAATGTATCATCACCGGTCGAACGCAGGCCTGCCAGCACCCATGATCTGAATTGATCCGGCGTTAATGCAGAAACAATTTTTTGCGTACGCTCCAGCACCGCAAGGGAAGACTCCGGAGCATGATGAATCAACTCTTCGATAGTAGTTACCCAGGAAGAGAATGCATGGGAAGATTTCAGTTCACCTGCTGCAACTACTGCAGCTTTTGGTAATAACTCCGCTGCGGCACGATTTACTTTTATAGCGGCAAGCGAAACAGATGACGCTAGATTAATTGCAGCTTCAGGATTCAATATATGTACAAGTTCAGGTGAATGACGGGCATAGGACAGGGGTATCAATGCGCCATAACCGGCATGCGCGAGTTTATTGCATGCGCGTTCCCAAAGAGCTTGATACTGGTTTGGGAAAAGAGCCTGGCCTTTATCAATTAGATACACTAGCCTTTCGTCAGGATTACCAGGCTCTTGACTTTGTGGCTGGACTACGTATTTTCCTCGCGTCACGGACGCAACCAAAACTCACCTCATGCGCAGGCAGTGATCGCTGAACTCAACGCATTACGAATATCATGATCATCCGTAATGGGTAAAACCAGGGCGACTTCACACGCTTCTGCTAGCGAGACACCCTGTACCATTAATTGAGCAGCGTATATTAACATTCGTGTAGATGCCCCCTCATCCAGACCATGCCCTTTCAAGTTTCTGGAGCGTTCTGATATGTATACGAGTTTGGCAGCTATTTTATTATCAACACCGGATTCATGTGCAATTATTTTCGCTTCATCTTCAGGTTTGGGATAACCAAAATCAATGGCCCCAAATCTTTGTTTTGTTGATTCTTTTAAATCCTTTAATACACTTTGATAACCAGGGTTATAGGAAATGACCATCTGAAAATCCTGGTGCGCTTTTACAACTTCATTTTTCTTTTCTAAGGAAAGTATGCGCCGGTCATCCGTTAATGAATGAATAACAACACTAGTATCCTGTCTGGCTTCAACAATTTCATCCAGATAACAAATTGCACCATAGCGAACGGCTATAGTCAAAGGACCGTCATGCCAAATTGTTCCCTCTGCATCAAGCAAATAACGACCTACAAGATCTGAAGCAGTCATATCTTCATGGCAAGATACCGTAATCAATGGTTTTTTAAGCTTCCAGGCTATATATTCTACAAAACGAGTTTTGCCACAGCCTGTTGGACCCTTCAGCATCATCGGCATGCGATTGGCGTACGCAGCCTCAAACAGTTGAATCTCATTATGCGTCGGAGAGTAATACGGCTCTTGGGAAATTGAATAGCTATCAAGACTCATTTTCTTAGCAGTTTACAATGTAAAGCTCATCGCAAAATGTAACCTCTATCAATAGAAAAGCAAGGCGAAGACATAAAAAATGCCTCCGCCTTTATTTCAACGGCAGAATTAACGATGCGTTTTAGGGTTGGGAATACCCTCAATTTCACATTCTTCTGTTCCAACCGTGGTTCTGGTGATTGATTCCACCATTTCACGTGCCGCATCGGGGTCAGTTACCCACTTCTTATAGAAGTCATAAGGGCATTCAGCAGCTCCCTTGTCCCCGTCTCCTGAATTGATCATACCCGTGTATCCACGATGCAAGAGCTTGAACAAATGATTTTGTGACTGCTGATTCTTACGTGCGTCACGAATAAGGGATGTCGATAGATTTGCATATTGGACACCCATCTCCTCTTCCGCACACGCACCTAAAGTACGACCGTCGAACCCAATGATGGACGAATAGCCAAAGTATGAGTATACCCCGTCAAAACCCGTAGCATTTGCGACAGCTACGTAGCAATTGTTCATCCATGCCATTGCTTTTGCCACCATAACTTGCTGCTCTTTTGATGGGTACATATAACCCTGACAACGAACAATGAGTTCAGCACCTTTCATTGCACAGTCACGCCAGATCTCAGGATAATTCCCATCATCACAAATGATTAAACTAATTTTCAATCCTTTTGGACCATCTGAAACATAGGTGCAATTACCCGGATACCAACCCTCGATTGGCACCCATGGCATGATCTTGCGGTACTTTTGCACAATTTCACCCTGATCATTCATGAGTATCAGTGTGTTATAAGGCGCTTTATTAGGATGTTCCTCATGCCGTTCACCTGTAAGTGAAAACACGCCCCAAACTTTTGAATTGCGGCATGCTTCTGCAAAAATCTCGGTTTCTTCGCCTGGGCAACTTGATGCTGTTTCATACATCTCTTTCTCGTCATACATGATCCCGTGCGTGCTGTACTCTGGGAAAATGACAAGATCCATTCCAGGTAACCCAACTTTCATACCTTCAATCATGCTTGCAATATTGCGCGCATTGTCAAGGACCTCTGATTTAGTATGCATACGAGGCATTTTGTAATTTACTACAGCAACACCTGCTGTATCTTTACTACTTGATATATCACCGTGATACATAACTTACCCTCCTAGTCAATTTATAGTCTTACTTTTCATTTTTAAAATACTGATTATCAATCGACGTGTTAATTGAGAAATACAAACTTTTTTAATTAAGATTAATAGCCTACTGCCTATGCTCCCATTCCTAAAATTATACATCGTATTATATGCAGGACATCCTATTATATAGGTAAATCCGTACAAGAGGGAATTGCATTCGAGTTTCCTGTTTGGAGGGCACATCGATTAGCTCGACAAGCAAATGATTCCAGTTCAGCTTTTGCGTTGCATACAGGCTATGGACCACAGTTCCACCTCGTCGTGCAGCACCCTATAGTGCCCATCCAGCAGGCTTTATTACTCTAATTACTGACATAATGTGCCAAAGCGGAAAGAAATCTCCGCAAGCACTGAAACCCTAGTCCTTCAGCGTCCAGGCCTGATAAGTGCCCGGTCACAATCCGGCACGAGGCCAGACCTGACAGGTACATCCTGAGGTGTGCTGGAAACAGGAGTTTGCTGCTTACTGGACCCAGCAGCGGTATCAGCAAGACCCACGTCGCGATTGCAACTCTATAGCATAAGTGGGCCAATTTGCAGTTGCTGTTAACAACGTCATAACTTGCCCTCTGTTAATATACATGGAAAATCTATTGTCGCTCATTGAAGCCGGATTTGGGAAAAGCATACCATTCCATTATTATTGCTTGGACTAGGGCGTGTTAACACTAATGGGCACAGTTATGGTATCCTCCAAGGATGGAACTGACCCAAGCCCAATACGAACGCATCGCGCTACATCTCCCGGTGCAGCGCGGCAACGTCAGCCTTTCGAACCGCCAAGTACTCAACGCCATACTGTATGTCGCCGAACAGGGCTGCAAATGGCGAGGGTTACCTACACGGTTTGGCAACTGGCACACCATCTATACCCGAATGAACCGTTGGTCGAAGAACGGAGTGCTCGACCGAGTATTCGAGCATCTGCAGCGAGAACAGATCGTGCGCATCAAACTCGAGGCGATGTCGATGGACAGCACTATTGTGAAGGTGCATCCCGATGGGACGGGGGCGCTAAAAAAAACGGCCCCCAATCCATCGGCCGCTCTCGCGGCGGCTGGACCACCAAGATTCATATGGTTGCCGCAGATGCTCGAACCGCCATCACGTTCTCGCTCTCGCCGGGACAAGCCCACGATGCCCCGGAAGGGCGTAAGTTGCTGAATCGCCTTGGTCAGCAGCACGATACTCCCTCACTGATCATGGACCGCGCGTACGAAGGCAACGAGACTCGACAACTGGCCTTGGCGCTGGGGTATGAGCCAGTGGTACCGCCATTGCGAACGCGGGTCGAGCCTTGGGAATACGACCGTGAGATGTACAAGCGGCGCAATGAAATCGAGCGGTTATTCCGTCGATTGAAGGGGTTCCGTCGTGTCTTCTCGCGATTCGAGAAACTCGACGTGGTATTCCTCGGATTCATTGTCTTCGCGCTCATCGTCGATGCGTTACGTTAGTGTTAACACGCCCTAGCACGATTACAGCAAACAGGCAACAAAGCTGGAAATGGCTTATTATTGCCTAAGGGAAGAGTCGGCCATGACTGCAGGCCTGACTCAAACGATCGGGACTTTGGCAAATCTGAGGCACCCAAACATTGCACGTGAAACAAGCTTGCGCTTCAGAAGTAAGTCAGCGAACAGATTAATTTAAACAAAACATTACCACATGGGCGAAATAATCGATTTCAAAACCAAGGAAACGGAACATAGACACAAACGCATTCAAAAACTTCTGCAGAAGGCTTTGACCAGCTTGCTTGACGATAAAGATATAGATGAACTCAGGGCATTGACAAGGCGGGAATATCATTAAAGCATGCTTGAGCTTTGCAGGAACCCTAATTAAGTCAATCTTGCCACTGCAATACACTTCAACAACAGGGTCATTTATTTCAATCAACTATGATATGGGTCATTTTCAAAGTTGTTACAACCGCTTCATGCCCTGCATTTAAGCTCGCTTTACTCTAGTAAGATCGTCGTACAAATAACAATCACTGCACCGTACAGAATTTTAAACTATCAAGAAACAAATTTAGCCATTATTGATTTTCGTGCTTAACTTCGAAGAAAAATATATACCGGACGAAACAGAAAGGCTGAAATATTTGTTAGAACAATATGCGCCGTTGCTTGCCAGGGATGTAACACCTGTAAACCAGAAAAGCTACCAATTCATTTTGAAGCTACTGGAACAAAAACCGACTCACACTGAGTTGCTGGGAAAAATCGGACCCATCTTCGCAACAGCTGATGCAAAGCCTAAACAGCTTATTCTTGCCAATGATGTCGAACGCCTTCTTGGACCGAATCGTTCAGCTGAATATCTAGGCTTACATGCAGATATCAGTTACATGGTGGTACAGCATCTAAGTAAAAATACATAAGGAAAATTTGCCTGTTTGCAGATTATCCAAATTCAAACCAAGAGTCGACTCTTTGTACGTGCTCACAAAGAGCCGAATCCAAAGACTGTACCGGCCAAGATATATAGATGAAGCTTGTGCTTAATCTAGCACTATAACTCCATGCTCAATGCCCACTATTGGCACATCTTTTGTTCTTTTTTATTCAGCTTGCCATACGCAGACTGCGCATTCGCATAACAATCAAGGTCGGTACACGCCAAGCCAGGCAAAACGATATCGGCATAGGAAGTGAGATGATCAAAGAATTCATGGTTGTCTATCTGAATACTTGAATCTTCTGCGGAAAGAAAGCTGTCTTTTAGCCTTTGTTCCATCTTTTTATTTATCCGATCAAGACTGATTTCCCTAGGTGCGTGTATGTGTACATCTGCATAATTCGACCGGAAGCTCTTACTCAAACCTGAAAAATCATCGAGATGATCAATCCACTGCTCAATCACCTTTCGCCATTTGCTTAATGCTTCACCAGGCAGTACCTGTACCCCAGGATGGGTAAATTTTGCTAAATTGTAAAACATCCATTTTCCAGCTTTATTACTTTCTTCTGCAGCTTGTAATGCACCTGTCAGTTCTGTACCGGAATCCCGAACTGCTAAACGCATAAAACAGTCCTGGCAAAACTTGTTAGTGACTTCTTGGCGGAAACGGTCGCGCACTGCCTGTACACCGGTCTCGGTGTAGGACGTAAGCCGCTGCCAGGAATGTTCAGTATTGACTACAAAAAACCCGCCTGTAAATGGATTGCTTTGATCGTCACCTTGACTTCTGGTCATGCCGTCAAACTCATTCAGACTCGCAAACAAGCTAGCGGGGGGATCCCCATCTCCGCTATGCGGTAACTGCCCCACACCGAAGACTGGAATTTGTTTTGTTAATTTATCGCTTGCTAAGTGACGTGATAGACCTGCAGCCATGCCACTCCCTGTACCACCAGCTAAATTAAAACAAACCATCACTCTTGAAGGTAGCTCAGATTGCTCGACGTGATTTGCAAATTCCGTTAAAGCGGTATCTAGAATACGTGGCTCATCATTGTACGCTTTGGAATATATAGCCTTGGCTTCCGCTCTTGACAGATGCGGTCCTGTTTCAGGCATGTCCAATGAAATGCACTGAAAGCTAAAGTGTTCTGCAGGAACACCCTGTTCCGCAAGGCGCTGACTTAGACCCGCTGCATAACCTTTTACGCGCATAAGATCATGGTCACCGACATCTATTACCAAGGCCGCTACGCGGGCTCGGGGGTCCATTAAGACATCTTCAATCTCACCAGTGCGAAGCAAGCCATCCACATAACCCGCACCACTACGCCCAATTCCTACCACACTCACACTATGTGGAACTGGTTCGGAACTTGTAACTTCGGATTTAGTATTTGCCATTGTTTATCTTCCTCATTTGTATTTTCTTTATTAAATTAAAACTTTCCCTAATAAAATTGTGTCCTTGTGATAAATCGATTTGATTCCCAATGAAAACTTTTTATCGAAATTTATTGAATAGCAGATCAACATCCCCTAATGACGCGGTCCCTGATCAGGGCGCAATAACAAACGCTCAACACGCTGTCCTCTCATAACATGACTCTTTAAAATTTCATCAACGTCTGCTTCGCAGGTGTACGTATACCAAGTACCTTCAGGATAAATTACCAGCGTGGGTCCGATTTCACATCGATTCAAGCAACCCGAGTGGTTAACCCGAATACCTTGAAGACCCAGTGCCATTGAGCGCCGACACATATAGTCACATAACTCTTGTGAACCCTTTGCAATACAACTACCGCGTCGATGTGTTGCAGGTCTTTTGTTAGTACAGCAAAAGATGTGAACCTCATAAAAAAGTTCTTCGCTATAGGGCTGCTTGCTGGAGCCTTGTGTTGCCTCCAAGGATGCATCTAGGGTTCGATGAGGTGATACGCTACGCCATTCAGCCACGGTGTTGTTCCATTACTATGTCAACAATCATGAAGTGACAACGTCTTCAATTAACGTGCGCGAACTGTTCTTGTCTGAAAACATCAGCAATTTTCACCCCGCCATATGCGATAAACAAACTTAACTTAAGTATGCTTATACATGTTCAAGTAAAGCATCTGCACTACTAACTTCACATGAAAGAATACTCTCTTCTACGTTCAATGCTTTCACCACCCCGTCTTCTACTATCATTGAATAACGCTCTGAACGATCCCCCAAACCAAAGTCAGCAAGGTCCAGGCTAAGTCCTATCGACTTTGCGAATTCGGCCTTAGGGTCGCAGAACATCATTATTTTGTCATCGGCATTGTGTTCTTGTGCCCATGCTTGCATCACGAACGGGTCGTTCGCAGATATGCATGCGATGGTGTCAACACCCTTTGCAGCCAGTTGATCTGCATGATTTGCAAATCCTGGCAAGTGCTGTTCTGAGCAAACAGGTGTGTAGGCACCTGGCAGTCCAAATACAGCTACCGTTTTTCCTGTAAAGATTTCTTCACTAGTACAGTCACGAACATCAAGAGGTGAGTCTGGACCCATCCACTTGAATGTAGCTGATGGAATCCGGTCACCTATTTTAATTGCCATAATTGCCTCCTTTCACACTCACCTGAGCACAAAACCCGCCGGGCACTGGCAAGTTAACAAACCTGCTATTGCAACCTGCCAGTAGCCAAAAACACCCTAGCAAAGGTTCCCACTACCTATGCAGTAGATTTAGTGGCAAGGGAATGAAAGCACATGGCGAACATCATGAGCTGCATTGTGAATGACTTCAGGTCCCGCAAAGCCCACTGCAGATATGATAAACACACCGGTAAGAATGGCTGCTGAAACGGCATACACCATAGCCCAAGGTATGGCTCCAGTTTGAATCGAAGCCAATTGACTCGTTGCTTCTCTAGCTACACTCATTTTTATTTCTCCTATACTGTTTAGTCTAACCAATTATTGTTTTTACTTTGATTAACAATTTGACTTACATGTTGTTCTGGTTCAATCATTCAGTTCCCTGGCACCACACAAGCTGCAAAGCCTTCAGCGAACTCCTCCCGGTCAAGATTTTTACCAATCATTACGTATTCGGTAAATTTTTCTTCACCAGGTTTCCAGGGCCGTTCAGGCTGCATCGAAGTCAACATGCGTACACTTTGAAACACTACGCGTTCCTTAAAGCCTAGCGCGTTAAAGATTCCCTTTGTGCGATACATGTCTTCGCCACGCTCAAGAAGCATTTCGTTCAACCAAATCATGAATCGATTCATGTCGATGGGTCGTTCCTCGCGTAACACGAAGGTTCCCACAGACTGATCATGCTCATGCTCGAGGTTATCCAGAAATGTCGGATCCACTTCTAACTTTGCTCCCAGTTCAAAAGCACCTACTCCGATCACTTTTTCAAGATCGATGTTGCTGTTTTCGGTGTGGTAGATTTTCGCAAAGGAATTAGATCTTCGTATCACGCGTTCGACTTCTTTCAGCTGCGCACTGGAAACGAGATCAGTTTTATTTAACAGGATGATATCCGCAAACGCGATCTGCTCTTGTGCCTCTTCACTTTGTGCAAGGTTTTGCTCAAGGTTGACGGCATCCGCCAAGGCAATGAATGAGTCGAGTCGTGTCTTTGAAGTTAGCTTGTCTTCGAGAAAGAATGTGGAAGCAACCGGTGCTGGATCTGCCAAACCCGTGGTTTCAATTAAAATTGCGTCAAGCTCGGAACGCTGTTGCAATTTCTCGAGTGTGTCAATCAAGTCTCCACGCACGGTACAACACAAGCACCCGTTGTTAAATTCCACCAATTCTTCCTGGCCATCTTGTATAATCAACTGACCATCGATACTGATTTCACCAAATTCGTTGACAATAACCGCAATCTTGCGGCCATGCTGCCCGGAGAGGATCCGATTTATAAGTGTGGTCTTTCCTGAACCCAGGAATCCAGTTACCACGGTAACCGGTACACGCTCATCCGTTTGCGTTACAACCTCACTCATCATCGAAATCCTCGCCGTTCATTTTTGCTAACAGCAGTTATGGTGTTGGTACCACCGTCTTTGTCATCATGTCAATACCTTCTGCAAGAATCGATGTGCGATTCTCAGGCGGCAGTGTATCACCACGCATTTGATCGTATGGAACCACTACCCAACAAGCACAACCCCACAAACACTCACCTGCCATGCCGTTGAAGCGAATAGCCGGTTCAGACATCATCACACCCAAGTCAAGCAGCCATGAGTGAAGCAGTAGCTTACCTTCCCAGTCATGCGTATCGTAGGCATCGCGCGACTTCCAGAAGATATCCAGATCGGTTTTTGCCATACCCGGCAAAATGATGTCCGCATAAGAGGTCAAGTGGTCGAAGAATTCGTGATTGGTAATTTGAATCGTTGAATCCTCACCAGAAACCAGGAAGTTCGACTCAAGCTTAGCCTTGAGGCTGGCATCAAGTTCGTCAAAGCCGATTTCGCGTGGTGCATGTACATGCACTTCCGCATAGTCGGTTCTGAAATCCTTGCTGACACCTGAGTAATCATCAATATGATCAACCCACTCCCTCATCACTTTGCGCCACTTGCTAATGGCCTCACCTGGCAGTACCTGTACACCCGGATGAGTAAACTTGGACAGGTTAAACAATGTCCAGTTGCGGGACTTGCCACTGACCGTTTCATGGGGCGCTCCGGTAAATCCCGCAGGCCGCAATGCACGAAACAATAATTTGCCATCCTCTTTGCAAGCAAAACGCATGAATGAATCCTGGGCAAATTTGTTGGTGACCTCGTTGGCAATTCGATGCCGTACCTCAGGATTTATGTTGCGGTTTCGATCGTCATTTTGGGTATAGGATGACAATCGCTGGAACGAGTGCTCGGTATTCACGGCCATGAAGCCACCGGTAAATGGGCTCTTATAAAGATCACCCCACACGGCACACACCCCCGCGTTCTTGTCATCGTCAAGCATGCAATCGATTTCATTTAGGGTCGGGAAAATTGCCGGATTGATCGCCTCACCGTCACCACTATTGGGAAGCTGTCCGACACCTACGACGGGAATACGCCGACCGAGCTTAACCGACGACAAATGACGGGTAAGATCGACCATGATTCCGCTACCGGTACCACCATTGAGGCTGAAACAAGACAGCACGATGGAGGGTAGTTGCGCCTTTTCAATATGGTCCACAAACCTTTGTAATGCCTTTTCCATCGGGCGGTCACCATCGTAATAAGCCTTGGCGTAGATCGCCTTAGCTACAGCACGTGGGATATGATCACCAGTTTCAGGCATCTTCAAGTTTGAAGGCAGCCATGGCTCATAATTAGGGTTCCAATAATATCTTGGATACTCTAGCTTTAGGAACTCACGCATTCTTCTCAAAGAGTTAAACAGGTCATCACGTTCCGGAACTTCCAAGTTAACCGCTTCAAACTGGAAACGCTCCTCAGGAATACCACGCTCTCTTAGCCGCTCACACAAACCAGCTGCATAATCCTTTGCTTGCAGCATGTCGTCTTCACCAATATCGACAACCAATGCCGCAACTGTTGCGCGTGGGTCTTCCAAAATATCTTCGATTTCACCTGTGCGTAACATGCCATCCACATAGCCAGCACCGGTTCGACCTATGCCGACCACGTGTATGCAATGTGGCGCCTGTTCGCCGGTTGCACTGTGATACATTGATTTTTGTGCCATTACCAATCCTCCTATACTTCTTCTAGTTAGTTATGTTATTTGTACTTATTTTAGAATAAGTAACTTGCCTAAAGCTATTGAAGACCGTTTTACTGGCAGCTGAAAGTATTCTTACTCAGCATCGTGGTGTAAATCCCGTGTCTTCATCAAGAAACCCCAGGTCGTAGAGAATATGGGCAGCAGAGGTGGAACGTTCATCCGTTACATAAACTCGATAGTCTTCAACGAATAGCCCCGGATCTTTATCGATCAAACCCTCTTCAATAAGCTGAACCCCTTTCTCCAAGTTCTTTCGACTCAGTTGCGCCTTCCATAATGGATTTTCGATATATATGGCTTCATTATCACAACCGGTTACCGTCAGTGTCTTACCACCCGCAACTGTCGGAACTTCTGCACCATTTTTATATCTCTTTATTACTTGGGCCCAATCAAGCGACATCGTACTTTTTGCTCCTTATTTAAGTGTTGTGATTGCGTTACATTTTTTACATTCAAGCAAGTTGCCGTCAGGCAACGGCTGTCTTCGTGCCTTTTCCAATATCCGGTCCACGAATCTGGTCGTAAGGAACCACTACCCAGCAGGCGCAGCCCCACAAACATTCTCCCGCCATTCCATTAAATCGAATCGCAGGCTCACAAAGCAATACACCCAAGTCAAGTAACCACGCATGACGGGCAAGTTTTTGCTCCCACTCATGTTGATCGTAGGCTTCACGGGAATCAAAAAACAAATCGAAATCCAACTTGTTTATGCATGGCAGGACGAATTGCACTGAGGTCGGATTTGCGCCTGCGGAGGCCGCAACGGCGGGTTCCGCAATTGGTGAAAATGCCTTGCCCAAGGCCGCCGCCGCCTTGCTTGCTTTTGCATCCTCCGGATTGGCCGCCCGTATCTCGATAAACTCAGGTGTATACGTGTTGCGAATTCCCAAGCGACCGGCCATATCGTTGCTGGCCCCCATGTCTCCCTCCATATCCGCAAAACCAAGAACATGCGCCCATCGGTTTCCGTAAGGCGTACGGGCTGCAGCGTGTTGCGTGGGCGGCGCTCCCACCCAATTCAGCATGCGTAACGTTTCCCAAAGATCGACTCCATTGTTACGCGTTAGAAACGAAGAGACTTCGCGGTCTATACGTTCGTGTGTCACTGCCAGGTCTTGGGTTGCGTCCCAGACCGCTTTTTGTGGCACGATGATGACTCCACCGGTAAACGGATTCCGGTATAGATCGCCCCAAACTGCGACAACACCCTTGTTCTTTTCCTCATCGCCCATGCAGTCAAGTTCATTCAATACCGGAAATAAATGACTCCCTTGATGCGCTGCGTCATCACCCTCGCAAGGCGCAATCGCTATCCCTACAATCAGGGCACGTCTCCCAAAACAAACATTGGAAAGGTGACGCACCATATCCACCATGATTCCGCTAGCCGTACCACCGCCCAAACCAAATACGACTGCCACCACGGACTGGCCTGGCAAATTGTCAACGCTCTCCGTAAATCGCTTCAGCGTATCGCGCATTAAACGTGGTTCATCATAGTAATTTTTTGCGTAAATGGCTTTTGCTGTCGATCTTTGAAAACGCTCACCCGCTTTGGGTAGCGAGATATTTGAAGGCAGCCATGGCTCATAATTTGGATTCCAGTAATAGCGGGGATATTCGAGCTTTAAGAATTCGCGCATTCTTCGCAGACTGTTAAATAAGTCGTCTCGTTCCGGCACCTCCATTGCCACAGTTTCAACATCTGCACTTCCTTCAGGAAGTTTGCCGGCAAGCTCACGTACCTGGTGTAGGTCTTGATCGCCAATATCCACCGCAAGCGCGTTAAAAGTAGTGTTGTCACTGCCACTGGAACCAGCAGCTTTCTCCTTCAAGATTTGTGCAATGATATCGGCACCGGCTTTGCCGATACCGACTACAGACACCGAGCACGGTGTAGTATCTTCTTCACTGATACGATGAATACCACGCTTTAGCGCATCTAACTTTCGTCTCGCTAGTTTCGCTTCCGTAGACAAGGGGGAAGAACCTGCGGCTTTGGTTTTTTTGGTTGAAGCTGACTTTTTAGTAGCCATTTGTTGTCTCCTCGTATATCACCTAGGATCCAGAACCTGAACCTGAAAGCTTATCACTTGAATCGGTACTCCTAAGTAAGGTACTCACTTCGATACTGCATTTTATAGCCACTGACTATACTAGATATAGCCACTGACTATACTGAGCTTTACTACTATAAAATTATATGATGCACTAAAATACATACTTTGGTTTTATATATTACTGTCAGATCACACACATTACTGCTAGATCCTACAATATGCAAGCAGTGTAGTGCTTTTCTCAAACCCATGCAGCAAAATTTAGTATTTCCTATACAATAGTGCCGAAGCGGGGTTGACACTTTCGGCACTATTGTATAAAATAAAGATATTGGCAAAGAGGCAATACTGATGGCAAACAAAGCACTTGGCAAGCACTTTCGAGAAGGCATATCACTGATTGAACTCATGCGCTTTTACCCTGACAACAAGACCGCAGAAAAGTGGTTTTTCAAAAAGCGTTGGCCGGAAGGCGTGCATTGCCCGCACTGTGGTTCCGATAATGTCCAGACAGGCGCAAAGCACAAAACCATGCCATTCCGATGCCGTGAAAAGGAATGCGCCAAGCGTTTCAGCGTGCGTACTGGAACGGTAATGGAATCGTCCAACCTTGGATTTCAGGCGTGGGTGTTCGCCATGTATATTCTGTCTACCAACCTAAAAAGCGTGTCGAGCATAAAGCTGCATCGGGACTTGGCCATTACGCAGAAGTCCGCATGGCACCTTGCCCATCGTCTTCGCAAGGCTCTAGCAGCAAAGGTGAAACAAGAAACCCGGATGGATGGCGAACAAGGTAGCCTGATATGAAAAAGAGGAAAAACCAGAAACAGACGATAACGCTAGCGCATCCGTCCTACCAGCCGTCAAAGGCGGAACTGGAAAAGGACATGCGGGTTGACGTGACCTTTCAGGAACTGACAAAGGCGGTAGTCAGTCCGGTAACAATACGCCATGTCGAGAAGCAGAAGCGCACATAAGGCCACGATTTTCGGCACTATTATATGTAATTCCCTTTTTAATTATATTGGATGTTGTTAATCTAAAGCAGCCTATAAGTTATATTTATTCGAACCAAAATAATAAGCCCATAAAGTCAATAAATGGCAAGCTAAATGTATCGGGAACGAATCATTGATAAAGTACCTGTTTTGGCTTAAAAATTTTATATTAAACAAATTGCCTTACGAAAGGATTAGTGACTGCAGCTCTCTCCATTCGGAAATTGGAAATTCAACCGAGTTGGCCTCTACGTTCAATTTGCCGAAGTTTATCTGCATTTCTTTCCTGCTGTTAAATGCCCCTAAAATCAGACACTGAATCATGTCGTCTGATATATCTTCAAGTGTCATTTCAGCACCACACTTATAATGAAAATCAATCCGCCATTTAGTGCGTGAAATCCGCTGATATTCATGGCAACAAATTACCGTCCACTGGATAGATACATTGGTAATTTCACTACTGATATACATGCGCTCACCCCCTTTTCCTTATGTTTCCGATTATGCTGCGAAGCGTTTTGTCCCAGTTGTACTAGGCATATTATCGCCAAAAGGAAGAATCAGCCATGACAGCCGGACTCAAACCATCAAGTTTCCGGTAACCCTGGGGCGATTCAACGCATTGCACCTGCACAAATTTCTTGACACTCGCCTCTTTTAGTGAATAATTTCGATATGCCTATAAACAAATTTTCTTTAGAGGCATTTTTGTAGGGGATTAAAAACATAGAAAAATAATAACAAATGAAAAGGAAATTGGCTCTTAAAAATCCATTTATCTCAGGAGGCTTCCTAAATGAATCGACGTAAATTTCTAAAAAATTCTGCCGTCGTAGCAGGGACTGCTGCCGCGGCTACGATTACAGACTTTCCGTATTTCTTTGTCAGGAACTATGCACAAGCTGCAGCAGGGGACACAATTAAAGTCGGTATCCTTCATTCACTGAGTGGCACCATTGCCATTATCGAACGCTCTCTCCACAATGCGGAACTGCTAGCCATTGACGAAATCAATGCAGCTGGCGGTGTGATGGGAAAAATGATAGAACCTGTGATTGAGGATCCTCAGTCTTTAGTACAAGTATTTGCCGAAAAAGCGAAGAAACTAATTTTAGAAGACGAAGTAGTTGCCGTATTGGGCTGCTACACCTCTGCAAGTCGCCAGTCCGTATTACCTGTATTCGAGCAGCATAACAACGTCTTGCTTTATCCTACTTTGTATGAAGCGCAGGAATGCAGTAAAAACTGTTTCTATACAGGTTGTGTACCCAACCAACAATTAGACGATTTTGTACCTTGGCTTATTAAGAATGTTGGTCCGAAGTTTTATATGATCGGCTCCAACTATATTTATCCTAAAGAAACCAATCGCGAGGTCAAAGCGTTGCTCAAAGCCCATGGGGGTGAAGATGTCGGCGAAGAGTATGCTCCCCTGGGCCACACGGAATTTGCTACCAATATCAATAAAATTGCTGCAAAAAGGCCGGATGTAGTTTTCTCAGACCTGGTAGGCGATTCAGTCGTAGCGTTTTACAAGCAATTCCGTCAGTTTGGTATTACGGCCGATGACATTATCATTGGAACCCCTATTACCACGGAACAAGAAACCGCCGCAATGGGGCCGGAAAATGCCTTGGGTCATTTGACTTCATTCAATTATTTCCAGTCTGTAGATACACCGGAAAATAAAAAGTTTGTGGAGTCCTACAAAGCTAAGTTCGGTAAGAATGAAGTAACCAACGCAGTGATGGAAGCAGCCTATTTCCAAACGCATATGCTTGCCCAGGCGATTGAAAGCGCCGGCTCAACTGACGCTGATGCATTGATCTTTGAAGGATTGCCAGGCCAGGAATTCATGGCACCCGGAGGCAAGGTCAAGATTGATGAGAACAACCATCACACTTGGCTATGGCCAAAGATTGGGCGTGCAAATGAGGCCGGCCAGTTCGATATTGTCTGGCAGCGCGACGATTGGGTACGCCCGGATCCCTGGGTTGACTTGCTGTACCCGAACAAGGATTGCGATTTCACCAATCCAAGTGTATTAGAGCGCTTGAAATCCAACAGTACGGATCGTTCCGGCACGTTTGAACTAAGCTAAGAGCATAGTAAAACTGGTCTTGTAAGCAGGTGGCTGTTTTCTACAGCCACCTGCTGCTTATAGCTGGGTGTGTGCTCAATTAGCAGCTTTATCCAGATGGGACATAATTTGAAAAATAAAAATTTTTATGCACACGCACTATAATTAAGATCAATACTTAACACTCGACCGACATGGAATCAATCATCACTCAATTTCTAAACGGGTTCAGTGTAGTGGCAATTTTAATGATTGCAGCTGTAGGGCTTGCCGTGATTTTTGGGGTTGCAGGCGTTATAAATATGGCGCATGGAGAATTCATCATGGTAGGGGCCTATACCGCTGCAGTGGTCGGCCAGCTCGGGGGAAATACATTTATTGCGATTCCAGTTGCGTTTCTTGTGGTTGCCCTGCTAGGGCTAATCGTTGAACGGGGGATTATTCAGTGGATTTATGAGCGACCTCTGGAGACATTGCTGGCTACTTGGGGAGTAGGGATTATCTTACAGGTAGTCATGAAACTCATATTCGGGCCTGAACTTTACTATGTCGGTGCACCAAAAATTCTTGATGGCGGTTTCCGGACGATTGGGTTACTGCCTTTCCCATGGTATCGGTTGTTTCTCATTATCCTTGCAATCGTAATTATGGTGGTCACTTATTTCGTCTTATTCAAAACTGATCTGGGATTGAAAGTAAGGGCAGTACGGAGAAATCGCACTATGTCTGGCTGCCTGGGTATCGATACTGCAAAAGTAGATATGATGATTTTTGCATTTGGATCTGGTCTTGCGGGTGTCGCAGGTGCGGTCTTGGCCCCTATAAAGTCGGTTTCCCCCACTATGGGATTTCCTTACGCGGTAGACTCTTTCATGGTACTGGTCTTGGGCGGTGTAGGCAGTCTGTGGGGGGTTGTGGCCGGTTCTGGACTCATCGGCGAAGCAGAAACACTTTTGTCGTTTATTTATAACAGTGTTATCGGTAAGCTTTTAGTTTTTATCTTTATCGTACTTGCCATACGTGTATTCCCAAGAGGTTTGTTTGGGTATCACGAAAGAACATAAATGAGCACATAAAAGGAAAAGACACGCATGGGGCAAGAGCGACACGTATATAAAACTCCAATGTTTCCTTTATGGGCAGTTATTGCAGCAGTCGGCATAGCCCTGGCAATCGCCACGTACCCTTTTTACGGTGCCGCGTATGTTACTTCGTTGCTGGGAAAATTCTTGTGTTTTTCGATTTTTGCCCTAAGCATAGATTTAATATGGGGGTTCACGGGGATTTTAAGTTTGGGGCAAGGTGTTTATTTTGGTATTGGCGCTTATTTTACCGCGCTGTCATTAAAAATTAATTATGCGGCAGTAAATCCCACCCGATACGGAGGAACCATACCCGACTTTATGGAATGGAATGGGCTTACCGAGTTGCCCGGATTTATGGTCCCGTTACAAAGCTTGCCTTTCGCCGTAGCGGCAGGTTTATTTTTTGCCGTCCTGCTTGCCTTCATCTTCGGAGTCATCACGTTTAAGCGACGCATCTATGGTGTGTACTGTGCGGTCATCACGCTGGCTGAAGCATTGATACTTCAAGAGGCGATCATTGAGTATCAAGCCTATACAGGGGGATTTAACGGTATAACCGATTACGGAACGCACGCACAAATAAACGTGCTTTGGCTGATTTTAGTCGTTACCGCCATATTTTTCATAATCGGACGCATTCTTACCCATTCCCGTATTGGGACTATTCTGAAATCAATTCGTGATAATGATACACGTGCTGAGTTTATGGGCTATAACGTAGCAAACTATCGTATTTTTGTATTCTGTGTTTCCAGTTTTATGGCCGCCACGGCGGGGGCAATGTATGCAGCGTGGAACGGCATCATCTCCTTTCTTGATGCAGGTCCGATATTTTCCATTGAGGGCGTCATTTGGACTGCTGTCGGAGGCAGAGGAACCATTATTGGCCCGTTTATTGGCGCTTTTTTAGTCAAGGGCTCAGAATATTTCTTGAGCGGAAAGCTTGCATGGACATGGCAATTGATTATGGGCGCTTTATTCATATTTGTAGTGCTGGTAATGCGAGACGGTATTGTAGGTACTATTGGGAAATGGTGGTCTGCCAGGAAAAAATATATGCCTGCTGCTAAAACCCAGAAAAAGTAGATGCTACGATCACCGACCGGCAACAGAATTGAAGCTTACGTACGACACCCTGAAGACCTTGCCGATGTGTAACAAAAATTTATGCCTGAAAAAAAGTGTATCGAATTGATATGACTAACATACTAGAAGTCAAGAATCTCACTACTAAAGTAAGCGGCTATACCATCTTAAATAACCTAGACTTTAGTATCCAAGAAAATGAATTGCGTGTAGTGCTCGGGCCAAACGGCGCTGGCAAGACTACGTTAATTGACATGATTACGGGGCGGTATAAGCCAAAAACAGGGAAGGTTATTTTCAATGGTGAAGATATAACAGGTATGACACCCGATAAAATTTTTGTGAGAGGAATCAGCAGAAAGTTTCAGGTTCCCAACCTGTACGAAACACTTTCCGTATATGACAACATTATGGTGTCTTTAAAGGGACGTCGCAAGGTGATGAAATCACTGCCCGGGAAGGTTACCAAACAAGACAATAATCGAATTTGGGAAATCTTGGACTTTATAATGCTTGCAGAAAAGGCCGAAGATGCTGTCGATACACTCGGCCATGGACAAAGACAATGGTTAGAACTCGGGATGCTCGTTGCCTCTGAACCAAAATTATTGTTGCTGGATGAGCCGACAACCGGCATGACAAAAGATGGTAAAGAAAAAACTGCTGACCTGATTGAAAAAATTGCACAGGACCATACCGTCATGCTAGTTGAACATGATATGGATATTGTTCGAAAAATTGCTAAAAATGTTACGGTACTTGCGCAAGGGCAGATTTTAGCTGAAGGACCCTTGTCCGAAGTAGTTCAAAACCAAGAAGTAAAGGCCGTTTACCTAGGCAAAGGAATACTGGATGGGACTTGAAGTACAAGACATCAATACCTTTTACGGAACGAGCCATATTCTTCATGGAATTACGCTAAACGTACCTGATGGCGCCATGGTAAGCGTATTAGGGCGCAACGGTGTTGGCAAGTCCACTTTACTGAAAAGTATTATAGGAATTACCCCTCCTCAGAATGGAGCAATCCAGTTCAATGGCATTGATGTTACGAAAGAAAAAACTCACGAGCGTGTAAGAGCAGGGATCAGTTACATCCCACAGGGACGTGAAATCATCCCGGACATAAGCGTGTACGAAAATCTAGTTGTAGCCATGCGAGGCAAGAATAATACAAGCAACCAGATTCCCACATTCATTTTCGAGTACTTCCCAGCCCTAGAATCAATCCAAAAACGTAAAGGTGGCATATTAAGTGGTGGTCAGCAACAACAACTTGCAATTGCTCGCGCATTAATCCAAGAGCCCACTTTATTATTGATGGACGAACCAACAGAAGGTCTGCAACCTTCCGTAGTCGAAGAAATTGACATCATCATCAAACGTATTCATACCGAAAGAAACTGCTCAATTTTGTTGGTTGAACAAAATTTGGATTTTGTCCGAGATGTTACACAGCATTTTGCCATCATGGATAACGGCCAAATTGTAGAAGAAGGAGAGATAGATAAATTAACCGATGCATTCGCAGGCCAATATCTGTCAGTTTAAATTAGAATATTTATAACGTCAGCAAGTCGCTGCTGGACAGGTTTGGTTATTTTTTTCTACAGGCTGGATGAATTTAGTTCCTTACATCCTACGACCACCACCTGCCCTTTTAATCTCAGTCCAGGTCATCGTTTCAGAACGCTGTAACTTAGGCACTCTTTCCGGCCAGAGTTTAGATGAAATCCTGGCCCAGCCTCACTAACCCTGAGTATCAGGCTGAGTTCACCGCGAAAACAATTTTTTGCTATCAGACTTACTCGGGTCAACCTCAATTCCACATTAACAACAAGGTAAAGTTCTGATTTAAGCTTGGTCGCACCCACAATTTGCAGGCTACTGCAGTAATCCAATATTGGTTCCTCTGATATTCGGATACGGATAGCGAAAGTCACTCCCTTATTCGGTAATTTTATTTGCAAATAGTAATGATTCTTATTATTATTTATATATAGAATTTTAACCCGGTATACATATAGGAGTTGAATACATGCCAAATACATCCTTATTCGCCCCCGGCTCGTTAATCAAGCGTTCAATGGTTAATTTCCAACCGGCTGAGGTGGAACGAATTACAGCATGCGTATTCAAAAGCATCAGGGTTGTCGCGCGCACCTTTTGTGAGTCCGAGCTATCCATGTTATGCGCAATCAGAGAGGGTGAGGCACAAATTGGAACCGTTGATAATTATGAAGGTCATTTTTGTATCTTCATAGAGTATCAGGGTATGCAGGTACTCAAACCCGTTCATGCTATTCATTAACTGCATAGAGACTGCATGCAACTGGAAAACAGCTTGCAAAGCAACAGGATATGGATAAGCACTGGCGGTGCTTGATCTGGTAGATCGTATAGGGTTTGAGTTCGGCATCCGTCAAGCTGCTTCCAGCAGCACAATGCCACTCATGCTATTTGCTGCATTGACCAGTTGAAATGGCCAACTAAAATGAACTAATCACCACCAATGATGTAGGCTTTTTCGATCAGGATGGCAGCAGGGCGGAATCAGCAGGGAGCAATTCCTCCGCTCCCAAAGTACTACCCATGTCCTCGGAATAAAATGTCACCGATGTGCCCGGAATAGACCACTCCCAAAAAATATGGTGGGTCGTATAGGATTCGAACCTATGACCATCGGGTTAAAAGCCCGGTGCTCTACCAACTGAGCTAACGACCCACAAGGCGCGCTATCGTACATTAAATTCCAGTTTGACTCTACGCCAAAACTGCCCGGATTCAGACATATGATTCAATCGTATACTGTCGGGTCTGCAATGCCTGCTTCAATAAACCCCTGTTTTCGAAACCGGCATGCATCACACCTGCCGCATGCATGCCCCTGCCGGTCTGCTGAATAGCAGGAGACAGTGAGGGCATAATCCACTCCCAAGCCACTGCCGAGCCGGATAATCTCAGATTTTGAAAGTGAAACAAGTGGAGTATGTATCGTCAATTTCTGTCCTTCTACTGCAGCTCTGGTAGCCAGATTGGCCATGCTTTGGTATGCCTTTATATATTCCAGCCTGCAATCGGGATAGCCCGAATAATCCACAGCATTCACCCCAATAAATATATCACAAGCACGTAATGCTTCGGCCCAGGCCAGTGCAACTGAAAGAAATATCGTGTTCCGCGCAGGCACATATGTGACGGGTATCCCCTCAGTGGGATAATCGGGAACCATTACCGCATCGTCCGTAAGCGCAGAACCCTTAAAGGCTGAAAGATCAATATCGAAGACCCTGTGTTCTGCCACCTTGAACGTCTGCGCAATTTTACCGGCAGCATCCAACTCTACGTCATGACACTGGCCGTAACGCACACTTAATGCATAACAGTCGTACCCTTCAGACTGCGCGACAGCAAGTGCAGTGGTGGAATCAAGCCCTCCGGAAAGAAGGACAACGGCTTTTTTACCCTGTAGCAATGAATTCCGATCCGCAGGCCTAACGGCCTCGTTCATCCCCCCAAAGCAGTTTATGCAATTGTAACTGAAAGCGTACAGGCAATCGATCTTCCAGTATCCATTCTGCAAGCTGCCTAGGACCCAGCTCATCAAAGCCTGGAGAAAACAGCACCTCACAACGATGCATTAGCCGATATTCCTGCATGATTCCTTTGGCCCACACGTAGTCCGGTCGATTACAGAGAACAAACTTGACTTGATCATGCTCGCGCAGGTATTTGATGTTTTCCCAGCGGTTTTTCCCAGACTCACCAGATGCAGGCGCCTTGATGTCCATCACTTTTATTACACGCGGGTCAACCGGGCTGATATCCAGTGCGCCGCTGGTTTCCAAGGACACGATATAGCCCTGATCACAAAGACTGGAAAGCAAGTCCAAGCAATTTCTTTGTGCGAGCGGCTCCCCTCCTGTTACTGTTACATGTTGAAGATTGAATCCTGAAACTTTAGCCTCGATCTCATCAATACTCATCCATTTGCCTTCGGTAAATGCATACGTTGTATCGCAGTACCGGCAACGTAATGGACAGCCTGTGAGTCGAACAAATATGGTTGGAATGCCCATACTTGTCGATTCACCCTGGATAGAACTGAAAATCTCTGTAGTACGCAGTCGTAAGGACTGAGGCTCCACATTCAGTGGAGTAGCTGTCACCGCCACTTCGTTAATAGCCTTCTCGTGACATTCGTTCCAACCGCTGTTGCGCCAGACTTGCCACACTTGAATTAGGGAACTGTGCCCGCAACCGGGTCAGTTCATCCCGTGCCTCCTGATACTGCCCAAGCTCATAATGGGTAAAACCAAGCTTCAATCTTGCATCAGCCAGCTTTGAACTGGCCGGGTAATTATTGACTACAACGGAAAATTCAGCCAAGGCGCGTGGATAGCGTCTGGAAACATAATTTGCTTCTGCAAGCCAGTATTGTGCATTCGCAGCGTATTTACTGTCAGGATGCCTCTGCAAAAAAGACTGGAATGCAGCAATCGAGTCGTCGTACTTGCCTCCCTTTAGCAAAGTAAACGCATTTTTATAAGCCCTGGCGGCATCACTTGCAGCCTCAGGTGAAACGACCTGCCCAACTGTTGCAACTGCAACAGGTTCTAAAGGAGCGGGTGCTGAAGACGCATCAGGTACAGGAGTTGTACTCATGTTCTGGGACACAGCAGCAGGGATTTCTGTGCTGGTGATCGGATCACTACTTACAGAACCCTCAGGGCTTCCGGCAGTACCTGTAGCGGGAGTTGTGGCAGCTGTGGCGGGTGCAGTTGCGGGCGCGGATGCTGACAAGGATTTCAGGCGGCGATCAATATCCAGATATTGCTCACGTTGCAGGGTTTTAATACTGTTTAACTCATATGCAAGCCTCTCATTCTCCCCTCGCAACTCCCGGACCTCGCGCTGCAAAGCGGCATTACGTTTAGCCATGTCCAGCAGTGCCTGATTACTCAGGGTTTGTTCAATTTGCTGCATCCGTGCAGCCAAGGCGTTGATTTTTGCATCAGAGGCTTCCTCTGCAATAACCGTTGCAGACATCAGCAGCAGGATACCTGCTTTCAAAAGTTTTATTACGCGCATTCCTAGGTACCTGTATCGAATAGAAATCTGTTTTTTAATAAACCAGTTCTACCCTTCTGTTTTGTTGCCAAGATTCTTCACCTGAACCTTCCAGTGCAGGCTTTTCCTCACCATAACTGACGATGTCCACCCGACCGTCACGTATGCCTTGCAGCATTATAAGATTACGCACTTCCTGTGCGCGAAGTTCTCCAAGAGCAAGATTGTATTCACGAGTACCTCGTTCATCCGCATGCCCTTCCAGGCGTGCCTGCATGGCCGGGTTGTCCTCCAGGATTTTCACTATGCGGATAACCATAGGTAAAAATTCATCACGAACTTCACTGCTGTTGTAATCAAAATAAATGACTTTACCCAGAGCATCGGAACCGGCAGCAGCGGAAGCATTGCTACCCTCCTCATCCAGTACATCTATGGACAAGCTACCTTCACCTTCAAGGCCTGCGGTTTCGGAACTGTCCTTTTTTACGGCGCTGTCCCCTTTGTGATCTGTTTCGGCCGTATCTTCTAGCATCTGCTGTGTATGTGTACCACAAGCCCCAAGTATTACGAGTGCACTTATCAATAACCCATTAAGCAGCAGTTGTTTGACCATAATTCTGTTCCTCTATTTAATTATTACTGTCAATCACGAAAGGGGGACCAGGCAGGTGCACGTACATCACCCCCGGCCAGTCGCAGCTTCTGTTTTACCCTGCCATCTGTACTCACGCCAGCCAGCACCCCATGGCCCTGTTCTGAGGTTGCATAAATGATCATCTTTCCATTGGGCGCATAACTGGGCCCTTCGTCCAGATTACCCTCTGTAAGTACGCGCATGGCTCCGCTTCGCAGGTCCATGACCGCTATACGGAAACCAACACCACCATTATGAACCATAGCAAGATAACGACCATCCGGCGAAACATCCGGTGCTGCATTATATGTGCCCTCAAAAGTAATGCGATCCGCCTTGCCACCCCGCACCGACACCCAGTAAACCTGGGTCTCACTGCTTCGATCAGATGTGAATAATAACGCTTTACTGTCAGGCATCCAACAAGCTTCTGTATCAATGCCAGAATCACTGGTAACGCGCCTGAGACGCCGTGTTCTGATATCCATAAGATAAATATCCGCACTGCCCTCTATCGAAAGCGTAAGCGCCAGATAGCGACCATCCGGAGACCATGCTGGCGCACTGTTCAGGCCTGCCTGTGCAGAAACCCTGAACCGGGTCCCCTTTATCACATCCTGGACATAGATCGCAGAATTACCTCCTTCAAATGACACATAGGCCAGACGGGTACCATCCGGAGACCAGTGCGGTGACATCAATTGTTTGGTGGATGAGAAAATAGTCCTTGCATTATGACCATCGGCATCGGCGACCCGCAGCTCATATCTCTTATTCACGGAATCCCCCGTTACGCTGACATACGCGATGTGTGTACTGAACGCACCACGAATCCCGGTCAGACTTTCAAATACTATGTCACTGATCTTGTGACCTACTTTACGAACGTCCTGGCTGCTGACAGAAGAAATGGCATGACCGGACAATCTTTTCTGTCGCACCAGATCAAACAGCCGGAATTCTATCCGGTACCGGTCTTCGGCTGTCCGGGCTATTTTACCCATCAGCAGACTTTCCACACCTGCATCCCGCCAGACTTGATAGTACAGTTGGGAAGGGTTGGTAATAATCTGGGGAAAATGCTGGCTTCCCAGCACATTAAAAAGACCGCTGCGCCGCAGATCATCTCTGACAATAGTTTCAATCGCCTCGGGTGCGGTGTATACATCTCCGGAAAATACAGCGATTGCAACGGGCAATGCACCCTCAACCCCCTCTGTAATCTCAATCTCCAGAACCGCATGCGTGTTCTGCCCGACAAACAACAACACAAGCAGTCCGGAAATTTTCAAAATACTTCTCATTACACCCTCGGATTAAACGTAAAACGCAATTCCTGATCAAATAACTCCGGTGACGGAGGCTCGGGTAAAGGATCCGATTTCCATACCGCCTTTTCCACAGACTCGCGAAAGGCATCATTTCCCATGCACTCCTCAACCACAACATTCTTTACACCTCCACCTGGGACCTGCTGCACAAGCACCTTGCACCAGGCGTTGGACTGATAACCCGGAGGCCTGAGCCAGTTGCGCTCGATTTTATTGCGTATGGCATCCTGATATTCAGCAATCAACCGGCGCATTTCGCGTGCCCTTTTCAGGCGCTGCGCTTCAAGTTCCGCTGCCTTCATTTCCGCTTCCTCTTTCTCCAGGCTGGCTAATCGTTGCCTGCGAATTGCAGCCTCCTCCTGCTCCTTGCGTTTTTTCAATTCGGCAAGCCTTTTGGCCTCCGCAGCCTTTTTCTGCTCGGCTAGCTTTTTGGCTTCAGCCGCTTTCTTCTGCTCAACCAATCTCTTGGCTTCAGTGGCTTTCTTCTGCTCAGCTATTCTTTTTGCCTCTTCTGCCAAGCGGTTTTTTTCAAGCTCCGCTTTTGCCCTTTCAGCTTCTTTTCTCTCCAGTTCTGCTTTTTGCTCGGCCTGCCGGGCCCTTTTCTTCTCGACCTCAAGCTCGGCTTGAAGTCTTCTTTTTTCTTCTGCCTGTCTTAGCTTTTCCTGTTCATGCCTTTTTTGCTCTGCAAGCTGCTGCTGGCGTTTCAGTTCTTCACGCCTCAATGCTTCCTGCCTGCGTTTTTTATTTTCAGCAAGCTCTTCCGCATCAATCACTTTCGCCTTGACTGTATTGATGACCACCTTCGGACTTGGTGCAAGCTCGCGCTTTGCCTGATACCCCACCGCAAGCAATGCTACAGCAGCCACATGAACGATCACTGCAATCGTAATGGACAGCGGCAAATGTTGCTTGGGTTTTCCCACGGCCCGTCAGTTTTTAGACTCTTCTGCGGCAGGGTTTGTAATCAGGCCGACATTCCCTGCACCTGCATCCTGCAACATCACCATGACGGTAACTACCCGACCATAATCAACGCTTTTGTCCCCGCGCACATAGACAGGATTGCCATGCTCTTTAGACAAAATTTCCCTGATCTGGTTTCTGAATGACTGATCTGAAACGGGCCGCTTGGGCGATTCCGACTTGTTCACAAATACCTGACCAAACCGGTCCACCGATATGATCAGGGGATTCTGGTTTTCCTCCGTTTTTTCAAGCTGTTTTGCAGGGGCCTTGGGCAGCTCGACCTCCACACCCTGATGGAACAGGGGCGCCGTGATCATGAATATAACCAGCAGCACCAGGGTCACATCAACATAGGGGACCACATTGATTTCCGACATGTATCTGCGACGACGAGTTCCGGTGAATGCCATAACCCCGAGTACCTGCCTACGTTTGTTCCATATCTTTAGTTAAAGCCTGGCGCTGCAGCAGGGCAGTAAATTCCTCAACAAAGTTGTCATAGCGAACCACAAGACGTTCTACGTCACTGGCATAGTGGTTGTAGGCGATCACTGCAGGGATCGCCGCAAACAGCCCCATTGCCGTTGCAATCAGGGCTTCTGCAATTCCAGGGGCCACCGCAGACAGGGTCGCCTGCTGTACATCACTCAGGGCGCGAAATGCGTTCATAATGCCCCATACCGTACCGAACAAACCAATATACGGGGCCGTGGAACCTACGGTGGCCAGAAAAGAAAGATAATGCTCCAGAGCTTCCACCTCACGCGACATCGCCACTTTCATGGAGCGCAGGGCAGTATCTGTAATGGCAATCGGGGAAACCTTCTGCTTGCGATGCAGGCGTGCATATTCCCTGAACCCGGATCCGAAGATATGTTCCATACCTGTTGGATCGCTTTTCAGTTTCACCTTTTCATAGAGTGAGGCCAGGTTTGTACCAGACCAGAACTGATCTTCAAATTCATCAGCCTGGCTACGTGCCTCTTTTATGGTTTTCCACTTGCTCACGATCATGGTCCAGGAAATGACGGAGGCAACCAGTAGCAATAACATAACGAGTTGCACCAACACATTGGCCTCGCCGATTAAGCTTAGAATACTCGTATCAACACGCACTTTTGATCTCCTTGAACAGGTCCCCGGGTATAGGTTTTGGTGAAAAGCTGCCCGCTTGCAGGCACACTACATTGACATCTGCGCTCGCAAATAAAAACGTCTCATCCTGTTGCTGCGTTATTGCCTGCCTGATTGAAACGCTTGCCGGTTTCAGCGCAAGTGGTTCAACGGTAACCGCCAGCGAATCATTAAACCTTATGGGCCGTTTATACACAATATATACAGACCGGACTGCAAACAGTACGTTCCTGCTTCGTACCAGTTCGTCCTGTTCGATTCCAAGCGAACGCAGCCACTCTGTTCGCGCACGTTCCATAAATTTCAGGTAATTGGCATAGTACACTACACCACCGGCATCCGTATCTTCATAATAGACTTGCACTTGCCAAGTGTAGGGTTTCATATACGAACGTTTAAATTCAATCAGTACTTAAATGATGTATGAATCACTGCGTTATCTTCGAAAACAGGTCCGGAGCTGACTCCGGTGATTGTCCCAGGTTACCTTCCGGGATTTTCAAGCCAAAATGGTGATAGGCATTTCCGGTAGCCACGCGTCCACGCGGAGTGCGCATCATGAATCCCTTTAAAATAAGATACGGTTCGATAACGTCTTCAATCGTACCCCGCTCTTCACCTATAGCCGTGGCAAGACTGTCAATCCCGACCGGTCCGCCTCCGAACTTTTCAATGACAGCAAGCAGCAGACGCCGGTCCATATGATCAAAACCATGGGTATCTACGCTCAACATGTCCAGGGCTGCATTGGCGTTATCGCTGGTAATCACTCCGTCGGATTTAACCTGTACATAATCACGCACACGCCTCAACAATCGATTGGCAACCCTGGGCGTACCGCGTGAACGACATGCAATCTGCTCGGCCCCTCCATCATCGATCTGGACTTTCAGTATATCTGCGGAGCGACGGACGATGACCGCCAGTTCCTCCGTGCTGTAAAACTCAAGTCGTTGTACGATTCCAAAACGGTCACGCAAAGGTGAAGTCAGGAGACCTGCGCGTGTTGTCGCCCCAACCAGGGTAAATGGAGGTAAATCCAGCTTGATTGATCGGGCAGCAGGCCCTTCACCAATCATGATATTGAGCTGAAAATCTTCCAGAGCCGGATACAGCACCTCTTCCGTAACCGGACTCAGGCGATGAATTTCATCGATGAACAGTACATCCCTGGGTTCAAGATTCGTGAGTATCGCAGCCAGGTCTCCAGGCCGTTCCAGGATGGGGCCTGAAGTATGCCGCAAATTGACCTGCATTTCATTGGCTACGATATTGGAAAGTGTAGTTTTACCCAGCCCCGGTGGCCCGAATATCAATACGTGATCCAGGGCCTGCTTGCGCTGCTTTGCGGCAGTGATAAAAATATTCATTTGCTCACATACCTTGGTTTGCCCTATATATTCACTCAGATAACGCGGGCGAATTACATTTTCAACCACGGCCTCATCCCTTTCCGTGCGTGTATCAACCAGTCGTGAAGTCTCTGTTTCGGTCATTGAATTTCTGTCTATAAAAAATTGTTCAGGATAAGCGGGTCTTTAATGCCAGACGAATAATGTCTTCACTGCTCTGGCTTTCCGCATTGACCTCACTGACCATGCGACTTGCATCGCTGGACCTGTAACCAAGTGAGACGAGCGCAGATATGGCATCCTGAACCGGACTATGGGAAGGCGCACCCTGACCGGCACCCCGCACTGCAGGGGTCCGTTCCAGCCTGTCGCGCATCTCTATAATCAGTCGCTCGGCGGTTCTTCGACCTACCCCTGGAAGGCGCATCAGGGCATCGGCATCCCCGCAGTGAATACAATCGGTGAACGCCTGCACATCCATACCTGAAAGAATCGCCAGGGCTATTTTGGCCCCCACACCATTTACCTTTAACAAATACCGGAACAGACTCCGGTCCTGAATATGCTTGAAGGCATACAGGGTCTGTGCATCTTCACGTACCAGTAAATGTGTGTACAGTACGACGCTTTCACCACAATCGGGCAATTCATAAAAAGTCGACATCGGGGCTTCCAGCTCATATCCCACCCCTTGCACATCAAGCAAAAGATGCGGGGGATGTTTTTCGATAACGTCTCCCTGCAGGCGCCCGATCATGCGTGGCTCCCGGAAAGTAATGCGTGGCGGTCACCTGCCAGCAAGGATGAATGCGCATGACACAGCGACACGGCCAGCGCATCCGCTTCATCTGCCTGCAATACACCGCGCAAGGCGAGCAGGCGCAGGACCATATGCTGAATCTGCTCCTTGCTGGCTGCGCCATTACCCACAACCGCCTGCTTCACAGAACGTGCACTGTATTCGCTTACAGGAATTTGCGATTGCACGGCAGCACTGATCGCAGCGCCTCGTGCATGACCGAGTTTGAGTGCCGAAGCTATATTACGTGAAACAAACACTTCCTCGACTGCAATCTCAGCGGGCTGATACTGAGCAATGACTTCTGTCAATTTACTGAAAATCAGACCCAGACGCTGCGCCATTCCGGCTTCACTTCCAGTACCGTGGATACGGATGTTGCCGCTGTGGATATAACAGCTGCTTCTCCCGTCACTCTCAATGATCCCGAAGCCGGTAATACGCAAACCCGGGTCAATACCAAGAATTCTGGTGGCAGCAGATTGCTTTAAGACTGTCATATAAAATATATCAACCTCTAGGCTATAGCCTCAAACACTGCATCCGGTATATCGGCATTGGAATACACATTCTGCACATCGTCCAGTGCATCCAGCGCATCCAGCAAGCGCAGCATCGTCTCACCGTCTTTATCAGACAGCAAAGTCGCCGTGCTGGCACGCATCGTGATTTCTGCACGGTCCGGCACCAGACCGGAAGTTTCCAGTGCCTGTCTTACGACCGCAAACTCATCCGTGCCGGTAATCACTTCGAGGTCCCCATCTTCCATATCCACTACATCTTCAGCACCGGACTCCAGGGCAATCTCCATGACGGTATCTTCATCCACACCTGAGGCAAACCGAATGACTCCAACGCTTGAGAATAAATAAGCGACCGAACCCGAAGTCCCCAAATTGCCATTGAATTTTGCAAAAGTGTGCCTGATTTCCGAGACCGTGCGATTGCGGTTATCGGTCATGCAATCGATCAGCACCGCTGCCCCACCCGGCCCATAGCCTTCATAACGCACTTCCGCATAGCCCTCGCCGTCAAGCTCGCCTGCTCCACGCTTAATGGCGCGCTCTACGGTATCCCTGGGCATGTTGGCAGACAGCGCTTTATCCACTGCCGAACGCAGACGCGCGTTGACAGTCGGGTCACCTCCTCCACGGGCCGCTACTGTAATCTCTCGGATTAATTTGGTGAATAATTTTCCGCGTTTGGCGTCTTGTGCTTTTTTGTGATGCTGGATATTGGCCCATTTACTATGACCAGCCATTGAATCCCCTCTACTAGATCAATGCCGTTATTTTAGCACTTCCTGATTTCAAGTGACATTTCCGGTACGCAAAAACTCACTGACCCATGCTGCGACAGGTTTTGCCAGCAACATTCCGGTATGGCTGTACGGGATCAACTTGTGCACGGTACAGTACTTGGTCCGGGTTTCCGACACGGCCACTACGCCATCGTTCGGCGTATGCAGGGGGGCGCCCAGCGCCTGCCCGATACCGCATCCACGGGTGCCGGCCAATACCGCCAGGGGACGGGTCCCTTTCCATGCCGGCATATTCCCAATCAATGCATCAGCACTTGCCCCTAAAAAACTTTTTCTTATCAATGTATTCCTTGAAACGTATCGGGCTGCACTGCTTCCGGCAAGCGCAGTCCCGAGCATCACCACCCGGCCCGGTCGGGCCGTGTCAAAGGTCTGGAAATAATGCAGCAATACAATGCCGCCCAGGCTGTGTGCCACGAAATGGACAATATCGGCATCCAACCGGTCTACAAACTGCCCAAGCAGGCGCGCATTATGCTGGGGCGTGCACCTCAGGCTTCGATACGAGAACCGCCTGCACTCATGCCCGTAACGGTTCAGATAATGGGTTATAGGCTTCATGCACCAGCCATTCATCCAGAGTCCATGAATACAAACTACAATCTCACGCATCAATATCCTGGATTATTCCGGCACCCAGCGCAGAATTGCAGCCTGATTGGTATGTGAAAAAGCCAGACCGGCAGCGTGCAGACGAGGCAGCCATTGAAACTCCTCATGCTCTTTCGGGTCAAGCTGGATATTCACCCTTTCAGGGAGCTGCAACCGATACACATGCTCCTGGTTCAGGATGACGCCGGGGGCATAGCGTCTGCGCCAGATCGAGTAAATTTCAAAACTTCGCACACAGTGACAGTCGCAGACTGCCTGATTGGCGATACCGGTCTCTTCGCGCAGTTCGCGCACGGCCGCATCAATGGGTTGCTCACCCCATTCCAGACTGCCGGTTACCGATTGCCAAAAATCATTCGGGTACTTGCGCCGCAGAAGCAGGACCTCACTTTGTCTTGTGTAGACGATGATCAGGACGGACTCGGGACGTTTATGATCCATACAATGACACCATACAGCGTGAACAGGAAGTATTCGACCACTGGCCCGCATATTGTAATGCAAATAAAACCCTGCGTTACAAAGAAAGCATGATGCTTGCAGGCAGGTGAGGCGCAGCACACCTCCGTATGATGTGCCCGGCCCGGCCTGTACAAACGGATATCAGCCCGCCCCGGGGCGCAACCGGATATGCAGTTCTTTCAATTGCCGACTGTCCGGGGGGGTCGGTGCGTCCGTTAGCGGGCATGTAGCGTTCTGGGTTTTCGGGAATGGAATGACATCGCGTATCGACGGACTGGCTGTCATCAGCATCACTAGCCGGTCCAGACCAAAGGCAATACCGCCATGTGGCGGCGTCCCATAGCCCAGGGCCTGCAATAAAAAACCGAATTTTTCCTGCGCCTGTTGCGTATCAATCTGCAATATCTCAAATATGGCCGCCTGCATATCCCGCTTGTGGACACGTACTGAACCACCGCCCACCTCCGTGCCGTTCAGGACCATATCATAGGCCCGCGACAGAGCCGTACCGGGGCTGTCGATGAGTTCCCGGGGATTTTTACAGGTAGGTGCCGTGAAGGGATGGTGCAATGCAGACCAGCGTTTTGTATCCAGGTCCCACTCAAACATCGGAAACTCTACGATCCAGAGCGGACGCCAGACCGGCTCCACCAGATTCAGGTCATGACCCAGCCTGACCCGTAACGCACCCAAAGCCGCATTGACGGTATGTTTTTTATCTGCACCAAAAAACAGCAGGTCTCCATTTGCCGCACCGGACCGCTGGATGATCTGCCGGATGATGTCTTCAGGCAGAAATTTCAGGATCGGTGACTGCAGCCCTGACGGAACCTCTGAAACGTCCGTACATTTGATATACGCCAGTCCCTTTGCCCCATACTGACCGACAAAATCCGTGTAGTCATCAATTTCCTTGCGGGTCAGCGAAGCCCCCTGGGGTACCTTCAACACGGCAACACGACTTGCAGCATCCCTGGCAGGCCTGCTGAAGACTTTAAAATCGACCTGCCCCATCAGTTCAGTGAGGTCAACCAGTTCAAGTGGAATACGCAAATCCGGTTTATCGCTCCCGTAGCGATGCAGCGCATCCGCATGACTCATCCTCGGGAACGGCTTTTCCAGCGTTACCTTGACAATGCGTTCAAACAGAGCACACACCATATCTTCCATCAGCGACATGATTTCCGCTTCATTCATAAAGGACGTTTCGATATCCAGCTGTGTGAACTCAGGCTGGCGGTCCGCACGCAAATCTTCATCACGGAAACAGCGGACAATCTGGTAATAACGGTCAAAACCGCTTGCCATCAGAAGTTGCTTGAATAGCTGCGGAGACTGCGGCAAGGCAAAAAATGAACCGGCCTGGGTACGGCTTGGCACCAGATAATCGCGGGCCCCTTCCGGGGTAGCCCTGGTGAGCATCGGAGTTTCGATATCCAGAAAGCCATGCGCATCCAGAAAGCTTCGCAGAGCCTGGTTCACGGTCGCTTTTGTGCGAATACGCGCCTGCATGGACGGGCGGCGTAAATCTATATATCGATAGCGCAAACGGGTTTCTTCGTGTACGTCTTCATCGTCCAGCTGGAAAGGGGGTGTCGCGGCCTCATTCAACACCTCCAGTGACTGTGCCAGAATCTCAACCTGCCCGGTTGGCAGGTCCGGATTTACCGTCCCTTCAGGACGCACCCTGACACGACCTTCTACATGCAATACGTATTCATTGCGAATCTGCTCGGCGGTTTCAAATATGCCGGGCTCATCCGGATCAAATACGATTTGTACCATTCCTTCCCGGTCACGCAGATCTACAAAGATTATGCCGCCATGGTCACGCCTTCGGTTTACCCAGCCGCATACCGTGACTTCCTGGTCAACGAGTGCCTCGGTGACCTGACCGCAATAATGAGTTCGCATATGCATCCAGTTTATATCCGGGGGAGATGATTGTATCGGCCAGCAGGCAGCACGTAACGGGTCTTGGGTCAGACCGGCACAGAAGACCTCATACAGACCGGGCCAAAAGATGACAATGCGTCACAGTCCACCAACCGTTCAGGATGCCCGGGTATCCTGCCCGGAACCTGACGTTGTACTCCTGGCTTTCGACGACTGGTTTGTGCGGACATCCTGCTTCTTGTCTGACCGGGTACCCTTATCCTTGCCTTCACTTTTTTTCTGTGAATCACGCGAAGCCAGATTGCGTTTATTGTCAGATTTGAAATCCGTTTCATACCAGCCAGAGCCACTGAGCCTGAACCCGGCCGCAGAAACCAGTTTCCTTAATGCCGGCCTGGAACATTCAGGACAAACGGTCAATAACAGATCACCCGCTTTTTGCAGGATATCATCACGATGGCCACAGGCCTCGCATTCGTATTCATAAATAGGCATCGTTACAATATTCGAAATTTGAAATCAGGAAAATCTTTCATTGTTACCCGTTCACAGCTGACATCGGTTACCCTGGCCAACTCAGGCCCTTCATGCAACCAGTCTTTCAACTGATCCAGAGCCGCAACTTTACCACAGGCAACCACTTCCACATTTCCATTTTGCAAATTTTTTGCATAGCCTGCGATACCAAGCTGCTGTGCCTGGTCTCTTGCGGATACCCTGAAAAACACCCCCTGCACCTTCCCGGATACAATACATTGCATACAGGCCTGGTCCGGGCCATCACTCATTGCAGGCAATACTTTCCATGTCAGTGAACCGTACAGCAGGCTGACTCAAAAACCCGTAATACCCTATAATCATACGTAAATATAACCGGAAATAACATGGAGAAAAAGATATATGGATGATCCGAAAACCGTTATCTACTATAACCCGAAATGTTCAAAATGCCGCATGACGCTGAAACTGCTGCATGAACAGGGCCAGCAACCGGCAGTGATCGAATACCTGCGTGACACCCCGTCCCGGTCTGAACTCAGGGACGTTCTGTCACAACTGGGAATGGCGGCCAGCCAGTTGTTACGTACAAGAGAGTCCGCCTACCGTGAAGCCGGCCTGGATGAATCCTCCAGTGAGGAAGAAATACTGGATGCGATGATGAAATACCCTGTGTTGATTGAACGGCCGATTGTAATTCGTGGCGACAAGGCCATTATTGCTCGGCCTCCCGAGAATGTCCTGGGGATTTTGTAAATCGATCAGCATCCAGTCCACAGGCTCACCCGACAGGCGGTCATGCAATCCTTGCCTTGTAAGATGGCGTTGCAGACACCGCTGCACTGCCCTGCCACACCGCCGGCTAAACGCCCTCCAGTACCGATTTTACAAACGGAACCGTAATTTTTCGTTGCAGGGCAAGGGAGTGCTTGTCGAGCTCATCCAGTAACTCCACAAGCCTGGTCAGTTCCCGTGGATAGCGCCTGAGCAGATAACCGCAGACCTCCTGGGGCACTTCCAGGCCACGCGCCCTGGCATGCAATTGTATCGCAGTTTCTTTTTGCTCATCGGACAAGGGGTGCAGCTTGTAGACCAGACCCCATACCAGTCGGGACGCCAGATCCGGCAGTAAAATATTCAGATCACCAGGCTTGCAGGGTGCCGTGATCACCAGGCTTTTGTTGCTTAACCATAATTCATTGACAAGCCGGAATAACGCATGCTCCCAGCGCCTGTCTCCCAATACGCAATCGATGTCGTCAATACAAACGACGTCAAGTTGCTGCATATCACTCAGCAAGTCCGAATCCGACCCGGCAAACTCTTTCATTGGCAGATAGACAGCCTTTTGATCACTCCGTGCAAGCTGATTGCAAACTGCCTGCAACAAATGTGACCGACCGCTTTGACCATGCCCCCAAAGAAAATACTGTCTGGGTTCTTCTGCAGCCTGCTTCAGTCCTTTCAGTAGAAACAATAATCCGTTGCCTTGCGGGCAGACAAACGTATCGAACGTCGCATATTGACGCAACACGATATCAAGTGGACGCTGTGGCGAAGATAGCGGGGATACATGTACCACGTGCTTGGGGTAACGGGCCTGGTGAAGCGCGTCAGGCCTGCTTGCCAGGATATCTGGCCCCCCGCCTAGACCTTTCTTCCATCAGATAGTCCAGACCACTGGCGACAGTTGTAAACACAGCCAGGCCAATCATTGCCTGAATCAATACGCCTGGCATTGAATTCAACTGGCTGTAGATCACAGCAAGAACCAATACGATCTGGACAAAGGTATTCAGTTTGCTGATCAATGTGGGCTGGATCTCCAGACGCCGCGTTGCGAAATTGTAGGCAAGCGCACCGGCAAGTATCGCCACATCCCGAAGAATCACAATAAACACCAGCCAGTGCGGCAAAAGATGAAGCGCACCCAGCGTGATGTAGGCACTGATCAGCATGGCCTTGTCTGCAGCCGGATCCATATAGGCGCCCAATGCCGTCTTCCACCCGAAGTACTTTGCCAGATAACCATCCAGGGCATCCGATAATCCCATCAGGAGGAAAAGCAACAGGGCATTGTAAAACTGCCCATCGAACAGCCACCACACCAGAAGTGGAACTGCGGCAAGACGGACAGCCGTGATAAGATTAGGGATGTATCTGCAGTTAGACATGATAGGGCTGACCGTCCCTTAGTGTATACTTCAAATTCAAAAGCCGCATGGTTAAAAACGTACCGCTCTGGGTTCAGATGGTATAAGCAAGCAGATTGCGAAGCAATGGACAATCCTGCAAGCATTATGAAGAATATTTTTAATACATATATTTCATATCCTTACTGCATCTCTTTAATTTAAACTGTTTAAATGGGCCTTACTTATAAGAATGCTGGCGTAGACATTGATGCCGGAAACAGGCTTGCAGACCTGATCAGACCTGCGATACGCAGCACGAATCGCCCTGAGGTCATCTCGAACCCCGGCGGATTCAGCGGCCTCTTTGCCCTGCAACAAGATACCTATAAACAACCTGTCCTGGTCTCCGGCACAGATGGGGTCGGAACAAAGTTACACCTTGCACAGCGGCTTGATGATCCTTCTACCATCGGCATGGACCTGGTGGCCATGTGCGTCAATGATGTCGTCGTACAGGGTGCAGAACCCCTTTTTTTCCTGGATTACTTCGCTACCGGGAAGCTTTCCGTTGAGCAGGCCCGGGCGGTCATCGCCAGCATCGCGCAAGGCTGTATACAGGCGGGGGCAGCGCTCATCGGAGGGGAAACCGCCGAGATGCCTGGAATGTATGCCCCCGGTCAATACGATCTGGCAGGCTTTTGTGTAGGGGTTGTCGAGCATGACGACCTGATTGACGGGAACCGCATTGTCGAAGGAGACCAGGTACTGGGGCTGGCTTCCAGTGGCCTCCATTCAAACGGCTATTCCCTGGTCAACAAAATCATCGAAACTACCCGCACCTCACTCGATGAAAAACTGGGAAGCCAGACACTGGGCGCCCTCCTGCTTGCCCCTACCGTAATTTATGCCAAGGTAGCCCTGCGACTTGCCCGGACACTGGACATACACGGCCTGTGCCATATCACCGGTGGCGGCCTGGTGGAGAACGTGCCGCGAATTATCCCGGAGGGCCTGCTGGCCACAATCGATACCCGGACATGGGAACGTGCAGAGATATTTGACTGGTTACAACGCGCAGGTGAAATCGAAGCCGAAGAGATGCATCGGGTATTTAATTGCGGAATGGGTATGCTTGCAATCCTGTCAAAAGACCAGGCAGATGAAGCCATCACCATCTGTCAGCAGGCAGGCCAGCAGGCAGCAGTCATCGGTGAGATTACACGATCCGTTTCCGGGAACAAGGTAGTGTTGCTGTAGTATGGCGCAGAACGGTCCTGATCCTGCCACGATTGCTGTTTTATTTTCCGGAAACGGTACCAACCTGCAATCCGTCATCAATCATGTTCAACAGGGCCACATCAACGCCCGCATCGCCTGTGCAATCAGCAACCGGCCCGATGTCCATGGCCTGGTACGCGCCAGACAAGCCAATATTCCGACCCATGTAGTCAGGCACGACCGGTACCCCTCACGTGAGACGTTTGAAAGGGAGCTTATCCGGATACTTGAAACCTATCAGGTCAGGACAGTCGTGCTGGCCGGTTTTATGCGGGTACTCAGTGAAGTATTTGTGAACCATTATGCAAACGGAATTCTGAACATACACCCTTCTTTATTGCCCAAATTCCCGGGTTTAAATACGCACCAGCGTGCGTTGGATGCAAAAGAGGTACGACATGGCTGCAGTGTGCATTTCGTAACGACCAATCTGGACGAGGGGCCACTCATCCTTCAGGCAGAAGTCCCGGTATTCGACACGGACGATGCAAACAGCCTGATCCAGCGAGTGCTGGAAAAAGAACATGTCCTCTTGCCGCTGGCCCTCAGATGGGTTTGTCAGAGGAAAGTGTCCTGCACCGGTGGCACTGTATATTTCAACGATGCCACACTGGACAGGCCCATATACCTGACTGAGGCGCACAAAAAAGAGCTGCAATGAACAAATTCTTAGCCACAGCCATCGTATTCTTCCTGGTTTCCGGTCCAGGCTGGCCTGATCCTGCCGTCCCCCTCAAGGCGCAGGACCTTCCCCCTGAATTTGAGGCGGTTTACGAAGTCCGAAAAGGAGACCTGCCCGTTGGGGAAATGCATCTGAGCCTGAGAAAGGAAGGTGACAAGCTTGTTTACGAGTCCAGGACTTCCCCGGTAGGCATCGCGGCGGCCTTCATGGGGGATCAGGAGGCCATGCATCGCGCCGTGCTTGAAAGAACCAAAAACCGTTACCGGACCCTTGAGTTTACACATGAAATACGTGGCGGTGACAAAGAACGCAATGATCACTATAGGTTCGACTGGAACAACCGTACAGCCCGTGCCCGGTATAAAGACAGAAGCACTACCCTGGACATTTCACCCCACACGTTTGACAGCTTCTCTGTACAGCTTTTACTGATGCGCAAACCTGATGCAGGGGTAACCGAATATACCTGCCCTGTTATTTCAAAAGGCCATTTAAAGGACTACGTGTACAAACTGGAACCCGGTCAATCCCTGAAAACCAGACTGGGCAATCTCACCACCCATCAATATGTGCGCGAAAAAAATGATAAAAAGAAAACCCGGTATATCGAGTGGTATGCGGAATCCCTGCACTACCTGCCCGTCAGGCTAGACAAGACAAAAAATGGTGAATCCGATATTTCCATCCAGATTACAGAGGTGCACTGGCTTTGAAACCGGGATGACGGAAGTCAGTGCCCGGCCACCATCATCTCATCGATCAGTACGGATGGAGTCATGATGGCGCTGCGACGGTCGACATCACTGCCGATCGCAATTATTTTCTGAAAAATATCTTTCAGATTCCCTGCCACTGTAATTTCTTCAACAGGATACTGAATGGCACCCTTTTCAACCCAGTAGCCCACTGCACCCCGTGAATAATCTCCGGTCACATTATTCACACCGTGACCGATCAGTTCAGTAACCAGAAGACCGCGCTGCATACCGGAAATCAATTCATCCAGTGTCTGATGGCCGGGTTGCAGAATCAGGTTATGTATGCCCCCTGCATTCCCTGTGGTTTCCATGCCCAGTTTTCGTGCAGAATAACTGCCTAGCACATATCCCTGTAACACCCCGTCCGCAACCAGGGTGCGCGACCGTGTAGCCACACCTTCCAGATCAAAAGCACTGCTGCCGAGGCCACCTTTGATATGCGGGTCTTCGGTAATGGTCACCAGCTCTGAAAAAACCTTTTTGTTCAGCTGGTTCAGCAAAAAAGAGGCCTGCCGGTACAATGCCCCCCCGGAAACGGCTGAAATGAAATGAGACAGCAATGAGCGCGCCATACCGGCTTCAAAAATCACCGGCGTGGTCTGGGTGGCTATCTTTCTGGCCCCCATCCGGTTGATGGTGCGTTGCGCGGCCTTCCTGCCTACAGCCGCCGCCGATTGCAGCTCAGCCGGGTTGCGCGAAGTCGTAAACCAGTAGTCTCTTTGCATCGTACCGTCCTGTTCTGCAACGACCGCGCAGGAAAGGCTGTGCCGGGTTGAAACATAACTGCCGACAAAACCATGCGTATTGCCGTACACATGGGTGCTGCGCCCGGTACTGACACTGGCGCCTTCTGAATTTGAAATCTCCCTGGACGCACGCGCCTCGTCTTCACACTCTATCGCAATCTCTACCGCCTCTTCAGGCGTAAGCCCCCACGGACAATCAAGGGCCAGGTCGGCAACTGAAGTGGCAATCTGATCCGGGTCTGCAAGTCCTGCGCAGCCGTCTTCTTCGGTAAACTCCGCAATGCCGCATGCCGCGGTAACGGCATCGCGAACGGCCGGGTATTCAAAATCGGTTGTACTGGATGAACCTTTTTTATGGTTTACATAAATGGTAACGCCAAGTCTGCGGTCGTTGTGCCTTTCCAGTGTCTCCACCTCACCAAGACGCGCCGTAGCGGACAGACCGTGTCCCGTACTGATCGCAGCCTCAGCGCTTGTAGCACCCTGCTTTCTTGCCTCGTCCAGACAAAATTGCACCAGGCTTTCAAGTCTGTCTGCCGTATAGGGTGATTTTTGCAGCTCCATCAGTGTGCCGTGCCGCCCACGGTCAAACCATCAATACGCAACGTAGGCTGCCCGACTCCGACCGGAACGCTTTGTCCTTCTTTGCCGCAAGTACCCACCCCTGTATCCAGCTGCAAATCATTGCCGACCATGCTTACTTTTGTCAGCACGTCGGGACCGTCACCAATCAGCGTTGCTCCCTTGACAGGCCGGGTCACTTTTCCTTTTTCTATCAAATACGCTTCTGAAGCCGAGAACACAAATTTTCCGGAAGTAATATCCACCTGCCCGCCCCCAAAATTCACGGCATAAAATCCTGAATCCACCGAACGGATGATTTCATCCGGATCATGCTCACCCGCCAGCATATAGGTGTTCGTCATGCGTGGCATGGGCAGATGTGCATAGGATTCACGCCGGCCATTGCCTGTCGATACCGTATTCGACAGTCTGGCATTCAGACTGTCCTGCATAAACCCCTTAAGAATGCCGTCTTCAATGAGCACTGTACATTGGGTGGCCGTGCCTTCATCGTCGATATTCAATGAGCCTCTCCGGTTCACCAGAGTGCCGTCATCCACTACCGTAATGCCCTTGCTCGCTACACGCTCGCCGATGCGTCCGCTGAATACTGAGGTACCCTTGTACGTGAAGTCTCCTTCCAGACCATGCCCTACGGCTTCATGCAGCAATACACCCGGCCATCCAGGACCCAGCACTACATTCATGGTCCCTGCCGGCGCATCAACCGCTTCCAGATTCAGTAATGCCATCCGCACCGCTTCGTGCACATACGACTGTGCCCGGTCCTCCTGGGTAAAGTAGTCATAGCTGACACGACCGCCACCGCCTGCACTGCCCTGCTCAAGGCGGCCGCCCTGTTCTACAATGACCGATACATTCAGCCTCACCAGTGGACGGATGTCCGCAGCCATCAGGCCGTCACTGTTGGCAACCAGTATCATTTCATGCGTGCCCGCCAGGGACACCATAACCTGCTTGACACGGGGGTCCTGCTTGCGTGCCAGACTGTCCAGCAGGCGCAGTACGTTCACTTTCTCTGTCTCACTGATGGAATCCAGCGGATTGTCAGGCAAATAAAGATTGTTACCCGTACAGAATTTCCAGCTTTGCACGGATCCACCCTGTCCACCCCGGGCAATCGCACGGGCGGCCTTGCAGGACTCCAGCAGTGCGGGCAGCACAATTTCATCCGAGTAGGCAAAGCCACTTTTTTCACCCTTGATTGCGCGGATGCCGACACCCTGACTCAGGTTATAGCTTGCATCCTTGACGATCCCGTCCTCCAAAGACCAGGCTTCATGTTTACGTAATTGAAAATAGATGTCCCCGGCATCCGCCGCGGAATCCAGCAGAATTGAAAAAGCCTGCGTCAAGTGCGTCTCATCCAGCCCGGATGGAGCCAGAATGGTTTCCCGGGCCAGTGCCAGTGAGTTTTCCATATTTCCAGTACTCAGTTACGTAGTGTGTTCAAACTTTATTTCAATCGCCGATGCTGTATGCAGGGGAAGGTTTTTCGTCGAGACTCGAGGTAATCCAGATTAATATCACCGATCGCCATCCCCGCGCCATGTGTAACACGATCCAGGATCACACCCCACGGATCCACGACCATGCTGTCACCATGGGTAGCCCGGCCATTAATATGATACCCCCCTGCGAAGCGGCGATCACGTACATTATATTCTCGATTGCGCGGGCCCGAACCAGGCTTTCCCAGTGTGCCCGACCGGTCGCTGCAGTGAACGCTGCAGGCAATACCACGATCTGCGCACCCAGATCCAGCAAATCCCTGAACAGCTCAGGAAAACGCAGATCATAGCAGATAGCCATGCCTATTTTCCCGAATGGCGAATCCACTACCTTTACACGGGCTTCCCCGAATTCAATCGTTTCGGACTCATTATAGCTTTCATCGGTATCCACAAGATTCACGTCAAACAGATGAATCTTGTCATAGCGCGCTACGCACTCGCCGTGGCTGTCATAAATCAGACAGGCAGCGAATATTTTTTTGGGGTCCTGGCATTCAAGGGGAACCGTACCCCCTACAAGCCATATATTATGCTGCCTGGATTGCTCAGCCAGAAAATGCTGTATCACCCCGACCCCTTGCGGCTCACGGATCGCAACTTTATCTTCTTCCCTGATTCCCATAATGGCAAAGTTTTCCGGCAGCACAATCAGGCCCGCGCCGGCCTCTGCAGCCTGCCTGATCAAGCGGCCTGCTTCATGTAAATTTGCATCGATATTAGGCCCTGAGGCCATTTGTACAGCAGCAACTTTATGCATCATAGAGCACCGGGATCCGTTAATGGATGTTTATATGTCCTCTGTCTGGGCTGCGCACAGACCTGCCAGGACAGAAACCTGTACCGTGCTGTTTTCATTCACCGTCTCCGCTATCCAGGTCAAACAGGTTATGGGGAGCCGGCCGGGGATTCTTCCGGGGAGGGAGCTGACGGTGAGGCCTGTAGAGAAGGCTCTGTACTGGCAGCTTTCTGTGCAACGGGTTCAATTTCCGGACTGTCCCAGCTTCCGGTCATGTGATATTCCACCTCTACGACCTTGTCCACGGCCTTGTCCACATGAATCCCGACCTTTTTTGCTATTTTCCCCAAAATATACACTCCACCCACGCCAACAGGCCCCATGGGAATCGCGAGCCATGGCAGTCCCTCGCTGACATGCGGGGTCACTGTAATCCTCTGGTCATAATCCCTGGCTACAATCCCCGTCCGCCCAGCGATCTCGATATCCGCAGAAGGGCCTTTAATCCGCAGGTCCTCGGTGGTCAGATTACCGTCCTTGAACACCAGGTTGCCACGAATTTTATCAAATACATGGCCTTTGGCGAATACGTCGGAAAAGTCAAAAGCAAGCCTTCTGGAAATCTCACCCAGATTGAACAAACCGACCAACCGCCCGGCCCCCGGGTCAACCGACGATATCTCGCCATCCTGAAGCCTGAGATTGGCAGTCCCTGAAAACGCATCAAGAGAAAACTGATACGGCGTATCGGGCCAGTCAAGTTTGGCAGAAATGGTACCCTCCCCCTTATTCATCGCCATGTCAAATCCAAGCCCTGTCAACGAATCATGCAGGTCCTGTGTAACCAGTACGATATCCAGGTCCGTGCTGTGATTATTCTTTGCATCCACATCCCAGACTCCGCTCGCTACAATCTGCAAACTGTCCCCTTCTCCGACCAGAGAATCAATCACCATCCCCTGAGGGGCCGGTACGGTTTTCAGGGTGACCTTATGAACAGGATGATCATTGAGTTCGAACTGTTCGATGTACACATCCAGTGCCGGGAGATGACGCGGATCGATTGAAAGGCTGATTTCTTCCTCGGGCTTGTCAAAACGAAAATGGTCAAACCTGGCCGTGACAATGCTGTCAGGACCCGGGGCCAATGGATACTGGAATTCCCCGCTCACGGTATGTGACCGGATTGTACCGGTCCAGGATTGCGTATCCTTTCCCAGGCTGAAGCTTGCATCCTGGAATGTCAGGCCGGATACAGAAATCTCATCGGCCTGGATATTCATTTCGTGCAGGGCCAGGGAGTCGGTTTGCGTATTCGACTTTAGGGTATTCAACCATTCCGTCATATTCAGCTGATCAAATTTTCCAGATACCTTGACCCCCTGTGGCGGCAAGTCAAACCGGTCGTCTCCCATCCTGACTTCCAGGGCGGAAATCCGCTTCCCGTCCGCGCCCGGCAAGGCCTGTACAAAAACCCTGTTTTCAAAACCCACAAACAGCGGGTGGGCAACTCCGGCCTGATACCGGGTATGTATGTTCAACGCCGACGACGCCTCCCTGTCCTTGCCCAAAGGCTCCGGCAGGGCCAGTGCTACACCGGTCAAATCACTGTCAATGCTGATTTCCAACGACTTGTCTTCGACGTGTTTTCCGAATTGCGGCAAGCGGATGGTTGCAGATACCGGGGTTTTACCCTGTATATATTCAGCGGCCCGGGTCGGGTTTGCCGCCAGCCAGGCATCCACATCAAGATCTCCTTTAAGGTGCAGGCGTGTACGTCCGTTTTCCAGCAGTGCGGCATCGGCATCAAATGTGGAACCATACAGCCGGGCACGGATCCCTTCGCCCTCAGCGCCATGACGGGTAAACCTTAATTTACCGGTCACATTGGTAAAGGGAAGAGAAGCCAGACTGAACGTCAGACCGGTATCCCTGAATTCGAGTATTCCATTTACGTGTCTTTCTTTTTCCAGCTTTTTAGTCAGGGTAAGTACCAGATTCAGGTCTAGGCCCACGTCACCCTTCACTGAGATATGCCGGGGTATCTGACTGTTCGGCAGAATCAGTGCGGATTGCTTTAAGAAACCCAGAATATCATCGGCGGGTCCGCTGGTGCGGCCTCCAAGGATCAGCCGGGGCAACCTGATATCCTCAATGGACGCAGTGAATCCGTGAATGGATGAATCCAGGATCTCTCCCTGATCGCCATGCACATTCAGCTGTGTATTCCTGATTTCCAGACTTGCCGCGACATTGCGAACGCCGGGCCAGTTTTTACGATAATCCAGGGAACCCTCTTCCACCTCCGCATAAAGCTCAAGCCGGCCGGGATGATCGCTAAAAGGAAAATATCCAGGATCTCCATTAAACAGGAGTCGGGTATGATTCAGCACCCCGCCCTTTACATTTTCCTGTAACCACCGTGCCAACTTCGGGTTCATTTTCTTATGGGGCAGCCAGGGCTTCAGGGCTGCAAACTGCGCCTTTGAAACCTCGGCCTGAAGGTCAATATAGGACCTTTCACGATTCATCCGGACAATACCCTGCAGGTTGGCATGCACCCCCTCAGCCGCAAGTGAGATATTTTCCAGGGCCGCCACTGCACCACGGTCTGTAAACTTCCATTTGAGCCGTCCCGTAATCTGCTGATCCGGAAAGGCCTGCTCTGCCAGTTGGTGCGCATAAATGCGCGCAGCCGGCGAATTGAGTACAAAACTGCCTTGCAGATGATTGCCAGCCGCCTTGCCGGACAAAGAGGAGGCCTCAAACTGATAAGCCGGCGCGGATACGGTCATGTCCTGCAAAGAGGCCTCGTAGGCATATTTTACAACGTGCCTGTCGTGCCAGCGGGTCAGGATCTGTGCATGGCTGAGTTCACCGCCGATTTGTATCCCCGGCAAAAAGCCCCGGAGGCGTTCCGGGAAAACCGGAAAATGCTGCAGCGTCGCGAGCAGGTCCGGCACGTTGACGTACTCCATAGCCCCCGCAACCGTGAAGGTTTCGGCTCCACAATGGATGCATTTCATTTCATAGTGTCTTCCGGCCCATTTTCGGCCTGCAGTCTGAATATCGCTGGCGGCTAAAGTCAGATGCCAGCTGTCTTGCGACCCCTGTATCTGAAACTGTGTATCCAGCGCTATGATTTCCTGCCCGCCCTGTGCCACCGGATGGTCCGTCTTGCGGTATTCAAGATCACGAAAAGCCAGCCGGCCGTGAAACAATCGTTCCTGTAACGACGCAAAATCGCCCCAGACCTCAAAATCCGAACGCCCGGTGCGGATTCCAACCTGAAGTTCCGGGAAAAAATTACCCAGAAGTTCAAGATTGATATTTTCACCTTTCGTGTACAGCGTCCCCTTGATGTGATTCAGTCCCTGATCAAAATCTTCCATCTCTGCCGCCAGCACCAGTGAATCACCCAGTGTATCCGGCAACAGAAAATTTGATGAAATCCTGAATTTTTCCTCATGGAAGCCAAGAACGATGTCTACACGATCAAACAAGTAGTCCCAATTCATGACCTCATCCTTGATGGCAAGCGTGCTCTCCAGCAGACTGATGCGAATATCGCTGACTTCGCTGAGCTTTTCCCTGCTGGCGACCCTTTCGCTGATATCCATTCCATTCAGCAGTATCCTCTGATCCATGGTCCGCACGGCTTCCAGATGGCTACCCGTCAATTTCAACTCTCTGATTGCAAGCTTCCAGTGTATCAGGCTGTTGAGCGGGTCTATTGAAATAAGCGCTTTTTCTGCAGATAAAAGCGGCTTTTGTTGCGTATCATCCGAGTACACAGACAGGCCCTCCACTGCAATCTGCGGGGTATAGCCATACCAGTCAATACGCATTGACTGGATGTGTACGGACTTGCCGACCCTGGATGAAATATTGTCCTGGATCACCGGGAGATAGTGCTGGTACAGGGACGGATACAGGCGGACAAGGCTGCTGGCGGTCGCCGCAAGCACCAGAATGCCTGCCATCAGGTACCCGCCGGTACCTAACAGCTTGCGCCACATGGGATTATTCGCCGTCACAGGGGCACCACATCAAACTGTTCCTGCGAATACAGCGATTCAACCTGTAATTTGATGGTTTTGCCAATATCGTCTTCCAGTTCCGACAGACTTGCTGACTCCTCATCCAGTAAAAGGTCTACCACGGGTTGAGACGCCAGAACCAGCAGTTCGTTCGTCTCATATTGACGTGCCTCGCGCATAATTTCACGAAACAGTTCAAAGCATACGGTTTCAGCCGTTTTAAGGTAGCCGCGCCCGGCACAGGTAAAACAGGGCTCACACAATATATGCTCCAGACTCTCGCGTGTGCGTTTACGTGTCATCTCAACCAGGCCCAGGGGCGATACATCGCAAATCTGACTTCTGGCACGGTCCTTATCCAGGGATTTTTCAAATATACGCATGACCTGGCGTTTGTGATCTTCATTTTCCATATCAATGAAATCGATAATAATAATACCGCCCAGATTGCGTAACCGAAGCTGGCGGGCGATGGCCTGTGCAGCTTCCAGGTTGGTTTTGTAGATGGTTTCCTCCAGATTCCGGTGCCCTACAAAGCCCCCCGTATTGATGTCAATGGTCGTCATCGCCTCAGTCTGGTCAAAAATCAGATACCCCCCCGACTTCAGTACCACTTTTCTTTGCAAGGATTTCTGCAGTTCATCTTCGATTGAATACAGATCAAATATAGGACGACTGCCGGAATAATGCGTAATGCGATCCGTGATTTCAGGTACCAGTTTTCTGGAAAATTCCTGTACGGTATTGTACGCAAAACGTGAGTCAACCCTGACCACTTCAAGGTCTTCAACCGAAAGATCACGCAGGGTACGGACCGCAAGCGGCAAATCGGAATACACCTGATCCACTGACGATGCACCGATTACTTTCTCGGCGATCGTATCCCAGAGATTCAGCAGGAATTTCAAATCTCTTTTCAAATCAGCCTCGCCCACACCTTCTGCAGCCGTTCTCAGGATACAGCCGCAGTTGGCATTCAGCCCATCCAGCAGGCTTTGGGTGATTTCCGTTAAACGCACACGCTCTTCCGGGTCATCGATACGGACCGAAAGTCGTACGTCATTCGAGTAGGGCAATAACACCGTGTAGCGGGAGGGTACGGTAATACTGGTCGTAAGACGCGCACCCTTGGTACCCAGCTGATCCTTTACCACCTGAACCAGCAGTTGCTGTCCTTCATGCAGCAAATTCGTAATCGACTCGTCGTGAGGCTGTGCGAGGCTTTCACCCGGCTTGCACAACTCGGTTTGCCGGCTTCTTGAGCTTTTAGGCAGGTACGCTACATCAGAGCTGTGAATAAATGCAGCTTTTGGCAGGCCTATATCGACAAACGCAGCGTCCATGCCTGGCATGACCTTGCTCACGCAGCCCTTGAAGATATTCCCCACCAGACCCTGTTTGCCGATGCGCTCAAGCTGCACTTCCTGCAGCACACCATTTTCAACGGTCGCTACCCGCGTTTCCCGGGGCGTAACGTTAATAAGAATTTCTTCACTCATGGCTGATCTCTTCAGTATTCATGTCCGGCTGCAGGCCTCCGCGGACTGCAAAATGCACACGCCGGTCTTCCCGTAGTGCCTGCATGCGATGTTTCGAGCTTTCAAGGCATGGCGTACAGTTTTTGCGTCCGGATACGCCCGGCCTATACTTCCTCTGGCCGGTACAGACTCTGTCTGCGGATATAGTTCCATACGTTACCCGGTAACAGATATCGGGGTTGTCTGCCTTCTGCAATACACTGGCGAATGGCGGTAGATGAAATTTCAATTTCCTCTTCATCACTGAGATAAATATACCCGCAGGGAGCCTGACGGACGGTCAGTATCTCCTCCGTACCATGCGCTTTGTAGAGTCCGTGTTCACAACCCTGTCCGGCCAGCCTGTACCCGGGGCGCCGCAATAGCATGATATGACAAATCGACAGTATTTCCTCATACTTATACCACGTACAAAAATCCAGAAACGCATCCATGCCCAGGATCATGACCAGCGCGCGCGCAGCCCCGGTTTCCCGGCGAAGCGCCTTTAGGGTCTCGATCGTGTAAGACGGGCCCGACCGTTTCAGTTCACGGTCATCCACCACCAGTCCGGGGTTTGAACGCGTGACCAGACTCAGCATGTGCCGCCGATGCCCGGCATCAACGCAGACGGCTTGTTTATGAGGAGGCTGTCGACAGGGTATAAACCGGATTTGCTCGAAATCAAAATGCTCCAGCAGAGCCCGTGCCAGCTTGATATGCCCAAAGTGAACCGGGTCAAACGTCCCGCCAAATATACCTAACACATGCCTATCCCGATAAACCGGACCCAGACCCGATACCCCGGTACCGATTCCAATCTATCGATGCCCGGGGGAACCCTTAAAGGCGGCGCCGCTATTCACGTATATTTCCATCCCCCAGTACAATGAATTTCTGGCTCGTCAATCCCTCCAGGCCGACCGGACCCCGGACATGCAGCTTGTCCGTACTGATTCCGATTTCCGCACCCAGACCATACTCGAAACCGTCTGCAAAGCGCGTGGAGGCATTCACCATGACTGAACTCGAATCCACTTCACGCAAAAACCGTTGTGCCACGGCATCATTCCCCGTAACGATTGCATCCGTATGCTGGGAGCCGTATGCCCGGATATGGTCCACCGCCTGCGTCATCCCCTCCACAATGCGAACGGACAATACCGGCCCCAGGTATTCTTCATGCCAGTCCTGCTCAGTCGCCTGCGAAATTCCAGGCAACAGGGAACAGGTCGCCTCGCAACCGCGTATCTCTACCGCTTTTCGATCAAGCTGCCGGCGGATCTCCGGCAATACTTTTCCAGCAATGGCCCGGTCCACCAGCAGGGTTTCCATGGCATTGCACACCCCGAAGCGCTGGGCCTTGGCATTGACCGCAATATCAACCGCCATCCCGGTATCCGCATCCTCATGAATGTACACATGACACACGCCATGCAGATGCTTGATAAGCGGGATGCATGAGTCCTGAATAATCCGCTCAATCAAACCTTTACCGCCGCGGGGAATCACCACATCAATGGATTCGCCGGCCTGCAGCAGCAATCCGACAGCCACCCGGTCGGGCGTATCAATCACCTGGACAATATCCCTGGAAAGACCGGCCTGATCCAGGCCGGCATGAATGCATTGTGTAATCGCACGATTGGAATGCAACGCTTCCGAACCGCCACGCAGGATGGCTGCATTACCGGACTTGATACACAGGGCAGCGGCATCCGCCGTGACATTGGGGCGTGACTCATAAATGATCAGAATCACACCGATTGCAACACGCATCTTGGCGATCCTGATTCCACTGGGCCGCTTTTCCAGGGGGGTGGTCTGTCCAACCGGGTCCGCTAATGAAGCCACCTGCTCCAGGCCTTCGGCCATCGCCCGGATGCGACGGTCATTCAGTTGCAGACGATCCAGCAAGGCCTCCTCCAGACCGCGTCTTTCACCTTCCTGCAAATCGCGCTCATTCTCTTCCCTGAGCATTTTGTCCGAGGCAAGAATCTGTTCACCAATATGCCTCAAGGCCTGATTCTTGATATCCGTACCCGCATAGGCGATCTCGCTCTTCACGGATGCCGCCCGCCGGGTAACCCCAGCAATGTAGCGTTCCATTAACCTGTCCCGATCTTGTGCCGTCTCACTCATGATTTCCCGAATTGTGTTGATTTCTGCAGGGTACTTCGGGGTTAACCCGGTTCACCCTGCCCTGTGTATGGCGATGCCCAATTGTACCAGTTCACGCCAGGGATTACCGTGCGCCCGGCCCTTGATCACACGATCCACCCAGGCACACTGCTGCAACAGGTCTGCGGGCTCTGGAACCTGTCCACCCTCACATACCCCGATGTGTTGCTGATGGATGGCACTCAGCCGGGCAAGCCGGTCTGGCGAACGGGTTGAAATCCGGCCCGCTTTTGCGCTATGCCGGGCATCCGTTATTTTCCGGACCTGTTCGGCCATGGCCCACAACAACAAGGGGGGCTTGACGCCTTCTTTTTCAAGCCCGCGCAGAATGCGCACCAGCCGTGTCACCTGATGGTTCACCAGCGCATCCGTCAGTTCCTTCAATGAATAATGACTGCTGTCCGTCAATGCCCGGCTCACGGCTTCCAGGCTTAACTCCTTGGTCTCGGCAAGTAACCCGATTTTCTCAAGCTCCTGCATGGCGGCAAGCAGATTCCCCTCTACCTGCTGTGCGATGAACGCAATGACCTCCCGGCTGGCTGAAAAACCCCTGGCGCTTAATTTCTGCCGGATCCAGTTTTCGGTCTCCGCATAACTCAAGGGCCAGACACGTACCATGATCCCCGCCTTGTCGACCGCTTTTACCCATGCGGAATTCATCGTATTCCGGTCCAGTCTGGGCGCCTGTATCAACAGTGCAACGTCCTGGTGCAGGTCATGGGTAAAATTCACAATGGCCTTTGAACCGCTTGCTCCGGGTTTTCCGGTCGGGATACGCAGATCAATGAGTGTGCGCTCACCGAACAGGGACACGTTATGTTTCGCCGCATCCAGTTCGGACCAGTCGAACCCGGTTTCAGCCGAGAGAATCTTTCTGTCCGTAAACCCTGATTTCTCCTGGTGCCGGCGGAACATGTCGGCGGCCAGCATGTGTTGATAGGGCTCATCCCCCGTGACCAGAAAAACCGAACCCGGTGTCCGGTCAAGGCAGTTTTTCAGTTGTGAAAAGCGTATTTGCATACCGGAAATTTAAATAATTCCTCTGTACCTGTAACCCGATCCGAAGTTACAGGAAAGCCCGTCAACAGTAAAATCTTCGTGGTAAGCTCTGCTTTTTGCAAAACCACGGTACCGTACAAATCATGAACATCAACAGGATCGGGGTGATTGGCCTGGGCATTATGGGAAAGCCTGTGGCGATGAATCTGATCAAGGCCCGGTACAGGCTCGGCGTCTATGCGCGCCGGGAAAGTTCACTCCAGCCTTTTGAATCCTGTGACGTACAACGGTTCGAAACCCCTGCCGAACTGGCACAGCACTGTGAAATCACCATTACGATGGTTTCCGATACCCCGGATGTCAAAGAGATTATCACCGGTGAGCACGGCATTATTCATGGTGCGGGGGCCGGGCATCTGGTCATCGATATGAGCACAATCTCTCCCAAAGAGACCCGGTGGCTTGCCGGACAGCTTGGCAACAAAAATATCGAAATGCTCGATGCCCCGGTTTCGGGCGGAGAACAGGGAGCCATTGACGGGACCCTGTCGATCATGGTCGGAGGCAAGGAAGCTGTATTTCGCCAGGCATTACCGGTACTGCAATGCCTGGGCAGGAATATTACGCATGTGGGTAGACAGGGTGCCGGGCAGGTGGCCAAGGCCTGCAACCAGATTCTTGTCGCACAAACCATGTCAGCGGTAGCCGAGGCTTTTTTACTGGCAAGGTCTTCCGGGGTAGACCCCGGCAAGGTACGCGAGGCACTGCTGGGGGGATTTGCGTACAGCAGGATTCTTGAAGTGCATGGCAAGCGCATGCTCGACGGTGCCTATCAGCCGGGCTTCAAGGCGATATTGCACCACAAGGATATCGGCATTGCCCTGGACAATGCGCGGGAAAACGGAATATCGGTACCGGGAACCGACCTGGTCGCCGGATACCTGGAGAAGATTGTTGAATCAGGTGAGGGTGACCTGGACTCGGCAGCCATTGCCAGGATCATTTTTGGTGAAATCAAATGAACGGAAAGGCCGTGTGATCCCTATTCAAACGGAATCGCTTGCAAACGGCGCACAATAAGTTGTGCGGCGACCCTGCGCATTTCACCCAGCAGCTGCCGCTCTTCTTCGTTGGACCCCAGCACCTCCTGTTTGTTAAAGACAAAAACCCGATTGAGACCGATGCTTTGCTCAGTGAGTAAATGGCTGTTGTCGGGACGTTTTACGTCGAATGTGATATTCAGTAGCAGATCATATTCCCGCGCTTTTCCATCGCGGTCCAGTGAAAGCACCTCTTTTTTCGTTTCCTCAGACAATATATGCAGCAATACTGCAGCCTGGTCCGGCTCAACCACATTGATCTGGCGTGATTTGAGATATCCCTGAGTGAAATGTACCAGTTCATGACTTGAATCCGTACCGTGCACCGAAACGTTTTCCAGACGGCCGGGAGAATCATCCCCACTGCCTGCCAGACGAAACCCGCAGCCCGCCAGCATGCCGGACAGGACCAGTATGCCTATCATGAATCCCGTGTAATAACGCATGCCGCTAGTGTACAACAATATTGACAATTCGATCAGGCACAATAATCACTTTTATAATTTTACGATTTTCAACAAAGCGCAGGATGCTTTCATGATTCAGGGCAGTCTCTTCAATGCCGGCGTGGTCCATACCTGTGGAAATACGGATGGTAGCGCGTTTTTTACCGTTGACCTGCACCACCATTCCAACCACATCCTTTTCCAGGGCCTGCACATCCACGCCGGGCCAGGCGGCCCGGTCAACCGGCTCCGCATGGCCCAGTCTTTGCCACAGTATATGGCAAACGTGCGGCAAAATAGGTGCGAGCATCAACACAACCGCTTCCAGCGCCTCCTGACAGACCGCATGCCCGCAGGACGAGGCATCTTCAAGACCGGTCACCGCGTTGACCAGTTCCATGTTGGCGGCAATGGCCGTATTGAACGCATGGCGCCGGCCCATGCTGTCCGTTACTTTCTGTATGGTCTCATGGGTCTTGCGGCGCAGGCCGACCTGATTTTCATTCAGGTCAGCGGACACAAAGCCATGATTGCCTGCCACACCCTGCTCTACATGGCCTTCGATCAGGCGCCACAGTTTGTTGATGAACCGGTACGAGCCCTCAATTGCAGAATCGGACCATTCCAGATTGTGCTCGGGTGGCGCAGCAAACATTACGAACAGCCGTACGGTATCCGCGCCATACTTTTGAATCAGCTTTTCAGGGTCCACGGTATTGCCTTTTGACTTGGACATTTTTGCGCCATCTTTCAACACCATGCCTTGCGTCAGCAACTTCATGAAAGGCTCATCGTTTTTACACAACCCGATATCACGCATCAGCTTGTTGAAGAACCTTGCATACAAAAGATGCAATACCGCATGCTCAATGCCTCCAACATACTGGTCAACCGGCATCCAGTACTGCACCCGCTCATCGAGCATGGAGGCATCATTGCCCGCACAGCAGTAGCGTGCGAAATACCAGCTTGACTCGAAAAAAGTATCGAACGTATCCGTTTCCCGGGTGGCCGCACCCTGACATTCCGGGCAGTTGACTTCATAAAACCCCGGCAAGGATTTCAGCGGTGACGCCGCACCGTCGAAGTCAACATCCTCCGGCAGGCGTACCGGCAAATCCTGTTCGGGAACCGGTACGACTCCGCAGCGATCACAATTGATCACCGGAATGGGACATCCCCAGTACCGTTGCCGGGATATGCCCCAGTCCCGTAATCGGTAATTGACCTGCCGCTGCCCCGTGCTGCGATGCTCCAGTTCATCCACAATGGCATCGAACGCCTGGGGCGAACTCAACCCGTCAAACGGTCCGGAATTCCGCAGCCAGCCTTTTTCAAGAAAAGCCCCCTGCGAAATATCGATACGGGCACTGCCCTTTTCTGGAAATACGACAGGTTTGATCGGTAATTCAAACTCGGTCGCAAATTCCCAGTCACGCTGATCATGAGCCGGCACCGACATGACCGCGCCTGACCCGTACTCGATCAGCACGAAATTTGCCACCCAGATGGGGATCTTCTCCTGAGTAAGCGGATGGGTTGCGAACAAACCCGTGTCGATCCCTTTTTTCTCCAAGGTGCTGATCTGTGCCTCCGAGGTCCTGGTTTGCGCACATTCCCGCAAAAAAGCAGCCATTTCCGCAGAGCCTTGTGCGGCCTGCACAGCCAGGGCATGCTCCGGGGCAACGGCCACATACGTCACGCCAAACAAGGTATCGGGACGCGTGGTAAATATATCAAGGGCCGGCTGATTGTCGACAGTAAACACAATCTGCGCCCCTTCAGAACGACCAATCCAGTTCGCCTGCATGGTTTTTACCCGTTCCGGCCAGCCATCAAGCTGCTCAAGGTCTCTCAGGAGTTCTTCGGCATAGGCTGTGATTTTCAAAAACCATTGCGTAATCTCCCTGCGCTCAATCACGGCACCCGAGCGCCACCCACGCCCTTCAATCACCTGTTCATTGGCCAGCACGGTCTGGTCTACAGGGTCCCAGTTCACGATGGCCTTTTTCTTGTAGACAAGACCTTTTGCATACAGTCTGGTAAAAAACCACTGTTCCCAGCGATAGTAGGCCGGGTCGCACGTGGCCAGCTCACGATTCCAGTCATAGGCGAACCCCAGGCGCTTGAGCTGCGCCCGCATGTAATCGATATTCTCGTAGGTCCATTTTGCAGGCGGCACCTTGTTCCCGATGGCCGCATTTTCCGCAGGCAGCCCGAAGGCATCCCAGCCCATGGGCTGCATCACATTTTTACCCTGCATGCGCTGATACCGGCTGATGACATCGCCAATGGTATAGTTGCGCACATGTCCCATGTGCAGATGTCCGCTGGGATAAGGAAACATGGACAGGCAGTAAAACTTTTCCAGCTTCTCATCTTCCACCACTTCAAACGATCGCTGCTGTTCCCACTCCTGCTGGACACGCGGTTCAAGGTCGTGTGGATTGTAGGCGTTTGGCATGGACCCTGGCATCATTCGTAATCGTTAAAAGCGTGTGAGCATACCAGCAGCAAATGCCTTGCCACAATATGAAATGCCGGCCCGGAAAAGTCAGAAATCATGATTCATGCATACGCATTCGCCCGCACGCCCGGACAAAATCCCGAGACGCTCAGCGGCCATAGGCATCCTCAAAACGTATGATGTCGTCTTCGCCCAGATAGGCGCCGGACTGTACCTCGATGAGTTCAAGCGGGTCGGTGCCAGGATTTTCCAGACGGTGCCGGGTGCCGGCAGGAATATAGGTGGACTCGTTTTCGCCCAACAGGAACTTCTCTTCGCCGCGGGTGACCCGTGCAGTACCTTTTACAACGACCCAGTGTTCAGCCCGATGGCGATGCATCTGCAGCGAAAGGGCCTGACCCGGATTGACCGTAATGCGCTTCACCTGAAAGCGGTCTTCCGCATCAATGGTTTCATACGCCCCCCAGGGGCGGTACACCCTGGGATGAATATCCACCTCATCCCGTTTGGCCTGTTTAAGCCTGATAACAATATCCTTGACTTCCTGAGTCCGGTCACGCGGGGCCACCAGGATGGCATCTGCGGTTTCGATTACCACCTGATCCCTGATCCCGACTGCGGTCACCAGCCGATGACTGGCATGGATATAACAGCCATTGCAGTCTTCTGCCACGACATCTCCAACCGTCGCATTGTTGTTACGGTCCCTGTAAAACGAATCCCACAGCGCATGCCAGGATCCGATATCACTCCAGTCACTGCCAAGCAGAACCACGGCCGCCTTTCCGGTTTTCTCCATCACGGCATAATCGATGGACACGTTGGGGGCTTTCGAGAATGCCTGCCTGTCCAGATGGATAAAATCCCGATCGTGCCGGCTGTTTGCGTACGCTTCATGGCACGCCTCGAATATATCCGCGTGCAGGCGCTTGATTTCATCAATGTATACCTTGGCGGAAAACAGGAACATGCCGCTGTTCCAGAGATAATCACCGCTTTCCAGATACGCACGGGCGGTCTCGAAATCCGGCTTTTCAACAAATTTTTCAACATCATAAATCCTGCCGTCACCCGGTTTCGGAAGGTTTGACCGGTTTAACTTGATGTAGCCGAAACCTGTCTCAATGCGATCCGGCACCACCCCGAACGTAACCAGCCTGTCCTTTGCGGCAGCCCCGGCATGGGATACGGCCTGTTGAAACTGTGACAAATTCTTCACAATGTGGTCAGCAGGAAGCACCAGCAATTGTGCGTCGGGGTCTTTATCCAGCGCGTGGATCGCTGCGATGGTAATGGCTGGCGCGGTGTTTCGCCCCACGGGCTCCAGAATAATCGCGCAATGCTCCAGTCCGCACAGTCGTAATTGCTCAGCCGCCATAAAACGATGTTCATCGTTACAAATGACCAGCGTCTCCCCCACGTTTTCCATATTCCGGATGCGTGCAACGGTAGCCTGAAACAGGCTTTCACCTTCTTTCAGCGGAATGAACTGCTTGGGGTAAAGCTTTCTGGAAAGTGGCCACAGGCGCGTGCCGGAACCACCGGATAACACGACGGGTACGAGTGAAGCCGTTGACATGATGATGTAAACCCAGGGTTTGACTGATTAAAAATTAGCGCTTCGCAGGGCGCATTATGCGCCATTGATATACGCCGATTATAAAGAAAATACCGGACAGGATTGTAATAATCGCCCAATTCCCCCAACGTGAATAAGGGGTTTGACCGGTATACGGCCGGATGGTTGCCCGGACAACCTCTTCCTGGAACTGAACGGACCGGGCCACAATCGCGCCCTGCGGGTCAATGACGGCCGAAATCCCTGTGCTGGTTGCGCGCAACAGGTACCTCCCTGCCTCGATCGCTCTGGAACGTGCAATTTCCAGATGCTGGTGAGGGGCCAGCGAGTCCCCGAACCAGGCATCGTTACTGACATTGACCAGGAATTTCGCCTCCGGCATGGCTTCGATCATTTCATTTCCATACGCCGCCTCATAGCAGATGGAGGCTCCTGCAAAATGACCTTTCAATCTGACCAGGGGCCGCCCTGCCCCGCTGGACATGTCCGCCATGGGAAGTTCAATGTGACGTGCCAGAAGGGACGCAAGGTCGCGAAACGGAATATATTCCCCAAACGGAACCAGGTGCCGCTTGGCATAAAAACTTTTCTCCTCGCCCAGCGTCATCACCGCATTGTATATCTCCCCGCCACTCCGGTCAGAGGTAAACAGGCCTACCAGAAAGTCTGTATTCCCCGCTGCGGCAATTTTTTCCAGCTCCGGGATGAACGAATCCTTTACGGTCGCGTAATACGTCGGTATGGCCGTTTCCGGCCATACGATGATATCCGCATCCAGATGAGCTTCACTGAGCTGCCTGTATTTGTCCAGGATGTACGGGTGCCTCGCACGGTCCCATTTCACTTCCTGAGGAATATTTCCCTGTATCAGGGCAACCCCGAGCGGCTCATCTTCCGGATACGTCCAGGTCATCCGGTGGGTTGCAGCCAGTGAGCCTGCGACCAGCACCAGTACTGCAGCACTTGCGAGCCTTTGCTTCGCGGGCCCGAAAACCAGTACCGTCGCAAAGCAGCCGATGAGCATTGCAAACCAGGTCGCGCCGTAGCTTCCCAGAACAGGGAGCGGTCCCTGCAGGGGGCTGGAGTGATGGGCATGTCCCAGCAACAGCCAGGGGAATCCTGTAAAAATCCAGCCTCGTACCCATTCGAATACGGTCCAGAGCGTGGAAAATGCAAGGGCGCCCCTAAAACTGAATCTATCGCCGCGGCACATGATCGAGTACAGACCGGCGGAAAACGCGGGAAACAGTGCAAGCACAATCACCAGCAGGGCTACCAGAACAACACTCAGCAGAACCGGTGCATGTCCGAATTCGTGGATACTGTTAAATGTCCAGGAAACACCCAGCCCGAAAAAGAACAGCCCGAAAACCAACCCGAGAAAAAACGCATGTCCGGAAGAACGGTTGATGAGGGCTGCGTATAACACGGCCGGACAGATCAGCGTCAGTCCCCACCAGGAAACCGGTGCAAAACCGAAAACCAGCAGGGCCCCGGTCGCGGCTGTGATCAGGACCACAATATAAGGGGGAACGAAAGACATGTGTTTGCGAAAAGCTTGCCCGCCAGGCTTACCCGGTCAATGAATGTGTGCGGATTGGGCTAGGCGTTATCAGGGCTGCTGAAAACATTAAGCAGATGAAGTCTTCTGCTGTCGGAACGCAACACTTCCACGGTAAGGTTGTCGAATTTGATTTTCTCACCCTTTTTGGGCAAATGGCCAAATTTGCTCAGGACCAGGCCCCCAAAGGTTTCAAAATCCCTGTCACTGTACTGGGTAGAAAAAAATTCATTGAATTCTTCAATCGGAGTCAACGCCTTTACCCTGTACTGTCCTTCGGAATGCTCAAGTATATAATGGTCCTCGGCCGCATCATGCTCATCCGTAATATCCCCGACGATCTGTTCCAGCACATCTTCAATCGTCACCAGCCCTGAGACCCCGTTGTATTCGTCCACCACGATGGCCATATGGTTACGCCCATCCCTGAACTCATTTAACAGCATATTGACCCGCTTGGATTCCGGAACCACCACCGCAGGGCGCAATACATCTTTCAGGCTGAAACGGTTTTGACTGCCCTCCATGAAATAGCGCAATAAATCCTTGGCAAGCAAAATACCCAGCACCTCATCCTTGCTGTCTCCCACGACCGGGAACCTGGAATGTGCCGAATCAATAATAATAGGCAGCATATCCTTTAGCGTGCCCTCCCTGCGTACCACGACCATTTGCGAACGTGGGATCATGATATTTTTCACCTGTATCTCGGATACCTGGATGGCACCTTCGAGCATCCCAAGGATGTCGTGATCAATCACGCCACCGGCTTCGGACCTCTGCAACAGTTGAATAATCTCTGCGCGATCTTCAGGAACCCTTTCCCTTTCAAAAAACCTTCTAAGAAAGGCAGCGATATCAAACCGCCTTGTAGTTGTATCACGTGTTTCTGACATTACCGTTCAATATGGATTCTCAACTCCCAGTTTGTGCAAAATACTGATTTCCAGGGCTTCCATTTCCTGTGCCTGCTCGTCGTCATCATGGACGTACCCCTGCAAATGCAAAATACCGTGCACCAGCAGATGTGCCCAGTGTGCACGGACGTCTTTCCCTTGTGTGACCGCTTCCTCGGCAACGACCGGCGCGCAAATGACGACATCCCCAAGGAAGTCGATACCCAGCCCCTCAGGGATCGAGGCGGGAAAAGACAGGACATTCGTGGCGGCATCCGTCTTGCGGTACCGGCTGTTCAGGCTTCTTGCCTCGTCCCGGTCGACAATGCGCACACAGGCCCGGCCAGCACCCGAAGACTGTATTTCTGCCGCCCATCCCCTGAATTCCGATTCGCCGGGGCAAGGGTCCTGCGTTGCAATCTGGACGTCTAGCTGAATGCTCACGCTGGGGAAAAGCAGTCAGTGGGCATCATGGTCATAGGCCTGGATGATTTTCTTGACCAGTGAATGGCGAACTATGTCCCGGGCCTTGAATTCACAAAAAGAGACCCCCTCAGTATTTTTCAGGATCCGCCGCACATGTTTCAGGCCGGATTCCTTGATGCTGGGCAAGTCGATTTGCGTGATGTCCCCCGTTACAATCGCCTTTGAACCAAAGCCGATACGGGTCAGGAACATCTTCATTTGTTCGATAGTCGTGTTTTGCGCCTCGTCCAGGATAATGTAGGCATCATTCAGGGTGCGCCCGCGCATATAGGCCAAAGGGGCAATTTCAATGACATTTCTGTCAATGAACCGGCTCACTTTCTCATACCCCATCATTTCATACAGGGCGTCATACATGGGTCGCAGATACGGATCAATTTTCTGTGCCAGGTCACCCGGCAGAAACCCCAGTCTTTCGCCCGCCTCCACGGCCGGCCTTACCAGGACGAGTTTCCGGGTTCTGTCTTTTTCAAGGGCGGCCACGGCACAGGCGACGGCGAGGTAGGTCTTGCCGGTACCCGCCGGACCGATCCCGAATACCAGATCGCTCTCTTCGATGTATTGAATATACCGTTCCTGGTTTCCACCACGCGGCTTGATGACACTGCGCTTCGTATAGACGGTACGGCCTGAGGATTTGAATTTCTGCTCGGCGGTACTGGCAAGCTCGGACTCCTGCAAGTGCAGGTGCACATCCGAAGAAGACAGGACCTGGCTTTTGGTCGAGTCATAAAGCTCTTTCAAAACCTCTACCGTTGCATTGGTCGCCTTGGCTTCACCGCTGACGGAAAAAGCATTGCCACGGTTTGTGATTTCCACACCCAGCCTTTTTTCAAGCTGATGCAGATGCCCGTTGAGGGGCCCGCACAAATTGGCAAGACGCGGATTGTCGGCAGGTTCCAAAACAATATCTACAGAATAGACTTCGGCTGGCAAAAGTTCAGTTTCCCCTAAAATAGAGTCTCATGATAAACGCCTCGCAATGAATTTGAAAACACATCGGTAATTCCAAGGCGAACAAACTTGCCGATGACAGGCTCCGGGGCTGCAAAATTGACGACGCGGTTGTTTTCGGTTCTGCCTGAATATTCGAGGGACGACTTCTTCGAGTACCCCTCAACCAGCACCACCTGATCCGTTCCCAGCATGGCTTGTGAGCCGGCCATGGACGCATGGCCAATGGTTTGCTGCAAACGCCGCAGCCGGTATTTTTTCACGTCCGGTGAAACATTATCCTCCAGGGAGGCCGCCGGGGTACCGGGCCTGCGGCTGTAGATAAAACTGTACGACTGATCAAAACCGATCTCTTCTACAAATTCCATCGTATCCTCGAAATCCCGATCCGTTTCACCGGGAAAGCCTACGATGAAGTCCGATGAAAGGCTGATGTCGGGCCGGTGCTTGCGCAATTTTCTTATAATGGACTTGTACTCCAGTGCCGTGTACCCGCGCTTCATTGCCGACAATACCCTGTCGGAACCGCTTTGTACCGGCAAATGCACATGATTCACCAGTTCGGAAATCTCCACATACGCGTTGATCAGGTTATCTGAAAATTCAACGGGATGAGAACTGGTATACCGGATACGCTCAATGCCTTCAAGGTTGCCGACATAATAGAGCAACAGGGAAAAGTCCACGACCTCCCCATCTTGATCGAGTCCGCGATACCCGTTTACATTTTGCCCCAGTAACGTGACCTCACGCACCCCCTGCTGAACCAGACAACTAATCTCATCCAGCACGTCCTCCGGTGGCCGACTGAACTCCTCACCCCGGGTATACGGCACCACACAGTACGTGCAGTACTTGCTGCAGCCCTCCATAACGGAAACATACGCGACCGGGCCACTGTGTTGAGGCTTGGGCAGGCAGTCAAACTTTTCCATCTCCGGGAAAGAGATATCAATGACCGCTTTCTTGTCTTTTTTGGCCTGCTTCAATAAATCCGGAAGCCGGTGAATCGTCTGGGGTCCGAACACGACATCCACCTGTCTTGCGCGTGCCGCCAGGGCATCGCCTTCCTGACTTGCCACACATCCCCCGACCCCGATCAGGACATTCGGATTTTTTTCTTTCAGGGGCCGCCATTGCCCCAGTTGCGAAAACACTTTTTCCTGTGCCTTTTCACGAATGGAGCAGGTGTTCAGCAATAACACATCGGCCTCGGATGAATCGGCTGTGAGATCAAAGCCACAGTCGTTGCGCAGTACATCCAGCATCCTTGCTGAATCATACTCATTCATCTGGCAACCCTGCGTTTTGATAAATACTTTTTTCGACATCTTTGCGTTACAGTATATCTTATACCTTCAGTGCACGACATTCCGGGTATAATTCCTGGCTGCACCTTCTTCAGGCCGGATGGCATGGCTCACGACATATTCCGGGATGGTCGCTTCGGACAGTGATAGGATTCCGTACTCATCCCTTTTGTTCACAGGATTGAAAAACCTCATCAGGCTGATGCGAAAAGACCGGCCAGCAACTTAATTGGACAGGAAAACACTCCCAGGAGTGCCTGCATTACCGTGTACACATAACGTCTACCTATATAGCAACAGACACATTGAATAGCAAACGGCTTGTATGACAAAACAGCGCCAAACATTCTCGGATTCAAGCTCACGAAGCCGCCTGGCATCCGACACTTCCGATGCCGGAACACCCGCCTCATTCTCCTTCAGTATGCCGATAATCTGTTCTCCTGTGTAGCACTTGCTTTTATTTGAGGACCTCCCTTCGGTCAAGTCCAAGGACAATCTCTCTCTAACTGGCTACCCTCTAAGGGGAAAATCAGTGGTCTGGCGTTTACATACTGCCTACATCTTAAGCGGTAGACTTGAGCGTCCAAATAGTTGAACGACAAACATCCTGCATGTGATAATTGCCGAAAATGGCCCGGAAATAGCAACCAACATCGGCGCCTGTCTGGAGTAAAAATCATAAAAATTAAAAATATGCTTCAATTTTTTGGTTTTCGCGGAAAACCCAGACACTTTGCCTATAAAATCCATGATGTCGATTTAGGCAATACAGTTGTTCATTTTGCCCGATGGCTACACCCACACCGCAATGAGGCAAAAAAAACAATTACAACTCAAATGCTGGATGCGTACCGAGAAATTCTAAAGGAAGGGGATTTCTGCATCGACATAGGTGCGCACACAGGAGACTCAACACTACCCATGGCTTTGGCCGTAGGCAATTCCGGCTGCACCCTGGCACTTGAACCCAATCCGTTTGTTTATCATGTTCTGGGAAAAAACACTCGAGCAAACAAGCATGCCGTCAACATAAAAACCATGATGGCCGCGGCAGCCCCTGCTGAAGGGTTCATGGAATTCGAGTATTCTGATGCCGGCTTTTGTAACGGCGGTCGCCACGAAGGAATTCCTGCCATCAAACATGGGCACCCCTTCAAGTTGGAGGTGTTTTGTGTGGACCTCGAAAAGGAACTGCGCGAAGATTATTCCGAGCTGTTGGCAAGATTGAAATTCATCAAGGTAGATGCAGAAGGCTACGATCTGTATGTTCTGAAATCAATGCGCGACATTATCAGAACTTACAAACCGATTATTAAGGCAGAAGTTTTCAAAAAAACTGACAGCAGATACCGCAAAGAGCTACTATCCTTTTTTCTAGACCTCGGCTACATTGTGTACAAGATAATAGAAGAGCCGATTGGTGCAGGACCTCCTTTGACTGAAAAAAATCTTAATGAGTGGCAACACTACGATATTTTATGCAGGCCTGACGGATCAATATAGCGACTGTATTGATTTATCCTGAACCTGGAACAGGTTTACAAGCCTGCAGCCAATAATACAGAAGAATCACTTTCCGAACGACCGAAGATGCTACACCATCACAGCCGCGTACGGGCGCTGCACAAAGGCAGATACAAACATGGGCAATACACGATTGCCGCAGATTCCGAATGTGCGGATTTCTTGACTGGATGGATTACCTCAGGCGATTTCATCGCCTATGAAGATGAGAAATTTCGTCTGCACCAGGCACAAGGGCGACCGCGTAACATCCTGTATAGTTTTCGCCTGCCCGGAATGCACCAGGCAACAGTCATGAAAGTCTCGCACATCAGCCCCCGGTATCGGTTGTCCAGAAAAATAGACCTGTTTTTAACGAGCTTGTACAAGGATTACTGCAAAATCAGTTTTTACGGCGCGGTGGCACTGCATGACCACAACCTCCCCGTCGCCAGACCGGTTGCCTTCTGGACCTCCAAGCAAGGCTTTTTCAACAAAAAAAGTTACTTCCTATGCAGCAGGCTGCCCGGCGAACAATCCGTAAAACAAATGTTGCAATCACTACCGGAAAACGACCTCAGTTGCGACTTCCATGCCATGGCTGAAAAACTGGTCACAATCATAAAAGGCGTTCATGCCGCCAGCCTGCGCCACGGCGACTTGCATACCGGCAATATCTACATGCATACCCCCAAACCTGTAGTCGACAGGCAGGCAAAAAAATTATCAGATTCTGATTTTTTTCTGGTGGATTACGACAATTGCTCAAAAACCAGAATAAAGATCCCGTGGGTGAAAAAAATTTACGACTTGAAAGATTTGAGCCGTCTGGTTATTCCAACCGTCCGCGACGAGGAATTGCTGGAAATGTATTTCAACACCCTCCCCTCCCCTCAATCGCTAAGAATTTTCAGATTCTGGAAAAATGGCGGTATCAACCTGCGCAGGCAACTGGGCCTTCCTCCCAAAAAAGAAAACAGACACCTTGCACATTAATTTACTGTCCCGGGAAGCTGATATATGACCGATAAGAAGAATATCCTACTCTGGAAATTCGCAGATGATTATATGCGTGGCTTGAAAGACCACCTTGCTAATGACCTGGAAATCAAGGTCTGGATTGACAAGAAAAAGTTTAAAGTCCCCACGCATCATATGGACGATTTGTACAAGCAATTGCGGTTTTCCGGACATAGCCCGCGGCTGAAAATGGATTACCAGCATCAGGAGGCGTTTGTAGAAATCTACAAGAAGATCATGGCACACACCAACGTCTTCATGTACATGTACAGCCGGTACCCTGCACTCAACGGAGAACATAATTTCATCGACATGATGGATGCAATGCACATCTACACGCACCTGTTTATTGATATTCTGAAAACCAACTATATTGAGTATGTGTTCATGAGCAGAGTGCCGCATCGGGGTCCCGACTTGATTCTTTACCTGGTAGCCAAAGCGCTGAATATCAAGGTTTTCATGTTTCATCAATCAATAATACAGGGTAAGGCATTTCTGGCTACCGACATGAGCGAAGTTGGTTCGATCGAAAGTAAAAGCACGGATATACATCCCGAAAAGATCCAGAAAAAGCACCGAAACGCGCCTTATTTGATCAAGGTCAGGCGCAGGACCAACCTATACGTCAAGGCCTTTCTTTTTTTGTTCAGATTCGATCTGGACCGGCTGCTGTATCAAATCATGAATGCCCGAAAAAACAGGGAATTCCAACGCAACCACACGTGTGCTCTTTCAAGCTCGTTGCCCCAGGGGAAATTCGTTTACTTTGCTTTACATTTGCAGCCTGAATTAACCACCGTCAGTTGGGGCGGTGTTTTTGTAGACCAAATTCTGGCAATTGAACATCTACGGTCACTGCTTCCAGACGATTGGAGTATCGTAGTCAAGGAAAACCCGTGGCAGACGTTTCACTCTCGTGGTCCCCTGTTCTTTGTGAGGCTTGGGAAAATCCCGGGTGTGTTCTACGTTGGGAAAAAGACTGACACATTTGAATTGATTCAGAAAGCTGAATTCGTTTCTACAGTAACTGGAACGGTCGGCACAGAGGCCTTGAGATTTGGCAAAAGGGTACTTATTTTCGGTAGCGCACCTTACAGAGAGTTCCCTGGTGTCATTCGCTACGCTGATCACCTGACGCTTGACGACATCCTGTCTGTAAAATTTTCTCACGAAGAGATCGAATTAGCCCATGCTAAGCTAAAAAGCAACATGGTGGATGCTGCAATTTTCCCTGAAAATGCTCTAGTGGAAAATTTTTCCGCAGAAGAAAACTTTCAAAACCTTGCAGAAATCATTAATAAAGCCACCAGGTAGGTCCATAAGCATTTGACTTGTAAAATGCATAGGAATGCATTTACTTTTGGCCCGTCCACCCTATACCGCGCTTTAGACCATATTGTAGAAAACACCTCGAGTACTCAGCCATCCTCACAGGGATACTGAAACCCATCAACGGCATATACCGGTAAGGCATGAACAACTATATTTAACCATCAGGCGATAGAAAAGAAATTCAAGAAGGATTGGGCTTCGCGTATGAAATTGTCAATTGGTTTTCTGATTGTCCGGTAATGAGACCCAACTTCTGCATTATTCCAGTGATAGACAGTTGTAAGAAGGCCATAAAGATACCTGTAATCAATTAATATTTCTGAATACTGTTCAAGAGATATTTTTGAATTATTACCAATCTGATTTACCTCATCAGAATTAGTATTAATTATAAATCTTGAACCAATTTCACCAGCAGTACCTAATATAGAAAATATGAAATTATAATCAGCATTTAATGCTGACTTTCTTCTAGCATTAATTATTGCTTTTTTAAACAACCTCATAAAGTTAATCTTACTCAAATCTATACAAATTTCTTTTTCATAGTCTAATTCTTTCGATTCTATTTCTTGTACCCTTGCTTCAATATCACCGATTGAATGTTTTCCCGTTCTTGGATCTCGAACCTCTTTGGTTACTAAATCGATACAACCACCGTTCTTCAAAACAATGGCATTGGGGTCAAAACTTTTTACCTCAAAGGCATCCGCAACTCCTCTATATGAATTTAGACCTGCTAACCTGCCACCCAAAATATACTCCCCTGCAAATGGCAAATTAAAACGTGCAGGGAAGTATTCAATATATTTTTTATATCTGTCAAAAAAACTAATTTTTTTCTTATGCGCTGCGGCTTCCAGCAATTCTCGCTGAGTATGAATATCAAAATAGGTTTGAGGGTATGGCCCTGCTCCAGTATAACCCAGTGCCAAAAAGTCGAGCCTGTCTGTGGACTTGTTAATTATTCTTTTAAGATTATTTACATGGGATGAGTTGAATATACAATCATTCAAGTTAAGAAGTGTTTTATTATTTATTTTGTCGTGAACTATTAATGCAGAATCAATATCTGAAACGTCCCCAGTATCATTTTCTTCTATATAAATTTCTACATTATCAGTCTTCAAATATCTTGTTGGAGTTAATTCAACTCCATCAAACCTTCCTTTCGAAAGAAGGTAATTATTCTCCAGATCGGGGATTATTACAGGTATTTCCCCAAATTTAGCGAACAACTTTTTTAAAAAAACAGCATCGTAATGATCAGGGTGAATGTGAGATATATAAACAAGATCAGGTTTTTCAATATGTCTCCAAGGGTCTATCCTGGGGAACTGATACCAAGCACCATCATATGCCCCTTCTGTAAACCAGGGATCCGTTAGGATCTTGAATCCATTAACATTTACTTCGATGCAAGCAGAATATACGTATTTAACTTTCATCATCTGCAATAGTTTTAGTGCCTATTGAAAAAATCTGCTGTGGCCCTTTGCCAATGTTTTTCCTTTCACAAACGATGATTGTACCAACAGACACCTACTAATTTGCCTCAGCGTGCTTTTCTAGCACAAAGGCTTGGCGCATCCAGTGTTCGTCGTCAGTCAAAGAAGGCCCCCAATCACAGGTGGTATACAGCACAGATTTATTCCCGCTCAATAGTTTGTGCACCCATTGGTCACCCGTTATGTTGAACACTACGTAAAGCCGTAGAAACAACAGCATTTTTTGCTCTCAAGCAGGGCAAATCATTTAGTATTGGAAACGACAATCCCGCCTCATCCGAAATCAACCAGCCATCAGTTCTTGTAAGAAAATAATCGGTACCAGGCAAAGTATACTTAAGAGTTTCTGTAATATTTATTTTCTCTACATCAATGACGTAACAAACAGTCGGGTTTAGCGGATTACTAACGTTTCGTATTGGAATCTTGTCTACCAATCTTGCACCCGCCTGTTGTATGGAACTGTCCAAATCTTTGATGTAGCCATGCAAATCCATTCGCAACTTGCCTTCGTCGCTGTTGATTTCATAACACGGCTCAAAAAACATCAGTCTACCTTTTGCGACACGTAAAAGTTCACTTAAAAGAGTATCCTGTTGCGCTCTATTTGGCTCTAGTGCGTGACTTGAAACTACTAAATCAATACTGGAAGTTGGTAAAGGAATGCTGGCTATGTCAGCGCAAAACGCATTCAATGACCTACGCTGAGAAGGGTAATATCCTGCTATATAATCCAGCCCCTTAGCCAAGCGAGACCAGCTTATATCGAATGCGAATACCTTTTCAGGCTTTTGACCCAAGAAGTCAATCATTCCGCATAGCGTTGTCAACTCACCAGTACCTACATCAAGCAACGAACTAACGCCTGAAGTATTACTTGCAATGATGTCAGCCATTTCCTGCCAATAGGCTTTTGCTTGATCTATATTTTTGAGAACGGAATCGACATAAGTACCAGCTTGTAAATCATATGCGACTTCAATGATATCGCTCAAACTTACTGTGTCACGGTATTTTTCTTTCAAAAAAAGCATAACGTTTTCTCCCCGCCTATAAACGTCATATGCCTCCCTAACATCAATGTATTTCAAGTGAGTATTCACACTATTTTCTCCAAACCTCTTTGCCAACACATTCTTAGGTATCTTTGCCGTGAAGTTGTACTTGGCAATCAATAGTCGCTGAATCGTTTTTAACTTGTCTGCTGAGCCAGTTTTCCCCAGTCAACCAATATAAAAAACACATATTCTTTCAGGAATATGCGCTTCTTACTGCCGTACATAAAACGATCAAATCATCCTTACGCCAAAATCTTATATAGGGCGGATACCACGACATCTTGCTGTCGTTCATCAAGCGCAGGGTATAGCGGCAAACTGATCGCTTCGCGGTAATATAATTCAGCAGCAGGAAAATCTCCCTTGCTGAAACCTTTCTGGCGGTAATACGGCTGAGTATGCACGGGAATATAATGCAGATTTACCCCAATACCAGCCTGACGCAAAAATGAAAAAACCTCTTCATGAATTTGTTCATTCACACGAATCACATACAGGTGAAAACTGCTTTGTGCATCAGGATGGCGCTGCAAGGGTGCCACCGGAAGCTCTGCAAGCAATTCATCGTAACGAGCTGCCAGTCGCCGACGACGGGCTACAAACTCGTCAATACGATGCAGTTGGCTACGGCCCAGCGCAGCATGAACATCTGACATGCGATAGTTAAAGCCCAGAGCGATCTGCTGGTAATACCACGGACCATCAGGCACATGTGTCATTTTTTCCGGGTCGCGAGTTACGCCGTGCGAGCGCAGCAAGTTCATTTTTTCTGACAGATCTGCGGCGTTGGTCAGCGCCATGCCACCCTCACCAGTGGTGATGATCTTGACCGGATGAAAGCTGAAAACCGCAATATCGGAATATCTACATGAACCCACCGGGTCTTCAAGATACCTACCGCCTGTGGCATGTGCTGCATCCTCGATAACGCGAAACTTATACCGCTGTGCAAGTGCGTGAATGGCACGCATATCGCAGGACTGTCCCGCCAGATGCACAGGCATCACAATCTTAGGCAGACAGTTATTTTTCTTCGCCTGGATCAACTTCTCTTCCAGACGCTCAACACTCAGATTACAAGTACCAGGATCAATGTCCACAAAATCCACTTTCGCGCCACAATACAACGCACAGTTGGCCGAAGATACGAACGTGATTGGTGCAGTCCACAGTCGGTCTCCCGGCCCCAGACCAAGCGACAAACAGGCGAGATGCAAAGCCGAAGTGGCACTGTTGACTGCACAGGCATATGCGGTGCCACAATACGCAGCTACTTCGCGTTCTAACTCAGGAACCTGCGGCCCCTGAGTTAGAAAATCCGACGACAAAACTTCTGTGACTGCCTCAACATCCTCTGGGGAAATCGTTTGTCTGCCGTAGGGAATCAATTTTTTGTCCTAAGAATTCTTGGCAGTGACCTGATGCAAACTGCGAATCTGCCCAACTGTCAGGAAATTCGGGTTGTTGCCTGAGTTATATTCAAAACCCTGTTGCACTGGACTCCCTGTTTCTTGTAATGCATTGGTGACAAAGTCATTGTTACGGCTGGCAAAAGTGATTGCGGGGCTAATGACGTAGTGATCGTGGAACTCTATGGTCAGATGCGAATCATCGGCCGGGCACATAATCTCATGCAACTTCTCCCCAGGGCGAATACCGACAACCTTGGTCGGCATATCCGCTGCTATGGCCTGTGCCAAGTCGGTAATGCGGATCGATGGAATTTTAGGTACAAATATCTCACCGCCTTGCATTCTGTCGAAACATTTCAGAACAAAATTCACGCCTTCGCCGAGCGTGATCCAGAACCGGGTCATGCGCTCATCAGTGATCGGTAAATATTCAGCACCTTTTTCAATCAGCTGGCGGAAAAACGGCACCACCGAGCCGCGTGAACCTGCCACGTTGCCATAACGCACTACTGAAAACCGGGTGGGGTGCGGGCCTACTACATTATTGGCCGCGACGAACAATTTATCGGAGACCAGTTTGGTAGCACCGTACAGATTAATCGGGTTAGCTGCCTTGTCGCTGGACAGCGCGATCACCTGTTTAACCTGACAACCTAACGCCGCCTGAATAATATTTTCCGCTCCATGAACATTGGTTTTGATGCACTCCATCGGGTTGTATTCTGCGGTCGGTACCTGCTTCAGCGCGGCAGCGTGCACCACCACGTCGACCCCTTCCATCGCTTGCTGCAGCCTCTGAAGATCCCGTACATCACCGATAAACCAACGTAAACAATCATCATTAAAACGCTGATGCATTTCAAACTGCTTGAGTTCATCGCGGGAAAAGACGATCAGTCTTGCAGGGTGGGAACGTGCCAGCACGGTTTCAATGAACCGCTGACCGAAAGACCCGGTGCCACCGGTTATCAATACACATTTATTGTCAAACATCGCAGCGTTTATTCGTGGTGAAAAATACTCGCTAATACTACACGATATAGCCCTGCATTTAAGAATCCGATGCGATTTCTCATGCTCTCTCCCGCCTGTCTGAAGCTCTTTGCGAGTTTTATATCAATTTTCCCCTAATAAAAGCAGATTTTGCCTAACCAAAAATCTTTGTTGTCTAAGCCTCACTCGCAGTCCCTCTACAGCGAACCCTCTTATTCAATGATGTGACCGTATCCACCGGCATAAGGAAATTGTAAATTCAGCGATTCAGCTTCATACAAGAAATTGACATGAATTAAATGTTCATGTACTTTTCCTTGCAATTGCAACCAGCAGATGAACCCAGTACTTCTTGGGAGAATACATGCCAATCTCGAACGATGCGGCTAGTGGTTGGCCACACCCAATATCGAGCGTAATTGATTCCATAATTGCAGAAGGCGCACAGAAGATGTTTGTTCCGAAGCAATTACTAAACAAGTTGGTAGTAATCCTGTTTGAACCTCTAAGTTATCGACCTGTAAAGGTGCTTCAACTGCAAGGGAGCTTGCTGGAATGAGTGAGACGATTGCGTTCATTCCAGCACGTGGAGGCAGTGAGCGAATTCCCCGAAAAAATGTACGTGTCTTTCGAGGACGCCCGATCATTGCCTGGCCAATTGAAACCGCGCGACGCTCAAAACTGTTTGATCGCATCATCGTGTCAACGGACGATCACGATATTGCGGAAATCGTGCGTCAGGAAGGTGCAGAAGTTCCGTTTATTCGGCCAGCGGAACTAGCAAACAACAAAACTGGGATCATGCCGGTCGTCCAACATGCGATTCAAGAATTGCAAAATACCGGTATCAAAATTCGTGAACTTTGCCTGATCTACGCAACGACGCCTCTTTTACGAGGCACCGATTTGAGAAAGGGGCAAGATACACTTCGTACAGAATATTGCGACTATGCAATAGCTGTCACAACTTTTGCCTCTCCAATCCAGCGCGCTTTCAAGAAAACGGCAAATGGGCGACTGGCTATGTTTCAGCCCGAAAACTTCAATTCCAGGTCCCAGGATCTGGAACCAGCCTATCATGATGCTGGACAGTTCTGCTGGGGAACAGCTGAGGCCTGGCTTGAGGAGCGATGGGTATATGGTCCCAATACCGTCCCTGTTGTGCTGCCACGCTACCTCGTTCAGGACATTGATACCGAGGAAGATTGGCAATCAGCAGAATGGATGTTCAGTGCACTCAGGGATGGTGGAGAAATTTGACCGGCTCCGTTGCAATCCGCTTTGACGTATCACCCGTAATTGGAATCGGACACGCCCGCCGGGCAATGGCATTCGGGGCTGAATTATCGAAGCGGGGCCTCTCTCACTTCTATGTGACCTCCAACGACGCTGTCGATACTGCACGGTCTCTTGGAATACCCTCCAGCAAGCTTTACGGTTTTGATGAAAATGCCGGAGAAAGTGACTGGATTCGTTGCCATACCGACGTTACGCATGTCATTACCGATTTTTGCCACAGTCAAAGGTCCAACGCGGGTGAAACCGTGCGCAGCATACTGCAGACTAAAGCAATGCATATTGCAGCAGTTGATTCCATGCCGCCACATCACTTTGAGGCCTGTTCTGATGCAATACCAAGTTTGGCGATCACTCCCTATCTAGACGCAGAATTTCTACGTACGAGACCACTTTGTGAACGATGGCTAGCGGGAGCACGGTATGCCGTTCTCGAAAACGCGTTTGCCTCAATCCGCCAATCCCTAATGCAAACAACACTGACACCAGGTAACTACATCCTAGTCTGCTGTGGTGGCAGCGATCCTGCACAGCTCAGTGCATCTATTGTGCGTAAGATACTTCAATACGGCCAGCCTGAAATGGAGATCAAGGTTGTCATCGGCAGTCTGTTTGACCGAAAATTGACAGGTGCACTTGAACATCTTGCCAATCAGTCTTCACATCGGGTCTCGCTGACATCAGGCCAGGATGGTATAGCGAAGCTTATCGCGAATTGCGGGTTTCTGATTGGCCGGGTAGGACTCCTGCGCTACGAGGCAGCCTGCCTTGGCAAGACTACGCTTCTGGTGCAGGAAAACTCGAGATATGAGAACTATTTGCGCGGGTTCGAAAAAGCCGGGTTGGGACAAATTTATTTATTGGACCAGCAGGTCGACCGGGAAAGATTTGATGCGATGATTGCAAGCCTCAGTGACCGTGACACCATTCAATCATACAGCGAACCCAATCTCACTGCATTCGACCGCGTGGATGGCCAAGGTGCAGGGAGATGCGTAGATGCCTTGTTGGAAATCAGTAGAAAGGTTTAACCATGATTGAATCCATAACTGTTGAGGGGCGCGTGATTGGTGTAGATGAGCCGACGCTGCTCATCGCTGAAATATCAGCGAATCATGACCGTGATCTGAATCAGGCGTTAGCACTGGTCGACATGGCTGCTGAAGCCGGGTGGGATTGCATTAAACTGCAAACGTACGATGCTGAGTCGCTTACACTGCAAAGTACGCACCCTTCCATGAAAATTGATCCGATTTGGGGTACGGACAACCTTTATGACCTTTACAGGTCAGCGCAAATGCCTATGGATTTTCATCAGCCGCTGTTCGAACACGCCAGGGAAAAGGGCTTGCTACCCTTTACAACAATTTATGACCCCAAAGACCTGGACTTTGTGCAAGACTTGGGCTGTGCCCTCTACAAAATTGCTTCATTCGAACTCACGTTTGACGATCTCCTAACGGAAGTTGCTTCTACTGGCAAGCCGATAATTCTTTCTACAGGTATGGCCAGTCTTACCGAGGTAGAACATGCACTTGCAGTTCTGGACCGAAATGCCAGCGGGCCTGTAGTGCTCCTGCACTGTTGCTCGGCGTACCCGGCGCCGGTTGAGTCAGTAAATCTATCTGCGATGAATGTGCTCCGGAATCAACTGGGGCGCCTTGTGGGTTTTTCAGATCATACGATGGGGGCAAATGTTGCAATCATCGCAGCAGCCATGGGCGCAGTTGTAATCGAAAAGCATGTAACGAACGATCCCAAGCGCACCGGACCGGACCACCGTTTTTCCAGTTCACCGGATGTAATGGCCGAGATTGCGCAAGGGATCCGTGTTGTACAGCAAGCTCGTGGTACTGGTCTGAAAAACACGCAGCCGGTAGAAAAAGACAACAAGTTGACAGGACGTCGTTCAGCTTTTGCGCTGCGCGACCTGCCTGCAGGCCACAGGATTGAAGAACGGGATTTTCGTTTTGTAAGACCGTGCTCCGGTATTCCGGCTGAGCGTAAGGCCGAACTCGTTGGCAAGCGGCTTGTGCGCATCGTAAAAGCGTATGACCCGATCATGTTTGAAGATGTGAGTCAATGACACAGCTGGCGGTGATGCAACCGACTTTTCTGCCATGGATTGGTTATTTTGCGATGATGGATCGTGTGGATCTCTTTGTATTCCTGGATGACGTCCAGTGTTCGAGGCAAAGCTGGCAAACTCGTAACCGGATCAAAACTGCGCAAGGAACATTGATCTTGACAGTACCATGCAAACGGGGCCTGAACTCCATTGCCAGTACGCCTATTGATAATTCTGGATTTCACCAAAAACTGATGTGCACGATCAAGCAATCTTACGCAAAGGCACCCTGCAAGGAGGAAGTGATTGCACTGCTGGAGCGGGTTTTTGGGCAACAGCACACCACGCTTGGAAATCTGAATCGTAGGCTGATAGACGAGATTGCAGGCACACTTGGGATCAATACGCCTCGAATCGCTACGTCTGAACTTGATTTGCCACCGACTGGAAAGGGAGAACGATTGCTACAGATTTGCACAGAACTGGGCGCTGACACTTATCTCTCCCCACAAGGTGCGCTGGACTATTTACAGCATTCTAATCCGTTTGAATCAGGCCCGACAAAATTACGTTTTTTTGCGTTCAAACATCCCGAGTATGCGCAACTGCACGGCACCTTTGAACCTTACATGTCAGTGGTTGATGCGCTTGCCAATATCGGCGTGGCTAAAACCATGAGCCTGATGCGCTCAGGTGTGATGCCTGACCTGACTATCTCCGAACTGACTGCCCAGGCATAGTGAACTCTGTCGACGTACTTGTTGCAGGTGCCGGTTTCAACGGAATCTATGCGGCTTGGGGTCTTGCGCGCAGCGGTCTTCGAGTTGCTTTGGTCGATGCGAACAGTACGCTCGGCGGTAGTCTACGGGGCAGACATTGGAACGGTTACTGGCTTGACTCAGGCACACATAATTTTGACCTTCGCACAGCGCTTGGCGAAGAGTTTTTCCTTGATATCCTGCGAAATGAAGCAGTAATCCTTGAAGATACAGATTGGGCATCGACAACCAAATGCCACTGGTCATATGGTTTTGAGATGCCTGATCTCAGCGAGGACTATCCTGAGCTTGCTACCAAGGCGCTAGCCGAAATCAAGGATCTGATACCTAGATGCCCTACTGTCACCAGTGAATCAAAGTACATTACATGGTACGAAAAAACCTACGGTACCACCTTAAAACATGTATTCACGCCAATGATGCGTAAATTTACAGGTACCGAGCCTGCGGACTTCGCTGTGAATGCACGTCAAATACTTGCCATTTTTTCGCGCCCGAAGCTCGGTAGCGATGCACAAATGATCACACTAAAACAAAGCGCGCAGTCTTGGGATGACCGACTTGGAGTAACTCTGCGTTCGGGGGACCTGCGTTTTGCCGGAAAAAATGCAAATAAAAAAATCTGCTATCCGGCTCACAAGGGCACGCAAGGTTTTTGCGATGCCGCCTCACAACGGCTCAATGAACTCGGCGTTGATTCATTACTCGAATCTCCAGTACGCTCCATTGAGCCCACATATCAGGGAGTGACGGTTTGCGCTGGCGACAAAAGGATCAGCACACGGCATCTCCTGTGGACCTTGCCGCTTCCAGCATTAGCCAAGTTGATGGGCTATACTAACAATGACGCACATGCCTCTACACCAGTCGGTATGGCAATATATGCTTTTGAGGTGGACCAAGCAGTAATTCTCGGACCCGACTACTTGCATGATTTCAGTCCTAATCGTCTACCGTTTCGGTACAACCGCACAGGCATATATGGGAATCAGGTCAGGTCAGATGGTAGAACTGTGGTAATGGCCGAAGTACCTGCGCATCCTGCAAAACTTACTAATTTATTAAGATCAAAGATAGAAGAACAAGTATGGCAAGACATGTTGTCAACGGGATTTCTCGCGGCAGATGCAAAACTGTACAGTGCCACCAGCTGGGGCTTGCCTGTTGTATTTCATATTCCAAATACTGGATGGCACCAGTCCAATTCTATACTTGAAAAAAGTGTACGAGATGAATCAGGAAATATACATCACATAGATGCAGGCCGTGGTCGACTCGCTTTCATGCAGTATTTCAAAACCAACTTGAAGCCAGCCTTCGAATAGAGCCGGAAATGAGAACACCCGTGTCGTGCCATTGGCACACACGAAAAAGCCTGTTACGCAGTGCACACCATAAGGTCGTGCGCTGCCGCACTCCTCCTTAGGCAATCCTAGCGATTGCGTAGCCTAGCTTCAGCTCCTTCTTCACGATACAGATGTGGTATCGTGCAGCTTGGTCAGCTGTGCACATTTCTTGCTGAGGGCAATCACTTCTGAAGTGGTCTCAACCAAACTGTGAACGTACCGGATGACTTCTTCGGGGCTCGTTATCTGAATTTGTGATGTATGAGGGTGTTTGCTTACATCGCCAAGTTGAAAAATCGCTGAGAAGCTGAATTACTACCTTCATGAATGACCAACTAATTACACATTACCAGACCTTGTTGAAGAAATACGGTGCCAGTTCTCAAGCTGTACAATACCGCGACAAGGAATCGCATTTTTCTAGATTCAAAATGCTTGCACGCATATCGTCAGAGATACACTCTCTCCTTGACATCGGATGTGGTTTGGCGGACTTCTATCATTTTCTTTGTTCGCAAGGGTTTGACGGCAAATACCTTGGTCTCGATTTTGTTCCAGAATTTGTCACACTTGCTAACGAATCTATTGCAGCAAATCCGAACGCCGAAGTACGATTACTTGACGTAAGTTCAGGAACACTACCCACAGGATTCGACTATGGGTTTGTCTCGGGTGTATTCAATAACCGTAGTCAGGATTCTTCTAAATTTATCTATGAAACACTCGAGCGGCTCTGGAACGCGTGTGAAAAAGGTATTGCGTTTAATGTCCTTTCGACATTCGTTGACTACCTTGATGAGGATCTTTTCTACGTCAACCCATTGGAAGTTTTTGAATTTTTAAAATGTAAGCTTGGTGGGCATGTTGTCATGTACCATGACTATGTTGTCAACACTGGAGGATACCCTTACGAAGTTACCTTTCACGTGTACAAGCATCCCCGTACAGCTGACGAGCATTAATTAGTTGATCCTGAATAACCCGGTTTTTCAAGCTGTTACACCACTCGCTCGGTTGCAATGCATGCTGGACTAAACAAGCGCAGGCAAAACCTCTTCCCTATGTACTGTAAACCAGTGTTCTAGAAAGGAATATCATCATCAAAATCATCAGAGGATGAGCTTGCGGCAGCTTGTTCCGGCTCCGGCCGTGACGGGGCTTCTTGCATCATGCCCGCACCGCTACCTTTACTACCCAGCATCTGCATCTCGTTGGCAACTATTTCGGTGGTATAACGATCACCGCCGCTTTGATCCTGCCACTTACGGGTCTGCAATCGTCCTTCTATATAAACCTGTGAGCCCTTCCTTAAATATTCACCTGCAATTTCTGCCAGCCTGCGAAAAAACACCACACGGTGCCATTCGGTTCTCTCTACTTTTTCGCCCGAATTCTTGTCATTCCAGGATTCAGTCGTGGCTACACTGATGTTGCACACGGCTTGACCGCTTGGCGTGTACTTCACCTCGGGGTCTTGCCCAAGATGACCGATCAATATAGCTTTGTTTATGCCTCTTGCCATTTCGATTTCCTGTTAGATATGTGTAGATGCTGCAGTGTATTCTACGGAATAATGAAGCAGAACACACGAAGAAGCCTCTATCTGTTCTTAATCTAATTCCCTGAAACTGCATGAGTATTAGGTATAGCTAAAAGCGCTGTAAAATCAAGGCAGCTGGACGCTTGGCTGGGCTTGCACCTTAGCTCGTCATGCCAAGAAGGTTGTCATGCCCCACTAAACTTGATCCAGGTTTAGGTGTAAAACTCTCATAATGGGTTTATATCAGGAGGGCATCATGCGCAAGCGATTCAAGGAAACGGAAATCATCAATTTACTGCGGGGCATTGAGGTCAAGATCAGTGGAGGCATGGGCCGCACGGAGATCAAGCGCTGCAAGAACCTGAGGAAGGAGAACTAGCGGTTAAGGAAGATTGTGGCGGATCTTGAGCTGGACAAGACCATTCTGAAGGAAGCCCTGGACTGCAGTGAGCGCCGTACCTGTCAGGTACTGAATCTGCCCCGCTTCCGAAGCAGACCACCCAAGTCGACTTGACCGATCACCGAGACCTTGGCGTCGCCCTGATAGACCTGGGAACCCGGAGGGATGGCGGGTGTGAAGACGACTGCCGAATCGATGAAAGGCGGGTCACCGCCCGAGAACAAGCGTATGACATCCTTGACGACCAGTACTGCATCGAGGGTCTGACGATAAGGATTCCGGAATTCCTTCCAGACCCCAGATGCCAGAAGGATTTCCCAAAGCCCGTTTTCTTTGCCGCGCACTGGCTGGCTTCTAGCCTTAGCTTAAATTACTAACACTAGGCCATCAACGGCGACCAGCAAGTCGATCTGGTGGGAAGCAACATTGAAGTTCGCGAAAACAATCGTCTTACGGCCGGCTGCCGCGAGCACACGCTCGATCTCCAGCAACACGGATCGTTCGGATTCGTGTTTGACAGGATCGCCGATGCAGATTTCCATTGCAGGTGCCCCGCGATGGTTCATGCCCGTGCATCCCCTGTCGTTTCGGACACCGATACGCCACGTGCTGTCCGCTGGACCCGGTCGTGGCCGGTTCAATTCCGCAGAAAGAAATCTCAAACCGCACCTGCGTCGCCAACTCCTCATCCTGAATTTGCACACACCATGTTATCTTGCGTGAAACAAAATTATTGCGAGTGAGAACCAATATGTTTTGTTTTCTCTTCACCCACTTTCTCTTCTGACTCCCGCTGTTCTTCTGAACTTTCCTTCTCGTCCTTGTCTCCGAATACCTTAGAAAACTGCTTCAATGCGTGCTCAAGACCAGAAGGGCCGCTCTTGAACCCAAGCCACATATAAAATCCCACCAAGCCTGCTAAGGTAAGCGTTACCCCAGCGAGCGTAACGTAGGCCAAAACATACCGCTCAGTCTTTTCTGCGTGCGTCAGAACAATTCTCAACAACTCCGGATACATCAAAATCAATGTACCGCAAAGTAAAGCTCCCACTAATCTCGGCATAGGCCTTGTTCTCCTGCCAGTTTGTTCACCTTCTATCCACCAGCCTTCATAAGATGTCCAACGAAGAATAACATTGATATCCCGCTGTCCCCTGCTTGGACCTTGGTATCCGAACCATGGTTTCACCAATTGCAAATTGACTCTGGAAACTCGGTCCAGGCTTCGGAGTTGGATTTTAAATCTCGGGCTTGCTTTGGTAAACCTGTACTTATTCTTCTTTTCCAGCACGAAGCCAGGTTCAAAGCTAACATGGTATGGAATCCATCCAATCACACTATCGATGATGCTCGTTCCTACCCAACAAAGCCATCCCTGTAATCTGGCGCAACATAACTTCAACTCCTCTTGTAGCTTCATGGCTGCATTTGCATTCCTGCCTTTAATCGCTTGTCCTGCGATATCGTAACCACTTGCATCCATCGTATTCCCCGATTTCCACAAGATGGCCCCGATCCCGCTTTTCGCCGCATTCGCACCAGTGGATTCCAATTTCCCGAGGCCCCAGCCTTTGATTGTCTTTTTTGACCCAACCAACCGCCGAAGCGGCTCCCACAGGTAGCACAGAGTACCCGCTTTCGCGATCCCTGACCCTACAGCATCGACCGGCAACCATGCACGGTTGCAGACGCCGGACACTCGCGCGTATATACATCGATCACCGTCAGTACCCGCAGCCTGGAGCCCCCATGCAGCCGATCCGCCACAAAATCCATTGCCCAGGACTTATTACGACTCCTCGCCCAAGTCTGAACAAAGTTAATTACCCTCTGCAATCAACTTCGTAGTCGTAATCGAAACCAGCTAGAAAGCTCAGGCTCACCGATACGCCCAGCCGCCACGTCCTCTACAACACGAACCGCATCCTGTGGGTCGAATACGAGATTACAACCGTTATCAGCCAGAAACACACGTGCCGTGACCCAGGCGGTACGCTTGTTGCCGTCTATGAAGCCGTGGTTCATGGCAAGGCCGTAGAGATAGGCCGCCGCCAATTCAGCAGCATCGGGATTGCCGTAGGTCGCGAGATTGACTGGTCGGGCCAGAGCAGATTCGATGGCTCCCAGATCACGAATGCCGTCTCCCCCACCATGTTCGGCAATCTGGCGGTCATGGATTCCCATGACGACGCTTGACGCAACCCAGAGCCACGGACCCGAAGTCTCGACAGTCACTTTGCCAGTGCTCGCAGCACCTCACGGTCGTCATGCATGACCTCTTCGGCAAGCGCCATCTGGCGGGTAAACTCTGGAGAATAAGGGGTAAGCCGATAGCCACCATCGGCTGTCTCGGTCAGATAAAGGGTATCCCCTTTCTTGACTCTGAGCCGTGCCATCGCCTCTTTGGTGAGGATGATACCGGAAGATGCGCCGACGGTTGTAATCTTGAAGGAAAGCATACTATTCTCCTGTCTATATAATATTCATTATATAGATATCGCTCGCCTGGCTCCACCCTTACGTTTGGTTCAGGTGTACCGCCTTATGGCAAAACCCAAAGATACGCTGGATTCCATATCGCAAGGACTCTATTTCTCTAGTTCAGAAAAAGGCATTTGTACAATTCTCAAGTCTACGCGCAAAATTTATGGTGCGTAGTATATTAATGTTGTACGTGCAATACCAAAAGCTATGCCTGTCCACCGCTGACTTATTGCACTTACTATTAAGTTGGGGCTACTAACAGATTGTTTTTCGAAATGTAGTGCTCCAGATATATCACCTAACCTCGATACCGCCCTGGGCTAACAGAGTATGTAGCAGGTTTGTCCAGGTTCAGAAACATGTTTTGTTGGCCAAGTTACAGCATTGCCTTCTCGCATTATTATCAGAAGCCTCGCACTTGAAAAATAGCCGCGTTCAAATGATATTGATTTCGACAAAGGGTGGCAGAGTTCAATAATGAAAGCTAAACAGCTGTCAGATGTAGCTGATCGTTGGAGATAAATTTCACTTACATTAAGTCACTCAACGCATGAGTGAATGTATCAATTGTTCCGAACAGCCAGCAATCCACCGGCTTTGACCGGCAGTGGCCGTATTTATTTTCTTGATAAGCCAGTCTGCCTCTCGGCCAAGCAATGCTAAAGTTTCCCTATCTGGATTGGGCGATGGTACAACGACCACATCGTGAGCGATAGGAAGGCAGCCTTGCTCGTTGTTTTTAAGCTTGAAAATGGTAGTGCCATGACTTCCAATCACGAAGCTTCTTTTTGGGATACCAATAACACCAATCCGCAAACCGGTCTTCCTGCAAAAATTTTCCTCCTCCTGGGCAAGACGGCTTTCATCCCCAGCAGCGAATCTTGCATCGACATTATGTTCAACTTTTTGCGTCAGTCTTACAGCTTCTATATCTTGGTAAAGCGAATCCTTGTCAGGAAGCGAATAGCCTAGTTGTTCGGCCCGTTCTTTTGCTACTTCATAGTACGTGTCTTCAAAATCTTTACTGGCCATAATGCGCTCTTGAGATTCGGGAGTCCTCCGCGCCATAGAAAATATAAACCGTTTGAAAATGTTGGAGTCTTCTTCAGAAAGTTTGGGACATTTTTTGCTTTGAGCCTTTCTTATTATTTCCTGAACAACAGGAGCAGCTACACTTTCAAGCTTTTGAAATGCCTTCTCATACTTATAGTCTTTCCTAGTCAAATCGCCTGTATTAGCATCCAAGGTATTGCTAGTGTATAGGTTCTTAGTCACGAAATTACGACGTGGGATGGTTCTCCGAATCTTATCCGTTTCTCTATCCCCCACCCAGAAGCAACCTTCACTATCACAAAAATTTCTGAGCAAAAATTGCGGAACGTAATGCTATCGTTTCGGATCATTGGAACTCATCCGATTTTACCCCTCCAGTTAATATCCTCAGATTCACATTGCACCGCTTTGAAAATTCGATTGCCGAACCCAAACCAATAGGAAACGGCTTGTTAAGTTGCCTATATATCACGTCCAGACTTCTTGCCATGCCGCAAACTCGGACGGCCTGATCCTGTAGCGTGCGAAATTTCCCTCGTGCAGACTCAGAAGTTCCCTCTCAGCAATACCACGAAACCGATCACGTTCTTGCTGTTCGATATGCTCCTGTGCCCACCTGCTGACATAGACAGTAGCTTGCCTCTTGTCCATGCCCCCGCGAACGACCGCGCTGACAACTTTGCGCAGCATCGTCCGATGCCGCATCCGAAACGGATCAGGGTCGACCAGCGATTGTCTTACCGCAACATAACGGGCGGCGGATCGTTTATATGCCCAGATGAACACATCACGAAATAACTCGATCCGGTTCATCTCATACACGCCGAGCAAAGCTTCAGTATAAATATTTCGCGGCACGTCTTCGAAAGACAACGGCGATAAATTCGCCTTGATCAGCGGTATATTCGCGGAGAGTCGCGACACACGTTTGTTGACATCGTCGAACGGCTGCAAATAGGGAAGCTGCACCATAACGAAGAAAGCCTGCTCAAACGGGTCAATGATCGCTGAGGCGGTGGCAAGAATCTGATCGAAGCACTCTTCAATGAGTTGCGGCACTCCCAGCGGATGGAAAACTGAGCGTCCGATACCGACATCAATATGCCGCAACCGGCCCGCCGCGTCCGGGTCTGCAAGCAGGTTGCCCGCTAGTAACGCGTGAAGGCTTAGAATGGTGTGGCGATTGAAGCATATATCCTCTGCCGCGCCGACCAGAAACTCGATTGCGTCCTTGTGGTTAAGAATCATCTGTGCTTCGAATAACTCCTTCCCTTCTGCTTCTTCGCCAACATCAATCAGATGTTTTGTATCAAGCAACGAATAGGTATTTCCCTCAAGACGGCTGGAGTTCCAGGACAGATCAATCAGCAACTTTTCCAAAACCTGCCTGGCATAAGTCCCAGCAGGCTGTTCGGCGATCTTCGGCCTGCCGACCTCGTGGAGAAGTGCCCGCTCCTCCTGCGATAAATAGAAGGTATCGTTGGGCCGATACAAATCGAGGAACGCGCGGCTATAGCCAACCGGTTTGCGCTCCTCGAGTGACTGGCTGACATACTCCTGAATCTCGGCACCAGCCTCAGACAGCGATGGCAAAACTTCGAGCCGTACACTCAACGTAGCCTTTGCATCTGCGCCGAATCTTACCGCTAGCGGGACCACTCGTGGCATGCGGTAGCGAGCCCAGCGGCCGGCACCCTCCATGACCAAGCGCTTACTATCGACTAGGGACTTGAGGCGATATTGCAGAGTCCGGCGCGGCGGTGCAGACTCCAATACATCGTTGATCTGCTGTGCAGTCATGCCTTCCGGTTGCTGCCGCACAGCAGCTTCGATCATCTGCAAAGCCTCTTCTTGAATGTGCCTGACCACCTTGCTACTCCAAATCGCATGTACTGCTATACGCGCAATTTAAGATATGTATACGCAACTTTCAAGCCTACGCGCAATATTTATGGCGCGTAGAACATCAATATTGCGCATACGATGCTGGAAGCTATGCATGTCGGCTGCTAACTTATTGTATTTACTACAAGCCAGGGCCACTAGCAGATTGTTTTTCGAAATTCGATATTCCAAGTATGTGGCCTAACCTCGATACCGCCTTGAGCTAACGAAGTGTGTAGCAGGTTTTGCGCTCAGGATGGGTTAACACGTATATTAAGTGGTTTAGCCAGTTACGATTGAAATAATGAAACAAATCAGCATCCGGGGCGCACGGACACACAATCTCCAGAATATCGATGTCGATCTTCCCCGGGACAAACTCATTGTAATTACCGGTTTATCGGGCTCGGGGAAATCATCGCTGGCTTTCGATACAATTTTTGCGGAAGGCCAGCGCAGATATGTCGAATCCCTGTCGGCGTATGCCCGTCAGTTCCTTGCGCGACTGGAAAAACCGGATATGGATTCCATAGACGGATTATCGCCTTCCATCTCAATTGAACAAAAAGCGAGTTCACATAATCCGCGCTCGACGGTAGGTACCATTACCGAGATCTACGATTATCTCCGCCTGCTCTATGCGCGCGCCGGTACACCACGCTGCCCCGCCCATCACATCGACCTGCATACGCAAACGATCAGCCAGATGGTGGACAAGGTTTTGTCACTGGAAGACGGTAAAAAACTGATGCTTCTGGCACCCGTAATACAGAACCGCAAAGGTGAACATATGCAGGTGCTGGCGAAGTTACGGACCCAGGGTTTTATCCGTGCACGCATTGATAATGAAGTGTACGAGCTGGATGCGCCGCCCAAGCTTAGTCTGAGGCGCAAACACACGATCGAAGTCGTCGTGGACCGATTCAAGGTCAGGGAAGACCTGAGGCTTCGGCTGGCGGAATCCTTTGAGACAGCACTGAAACTCGCGGACGATATAGCCATTATCCAGTCCATGGATAATCCTGATGAAGACGAGATGGTGTTCTCGGCAAAATTTGCATGCCCGAAGTGCGGCTACAGCCTGAATGAGCTGGAACCCCGTCTTTTTTCTTTCAATAACCCGGTGGGGGCATGCACAGCATGCGACGGTTTGGGGGTGGAAGAGTTTTTTGACCCCGAACTGGTGGTGATCAGCCATGAAATCAGCTTGGCTGGTGGTGCCATCCGTGGTTGGGACCGGCGTAATCCGTACTACTTCAATTTAATACAATCCCTTGCCAAGCATTACCAATTTGATATTGAAGCCCCCTGGGGGGAACTGGATGAGGAAATCAGGGACATCATCCTGTATGGCAGCGAAGATGAGGCCATTCAATTCAAGTACACGAATGAAAAAGGCAAAAGCTATCAGCGCCGGCATGCATTCGAGGGCATTATCCCCAATATGGACCGGCGTTTTTATGAAACCGGGTCAAGCGCCGTACGCGAAGAGCTTAGCAAATACCTCACCACACAAGTCTGTCAGGTATGCAGGGGCGACCGGTTAAACACGGAAGCACGCAACGTATTTATCAATAATTACAACCTGCCGACGATTACAGCGTGGTCGACAGAAGATGCACTTGATTTTTTCGACAGGCTCAGACTCTCCGGCCATCTTGTGGCAGTCGGGGAAAAAATCATTAATGAAATCAGCCAGCGTCTTAAATTTCTGGTGAATGTCGGTTTGGATTACCTGGCTCTCGATCGTACTGCCGATACATTATCCGGTGGAGAATTACAACGGATACGTCTTGCCAGCCAGATCGGCTCGGGACTGGTAGGGGTCATGTACATACTGGATGAACCCTCGATAGGCCTGCACCAGCGTGACAACAAACGCCTGATCGGGACCCTGAACTACCTGCGGGACCTCGGCAATACCGTGATTGTCGTCGAACACGATGAGGAAGCAATACGCAGCGCCGACCATGTGCTCGATATGGGGCCGGGTGCAGGTGTTCATGGCGGCAGGCTTGTAGCTCAGGGAACCCCCCTTGAGATTGAAAAAAATCCGGCTTCCCTGACCGGACAATACCTGTCCGGTAAACGCACTATCCCGATACCACAGATACGCTTGCATTTTCAAAAGGCCAAAGCCATAAAGATTGTAAAAGCCTGCGGCAATAACCTGAAGGATATCACCGTAGACATACCACTGGGATTATTGACGGTGGTCACGGGTGTTTCAGGCTCAGGAAAATCCACCCTGGTGAACGACACTTTATACCGGTACTGCATGCGCTATTTACATGGCTCCGGCATTCTTCCTGCAGCGTGTGCTGAAATCAAAGGACTGAATCAAATCGATAAGGTGGTGGATATCGACCAGAATCCGATCGGGCGCACCCCGCGCTCCAACCCCGCAACGTATACGGGCCTGTTTACGCCTATACGTGAACTGTTTGCAAGCATCCCGGAAGCACGGTCACGCGGTTATGCACCGGGCCGCTTCAGTTTCAATGTCAAAGGCGGCCGGTGTGAAGCGTGTCGGGGGGATGGCGTAATCAAGGTGGAAATGCACTTTCTGCCGGACGTGTATGTTCCATGTGACGTATGCCAGGGAAAACGCTACAACCGCGAAACACTGGAAATACGTTATAAAAATCAAAATATCCACCAGGTATTGCAAATGACGGTTGAAGATGCGTTCAATTTTTTTGAAGCGATCCCCCTTGTCAGACGTAGGCTGCAAACACTAATGGATGTTGGCTTGTCCTATATCACATTGGGACAAAGTGCCACAACGTTATCAGGTGGGGAGGCCCAGCGTGTGAAGCTGTCACGTGAATTATCCAAACGCAGCACCGGACAAACACTTTATATACTGGATGAACCTACTACCGGTCTTCATTTTCATGACGTCGAACAGCTATTGAGGGTACTCCACTATTTACGTGACCAAGGCAATACGATCATAGTCATCGAGCATAACCTCGATATCATCAAAACTGCCGACTGGATTATCGATTTGGGTCCTGAAGGAGGAAACCGGGGGGGACAGGTCGTTGTAATTGGGACACCGGAAGAAGTGACTTTTTCAAAAAAATCATTTACCGGACAGTATTTAAAACCCATCCTCGATATTAATACCTTGCCGGAAGAGCGATCTGCTTGATTAACCTGGCAAATCGGTAAGCGACACTACCGCGTGGCGTTCGGTTTAGCCTTTGCTCATTGCTTTCTCATGTATGCCTATCATAATGACAGCACAGCTTGTCAAGCTACGACATACTCACACCTTTTCCGATTATGAAAGCCCTGCAGGGATAAATATGGAAGCTGAAATCAAAAATATTGCTTTACTCAAGAAAAATTTATCAAATGAGGAGCGCATGCAATTCGATGCGCAATTTTTAGGGTACAGAAAAAATCCAAATGTTGCTTTGATTCTGGGACTCATTTTCATTATTACCGGTCTTTCGGGCCTTGATCGATTTTACATAGGCAATACAGGTTTAGGTATTGGGAAGTTGTTGACGCTGGGCGGCTTAGGTGTTTGGGCAATAATTGACTGGTTTTTAATCATGGGAGCAACAAGGCGCAAGAACAGTAATATCGCCCACGAAATTCACGACAGCATTATACAAATGCGCTAAATTTCAAATTGAGAAACTCATTGGAATGGAATAAGTGAACCACTATGCCTTTTAAATTTAAAATGAGGCCCAAACCTCAAGACTCCTCTGCTTTTTCAATTTTCATACGCACCGCTTCTTCCAAAGAGAAAAAACGTGTCTACAGCGAGGTTATAAAAAAGTCTATCGAGAGCCAAAAAAAGATCATAGACAATGCTGCGGAGGACTGATCGGGACTGTGCCAGATGTACTGGCTTGCAGGCATAGACAGTCGTACGTGATTTACAAGTCTACTGCAATATTAAGAGAAGAAGACAGCTCGATACGCCCATCCAGACCGGCGACGTCGACTTGGTGCTACCTCTCCTGTTTCTATCATACCACCTGCGAAAGCCGCTCTACCTTGATCCGGTCCGCCTTTTTCATCGCTTGGGACAGTTCATAGGCCGATTGAAGCCGGCACCAGGTCTCGGCACCCCCTCCGAAAGCCTTGTCGAGGCGGATTGCCATCTCGGGTGAGATCCCCGAACGGCAATGCACGATGTCTGAGAGCTGCTTGCGGCTAACGCCAAGCTTGCGTGCGGCTGCCGTCACGCTAAGCCCCAGAGGTTCCGGCAATCATGACGCACGGACAGACCCGGGTGAGGTGGGTTTTTCATAGGCATACCGAAGTTCTCCTAATGATAGTCAATCAAGTCCACATCCCTGGCGTCGCGTCCCTCGAAACGAAAGATAATGCGTCAGTTGTAAGATATTTGCACCAACCAATACCCCATAAGATCGCCTCTTAACGGATACAGCCCGAAACTTGGCAGTCCATACCTCCAGGCTATGCTGCTTCGTTGAGGCGGGCAAAACGTGCTCGACCCTGGCTGTCTACACAGGGGAAACCCTGACGCGAGACACTACTTGATCATGTACCAGATTTGTGAGAGAGCAGAAGTCATTCTTGTTATTTGATAAAGCAATAGTGACCGAAGACGTCGTGCAGAAGCACACTTCATCTTGCCTCTACCTGTATGCCCTTGTTCCTAGTGATTTCCAGCTTTTCTGCAAGCCATAACTTGATAATGGATTGTCGCGTCACGCCAATTCGACTGGCTTCCTTATCCAGCAAGTCAATCATCCATACAGGAAAATCAACATTTACCCGTCTTTGGTTCTGGTTAGGTTTTACGGCTGTAGACAAGTCTAAATCAGTAAGGATTTCTTCTTTGCCGATATCAAATTTTTGATCAAGATCTTTAGCCTTCATATATCTTTACCTCGGGTTTTCTGGCATGCCTGACAGAGATGATTCGGACCCTCTTGTCCCTCACAGTAGTAATTGCTGACCAGTACTTTGTATCAATTTTGCCAATGACCACATATCGTGGTTCATCCACTGTTTTGGTTTTGATCTGTACAAGGTCAGGGTCATTCCATAGTGCTTGTGCCTCGAAAAAATTGATTCCATGCTTTTTCAGATTGGATTTACTTTTTTCTTCGTCAAATTCAAACTCATATATGGTATAAAAAATATACCATTATTAAGTATACGGCAAGTCAACTGATTTGCGGCGTCGCCAGATCTTTGTCTCCAACGCCGGGTCCATCAACCTGTAAGGTCGATTAATCGGACTTACTCAAATATCCGACTATGCTGGAGATTCCCAACAAAGATGCCAGACAGTTACCAGCCTGCACTGCTAGCCGCAAGGAGTTCAGGTCAGGAAAAAGCCCAAGGAGAAATGAATGAGTTTGTTTAATAGAGGATATGAAATAGCCTTGAATGCAAGGAGATCAGGCCAGAACAGTACAAGTTTATTGGACATATAGTCGACCGCAGTATCAAGAGAGACGACAGTCCGGTACGTTCATCTCGCCCACGACATAGTGAAGGCATCTGCCGCTTGTATCGGAAATCAGATATAAGCCCTATATGTATTCTACATAAGGCCCTGGCATGCTTTAATTGAGTATTATAAGCAGGCAGTCCCCTGCTTCCAATCTGCTCAATTGAATTTTCGCACGATTCAATTTAAATCGACTTTATCTCCAATCGACAGTTGAAACTTTTCCGCAGCAGATGCATCTCTCACTGCGATCTCAACAAGATTGTTTGAGTTGCAGTACCAGAAGCCCTCTCCCTTGCCCACACAATAAAAAGCCTCCGCATACCGGATGTCCTGGCCCTTGATTTTCAGTATTTGATTTCTACTGGACGGATGGAAGGTGATCCCTGTCAATCCATTACCAAAGTGATCAATATGGATAATCTCATACAGACTGTCCGGCCATTCGGCACCGGTCAATGTTTTGACGGACACAGGTTTAAGCTCCGGTTCTGAACCTGAAGCAATTTGCGCGGCAACGGGTGCAAATATATCGCGTCCATGGAACGTTTTTGATGCGGGCTCTTTTGATAGCAGGATTTCAGACAACCCGATTTCGGATAACTTCCGGGACACAATGGAAAACAGACCATTATCAGGCCCGGTAAATGTATATCCATCCCCTTCCAGCACAATCGGCGCCCGGGCGGACCCCACTCCGGGGTCCACGACACCCACTACAATGGATCGTTCAGGCAGGTCTTGCAGAAAGCTTGCGAGCAGATAAGCGGAAGCCCTGGGGTTGAATGCAGGCAATTCGTGAATGAGATCAATCACCTTTACATGGGGGGCGATGCTGTAAATTACAGACTTGAGCTGACCGACATAGGCACCGGATAGCCCGTAGTCCGTCGCCAGAACAATTGGTCTCATGGCAACCCGGAACCTGAAAATATACCGGTCGTGCAGACAAAAAAGCCAGGATTCACCTGGCTTTTATACATTGTGAATCGATCAGCTATTCTTCTTCAACCGGTCGGTCTACGAGTTCCACCAACGCCATCGGAGCCTTGTCTCCAGAGCGAAACCCGCATTTTAAAATACGGGTGTACCCGCCGGGTCTTTCTTTATAGCGAGGCCCCAGTTCGGAAAACAGTTTTCCTACACTGGCCTTATCGCGTAGCCTGGAAAATGCCCGACGTCGTCTTGCCACACTGTCTTCCTTTGCCAGTGTGATCAGAGGCTCTGCATAACGGCGCAATTCCTTTGCCTTGGGCAAGGTCGTGCGAATGACTTCGTGCGAGAATAACGAAGTCGCCATATTGCTCATCATCGCCTTGCGATGCGGGCTGTTCCTGTTTAGCTGACGTCCTGACTGACGATGTCTCATTCTGCTTTCCGGTTAATAGATTTAGATCAGCACCTTGCGGTCTTCACGTAAATTGGCAGGTGGCCAGTTTTCCAGGCGCATCCCCAGTGTCAGACCGTGTGTCCCCAATATATCCTTTATTTCCGTCAAGGACTTTTTACCCAGATTAGGCGTTTTCAGCAATTCCACTTCCGTACGTTGAATAAGATCACCGATATAGTAGATTTTCTCCGCTTTCAGGCAGTTGGCTGAGCGAACCGTAAGTTCCAGATCATCCACCGGGCGCACCAGGATGGGATCAATTTCAGGTTCAGTCTGGTCGGGTTCAGCCTGTTCATCTCCTTGCAGATCAACGAACACGGATAATTGCTGCTGCAGTACGCCTGCTGCCTTGCGAATGGTTTCCTCCGGATTGACGGTACCGTTTGTTTCCAGATCAACAATCAATTTATCCAGGTCCGTACGTTGTTCCACACGTGCACTTTCAACCGAGTAGGCTACCCGGCGTACCGGACTGAAGCTTGCGTCCAGCAGCAATGAACCAATGGCACGGTCCTCATCATTATTCCGGCGCTGTGCCGCAGGCTGGTACCCGCGACCCTTGGCCACTTTCAAAGTCATACTTAATGAGCCTCGTTCGGTCAGGTGCGCAATGACATGGTCTTTATTCATGATTTCCACGTCATGGTCAGTCTCAATGTCTCCCGCCGTAGCGACGCCTGGCCCCTTTTTATATAAGGAAAGTGTGGCTTCTGACTTGTCGTGCATCACGACCGCAATACCTTTCACGTTCAACAGGATATCGACTACGTCTTCCTGCACACCCTCGATTGCAGTGTATTCATGCAGTACCCCGTCAATTTGCACCTCTACCACTGCACAGCCGGGTATGGATGACAGTAATATCCGTCTCAGCGCATTGCCAAGCGTATGTCCAAAACCACGGTCCAGAGGCTCCAGTACAACTTTGGCATGACATTCGCCGGCCATCTGGACATCAACGACTCTTGGCTTCAGTAAATCATTTGCACCCATCTATATTAACCTCTTAAACACTCATTACTTGGAATACAACTCAACCACGAGAGATTCATTTATATCCGGCGGCAAATCATCACGCTCCGGAACAGACTTGAACTTGCCCTGCATCTTCTTGACGTCTACCTCAACCCATTCAGGCAATCCAATTTGTTCCGATGCATTCAATGCATCCTGAATCCGTAATTGTTTTCTGGATTTTTCCCGTACTGAAATCACGTCATCCGGAGACACATGGTAGGACGGTATGTTTACAACCGCGCCATTCACTTCAATCGCCTTGTGACTGACGAGCTGTCGGCACTCCGCGCGTGTAACACCAAAGCCCATTCGATAGGCCACATTATCCAGCCTGCACTCAAGAATCTTTAACAAGTTCTCACCTGTAGAGCCTTTAATGCGCGACGCCTTTTTATAATAGTTCCTGAATTGACGCTCCAGAACGCCGTAGATGCGGCGCAATTTCTGCTTCTCACGCAACTGCACCCCGTAATTGGACGTACGACTGCGTTTGTCGCCGTGCTGGCCGGGCAGTTTGTCAATTTTACATTTTGACTCAAGCGGCCGCGCCCTGCTTTTCAGCAAAAGGTCCGTACCTTCGCGCCGGCTGATTTTACATTTGGGTCCTAAATAACGTGCCATATCTGCTGTGCCCTATACACGACGACGCTTGGGTGGACGACATCCATTGTGTGGAATCGGTGTAACGTCATTTATATTGGTAATCTTGTAGCCCATTGCATTCAGGGCGCGTACTGCCGACTCCCGTCCCGGGCCGGGTCCCTTGATTCTTATCTCCAGGTATTTCAGGCCATATTCCAGTGCGTCTTCACCTGCACGCTGGGCAGCCGTTTGTGCAGCAAATGGCGTACTTTTACGCGAACCACGAAAGCCTGACCCCCCCGAGGTGGCCCATGCCAAAGCATTACCCTGACGATCTGTAATCGTCACGATGGTGTTGTTAAACGACGCATGAATATGCGCAACCCCGTCCGTAACGATGCGTTTCGCTTTTTTTCTGGTGCGTGCCGATGTTTTTGCCATAGGTATACGTTATCCGCTTGGTTATCTTCTGATAGGACGCCTGGGGCCTTTACGGGTGCGCGCGTTGGTACGTGTGCGTTGCCCGCGCAACGGTAAACCGCGGCGATGTCGAATACCCCGATAGGTTCCCAGGTCCATAAGTCGCTTGATATTTACGGTGGTTTCACGGCGCAAATCGCCTTCCACGCGATACTTGCCCACTTCCGTGCGTAACCGACTCACCTCGTCTTCACTTAAATCCTTGATTTTGGTACTTGTCTGAATACCCGCTGCCGCACAAATTTTACGGGAACTCGAACGCCCAATGCCATATATAGCCGTCAGAGCGATCTCTGCATGCTTGTGTACGGGTACATTTATTCCAGAAATACGCGCCATTTAAAATTTCCTCGAAAAAAAAGTATCGGAGGCTGTTTTCCGACAGCGGATTTTATCAGTCAAACCGGTTAAATACATGCCTTGTCCTGAAATCCCAGACGTTTAACCTTGACGCTGCTTGTGTCTGGGGTCACTGCATATGATGCGTACTACCCCGTTACGGCGTACTACCCTGCAGTTTCTGCACATTTTTTTTACTGATGCTCGTACTTTCATCGCTGTCTCTCTTTAGTTACCGCACACTTCCGGCTCGTCCGTAGCCCCTCAAGTTTGCTTTTTTCATCAGCCCCTCATACTGGTGAGACATCAGATGTGCCTGCACCTGCGCCATGAAGTCCATCACAACTACTACAATGATCAACAAGGAAGTTCCACCAAAATAAAACGGGACACTGTACTTGAGAATAAGAAACTCCGGTAGCAAACAGACCAATGTAATATAGATGGCACCCACGGCTGTCAAACGGGTCAGCACGGCATCGATGTAGCGTGCAGTCTGTTCCCCCGGACGAATACCCGGAATAAATGCACCCGAACGCTTTAAATTATCTGCTGTTTCCCGTGAGTCGAAAACAATTGCAGTATAAAAGAAACAAAAGAACACGATCGCCAGCGCGTACATCATGACATATAACGGCTGTCCGGGTGAAATTGCATTTGCCATATTCTGCAACCAGGGAAAATTCCCGACAGAACTGCTGGACCACTGTAACAATGTTGCCGGAAACAGAATAATGCTGGAAGCGAAAATAGGTGGAATAACACCTGACATATTGAGCTTGAGCGGCAAATGGCTGGATTGTGCCGCATACATTTTCCTGCCTTGTTGTCGTCGTGCGTAATTCACCGTAATACGCCGTTGTGCCCTTTCTGCAAAAATTACAACCGCCGTGACGACAATGGCCATCAGGAAGAGAAACAGTGCGAAGGCTTCACCAATTGCACCTTGCGCAACCAGGTCAAGAGTACCGCCTATGGCCGCAGGCAACCCGGCAACAATCCCGGCAAAAATAATGATGGAAATGCCATTCCCTATACCGCGTTCCGTAATCTGTTCGCCCAGCCACATCAAAAACATCGTTCCGGTTACCAGACTCACGGCTACGGTAAAAATAAACCCGATACCGGGGTTAAGCGCAACCTGCTGGTTCTGCAAGGCAATGGAAACACCAATCGCCTGGAAAGTTGCAAGAAAAACCGTACCATAACGCGTGTACTGGGTAATCTTGCGCCGCCCCGCTTCACCTTCTTTTTTAAGCTCTTTTAATGAGGGTACCACGGCACTCATCAACTGCATGATGATGGACGCGGATATATAGGGCATGATGCCCAGCGCAAAAATACTCAAACGCTCAAGCGCTCCACCCGAAAACATATTGAACATTCCAAGTATGGTGCTGCTTTGTTGCTCGAAGAACCGGGCCATGGCACCCGGGTCAATTCCGGGTACCGGAATAAACGTTCCAATTCGATACACAATTAACGCAATCAGCACAAACACCAGACGCTTGCGCAGTTCGGTAACCCGTCCCAGTCCTGCAAGAGAACCGACAGCATTTGCACTCGCCCGGACCATCAGTTCTGGATGCTCCCGCCTGCCGCTTCAACCGCTTTCCGCGCGCCTGCCGTAAATAACAGGCCTTTGGCATGCACAGCAGTTTCTATTTTCCCGGACAGAATCACCTTGACACGTTTGGCCGCAGCATGCACCAGCCTGGCATTTTTTAATGCGTCAATATCCACCATGTCACTGTCAACCGTTGCCAGCTCATGCAAACGAAGTTCTGCCGTATCACAGGATTTACGTGAACTGAATCCTACTTTTGGCAAACGTCGCTGCAACGGCATCTGACCCCCTTCAAAACCCACCTTGTGATAACCACCTGAACGCGAGCGCTGGCCTTTGTGGCCACGGCCACAGGTTTTGCCAAAGCCGGAGCCTATACCGCGTCCTACGCGCTTGCGGTCAGTACGACTACCTTCAGCCGGTTTCAGGTTATTCAGTTTCATATTTCCAGACCGTCAGGCTTCTTCAATTTTTAACATATAATCAATTTTATTGATCATGCCGCGATTTTCCGGTGTATCCATAACCGTTACCGGATTATGAATACGACGAATACCCAGGCCACGCGCGCACGCCTTGTGTGTAGCAAGCCTTCCACTCAGACTTTTGACTAACGTAACTTTCAGTTGTTTGCTCATAAGCCCAGACTGCATAAATCAATCACGAAAAAATTTCTTCTACGGTCTTGCCACGTTTCGCAGCAATGTATTCAGGATCCTGCATACTGCAAAGTGCATTCACAGTGGCCCGCACTACATTAATCGGATTTTTGGAGCCAATACACTTGGATAAAATATCTTTAATGCCAACCACTTCAAATACAGCACGCATGGCCCCCCCTGCAATGATACTGGTACCCACGGACGCAGGTTGCATGAAAACTTTTGCAGCACCGTGTTGCCCAATTACCGGGTAATACAAGGTTCCATCCTTGAGAGGCACATGCCTTAATTCCTTACGCGCTTTTTCCATAGCCTTTCGGATCGCCAAAGGCACCTCGCGGGCTTTTCCGTAGCCTATACCGACCTTGCCATTACTGTCCCCGACTACCGTCAGTGCAGTAAATCCAAACTGGCGTCCGCCTTTTACGACCTTTGCAACCCGATTCACTGCAATCAGTCTTTCTTCAAGACCGTCGGATATTCTTGCTGGTTCTTTCGCTACCATTGGAATGTGAGTACCTGCTGTTTAAAAATTTAATCCTGCTTCCCGCGCTGCATCGGCCAAAGCCTTGACGCGGCCATGATACTTGAATCCTGAACGGTCAAACGCTACCTCAACCACACCTTTCTCCTGCGCACGCTTTGCAATGGCCTTCCCGACTTCCTTGGCGGCCTCCACATTGCCGGTATACTCGACCGCCTTGCGTACCTCGTCCTCCAGGGAAGACGCACACGCAATGGTGACGCCTGCCGTGCCGGGCGATATCACCTGCGCATAGGTGTGTCTGAGCGTACGGTGCACACACAACCGATGTACTTTCAGCCCAGCAATTTTACTGCGGGTTTTGCGTGCCCGACGTATTCTTGAAGTTGTATTACCCATATCTGTAAATCAATTATTTTTTCTTCGCTTCTTTACGAAGAATCCTTTCCCCTGCATACTTGACGCCCTTTCCCTTGTAAGGTTCAGGTGGGCGGTAAGCACGTACTTCTGCGGCAACCTGCCCTACTTTCTGTTTGTCGATACCCTTGATTACCACTTCAGTCTGGCTGGGCGTTTCAATTTTAATCCCTTCGGGTACCGGGTAATTAATAACATGGGAAAACCCCAGGGTTAAATTGAGTACCTTGCCTTTTGACTGGGCCCTATAGCCTACTCCTACCAGTTCCAGCTTGCGCTCAAAACCCTTGCTTGCTCCCGTAACCAGATTATTAATCAGCGCACGCATGGTACCTGCCATGGCCATGTTGTCAGTCTTATCCAGCAATACATGTATCTGCTTATCTTTCTGCTCGACACGTATGTCACGATGAATGTCCATTGAGATTTCACCGACCGGCCCTTTTACAGCAAGATGCTGGCCATTCAGCTTCACATCCACGCCGGATGGTATTTCAACAGGTTGTTTTGCAATGCGCGACATACTTTATTCAACTCGTTAACTTTTATTCAATTGTGCACAACACTTCGCCACCATGACCCGCAGCACGGGCAGCCCGGTCGGTCATGACGCCCTTTGAAGTGGATATCACGGCAATACCCATACCGCCAATGACCTTTGGCAGATCATCTGCACCTTTATACTTGCGCAACCCAGGTCGGCTTGCCCGGCTGAGCCGGGTAATAACCGGCTTATTCATGTAGTACTTGAGCGTTATTGTGAGTTCCGTTTTGGAGTCCTCTTTATTCACGGCAAAATCTTCAATAAAACCTTCTTCCTTAAGCACGCCGGCGATCGCCACTTTCACATTGGAAGAAGGCATTGTAACGGTAACTTTCCTGCTGTTCTGGCCGTTGCGGATACGCGTCAGCATATCGGAAATGGGGTCACTCATACTCATGGGTTTGTCTGATTCCTGCTCGTTAATTGTATCGATCGGCTACCAGCTGGCTTTCATCAAACCAGGTATATCGCCGCGCATCGCGGCTTCGCGTAATTTGTTCCGCCCCAGGCCAAATTTACGATAGTAGCCTTTTGGTCTCCCTGTAATACTGCAACGATTACGTAATCGTACGGGGCTGGAATTCCTGGGCATTTTCTGTAATTGCAGCACGGCTTGCTCTCGTTCTTCGTAGCTGGTTGCCGGGTTTTTTATGGCAGCCCTGAGCCGGGTACGTTTGCCTGCGTAGCGACGCACAATTTTATTGCGTTTTTTCTCCCGCTCTATCATTGATAATTTTGCCATATGCTGCCTACTCTCTATTTCTTGAATGGAAAACTGAAAGCTTCCAGTAAAGCTTTAGCCTCTGTATCGGTTCTTGCAGATGTAGTGATCGCAATATCCATGCCGCGGATGGCATCAATCTTGTCATAGTCGATTTCCGGAAAAATGATCTGCTCGGTAATCCCCAGGCTGTAATTACCTCGCCCATCAAACGCTTTGGAACTCAGACCACGAAAATCCCGTATACGCGGAATGGCAATACTGATCAAACGATCCAGAAACTCATACATGCGCGGTCCGCGCAGAGTCACTTTACAGCCAATGGGGAAATTCTCGCGGACACTGAACCCGGCAATAGACTTTCTGGCCTTGGTCACCACAACTTTCTGCCCGGAAATTTTTTCCATATCAGCAACCACTTCCTTAATGGTTTTTTTGTCACGCGCCGCCTCGCCAACACCTGTATTCAGCGTAATTTTTTCAATACGGGGCACCTGCATGATATTCCTGAAACCAAGCTTCTCCATCAACTGCTTGCGAACGGTGTTCAAATAGTAATCCTGGAGTCTTGACATATCAGTTCCTAAATATCGACCACTTCACCATTGGATTTGAAATAACGGACTTTTTTGTTGTCCTCCAGCGTTTTAAACCCGACCCGGTCTCCCTTGTCCGTAACAGGATTGAGCAGCATTATATTTGAGACATGAATTGGCATTTCACGCTCGTTAATACCCCCTGAAATCCCGGCATTTGGATTGGGCTTCTGGTGTTTTTTGACGGTGTTTATATTTTCCACCAGCACGCGCTCATCACTCACCACTTTCAATACCGTGCCGCGCCGGCCTTTATCCTTGCCAGCGGTTACAACCACTTCATCACCTCTACGAATTCTTTGCATATCTATCAAATCTTGTTAGCTGCCTGGCCTTCCCAGGTTGCCTGTAAAAAATTCCTGCTCACAACACTTCCGGTGCAAGGGATATAATCTTCATAAAACGTTCTGTACGCAGTTCTCGGGTTACCGGACCAAATATACGGGTACCTATAGGCTGCAGCTGATTATTCAATAACACTGCCGCATTGTTATCGAACCGAATCAGGGACCCATCGGGACGCCGCACACCTTTAGCCGTTCGCACCACCACTGCGTTATACACTTCACCTTTTTTAACCTTGCCGCGCGGTATTGCATCCTTAACGCTCACCTTGATAATGTCACCAATCCCGGCATAACGTCGATGTGACCCGCCCAGTACCTTGATGCATTGCAACCTGCGTGCACCACTGTTGTCTGCCACTCCCAGCTTGGTTTGCATTTGAATCATATAGACCTCACCACACCCGTATTTCTACGCCCGCTTGATAACTTCCACTAACTGCCACGATTTCTTTTTTGAAACAGGGCGGCACTCCCGAATTGAGACTTGATCACCTATCGTGCATTCATTGTTTTCATCGTGCACATGCAATCTCGTAGAGCGCCTGATGTATTTTTCATACAGCGGATGCTTGACCTGGCGCACCAGCAGCACTACCGCCGTCTTGTCCATCCTGTCGCTGACCACCCTACCATGCAGGGTACGGATTTTTTTACTTTCCTCAGACATCTGAAACCTTTGATGCTTTCTCTGCTGACTTTTCATTCATAATCGTTTTTACCCGCGCAATATTTTTCTTATTCACTTTAAACTGATGCACACGAGTCATCTGGCCTACACCCAGCTGCATGCGCAGGTTAAATTGCTCTTTACGCAAATCAAGCAGCTCTGTACTGAGTTCTTCACAGGTTTTACTGCGCAGCTCTTCTTTGTTCATAACCAGATCACATCACACTGCGTGAAACAAAAACGGTTCGTATGGGCAATTTGGCATCTGCCAGACGAAATGCCTCTCTGGCAATTTTCTCATCCACGCCTTCCATCTCGTAAAGCACTTTGCCTGGCTGCACCTTGGCCACCCAGTACTCGACATTGCCTTTACCCTTGCCCTGCCGTACTTCCAGAGGTTTTTTGGTAACCGGCACATCGGGGAACATCCGGATCCAGATTTTCCCGCCACGTTTTATATAACGCGTCATGGCACGACGCGCAGCTTCGATCTGTCGAGCCGTAATGCGTCCCCGGGTAGCGGCTTTCAGGCCATATTCACCGAAACTGACCTTGTTGCCATTCAATGCCAGTCCACGATTGCGGCCCTTATGCTGCTTACGAAACTTTGTACGTCTTGGTTGTAACATCTTTGTTTAATCTGATCGTCTGGTTATTGACGCGGACCTCACTTCCCCAGGCCGTCCTCAGTCTCCTTGGCACCAAGACGAAATACATCACCTTTATAAATCCAGGTTTTAACACCAATAATTCCATACGTGGTTTTTGCTTCCGCAAAACCATAATCAATATTTGCACGCAACGTGTGCAAAGGTACCCGACCTTCCCGATACCATTCACTGCGTGCAATCTCTGCACCATTCAAACGACCCGCAACACTTACTTTTACACCCAATGCACCCAAACGCATTGCGTTGCCGACCGCACGCTTCATGGCGCGGCGAAACATAATACGCCGCTCAAGCTGCTGCGCAATGCTTTCTGCAACCAGCTGTGAATCAATTTCCGGTTTGCGTATCTCTTCAATATTTATTTTTACGTTATTTACACTCAGGCCGGTTCGTCGCGCAATTTCCTGACGCAGGGCCTCAATATCTTCTCCCTTTTTACCAATCACTATTCCAGGACGTGCTGTATGTATAGTGATAAATGCGGCACGTGCAGGCCGATTAATCTGGATCCTGCTTACCGAAGCCTGCATAAGTTTTTTCTTTAAATAAGCCCGAATTTCCAGATCGCTGCTCAGGAAATCGGCATAATCGCAACCATCGGCATACCACTTGGAAGTCCAGTCAGTGGAAATTCCCAAACGCATTCCTGTTGGATGTACTTTTTGCCCCATGATCTAGAAGTTAACTCCCGTTAAATTTTGATAAATGACCCTATACACATATTTCACAACCTGCCTGCACTCATGAATTCTTGCTGGTTCCACACCTGTCAGCTATCGCTGACCACTACAGTGATGTGGCTCGTACGTTTTAAAATATTTGCAGCACGGCCCTTGGCGCGCGCCCGAAAACGACGATGCGTTGGACCATCATCCACAAATATTGTTGAAACTTTCAGTTCATCAATATCTGCACCTTCATTATGCTCTGCATTTGCAATGGCTGACTCCAGTACCTTCTTGACAATTACCGCCGCCTTCTTGGGGCTGAAGGTTAAAATCTCCAAGGCACGGTCCACAGCCTTGCCACGTATCTGATCCGCAACCAGTCTTGCCTTTTGCGGTGTGATACGAATAAACCTAAGTTTTGCCGAAACCTGCATCACTATTTTGCCTTTCGGTCTCCGGAATGACCCTTAAAAGTCCGGGTCATGGCAAATTCGCCAAGCTTGTGACCTACCATGTTCTCACTGATCAGTATAGGCACGTGCTGACGGCCGTTATGCACAGCGATTGTCGTACCTACCATCTCCGGTATGACAAAAGAGCGACGCGACCATGTCCTGATAGGTCTGCGGTCATTATTGGCTACGGCTTTCTCCACTTTTCTCATCAAATGATGATCAACAAACGGACCTTTACGCAGTGATCTTGGCATTTGGCAAACTCTTATACTTTCAGAAAGTTGTCAGTCTATTTTTTATTTCTACGTCGTACAATCAGGCGGTCTGTACGATGATTTTTTCTGGTTTTAAAACCTTTGGTCGGCATTGCCCACGGCGATACCGGATGGCGTCCACCTGAAGTACGACCCTCACCACCGCCATGCGGATGATCTACCGGATTCATGGCTACACCCCGAACTGTTGGGCGAACACCACGCCAGCGTTTTGCACCCGCCTTGCCCAGCTTGCGCAAATTGTGCTCGCTGTTACCGACTTCCCCTATTGTAGCGCGACAGTCCAGAAAAACCTTGCGCATTTCACCGGAACGTAACCGCAATGTGGCATAACTACCCTCGCGCGCCACAACCTGAATTGCAGCACCCGCGCTACGTCCTATCTGCGCCCCTTTGCCTGGTTTCATTTCAATGCAATGCACTACAGTTCCCACCGGAATGCTTCGAAGTGGCAGAGTATTTCCGACTTTGATCGGCACCTGTCTACCTGAAATAACCTGGCTATGTGACGCTAAATTCCTGGGGGCAATGATGTAACGCCGCTCTCCATCGGTATACTTGAGCAGCGCGATATTGGCGCTGCGATTCGGGTCATATTCAATCCTTTCCACCTGTGCAGAAATATCATCTTTATCGCGTTTGAAATCGATGATTCGATAACGCTGCTTGTGTCCGCCGCCCCGATGCCGTGTAGTAATACGGCCTGCATTGTTACGTCCACCCGTCTTGTCCTTATCGCACAACAAGGATTTACAGGGTCCACCCTTATACAGATCGGGTGTTGTAACCTGTACAACAAAACGTCGTCCGGCTGATGTGGGTTTTGCTTTGACTACTGCCATAATAAATCTTTGCTGCTAGTTAAACCCGCCAAAGTCAATATCATTACCTGATTCCAGGGTCACGATCGCCTTTTTCCAGTCTGAACGCTTGCCAGGCCGTCTGCCAAAATTCTTACGTTTACCCTTCATGTTAATGGTGTTCACCTCAGCTACCTTTACTTCAAACAGTTTCTCCACAGCCTGCTTGATTTCATTTTTTTTAGCACTGCGTAGCACACGGAATACATGCTGGTTGTTTTTATCAGCGCTTAACGCTGACTTCTCTGAGACATGAGGAGACAGCAGTACCGCCATAATACGTTCCTCATTCATTGCAACCACTCTTCAATTGCCTGTAACGCGCCCCTGGTTACCACGACATGCTGATATTTAAACAGGCTGACAGGGTCCAGTCCTCCAACCCCGGTCACCTCAACATACGGAAGATTACGTACCGAGAGATATAAATTTTTATCGGCCTCTTCAGTAATGATCAACGCAGAGGTAAGCGTAAGTTTTTCCAGCTTGGCCAGAGCCTGTTTGGTCTTGGGCGCTGTTACCGTAAAGTCTTCAACAACATGCAGGCATTTTTGACGTACCAGTTCTGAAAACATACTGGCATAGGCTGCACGTACCATTTTTCTGTTCAGTTTTTGTTTGTAGTTGCGTGGTCTTGCTGCAAAAGTCACTCCGCCAGAACGCCATAGAGGACTGCTTGCCGTTCCTGCACGTGCACGACCTGTCCCTTTTTGTTGCCACGGTTTGGCGCCACCACCCCTTACGTCACTACGACTTTTATTCGATTTGGTTCCGCTGCGGGCACCGGCGATATACGCCACCACAGCCTGGTGCACCAGGGGTTCATTAAAACTGCGTGCAAAGATATCGTCCGATACCGTTACTGTAGATTTTGTGTTAGAGATCGTGAGTTCCATACTTCATTCACTATCAGGGCTTTGTTGCATCGGTTCTGCCGTATTTTCTGCAGGTTCATCCTGTGCAGGTATATTGACTTCTTCGGCATGAACAGGCCGTATCATCACATCTCCACCCGGGGCTCCAGGTACGGAACCTTTTATCAATAGCAGGGCTTTGTCCACATCAATCTGTATAACTTTTAAATTTTTGGTCGTAACACGCACCCCGCCCATTTGACCGGCCATTTTCTTGCCTTTGAAAACATGGCCGGGATCCTGGCACTGCCCGGTTGAGCCCAGCGCACGATGCGATATGGAATTTCCATGTGACGCATCCTGCATGCGAAAGTTGTGGCGCTTGACAGCCCCCGCAAAACCCTTGCCCTTCGTCACGCCAGATACTAAAACTTTTTGTCCTACAGAAAATAACCCTACATCCAGCTCTGACCCAACCTTCAAGGCCTCCAGCTGTTTTTTATCCGACCGAAATTCCCGCAGTCCCCTTCCAGCCCGAACCTCTACTTTTGCAAAGTGGCCAGACGCAGGCTTGTTGATACGTGACGATTTCCTGTCACCGTACGTCACCTGTACTGCATCATAGCCATCAACCCCGTGCTGACGTACCTGGGTGACGCGGTTGCCGGGCACGTGTAAAACAGTAACGGGTACAGACTCACCTGCTTCCGTAAAAACACGTGTCATTCCAACTTTTTTCCCAACCAGTCCTAGAGACATATTTACCTTGTAGCACAACTCAAAGTTAGCAAGAATTTTACCTGTCCGGATAACTGCGACCCGGCATGGGGTCCCCCCACATGCCGGGTCGCAGAAAATTCATCATTATCCCAAATATCAGAGTCTCAGGAAACCATTTTCTTTATCCCACCACAAAAAAGACTTTCACATTTACGGCCAATGTCTGATCCAGGCAGCAAAATCCCCGTAGATCCAGGCCTGTTTGTCAACTCAGTTTGATCTGGACATCCACGCCCGCTGCCAGATCCAGCTTCATCAGGGCATCCACAGTTTTATCGGTAGGCTCGACAATATCCATAATCCGCTTGTGTGTACGAATCTCGTACTGATCACGGGCATTCTTGTCCACATGCGGTGAGATCAGTATAGTAAAACGCTCCTTTCTGGTCGGTAATGGAATCGGTCCTTTCACTCTGGCACCGGTCCGTTTGGCCGTTTCCACAATTTCACTTGCAGAGCGATCAATCAAGCGATGATCGAAAGCCTTCAAGCGAATCCGTATTGTCTGTCCTGCCGCCATCGTATTTACCGTTTAACCTGTTATCTATTACTCAATGATCTTTGAAACTTTCCCGGCCCCTACAGTACGCCCGCCTTCGCGGATTGCAAAACGCAGTCCCTTTTCCATTGCAATCGGGGCAATCAGGGATACCACCATATGTATGTTATCGCCCGGCATCACCATCTCGGTACCACTGGGAAGATCGACTGCACCGGTGACATCGGTGGTACGGAAGTAGAACTGGGGACGATAACCATTAAAAAACGGGGTATGCCGGCCGCCCTCTTCCTTGCTGAGGATATAGACTTCAGCTTCAAATTTCGTATGCGGGGTAATACTGCCGGGTTTGCACAATACCTGACCACGCTCAACTTCATCTCGTTTGGTGCCGCGTAACAGTACACCAACATTGTCACCTGCCTGACCCTGGTCAAGCAGTTTACGAAACATCTCCACACCTGTGCAGGTGGTGGTGGCAGTTTCATGAAGGCCAACAATCTCCATCTCATCACCCACCTTGACAATGCCGCGCTCGACCCGGCCGGTAACGACGGTCCCTCGCCCGGAGATCGAGAAAACATCCTCAACAGGCATGATGAAGTCACCGTCAATGGCACGTTCGGGTTCGGGAACAAAGACATCCATACTTTCGACAAGCTTGATGATTGATGCCGTACCGATCTCCGATGTATCCCCTTCCAGAGCCTTCAGGGCAGAACCTGTAATGATCGGAATATCATCACCCGGAAATTCATAAATGGAAAGGAGGTCTCTTACTTCCATTTCGACCAGTTCAAGCAGCTCGGGATCATCCACCTGATCGGCTTTGTTCATGTATACCAGAATATGGGGAACACCAACCTGTCTGGCCAGCAAGATATGCTCGCGGGTCTGTGGCATGGGACCATCTGCCGCACTGACAACAAGAATTGCACCGTCCATCTGGGCCGCACCCGTGATCATGTTTTTTACATAGTCAGCATGGCCAGGACAGTCAACATGAGCATAATGGCGATTGGGACTCTCATATTCAACGTGGGCAGTGGCAATCGTAATGCCGCGCTCACGCTCCTCCGGGGCATTGTCAATCTGGTCATAGGTTCTGTATTCACCCCCTTGGGACTCACCCATGACTTTGGTCAATGCCGCTGTCAAAGTAGTCTTGCCGTGGTCTACATGACCGATCGTTCCTACGTTCACATGCGGTTTGGTACGCTCAAATTTCTCTTTGGACATTTTTCTCTACCTCGTAAAAATATCGTAATAACAATGTCGTGGCTCAGCTATTCTTTTTAATTATTGCGTCTGCAAGACTACCTGGAACTTCTTTATATTTATGAAATTCCATTGAATAGGTTGCGCGACCCTGTGTAGCTGAACGTAAATCAGTAGCATACCCAAACATTTCAGCCAAAGGGACTTCGGAAGAAATCACTTTCCCCAAAGGGCTGTCGGCCATTCCGCCTACCATACCGCGGCGGCGGCTTAGATCGCCTACAACATCCCCCATATGCTCTTCAGGGGTCACTACCTCAACTTTCATCACAGGCTCAAGCAATACCGGCTCAGCCTGTCTGGCTCCATCACGAAAAGCCATGGAACCTGCAATTTTAAATGCCATCTCAGAAGAATCCACATCATGATAGGAGCCGTCATATAAAGTAACCTTCACGTCCACAACAGGGTAGCCTGCAATCACTCCATTGTATATTGCTTCCTTGACCCCTTTTTCAACAGCGGGAATATATTCTCTCGGTACCACTCCACCTACAATCTTATTTGCAAATTCAAAACCATCGCCCGGTTTTTGCGGTTCGATCTTCAGATATACATGCCCATATTGTCCACGCCCACCTGATTGACGCACAAATTTGCCTTCCTGTTCAACATTTTTGCGAATTGTCTCACGATAGGAAACCTGTGGCGCACCGACATTGGCTTCCACACTGAATTCCCGCTTCATGCGGTCAACGATAATATCAAGGTGTAATTCACCCATACCGGAAATGATAGTCTGACTAGACTCCTCGTCGGTATGCACCCGGAACGAAGGGTCTTCCTGAGCCAGCTTTTGCAGGGCAATACCCATCTTTTCCTGATCGGTTTTCGTTTTTGGCTCCACAGCAACGGAAATCACGGGCTCTGGAAATTCCATGCGCTCCAGCGTGATCACATCACTCAAATCACACAACGTCTCCCCTGTAGTCACATCTTTTAAGCCGACTGCGGCCGCAATGTCACCCGCACGAACCTCTTTGATTTCTTCACGGGAATTGGAATGCATCTGCAAAATCCGGCCGACACGTTCTTTTCTGCTTTTGACCGGATTATATATTGTGTCGCCCGAATGCAGCACGCCGGAATACACACGGAAAAAAGTAAGTGTACCCACATAGGGGTCAGTGGCGATTTTAAATGCCAACGATGCAAACGGCTCATCATCCGAAGGATTGCGCTCACCTGTAGAACTATCCTTATCCTCCAGGATACCCTGGATTGCAGGCACATCGGTGGGTGAAGGCATAAACTCAATGATGGCATCGAGCATGGCCTGCACACCTTTATTCTTGAAGGCCGTACCACAAAGAGTAGGTACGATTTCATTGGACAAGGTTCGAATACGCAATCCCTTGCGAATATCATCTTCCGATAATGCTTCCCCTTCCAGGTACTTATGCATAATTTCTTCTGAAGCCTCAGCGGCAGCCTCAACCATCTGATCCCGCCATTGCTGACACTCATCTTGCATTTCCTGAGGGATATCACGCTTTTCAAAAGTAGTTCCCAGGTCTTCCTCATTCCAGTAGATTGCCTTCATACTGATCAGGTCAACCACACCCTTGAAGTTCTCTTCTGCACCAATCGCAAGCTGTATGGGCACCGCATGCGAACCCAGCCGCTCCCTGATCTGCTTCACTACACGCAGAAAGTCTGCGCCGGTACGATCCATCTTGTTAACAAATGCCATGCGTGGAACCTGATACTTATTCGCCTGCCGCCATACGGTTTCTGACTGGGGCTCCACGCCCCCCACAGCACAAAACACGGCACAGGCCCCATCCAGAACACGCAATGAACGCTCAACTTCTATAGTAAAATCAACGTGACCGGGGGTGTCGATGATATTGATACGATGCTCATCATACTGCGTGCCCATACCGCTCCAGAAACAGGTAGTCGCCGCTGAAGTAATGGTAATACCGCGTTCCTGCTCCTGTTCCATCCAGTCCATCACTGCGGCACCATCATGAACCTCACCAATCTTGTGGGATATGCCGGTATAAAACAGTATGCGTTCTGTAGTCGTGGTCTTCCCGGCATCAATATGCGCCATGATTCCGATATTACGATAATGCGAGATGGGAGTTTTACGTGCCACAATTAAGAATCCTGAACCAGGCACTACCAGCGGTAGTGTGAAAAGGCCTTATTCGCTTCGGCCATGCGTAAGGTGTCTTCGCGTTTTTTGATTGCCGTGCCTTTTTGGGAAGAGGCATCAAGAAATTCGCCGGCAAGCTTGTTGATCATTGATTTCTCACCACGTTTTTTTGCGGCATCGACGATCCAGCGCATGGCCAGCGTGGTTTGACGAACAGGTCGTACTTCCACCGGAACCTGGTATGTAGCCCCGCCCACACGCCGCGACTTCACTTCGACAAACGGGCGTACATTTTCAAGTGCCTTTTTAAATACCTGGATTCCTTCCTGCCCACTTTTCCGTTGCACATGATCGAGGGCCTGATAGAGAATCTTCTCCGCAACAGATTTCTTTCCATGCTTCATCAGCATATTGACAAACTTGGCCACCAACTGGTCCCCGTACTTGGGGTCGTCCAGAATTTTGCGTCGGGGAACTTCTCTTCTGCGTGACATCGTAAATCTACTTTAATAAATGCAGCACTTATGACTTGGGTTTTTTTGCGCCGTATTTCGAGCGCGCTTGCATGCGATCCTGAACACCCTGGGTATCCAGGCTGCCCCGAACAGTATGGTAACGCACACCCGGCAGGTCTTTTACACGACCACCACGTATGAGCACTACCGAGTGTTCCTGCAGGTTGTGTCCTTCACCGCCGATATAACTTGTGACTTCGAAACCATTGGTTAACCGTACGCGGGCAACCTTACGCAACGCCGAATTCGGCTTTTTAGGCGTAGTCGTATACACACGTGTACATACCCCACGTTTTTGTGGGCAGCAGGCCAAAGCGGGAACATTGCTTTTTTCCACTTTACGCTTGCGTGGTTTTCGTACCAATTGGTTGATTGTGGCCATAAATTTTCTATCCCTAAAATAAACAACAGGCCGATGAAACATCGGCCTGCACTAGCCGCGGAATTGTAGGAACCCTCAGCCGCGCTGTCAAGCAAACAACCCTTTTTAGTTGTGCCTGATTTGTTAATCCCCCAAGCACCTATCAATCACAATCTGTGCTGGATATTCCCAGTGTCTGTCTGTAATCGCCTCTACTACCCTCAAAGTCGAACCGCACTTGCCACAATTTTACCCCCTGTAACCTGCCCGGAACTTGCCTCATTCATTGCAAGAAATACGGGCTTCATAGCTACCCCCTTGGGATAAAGCGCACAAAAATCTGCAACGGCCTCAGGCCTCAGGGGCCACTCCAGTCGCTTCAGTATTTCCATTCGTAGCCGAAAGCTCTTCTGCCAACGCCCCCTCAACCATGTCTTCAGGCAGGGCTTCGCCCTCATCCGACTCACTGAATGCAGCTTCCTCCAGGGCACTGCTGCGACGCGCTTCATGATAGGCCAAGCCCGTGCCCGCAGGAATTAACCGGCCTACAATGACGTTTTCTTTCAGGCCACGCAATGAATCCTTGGCTCCCCTTACCGAAGCTTCGGTCAAAACACGCGTAGTTTCCTGGAATGACGCTGCAGAGATAAAGGATTCCGTAACCAGTGATGCCTTGGTCACACCCAGCAGTACGGGTTCAAATGTCGCAGGTTCTTTACCTTCTGCTTCCATTTTTTCGTTCATTTCCAGTGCTCGTGATTTTTCTACTTGCTCACCCTGCAGGAAATTTGTATCACCCGGCTCAACGATTTCTGCCTTACGCAGCATTTGCCTGGTAATGACTTCTATGTGTTTATCATCAATTTCAACACCTTGCAGACGGTAAACATCCTGAATTTCCTTGACCAGATATTCCGCAAGCTCAATAACACCACGTAAGCGCAGGATGTCATGCAGACTGAACTCACCATCTACAATAACCTCGCCCTTTTCAACGTATTCCCCTTCAAATACATTGATTTGCCGCCATTTTGGTATCAGCACTTCCTTCGATTCGCCCTTTTCATCGGTAATCACCAGACGCTCCTTACCTTTGGTGTCCTTACCAAAGCTCACTATGCCGGTTTGCTCGGCAAGCACTGCAGGCTCCTTAGGCTTGCGTGCTTCAAACAGATCTGCAACACGCGGTAACCCTCCAGTGATATCACGCGTCTTGGAAGACTCCTGAGGAATACGTGCAATGATGTCACCGACATCTACTGTATCTCCATCAGACAGACTGATAATCGCACCCGGATGGAGGGTGTAATGTGCAGGTTTTTCAGTTCCTGTAAACCTCAAAAGCTCACCTTTTGCATCCAGCAAATTTACAGCAGGCCGCAAATCCTTGCCGGCTGCAGGACGACTCTTTGGATCCAGTACAATCGCAGAACTCAACCCTGTGACCTTGTCTGCAAACACATTGACAGTAACGCCGTCTGCAAAATCGACCAGTTGAATCTGGCCAGCCACTTCAGTGACAATCGGACGTATATGTGGATCCCAGGTCGCGACAGTTTGTCCGGCTTCCGCGGCATCGTCATTGTTTACGGCTATCGAAGCGCCATAGCTGATTTTGTAACGTTCTTTTTCATGACCCTGTTCATCAACTACACTTAATTCACCTGACCGCGATACCGCAACATTGTGCCCATTTTTGTGCTGCACCAGCTTCACGTTGTGCATACGGATCGTGCCTGAGGATTTCACTGTGACACCACTGGCTGAAGCCGCACGATTTGCGGCACCCCCAATATGAAACGTGCGCATGGTCAGCTGTGTACCGGGCTCGCCAATTGACTGTGCTGCAATGACCCCAACTGCCTCGCCTATATTTACAAGATGGCCACGTGCCAGATCCCGACCGTAACATTTTGAACAAACCCCATACCGGGTTTCGCAATTTATGGGGGTGCGTACTTTTATCTCATCAACACCCAGGTCCTCAAACCTTTTGCCCCATACCTCATCCAGTAATGTGCCTGCCGGAATCAGAACATTCTTGCCACTTACATCCAGAGCATCCTCAGCAACCACCCTGCCCAGTACACGACTTTGCAAGGTTTGCACGACATCACCGCCTTCGATGACGGATTTTATCAGCATGCCTTTGGAAGTCCCGCAATCAAGCTCGGTCACAACCAGATCCTGTGCCACATCCACGAGGCGACGCGTTAAATAACCTGAGTTGGCAGTCTTTAGTGCGGTATCGGCAAGACCCTTGCGTGCACCGTGCGTGGAAATGAAGTATTGCAACACATTCAAACCTTCACGGAAATTTGCAGTGATAGGGGTCTCAATAATTGAGCCATCCGGCTTGGCCATCAGACCTCGCATACCGGCAAGCTGCCGGATTTGGGCTGCAGAACCTCTGGCACCTGAATCTGCCATCATATAGATGGAGTTAAATGATTTCTGGGTGATAGGTTTTCCCTCTGGGCCCTCGATTTCCTCATTGCCCAGTCGATCCATCATGGCCTTGGCTACCTGCTCATTGGTATGCGACCAGATATCAATGATCTTGTTGTAACGTTCCTCCCTGGTTACTAATCCGGACGCATACTGGGAAGCGATCTCTTTTACTTCCTTTTCTGCTCCACCAAGAATGGTTTGCTTCTCTTTCGGTATAACCATGTCATCCGCACAGAAAGATATGCCCGCACGGGTTGCAAAATGAAAACCTGTGTACATCAGGTTATCCGCAAGGATAACCGTATCTTTCAAACCTGTGCGTCGGTAAGACTCATCGATAAGAGATGAAATTGCACGCTTGTTCATGTCGCGGTTCACCAGTGCAAATGGCAAACCTTCAGGCAACACTTTGGAAAGTATTGCGCGTCCCACAGTGGTTTCAACGATACGACGCACTGCCTGCATGTTTCCATCCTGGTCTTCATCCACGTCATTAACCCGGATCTTGACTTTGGCATGTAGTGCGACCGCACCACTTTCATATGCACGCTGCGCTTCCTCCACATCAGCAAAACACATGTCGCAGCCACGTTCATTCACTTTTTCACGCGTGAGATAGTACAGGCCCAGAACAATATCCTGTGACGGAACGATAATAGGATTGCCATTTGCAGGGGACAACACATTGTTGGTGGACATAATCAGGGCACGGCTCTCCAGTTGTGCCTCAACAGATAACGGTACGTGGACAGCCATCTGGTCCCCATCAAAATCTGCATTAAAAGCGGTACACACCAGAGGATGTAATTGAATTGCCTTGCCTTCGATCAGGATAGGCTCAAACGCCTGTATGCCCAGGCGATGCAACGTGGGGGCACGATTCAGCAATACCGGATGTTCGCGAATGACTTCTTCAAGAATATCCCAGACTTCCGCACCTTCTTTTTCAACGACTTTTTTACAAGCCTTGATAGTTGGCGCAATACCACGCATGTGCAGCTTGCTGAATATGAATGGCTTGAATAATTCCAGTGCCATCTTTTTTGGCAACCCACATTGATGCAGTTTCAGTGTTGGCCCGACCACAATGACCGAACGCCCGGAATAGTCCACCCGTTTCCCTAGCAAATTCTGGCGAAAACGTCCCTGCTTGCCCTTGATCATATCTGCCAGGGATTTAAGTGCACGCCGGTTGGTACCGGTGATCGCTCGACCGCGGCGCCCGTTGTCCAGCAAGGCATCCACCGCTTCCTGCAGCATGCGTTTTTCATTACGCACAATAATGTCTGGCGCATTCAATTCCAGTAAACGTTTTAACCGGTTGTTGCGGTTGATCACTCGACGGTATAAATCGTTCAGATCAGAAGTTGCAAAGCGCCCACCATCCAGATGTACCAAGGGCCGAAGATCAGGTGGCAACACAGGCAAAACAGTCAATACCATCCACTCAGGTTTATTACCTGACCCAATAAAATTCTCAGCCAGCCGCAGACGCTTGGAAAAACGTTTCAGCTTTGCTTCTGAACGCGTCTCCTTGATTTCCTGTCTCAGGTCAGCAACTTCCTGCTTCAGGTCAACCTTCTTTAATAACTCATAAATGGCCTCAGCACCCATGCGTGCATCAAACTCGTCCCCGTACATCTCAATCGCTTCCAGAAAGGCTTCATCAGAAAGCAGTTGTTTGGGCACAAGATCGGTCATTCCCGGATCAATAACTATAAATGCCTCAAAGTAAAGAATGCGTTCCACATCACGCAATGTCATGTCCAGTAAAAGACCAATACGTGAGGGTAATGATTTCAGAAACCAGATATGTGCGACGGGACTGGCAAGTTCGATATGGCCCATGCGTTCGCGGCGCACCTTAGTCAGGGTAACTTCAACACCACATTTTTCACATACCACACCGCGGTGCTTGAGGCGTTTGTATTTCCCGCACAGACATTCGTAGTCCTTGTTCGGTCCAAAAATCTTTGCACAGAACAAGCCATCACGCTCTGGCTTGAAAGTACGGTAATTGATGGTTTCAGGCTTCTTGACTTCGCCGTATGACCAGGACCGGACCATGTCGGGTGACGCCAAACCAATACGTATAGCGTCAAAGTCCTCCACTTCACCTTGAGTTTTCAATAAACTAATTAAGTCTTTCATGATGTCCCTCGTGCCATTTGCACGCTGTTTAAGCCTGTTGCGAGTACAGCATTCAATAAATGTCCGATCTTTACAGTTTGAATCAGGTTTCCTGCTCGAAATCTATGTTTAAGCCCAGAGAGCGAATCTCTTTCATCAACACATTAAATGACTCCGGCATGCCGGCATCTATACTGTGATTACTGTCCACAATATTTTTGTACATCTTGTTACGGCCCATGACGTCATCAGATTTGACTGTCAGCATTTCCTGCAAGGTATGCGATGCACCGTAGGCTTCCAGTGCCCATACCTCCATTTCACCAAAGCGCTGACCGCCAAACTGTGCTTTGCCCCCCAGAGGTTGTTGGGTAACAAGGCTATACGGTCCGGTCGAGCGTGCATGCATCTTGTCATCGACAAGATGATTGAGCTTCAGCATATACATATAGCCCACAGTAATTTTGCGATCAAACCGTTCGCCGGTACGCCCGTCCCACAGATAGGCTTGCCCATCCTCTGGCAGGCCTGCAAGTTTCAGCATACGTTTGATTTCAGATTCCTGCGCCCCATCAAACACAGGTGTAGCCACCGGCACACCCTGGCGTAAATTGTTTGAAAGTGTCATGATTTCATCATCGCTGAACTCATCCAGCGCGACTGAAATCCCTTCATCCTTATTATAAATATCATTCAAAAACCCACGTAACGGCTTGGCTGCTGTGGATTCATCAAGCATGTGAGCAATCTTCAGACCCAGACCTTTGGCTGCCCAGCCCAAATGGGTTTCCAGTACCTGGCCTACATTCATACGCGAAGGAACGCCTAAGGGATTCAGGACAATATCGACAGGTGTTCCATTTTCCATGTGCGGCATGTCTTCAACCGGTACAATCATGGAAACCACACCCTTGTTTCCATGGCGGCCCGCCACTTTGTCACCGGGCTGCATGCGACGCTTGACAGCCAGATACACCTTGACCATCTTCAAAACACCTGGCGCAAGATCATCGCCTGCTGTTATTTTTTCTTTCTTCTCCAGTAGCTTTTGATCAAAAGACTCGCGCTGTTTATTCAATTGTTTGGAAAGCTCTTCCAGCTGTGTAGTGACTTCCTCACCACGAATTCGAATCTCAAACCAGCGTTCACGATCCAGACTGTCCAGGTACGCTTTGGCAACTTTTGCACCTGCCATCAGTCCATCCGGACCGCCCTCTACAACTTCATTTGTAATCAGACGCTCAACACGGCTGTAAATATCATCTTCATAAATACGTAACTGATCATTCAGGTCCTTACGCACCTGACCAATCTCGGCGTCCTCGATTTGCAGGGCACGTTCGTCCTTGCTCACACCATCCCGTGTAAACACCCTCACATCAATCACTGTCCCTTCCATTCCTGACGGCACACGCAGTGAAGTATCTTTTACATCTGAAGCCTTTTCACCAAAGATGGCACGTAGCAGTTTTTCTTCAGGTGTAAGTTGTGTTTCTCCCTTAGGTGTGACTTTCCCTACAAGGATGCCACCGGGTTTGACCTCAGCCCCCACGTACACAATCCCGGAATCATCCAGTTTGGCAAGCAGGCTTTCACTTACATTGGGTATGTCTGCAGTGATTTCTTCAGCGCCAAGTTTTGTGTCCCGTGCAAAACAACTGAGTTCTTCAATGTGTATGGTAGTAAACCGGTCTTCCTCTACGACACGCTCGGAAATTAAAACTGAATCTTCAAAGTTGTACCCATTCCATGGCATGAATGCGACCAGTACATTTTGTCCCAGTGCCAGTTCGCCCAGATCAGTTGAAGGCCCATCTGCCAATACATCGCCTCTGGCAATGACATCTCCCGGGCACACCAGAGGTTTCTGGTTAATGCAGGTGTTCTGATTGGAACGTGTATATTTGGTCAGGTTATAAATATCCACACCCGGCTCACCCGCTTCGGTCTCGTCATCATTCACCCGTACCACGATCCGCCCGGCGTCTACGGTATCCACTACCCCGCTGCGTCTCGAAACCAGTGCAGCACCTGAGTCAATGGCTACCACACGTTCTATACCCGTCCCGACCAGTGGCTTTTCCGCGATTAAAGTGGGCACAGCCTGACGCTGCATGTTGGAACCCATGAGTGCCCGGTTGGCATCATCATGCTCCAGAAAAGGTATAAGTGCCGCTGCAACCGACACAATCTGTTTGGGCGATACATCCATGTATTCGACTTTTTCAGAAGGCACCAATGAGAACTCATTCCTGTGTCTGACCGATACCAATTCGTCCAGAAACCGGCCCTTGCCATCCAGGCGTGCATTGGCTTGGGCAATGGTAAACTGGCCCTCCTCAATGGCTGACAGATACTCGATATCACTGGTGACTTTCCCGTTTATGACTTTTCTGTAAGGGGTCTCGAGAAATCCATAATCATTGGTCCGCGCAAAAATAGCCAATGAGTTGATCAGCCCGATATTAGGCCCCTCAGGTGTTTCGATCGGACAGACTCGACCGTAATGAGTAGGGTGTACGTCCCGGACTTCAAACCCGGCGCGCTCGCGAGTCAGGCCACCTGGCCCGAGAGCAGAAATTCTGCGCTTGTGGGTAATTTCAGAAAGCGGGTTATTCTGATCCATGAATTGTGAAAGCTGACTGGAACCAAAAAACTCTTTGATCGCTGCGGCCACCGGCTTTGCATTAATCATCTCCTGCGGCATCAGCCCTTCGGACTCGGCCAGGGTCAAACGCTCTTTAACTGCCCGCTCCACTCGCACCAACCCTACCCGAAAAGCATTTTCAACCATTTCGCCTACACACCGCACGCGTCGATTCCCCAGGTGGTCAATATCATCCACCATGCCCTTGCCATTTGGGATATCAATGAGGGTACGCATCACATCCAGAATATCTTCCTTACTCAGGGTACTCGAACCTGACGTCTCTTCCCGACCCACGCGGCGATTGAATTTCATTCGACCCACCGATGACAGGTCATACCGTTCCGGCACAAAAAACAGATTCTGGAATAAATTCTGTGCAGCATCCTTGGTAGGCGGTTCCCCCGGACGCATCATGCGATAGATTTCCACCTGGGCTTCCAGTTCATTGGTAGTCGCATCTATCGCGAGCGTGGATGTAATATACGGACGGCGATCAATATCATTCGTATAGAGCAATTCCAGTATGTCAACTGAAGACTCCAGAATTTTCTCAATATTTTCTTCAGTGAGTTCATCATTGGCATTACAAACCACTTCACCTGTATCAACGTCGACCAGATCCTTGGCCAATACCTTGCCAAGCAGATACTCAACCGGAACCTCAAGTTTCTTGATACCCGCTTTTTCAATTTGGCGTACATGACGCACCGTAATACGTCGACCTGCCTCCACAATCACCTTGCCCTTTGCCTTGATTTCAAATGGAGAGGTTTCGCCACGTAATCTCTCAGGGATTAAATCCAGGATAAAGCCTGTATCGGTAATGTGTATCGTGTTGGTATCAAAAAAGGTGGAAAGAATTTCTTCGCTGCCAAAACCTAACGCACGCAATAAAATGGTTGCTGGCAGTTTCCTGCGTCTGTCGATGCGTACAAACAGACAATCCTTATGATCAAATTCAAAATCCAACCACGAACCGCGATAAGGAATGATTCTGGCGGAATACAAAAGCTTGCCCGAGGAATGTGTTTTACCCTTGTCGTGATCAAAGAACACGCCCGGAGAACGGTGTAGCTGCGATACAATGACACGTTCCGTGCCATTGATAACGAATGCCCCGGTATCTGTCATGAGCGGCAACTCACCCATATAGACTTCCTGCTCCTTTACATCCTTGACTTTTTTGGAACCTGCAGGGGCATCCTTGTCATAGATAACCAAGCGCAAAAGAACCTTTAGTGGGGCATGGTAGGTCGAGCTCCTCAGCTGACATTCCTTGACTTCAAACGGAGGCTGTTGCAATCGATAGCTTACATATTCAAGTACAACATTGCCTGAATAACTCACGATAGGAAATACTGATTTGAATACCCCGTGCAACCCTACATCTTCACGGCCATTATCAGATTTTTCATCTTGCAGGAACCTTCTGTAAGAGGCCAGCTGAATCTGCAACATGTATGGAGCCGTTAAAATTTCAGGCCGCTTGCCGAAATCTTTACGGATTCGTTTCTTGCTGGTATAGCTATATGCCATCGCGGTCACTCCATCATGAAAATGCGCATGCAAAAAAACCGGGCAGCGTTGATAAACGCTGGCTGGCCAGTGTCAGGATTAAATCGAGCAACGACTACTTGAGTTCTACTGTCGCGCCTGCTTCTTCCAGCTGCTTTTTGATTTCTTCAGCTCCGTCTTTTGCGACAGCTTCCTTGATTGTAGAGGGTACGCCTTCAACCGTATCTTTTGCCTCTTTGAGGCCAAGTCCGGTGACAGCACGCACTACCTTGATAACAGCGATCTTGTTACTGCCAAAGCTGCTCATAACTACATCAAATTCATCTTTTTCAACTTCGGCTTCGCCCCCGCCATCAGGCATGGCTGCAGGTGCAACAGCTGCGGCTGCAGAAACACCAAATTTTTCTTCCATGGCCGAAATCAAATCAACCACTTCCATTACATTCATTTCAGAAATTGTCTCAAGAATATCTTCTTTCGTAACAGCCATTTTTATCTCCTAATAAAATCAATGCCCAAATACCATGAAACCAAAAACCCTTACAGCCCGTCTCTCAACCAAGCACAATTTGCGTGTTTTACCCACTTGCCTGTTTCTGGTCACGCACTGCAGCAATCGTTCTGACCAGTGTTGCATGTGGCGCAGCCAAGGTGCGCACAAATTTTTCAATCGGTGCTTTCAGAACCGCCATTACCATGCTTATTGCCTGCTCTTTATTGGGCAAGCTGGACAGCTTCTCCAGTGCGGAGGCTTCCATAAGCTCACTGCCCACAGCAATCATCCTTACTACAAGTAAATCGCTGTCTTTAATAAATTCCTTGGCCAGGCGCGCAGCCGAACCCGGGTCTTCCTGCGAGAACATCAACATAAGCGGCCCAACCAGGCCCGGGTTCATGCATTCATAGGAAGTGCCGTGCAAGGCACGCTTGGCAAGCGTGTTCTTCACTACTTTCAGGGAGACTCCCTGCTCACGTGCCTGAGCACGAAGACCAGTTAATTCACTTACCGTCAATCCGCGATACTCAGCGGCGATGACAGAATGCGCACCTGCAGCAATTTGTGCCACTTCAGATACAACTTCCTTTTTTTGCTCAAGTCGTAAGGCCACAATAGAGTCCTTTGAATTCCGCTACACACATAAGGTGTTATTTAACGACAATACAAGTGCCTGTCAGCAAATGTATATCCCTCACCCTGCAACCCGCCAAGTACACAGCCCTGGTCTGGATAACATGGCTACGCAGGCAGATTCTCTCACTTCGATAAAACCTGAAACCTGTTTATGCCAGTACGGTCTGGTCTACCCGTATCCCCGTACCCATGGTAGATGAAACCGTAACCTTCTTTATATAGATACCTTTAGCTGAAGCGGGCTTGGCTCTTACCAGATCAGCGACTAGTGCCTTGAGATTTTCTTCAAGCGCAAGGGTCTCAAACGCAACTCTTCCGATTGAGCAATGAATAAGCCCTCCCTTGTCTGTCTTGAAGCGTACCTGACCGGCTTTTGCATTTTCCACGGCACTGGCAACATTGGCAGTCACTGTTCCCACTTTAGGGTTCGGCATCAACCCCCGTGGCCCCAGAATCTGACCCAGTCGTCCTACTACCCGCATGGTATCCGGTGTCGCAATCGCAACGTCAAAATCAATCTGCCCCTTTTTAACCTGCTCCGCCAGATCATTCAGACCCACCAAATCAGCTCCAGCAGCCTTTGCCGCTTCTGCCTGCTGGCCTTCAGCAAATACTGCAACCCGCACGGTTTTTCCTATGCCATGAGGGAATACTGTAGAACCCCGAACTACCTGGTCTGATTTTCGGGGGTCCACACCAAGCTTTACGCATACATCTACCGACTCTTTGAAATTTGCTGCAGCACAGTCCTTGACAAGCTGCAAAGCCTCATCAAGCATATAGATTTTGCCTGCTCCTGCTTTTTCACGTGCGGCACGAATTTTTTTCCCGGGTTTTGCCATACGCCTATACTCCTTCCACTTCCAGTCCCATACTCCGGGCACTACCTGCAATAGTGCGCACCGCAGCATCCATGTCAGCGGCTGTGATATCCGGCATTTTTGCTTTGGCAATCTTTTCGAGCTGCGCACGATTTACCTTGCCTACCTTTTCTGTATTGGGATGCCCGCTCCCCTTATCCAGCTTGGCGGCCTTTTTCAGTAAAACCGAAGCAGGGGGCGTCTTGGTAATAAAAGTAAAACTGCGGTCATTGTAAATGTCTATCACAACTGGCACAGGCATCCCTTTCTCCAGATTCTGGGTCTGCGCATTAAATTCTTTACAGAAATCCATGATATTGACACCGTGCTGACCCAACGCAGGACCTACCGGTGGGCTCGGGTTTGCATCGCCTGCAGGAACCTGCAACTTTACATATGCTTCTATTTTTTTTGCCATTTTCTATTATTCCATTCAGGGTCTTCAGCCCTTTTCAACCTGGCCAAAACCAAGCTCTACAGGGGTCGAGCGTCCAAATATCTGTACCGCTACAAGCATACGGCTTTTTTCATAATTTACTTCTTCAACTACGCCATTAAAGTCATTAAACGGGCCATCTGTAACACGAACCACTTCACCTGGTTCAAACAGCACCTTGGGCTTGGGCTGGTCCACGCCTTCCTGCATGCGCACCTTGATATTCTCAGCTTCTTTTTCAGTGATTGGCGCAGGTTTTTCTGTAGAGCCGCCAATGAAACCGAGTACTTTCGGACAATCCTTGACCAGATGCCAGGTATCATCGTCCATCTCCATCTTCATCAGTACGTACCCTGGAAAAAATTTCCGCTCACTGCGTCGTTTTTGCCCTTCACGCATCTCAACAACTTCTTCTACCGGAACTAGGATTTCGCCAAATTTATCCTGCATGCCGAGTCTTTCAATTCTTTCCGCCAATGAACGCTTGACCTGATGTTCAAACCCGGAATACGCATGCACTACATACCAACGCATAGACATCTGTAAACTCTTTATCTGATGACAAACTGTATTAAAGTCGTCAAGCCACGATCAACGACCCATAAAAACAATGCCAGAATGATTACTACTACAATGACTACAACAGTAGTTTGCAGGGTCTCTATCCGCGTAGGCCAAACCATTTTGCGCACTTCGGTGCGTGCATCCCGCATAAAACCTGCAAACGAACGACCACGCGCTGTCGTCAATGCAATAATGGCCGCAAGGACAGCGGCGGCTGCGATGCCCAATACACGATACAGCAGCGGCTGGTCCACAAATACATAAAATGCAGCCACACTTGCACCCAGCACACCGATCGATACAGTCAGCTTAAAGGCATCCATGCCGCTTGCCGTGGCTTCAGCTTTTCCTGCCATAATTCTGATCTTAAAATTTCTACCTGTAGACGTAGTACGTGATTTTGCCCATCATTGGCAGGCCAGGAGGGAATCGAACCCCCAACCTGCGGTTTTGGAGACCGCCGCTCTGCCAATTGAGCTACTGGCCTAAACTCAGTATCTTGCAATTGCCAAACATGTAATTGTAGCGTGATTCTAGGAAGTTTGGAATAATTTTTTAGGGAAATTCTTGTATATCAGTTCTTTTTTTAGCAACACCTCCATTATCGTGGTCTCCCAAGGGTTGCAAAACATGGGCCAGCCACTGAAAACAGCCATATCGGGCACTTTTTGAATCTGGCGGGACAGGGTCGAGCGTCGTTAATCCACCTCAAATAAGGTGGATTGTCAAACAATCAATAAAATGCCGTGTATTGGTTTGTTACACGGGTACCGGCGGCGTCACGGGCGGGGGTCCGCCGGTGTGTTCAATTCCGGGGTGCCGGCAAGCCGGCGAGCGACAGCACGAGCTGCACCAACTCCGCCTGCCGGGAAAGCCCGGTCTTTCGGAAGATCTGCTTCAAATGCCAACGCACGGTGCCTTCACTGCGCCCCGTCACAGCGGCGATGTCACGCAGGCTCTTGCCTTCGCCCAGCAACGCCGCTACTTGACTCTCGGCCGGCGTGAGGCCAAACGCCCCCCGTACCATGCCCGGGTCGATCCGTACAGGGCTCATCGGGTCGACCACCAGCACCAGGGCGGCCACGCGCCGGGCACGCCCATCTTCTGGCAGATCTTGCACCGGGGTCACGTGCAACACCAGGTGCGACAGTGCGTTCGTGCGCCTCACCACAACCGTGCCGCTCGCACCCGGACCCCTGAATCGCGGCAGCGCACGGCTTAACACCTTGTCGAACACTACCTGATCGTCCCTGGACGAGGTCTGAAGGATACCCCCCTCATCGAACAACCCGTCGCCCCGGCGAAGCATTGCAAGCGCCCGGTCATTCGCCGCCACGATTCGCCCGCGTGTATCAAGCTGGATGACACCGGCCAGACTGTTGTCAAGCAGGCCGGCGAGCGAACTGCCAAGCGCCCTCGCATCGGCCAGCGCCTGGCGTACCCCTATAAACTGGCGAACATGGGGCAACAGACGCTGGATCATCTCCACCTGGGCCGACGACCAACTGCCCCCGTCAACGGGATCGGCAAAACACCAGGCGATGCGCGAACCCCCGTCCGGGCCATCCAGGCGCACGTTGAGACTGTTCTGGAACTTGGCACGCAAGAGAAATTCGTTGTACGTGCGGGAGGTCTTCATCTCCTCTTCGGTGATGAGATCGCTGATATGGACAATGTAACTGTCCGGCAGTTGCCTCAGGCGCGGCAGGTGTTCGTCACTCGCATAGTAGTCCGCGTAGTACTCGCGCTCCAACTCCAGGTTGTGTTGCCCGCGATAGCAGAGCCTCGAGAAGAAGATCTCGATGCCGCTCTCTACGCGCCCTTCGCCAAAGACCAGGATACTGCCCTGGGTTCGACAGGCGGTGTCGATCAGCCCTGATGCGGCGAGCCACCGGGCATCGTCGAACGCCGCTTCGTGCAGCAAAGCCAGGATGCGCTCGTACACGTCTTGATCGCTCATGACACCCCTTTGCCTTCCCGATGCCCGTGCGTGCTTTCAAACCACGGTAGGCGGATGAGCCTACGGACACCCTCGTGAACCTGTTAATCACATTGATACGCCGACTGCTTGAAGGACCTGAAAAGGCCGTGGCCCATCACCGCGGCGATCGTATCGATCCCAACTGCTTCAAAAAGCGGCCGGGATGTATGGGAATGTACGGGTGCGAACGCCGTTTGTCGCCACCCATATGAGGGGGAACACCAACAAAATACTGTTAATCACTCTTGTATAGCGCCCCTTAATCGGAGTGGTACCTCGAAATGAACAGCTTGACACCGTAATTCACGTGGCATTCGGGCACGTAGAAAAGAACGTACCGTGTACCTTGCATTCGGGCTTCGGATGCGGCCGTGTCACTACCACGTTTCACTGGGTAGTGACACGGCCGAGTACGCTGGACTGTCCATTCCTGGAGAACTCGCAAGGCATTAACCTACACGCAGACTGCATTCGATTGCGTCAGTCAGCCTCGTGTATGGATGTGTTGCGGTGTCTTCATTGAACCATAGCTGTTCCCTGCGTGGGCGCTGTACGATCAGTTGCATGCATGCCTCATGCAGCTGAGGTGCCGATGTAGCCAACACCTTCCCAGCGCAATCCGATCAAAAAGTAGCTAAAAAAAACCGCTACAGTTCTTGTATCGGTTTTCTATTGCTTTTTCCTTTTTTATGCCTAGCATGAGTCAGCCTTGCAGAAAAACAGGAAAATCCCAATGAATCGCAGAATTGTAAGGCTGAAGGAAGTCCAGCGCATGACTGGATTATCCCGTTCAACCATTTATGCGGAAATTGCCAAAGGCAATTTCCCGAAACAGATCAAGCTAACCGGAGCCCGGTCGGTCGGCTGGCATGAAAGTGTAGTGCTCCAGTGGATCGAATCCAGGCAACAGGCATGACGCAGGAAAAATCCCTGGTTAAAAGCTTTTGCTTAGCCGTTGGCCACTTTGGAAAATATCGGAATCACCTTCCCTGATGCTCTCATTTCGTCCAGATAATCGGCCCACCACTGCATCATCGCCCGGCGCTCATCCAGATAGTGGGCATGGTAGGTATACGCAGCCCGGACACTGTTCCTCTCCTTGTGGGCCAACTGACGTTCAATCGCGTCCGGATTGAAGCCGGTCTCATTCAGGATTGAGGAGGCGGTCGCCCTGAATCCATGCGGCACCGCCTTGCTCTTGCCTTCATGTGTACCGTCATAGCCCAGCTTGAAAATGGCCTTGCGCATGGTGTTATCGGACATCTCGCGGGTGCGGTCCCGCTCGGACGGGAACACCAGGTCATACTTACCGGTCATGCCCTTCAGCAGTTCAATCACTTCCATGGCCTGTCTGGACAGGGGAACCAGATGCTCATTCCTCATCTTCATGCGATCGGCAGAGATACGCCAGACCTTGTCCTCAAGATCAAACTCCTCCCACTTGGCCCCGCGCAACTCGCCGGAGCGAACAAAAGTCAACAGTAATAGCTTGATCGCACGCTGGGTCAGCATGCGGCCCTGGTCGCTATAGGTTTCGAGAGCTTTCAGAAACTGCGGCAGTTCCTCTCTGGGTAAAGAAGCCCAGTGCCGGACCTTGCGGCGTTTGACAATGCCTTCCAGATCGCCAGCGGGGTTACTGGTAGCAATGCCTTGCTGAACTGCAAAGCGACAGACAGCATTGATGGCTTGCTTGACCCGGTTGGCGACATCCAGTGCACCACGTGCTTCAACCCTGCGAACCGTGGCAATAACCTGTTTAGGCGTGATTTCATCAATGGATAAATAACCCAAGTCCTGGAAAGTATTGTCTTCCAGCCTCTTGAGCACCCTTGTGGCATGATCCGGACTCCAGGTGTCTTTTTGATGATCCCACCATTTATAGGCGACATCCTTGAAGCGATTCATCTGTCTTGCCAGTTTTTCTTCCTTGCGAACCTCGCCGGGGTCCTGATCTTTTTCAAGCTGAAGCTTGGCCTTTCTGCGCTTTTCCCTGGCATCCTTGAGACTGACCTCGGAATAGACCCCCAGTGCCAAGGTCTTGCGCTTGCCCGGAATCGATAATCCATACGCCAGTACTTACAACTATTTTTCTTGACTAGCAGATACATGCCGCCACCATCCGCCATCTTGTAGTCTTTAGAGCGGGGTTTTGTTGCCTTGATGCGTGTATTGGTCAGGGCCATTTTTGACGGTACTTTTTACTGGTTAGGTCGAGATACCGTCAAAAGTACCGTCATTTCTTCTGGATATCAACAAACCTTATCGGATATTAAAAAACTGCTTTATACTTATAACTTATTGTTTTTAAATTATTTTATGTACATTACAGGATTTTATTGGACGTTACTGGAAAGCCCAAATGGAGCCCATAACCGGATTTGAACCGGTGACCTCTTCCTTACCAAGGAAGTGCTCTGCCGACTGAGCTATATGGGCAATACCTTTCCGCGTAACTGTACCTCTTAAAAATTCAAGCCGTAGCACCGTTTGATGTCTTGATCATGCATGCGATATCTGCGACTCCGACGCTGTACCCGGACTTCTGTTATTTTGCGAGATCCTGGAGCGGGTGATCGGGATCGAACCGACATCATCAGCTTGGAAGGCTGGGGTTCTACCATTGAACTACACCCGCAGAATCTGAAACAGGACTATTTTGGTACCCGGGATTCTAAACGTTAAATGGTGGAGGGGGAAGGATTCGAACCTCCGAAGGCTGAGCCGGCAGATTTACAGTCTGCTCCCGTTGACCGCTTGGGTACCCCTCCAATGGGAAAAGATTGTGTGTATATATCTGTATACTGCCAATATTGCAACACGCGATATGAATTTTTAGAGCAGACGCTGTTTACATTGATACGCAATATTGCTCTTGTCTTTTGATATGAACAGTTTTACACCTCATTGTAAAATATCAATTTATGGTTCGTGCCTGCATGACTTTGGTATTCACCGCCATTGCTTACACTCATACTGACTAAACTATGGATGTAACGACTTACGGCTCGGGTTATGTCGGCCTGGTAACTGCAGCCTGCCTTGCACAGGCGGGAAACAATATTCTTTGCATTGATACCGGTGCAAACAGAATAAACAAGCTCAAGCAATGCATGGTTCCGATACATGAGCCTAGCCTGCAGGAACTCATACCAAACAAATCTGGAAGCCGGCCGTATTGATTTCACGCTTGATGCAGCAACTGGGGTTCAGATATTTTGCAATTGGCCGAGGTGACTCGTTATACCGATAATGCTACAGGAGTACGGTGTCCAGGTATTTCCTGAACGGCTTTTCTACAATATCGATTTCCAAGGCCTGTTTTTGCACAGTGTTCATTGTGTCCAATGCCAGCACAAGGTCTTCCGCAATCGCTGGACAATGCCGGACTATGCTTACCGGGGCCGTATACACCTTGATGCCAAAGGCAATATGTCCGGTTTCCTTCAGCTTCTGGAAAGTCTGGCGTTCGCAACGTAGGTACAGGTGACTTTCGATGTTTTCCTGAGTGATCCTGGCAAGACTTTTGCGCATCTTGGGGCGATTCGGGAATATACAATAATCGGACACTTCAGAAAGAAACCAGTTTGACCTCATATAGCATTCACCAACTGACAGATTTTTAAAAAAATGACAAATCATGCGGCCAATTTTTTCTTCAAGATTTGTGACCGGCGCATGGATCGCCGTCAGTGGCTTACCCATTTTTTCAGATAACTCCCATCGTGTAGGTGCACAAACACAGGCCGCCACCAACCGAAAATCGTTGTCATATTCTTCCAGCAGACAATAGTCATCAGCAACCAGATAGCTGATCAGCTCAAGAGGACAGGCTGTGTAGTTTGAAATTTTATAGGTTATATTCTCCCTAATGCTGAATATTTCATTATGACTGAATTCGAACCATTCAGTTCGATGCTGTCGTAAAAATTCAAGGACAGAATCCAGCAGCGCATTCTGGGAAGGGATACTACCATCACGCGCATCAAGCACTCTTTTCCCATATCGGTTGATCAGCTTTTTCTTTTCACGAATTCGATCCGGGAAATCATCTTCGTACTGGATCCAGTCTGACAACTCGATTGGACTAAGGCCTAAACGCAAACGACCACGTCTACCGTTGAATGGATAATAATTTTCAACCGACACTGCAACAAGTGTTTCCTGTGAAGATTACAGAACAATATACATCTGCTTGCGCGCCTTATGGGTTGCGGGCAAATGCAAAAAACAACGCATACCTGGCATTGGCAATCTGTACACTTAACTGATCTTCTTCCATGAATGACACACCTTCATACTCTCCGCTGACTGAACTGCACTTGCTGATTTCCACTGTGATTTTGTACGCATTATAATCAGGATCGATCAGACCCATCTGTCCCCGATATTCACAATTATCAGAATCATGACCTTTGATCACACCCTCAGATTCAATGCCGAATTCTGTAGTCAGATTATCCCTGTCCGTGTACGACCAGACTCCCGCAATCATTTCCAAAGATGACGGAGTATCATAAGCAGCGTCATACACAAGATTCAATGCCCCCGTATCACCTCCTTTCATTGTGACAAAATGCGAGGTAATTACATTTTGTTCTTTTGCTTTCCCGGTAAGCGTTGCCAAATCAAACGGGCCGCCATCCAATACAAATAGTGCATACCTGGAAGTATAATTCTCGCCATCCAGTTCCGCGGTACCTACACACATGGTTTTTGCACGTTGACTGTACGCGTATGCCTTGCCACCAATATGTACTGCAGTAAAGTCGTACGGGCCTCTGCCCCCTATATCAAACTCACCCACCCAGATCCCGTCTAACGGCGCGCGCGGTGATAATGCCGAAACCCGTTTATTACCGTCGACATGTGTAGCGGTGCACCCACTGAGCAGCCAAAAACACATTGCCAAACAAAGTGAGAAAATTATTTTGTGCTGCATCAAAGTGAAATGACCTTTTTTGAAGTATGAGACCTGCATTGCAGTTCCCAACACATGGATTACGGATTTTCCTGACATATAGGCTACCCATGTCCCCGGAATAAACGGTTACCTATGTGCCCGGTATGGACCTCTTGCAAATTGGAGCTGGCGATAGGATTTGAACCTACGACCTGCTGATTACAAATTAGCTTTCCTTATATTTCCAGCCACTCAATCTGCTTGAGTCTGTATGAGTAGTTTCTTTATTATTCAAGTATATATACTATAATATCGGTTAGTTTGCTTGAATCGGGTTGATGCTGTATTCTGTCTAATTGGTGACTCAATGGTGACTTTAAAGGCTAAATTTTGATTACAGAGCGAATTATACGCGATGCGAAGCCAGGAGAAAAACCTCAAATTATGTGGGATAGCACGGTTAGGGGGCTTGGCATCAAGGTTTTCCCAAGCGGACAAAAATCATTTGTCATTTCGTATCGAGTAGCGGGCAGAAAGCGTCTCGCAACACTAGCACGATGTTCTGAGATCTCGTTGCGTGAGGCCCGAGAACGTGCAGGTAAAGAGTTGGCCGCTACCCGTTCTGGAGAGACCGACCTTCTGGAACGAAGACGCCAGATACAAGAGGCTCCGAGCGTTGCCGAGGGACTTGCCCGGTTTTTTAACGAATTCGTACCGGAACGCGTCGCGATTGGACGCATGAGTGCGCGCACCGCTCAAGAGTACGGCAAGCAGGTTCGATGCTATGTTGGCCCTGCCCTGAGCAAATTTTTGGTTGCGGATGTCAGTCGACGCGATGTCGAGCGCATGGTTAAACCCATGCCAGGCCCGACACGCAACCGTGTACTGGCTTTCACCTCACGCTTGTTTTCGCTCTTTGAAACCTGGGAGTGGCGAGCACAGAACACCAATCCGGTGAGAGGCATTGAGCGCGCGAGAGAGCAAGCCCGAGACCGAATTCTTTCACCATCTGAACTGACGGCACTTGCCAAGGCCTTGAAAGATGCAGAGACTGCCTGCCCTGCTCCAGTCGCAGCAATCCGCATCGCCGCATTAACCGGCCTTCGCATTGGTGAAGTGCTGGCCATGCGCTGGGAGCATATCGACTTCGAAGCCAGACGTTTGTTACTGCCAGAAACTAAGACAGGACGAAGGTCCCATGATTTGGCGTCGGCGGCACTTGCTATTCTCGTAAAGCTTCCCCGCATCAATGAATGGGTATTCACTACTGGACGCGATGCGCCGGTTATGTATCGCACGGTACGCTTGCACTTTTCCCGGATCGCAACAAAGGCCGGACTCAAGGATGTTCGCCTCCATGATCTTCGCCGCACGGTGATGACGCAAGCGGCGGCAGCAGGGATCGGCACACACGTCTTGCGCGACTTGCTTGGACATCGAACAACAGCCATGGCTGACAGATATATCAGGTCAGTTGGCAACCCAGTGCGTGATGCACGGGAGCGAGTCGGGGCTGCAATGGCAGCGATGATGGAAGGCAAGGCTGGCGATGTTGTGGAGTTGAACCGTCATGGATGAGGATCAATCAGACCAATTAGACAAATTTGTACAGTTCGCCCGCACGTACCTTTCCAACCCTGGCCGGTTTGTGGACATATCGGCGGCAGAAGGTCGAGCACGCGCGTATCTGATGGTGCATCAACACCGTGATGGTGGAGAAGACTTCCTTATCAGGCTGATCGAAGAATCCCACCACGGCAAGTCAGCATGGGATGGGCTCAGCATGATTGCACAAGAACTGATTCGCAAAGGCGACCCACTGCCTCTCAAATTGGCTGCATGGACGGCTGACGTACTTGCGGACCAGTCGACAAAGCGCGGGCATAAGAAGCGCCCACGTCCAGGAAAGGGAAGTCATGCCACTGCGGGCCGTGACTGGAATATCTACTTTCTGATTGACCTTTTGCACAAGAATTGGAATATCACCCCAACACGGAATGAAGCCACCGATGATGTCATATCAGCCTGCGAGATTGTGGCGAAGGCCACAGACATTCCTTATGGAACGGTTGCACGAATCTGGTCTACTTGTTCAAACTACGGTTCTCACCAAATGCACAAAACGTGAATATGCGCATGCTTTGAATCCGGTTTAGTGTGTCTCCCATCACTTGATGGAGATTTACCGTGCATTTTGAACATAATCGCTTTTATAGGACCGACGACCCTGCCCTATCAATACTCGCTTCAGCGGGAACACTTGCTCAATGGCGACATTTTGGACGCGGCCCTGCATACATTCGCTTCGGAAACCGCGTGCTTTATCGTGGTAGCGATCTCAACGCTTGGCTTGATGCTCACATAATCAAACCCAAAGCTGCGTAGACAAAATGAAACTGGTAGCAAAAACGACACGCGTGTCGGATTTGACCCCGGACCTTAAGCAACTGGCAAATGGCATCAAGTCAAAAATTATTCGAGCCTATTACGAGTTGGGTGCGGACTTGGTGAAAGCAAAAGCACTTTGCGGACATGGCCAGTGGTTGTTGTTTTTGGACCTGGCCGAGATTCATCAAAAGCAGGCCCAGCGTGCCATGCAATATTTCCAAACCGTTAAGCGTGTGAACGGGGGCCAGCCCAAGCAGCTGCCGAGCATGCGCCGGGTGTTATCGGGCGAGTACGAGGAACAAGTCCTGGATCTGGAAATTAACCGGCTGCAGGGTGAAATCAACTGGCAGGAGGAGTGCAAAGAACAGCTACAGCGTCCGGATCAGGAAAATGCAATTGCCGAGACCAAAGAACAGTTGCGGGTGGAAAAGCTGGGCATTGTGCAGACACAGGAAAAGTACAAAACATGCCAAGCCGGCGTCAAAAGGCAGGAGGCGTTGATCCGCAAAAACCAGCGAACCATCGAAGCTAAAGAGCAAAAGTTGGAACGCCTGCTCCATGAAACTGACCGCCTGACTACAGGCAGCAATTAACTAAATTTTTCCGATGTGGCGGTTGGCCAGCCACACCGAAGGCCGTACGCAGGGGCAAGATGAGATGTAAATGAACTGCGAGTGACCATTGAGGCCGATGGTTGCGAAATTCCGGGCAATGCTGCGGTATGTAACCCACGCTTAGGCGCGCCGCTTGTATCCCGGTGCCCAGTATGAAGGGTCTGCGTGATTGCAGGCGCTCCGCGAGGAGACGGAGGCAGCCCGGATTTGCTTGTCGGGCTGTCCGCCCAAGGTTACAGGCGAAGGCAAACTGTCCTGCCCCCCTAAACTTGATCCAGTTTTAGGTGTAAAACTCTCATCGCATCTGGACAATGCCGTCATGAATCTGCTGGGCAACGGCATTGTTTCGGTTCCGCGTAGCCTTCCTGATCAAAAACCAGTCGATGATCGCCCATATAAAAAGCCCGCCTAAGGTAAACAACTTCCCCAATCCCAAGCCGACATCTCCAATGTAAAATCGGTCGATGCCCCATCCCCTCAGGAACAGGCTGAGTATCAGGGCAGTTGTTGGATTCTTTCTTTGCCCTGCGTACTGTGAATCAAATTGCAGGCGCTCTTCATTGGAGAGGTCTTTTTTCAACAAAGCAAGGTTTTGAATCTCAAAATTTATCTGCTAATCCTCTTTCAAGAAATCTTGTTGGCTGAATATAAGTCACATTTCTTACAATGCGGCATCGACGCAAAGTTTCTTGAATGCAGCATAGATGGCCATGCGTTCTTGCCGACTCTCCATATTGTTGACAAGAGGCTCTATGGAAGACACCACTTTGGTGACATTTTCGGCTTGAAGCGTCTTCATCAAATCAACAATCTCTTCAAGAGTCATCCCGTGTTCTTCTGCCATATTGGAATTTCTGGCAATCTCAAGGTAACAGGCATCTAAGGTATACCGCATGATCTCATTCCGATAGCCTGCATCGGCTACTTGGATTGACCAACCGGAAAACATTGAGGGTTCCCCGCTCCCAACGCATCCATCACCCATTTGTCCCAGCATGTTTCCAGTTTCAAGACATTTCCATGCCTGTTCAACAAATGTTTTTGTTCCGTCCGATACCATTTCCACGTAAGGAACGGGACAGTTAAAATGCGCCGGGGGCGGATGGGCATTATTGGCACAGTGCTGGGGTATATAACCCTCCTGAGCCAACGCTGCATGACATGTAAGTGTGAATAGTGCTGATGTCCAGAAAATTTTCCGAATGTATTGCATATCCTCTCCCGCATTGTTGCGTGTCGCCGGCACCAAGGTGCCGGGCCATTGCAAACGTCACTCGGTAAGAGAGATGTCCCTGCCTATTCACCAAGCTCAGGGAGCTACCCTTTGCTGAATAAGGCTTTTGTATTAAGCAGGTAACCCGACTTCGCGGGATTACCGATTGACGTTTGCAAGAGTGATTATTTACTCAGACAGGAAGCAAGTCAATTTTTGCTATGAATAGGTTGCAGGGTTGCCCTATGAGGCATCAAATTAGCCGTATACGGCCGATTGATGTCCATGCTCGGGTCTCCTGTTCCAGTGGCTGTGGTTGGTTCACTGGAGGATACCCGATCCGGTGCAGAGAGAGGCCACGCCTCCCTCTGCACCCCCTCATTCAGATCCCTTGCTCACGATCACTGAAAAGTGCCATAATCTGAACCTTTACATTTTTGCTATGAATAGGTTGCAGGGTTGCCCTATGAGGCATCAAATTAGCCGTATACGGCCGATTGAAAACATAATGGAGAGCCATATAGTTGGCACAAACTCCTCCACGAAAACCGCATATATCGCCTAACGCGAGCAGACAACCAGTAATACTGTACTTCCAGATTTGAGAGTCAATCGTGAATGAATTGATATGCACTAAAGTGTTGCAACCCACATTCGATACTGCCTAATCCAGTTTATACACTGTATCTTATGGCTGATAGTCCTAAGGAGTGATGTTCACCAATGGATCACCGTTGGAAATTCCCAGTGGTCGGAGACAAGGAAGTGACGTGTCTGGAGTGTGGCATCAGCTTTTCTCTTGAAACTTGGGATTACATGCCCTTGGCCTGCCTTGCAGATACCCAATCTCTGGCTTTTCGAGACGCACTGATTGCTGCCTATAAAGCGGCCGATCCCTAGTCGTAATAGATAATCCAATCTGAGAGTGTCAAGCCCCTGGCTATGTTCCAGGGTTTGAGAAAGAGTTGGAACAACGGTTTCCAACACAGGAGGTCGGTTACCCAGTAATTGATGGGGCCATTTTGTGTTCTCAGTCAATATTTTGGTCAACAAATTAAAGATCTCGAATTCACTGAACCGCTTGCGCGTAATGCCCACTGATATAAACCTGTTAGGAGAGTGTTACACTCAAAAGCAGATCAAGTTTAGGGGGGTGGGACGCAATAACAGGGAAAGATCAGGGAATCCAGTTTTCCTCGTAAAAATTGATCTTTAAACTATTTGACTACGAATTCACCATGCACAGGTTTTTTATAATATTTATGGGGATAGGTTAGACTCCGACCCCACTGGGGTTTTTAAATAAGGCGAGAAATATGGATACCACATTAATAGTCATTCTGGTTGCTGTCGCGCTAATCATTTTTTATGTGATCGGGATATTTAATAAACTGGTTGCGCTAATGAATCGCTACAAAAATGCCTTTGCACAGATCGAGGTACAACTAAAAAGACGTTACGACCTGATTCCAAATCTTATCGAAACCGCCAAGGGCTACATCAAGCACGAGCGTGAAACCCTGGAGGCAGTGGTTAAGGCGCGTAATGCGGCAGCAGATATGTTATCCAGCGCCGCGTCTGATCCGGCCAATGCCGGGGCAATGAAGGACCTGATGAGTGCCGAAGGCAAACTGGCTGGTGCCTTGATGAATTTTAATATGGTGATGGAGGCCTATCCGGATCTGAAGGCCAATCAGAACATGATGCAGTTAAGTGAAGAGCTTACCAGCACCGAAAACAAGGTTTCCTTCTCCCGCCAAGCCTTTAACGACCAGGTGATGGCCTATAACACTTATAAACAGAGTTTCCCGCCCGTGTTCTTCGCTCCTATGTTCAGGCATGCGCAGGATGCGACCTTGCTGGAATTTGAAGACAGCGAAGCCATCCAAGTCGCGCCAAAAGTATCGTTTTAATTGCTGTTTATAACCTGACGTTTACAATGAATTTCTTTGAATCACAAGACCGCGTCCGTAAAAACACGTTGCAGCTTGTCTTCCTGTTTACCCTGGCTGTGGTCACCTTAGTTATCATGATCAATCTCCTGGTCGTGATAGTGTTCGGTTATATCAATAGCGAACAATTACAAGACGGTGGGACATTACTCCAGCAAATGGATTGGCAGACATTTGCCGCTGTCAGTGCAGGTGTCGGTGTCGTGGTGTTGGCGGGCAGTCTCTACAAGATCATGGCCTTATCGGCTGGTGGCAAGACGGTTGCGGAGGCACTTGGTGGAAAATTGATCCCGCAAAATACTGATGACCTGAAGCAACGCAGACTGTTGAATGTGGTGGAGGAAATGGCTATCGCTTCTGGTACGCCAGCGCCGCCAGTTTATTTGCTTGCGGATGAACCGAGTATTAATGCCTATGCGGCCGGTTTCTCACCACGCGATGCCGTCATCGGGGTTACTCAGGGGACGATCGATCATTTAAGTCGCAATCAGTTGCAAGGCGTCATTGCTCATGAGTTTAGCCATATTTTTAATGGTGATATGCGGCTCAACATTCGCTTAATGGGCGTGCTAAATGGCATCCTAATAATTGGTATTATTGGCTACTATATTTTGTATTCCACTGCTTTTTCGGGGCGCGGGCGGAGTAGCAATAAAGGCGCGGGCGGAATAATGGCGCTGGCGATTGGGCTGATGGTCATCGGTTTTGCCGGTACCTTTTTCGGTGGCCTGATCAAGGCCGCGGTGAGCCGACAACGGGAATACTTGGCGGATGCCTCAGCGGTTCAGTTTACCCGCAACCCAGATGGGATTGCGGGCGCATTGAAAAGAATTGGCGGGCTCGAGTTTGGTTCAAAAGTGGAAAACCCCGGCGCACCCGAAATCAGCCATGCCTTTTTTGCCCAGGGCATTTCGGGTTTTATGCAATCATTGTCCGCCACTCACCCGCCACTGGCCAAGCGTATCCTGCGCATCGATCCTCATTGGGACGGTAAATTTGATTCTTCCGACAAAACTGACTCACCCCAGGATGACGAAGAGACTGACAAAAAAGAACCCATGACACGAGAAGAGCTTGCCAAAAAGGTCGCCACTGTCGTCACCGGTGCTGCAATGGCCGATGTCGCGAATGCAATAGATCAAATCGGCAACCCGAAGCAGGAAACAATCAATTACGCCCGCTCGCTGATATCAGAGTTGCCCATGGTCATTAAAAAGACTGCCCGTGAGCCTTATGGCGCCCGCGCTGTTATTTATTCCCTGGTGCTTGATCCGGGGCAGGAGGTTCGTGGTAGACAATTGAAGCATTTGCAGGAGTATGCTGATTCGGATGTCTTCGTGTTAACGCACAAACTAATACCGGAGATGGATGGACTCGATATCAAATATCGGCTACCACTGATCGATATCGTCATCCCGGTGCTGAAGCAGTTATCAATTAATCAGTACAAATCATTCAGGGCGAATCTGATCACGTTGATTGAAATGGATTCCAGGGTCGACCTGCTGGAATGGTCGTTACAGAAAATTCTGTTTAACCACCTGGATGGGCAGTTCTTTAAACTGGCACATACAAAAACGCGCTATTCCCATCCCGGGCAGCTCAAGATAGAAATTGGGTTGGTCCTCTCGATATTGGCCTATGCCGGTCATCAGGATCAAAACGATATTGAAGAAGCATTTAGTGCAGCAACAAAAACGCTGAAATTTAGCGGGCTTCAATTAGTGGCAAAAAATGAAATCAGTCTTTCAGATCTGGATCGTTCCCTGCAAAAAATTGCAATGCTGAAACCCCTGGCCAAACCGCAACTACTGAAAGCCTGTGCAGTCAGTGTTGTACATGACCAAAAAATATTTCCCGTTGAAGTCGAATTATTGCGCGCCTTTTCGGATGTCCTCGATTGTCCCATGCCGCCGATAATCCCGTTGTAGGGTACTGACAAGTTAACTTTAAATCTATAAGAATCCTTTTGGTATCGCTTACGAGGGTGTCAAGCCCCCTGGGTATGTACCAGGTGTTGAGAGAGAGCTGGAGCGATTTTCCGGTTACCAATTAACGAGATTTTCGCACTATGCCTGGCTCAATTTATGGGGAGAAAACCAAACGAGAGCTGACTGCCAAACTTGAAATGGATGTGAAACTCAGTTTTGATTCACTCTACGCTTATGACTTAGTACGTCGTACGATGGCATTTGGGAAGTCGATCCAGGACGGCATGAATGTTGCCAATGCTGTGGCTCTTGCTGGACTAATGGAGGGTGAATCATGATAGGAAAATTTCAGAGCATTCCGCTGTCAGCGATTTTGGCGCTCAGATTTCTCAAGCAAATACTCTACTAACGTGTGCGAAGCGTGAATTGCCAGGCGAGCATGTCTAGGTAGGACCATATGCCGTGATTTGACACGACCGTGGGCAGAACTCTTGTGATTGCGAAGGCTGCCGATGCCTTCCACAATGGAAGTGAAGCCGGAAAGAATCTGCTTGACGTCGCCGTCTTCAGCGGCAGCAGGGTCGAGCTCGAGGTGTGTGCTGACAACTTTCCACAGTGGTCTAATGGTCTGCTTGGTCGGCATTTCGAGATTATTCTCTTCGATATAGAATTTGCACACGGATTCGAGCATCGAACATGCAGCTGTTATGGCTGCAGGGGGGTCGGTCTCGAAATTATCCATGCAGCGCTTTAATTCCATTGTGGCCTCAGGCATGTTCCTCTTCTGCAGAAGTTGCTCTAACGATTTAGTGGAAAATGCTTGCTCTGCAGCAGTGGGTGATGAATCTTTCTGGCTTACAGCCAATGCAATAACTTCCTCTATATCCAGGATGATGATGTTAATCTCAGCGTGGGCATCCACTGCAGAGTACAGGTGGTCGTATTCAACATTAATGGAATTTAGAAGTGCCGCCTTGGGTTCGTCGAGGATCGGACTTGCGAGTCGTTGGAGTTGGGTAACCAAGTAGCGATAACCTGAGGTTGCCGCGTTGATTTCGATTGGGTCATCATCAGGGTTGCAGAATCTGAAGGAGTGATGTCCGTCGATGATTTCTCGAATCCTTTTCAGCCGTGTAACGCTGAGTCCGGTCATTGTTTCTGGATCTTTTCCGGCATGTTGGTGATTTATTGGTGACTCTAGTTTTCAGTCAGTATTATGAATATATATAAGTTATTGAAATTATTGGAGCTGGCGATAGGATTTGAACCTACGACCTGCTGATTACAAATCAGCTGCTCTGCCAACTGAGCTACGCCAGCCATTTATGACCCACTGAGTGTAATGAGTTAACCGGTTTCAGGCAACGGATAGATATACAACCGGAGGTTTTTACAGCACACGATCCTTGGTCACCCTGCACCCGTACACCTTGCATGAACAAACGGATTTGTGTGCCCACCAATAACGGACAACTGCACCTGTAATGTGTTTTTAATTTTGCACCAAATCCGGGTTTTTCGGATTTGTTTTCCAGGCCGGTTATATATTCCCGGATATGTGCTTTAACCCATCCAGCACCAAATGGGGCTCGTGTATTACCTTTTGAACAAGCAAGGGTATCAGAAGCTTTGCATCTCCCCCTGTAAGTATGACTTGATCAAAAGAGCCATAGCGGGCCTGTATGGAATGTATAGCACGGTCTATTCCTCCTGCTACAGCACTCAGACACCCTGTATAAATTGCATCCCGGGTAGAGTTTGCGGTGATATCAAAACTGCCCGCTGGCTGCTCAAAACTGATATCCGTATCAACCGCCAAGGCTACCTGCATACTCCTGAAACCAGGAAATATTACGCCACCACGGTGTCTGCCTTCCGTACTTAGTGCATCAACCGTTACAGCTGTTCCGCAATCTACAATACATGTATTACCGTGATATTTTTCATTGACCGCAATCAATGCCGCCAGACGGTCTGCGCCCAGTTCGCCAGGATTTCGATAACCGGTTCTGATACCGAAACTTTCAGCAGAAGAGTCAAGAAAAAAACAGTCATCCAGCTGATGGTTCATGAACAGTTGCAGCAACCGGTCATTCAGACTTTGATCAAGTACGGAACACACAACGACTTTGTCCAGATCATTATATTGCTGCAAAACAGACTCAATCACTGCAAGCCTTTCGGTTTCATGGTAGAGCAAAGCTCCATATACTTCAGGAACGTCTTTCCCCAGAACTGCAAACTTGCAGCGGCTGTTACCAAGGTCTAGCAATAATTTCATAGCCTGATTTCACGTATATGCGCACTGTGCAAATGCAGCCTCTCTCCACCCACGTACATCACAATACGGCCTTGTGCGTCAATCCCCTGTGCAACCCCGGTCATACGTTGATTCTGATAGGTAAACTCAACTCTTTGCTTGCTCATCAGATCATATCGGTCCCAGGCAGAAAACAGGTCTCCAAACCTGTTCTCGTCAAGCCTGGCAAGTGTGCCCACCAAAGATCCAATTACGTGTGCAGCAAACTCGTTCCTGCACATTTTCCAATCCGGGTGGATTGAAATCAAATCTGTCCATCCGGTTTCTGTGCAAAAATCTTCTGCCAGCGACATGGCAATATTCAGGCCCACACCAATAATCAGAATGTTTTGCATCTGATTCGATTTTCGCTCTATTAATACCCCTCCCAGTTTTTTGCCTCCGACACAAATGTCGTTGGGCCATTTGAGTCCGACACCAGCGACCCCTAATTGCTCAAGAAGCTGTGCAATCGTGACCAGCAGCCATAAACCAAGCGTCTCGTGTTGTCTGTGCCATTGCTGCAAGGACCATCGAATTGACAAGTATAAATTCACACCCGGTGGCGACCACCATTGATGCCCAAACCGCCCCTTTCCCTGTGTCTGCTGCTCTGCAATACAAATGGCTACTTCATCGCCACCAATACACCCCTGCTTTGCCAGATAATCATTGGTGGATGTAACGGTAGGCAGGACATCGATCCTGTGATCATTATTTGTGCCCTGCCCTACCAGAAAACCACGTATAATGTCTGCTTTCAAAGGCGCCAGAATGCCTGCTCTGTCGACCGTTTTATTGTTTAAGGTATTCAATTCATCAGGCCGGGTCTATTGAGCAGGCAGCAAGATTCAAAGCACAGAACAGACACCGCGAACATCAATTCTTTACAATCCCGGTTTATTGAGTTTTCATATTCTTCAAAAGAGTCCAGTCTACCCGGAAAATGTAAGAAATCTATCAAACCAGTCGACTATCCAAACAGTACTCCCAATCAGAATGAGCGATCAAACCGTAGAACAACCGACAAATTTCATACGTCAGATTATAGAACGGGGCCTGGCGGAAGGGAAAAATGACCGCAGTGTAATCACACGCTTCCCACCTGAGCCAAATGGCTATCTGCATATCGGTCACGCCAAATCCATTTGTCTGAATTTCGGTATTGCACGTGATTATAACGGTCTTTGTAATTTGCGTTTTGACGACACAAATCCGGAAAAAGAAAGTCAGGAATATATTGATGCGATTCAACAGGATATAAAATGGATGGGCTTCGAATGGTCAGAGCCGAAATATGCCTCTGATTATTTTGAACAGCTCTATCAATATGCAATCCAGCTTATAAAAACCGGCCAAGCCTTTGTTTGTAGCCTTGACTCAGGTGAAATTCGCCGACAACGCGGGACACTGACCGAACTTGGCATTGAGAGTCCTTATCGTAACCGTTCTGTAGAAGACAACCTGGATCTGTTTCATCGTATGCGGGCAGGTGAATTTCAGGAAGGCAAGCATGTGTTGCGTGCAAAAATTGATATGGCATCAACCAATATCAATATGCGCGATCCTGTTTTATACCGGATCAAATACTCCACGCACCCAAGAACGCAAAACAGGTGGTGCATCTACCCCATGTATGACTATACCCAGTGCATCTCGGATGCCCTGGAGGGCGTGACACACTCTCTGTGCACACTTGAATTTGAAGATCATCGTCCGTTATATGACTGGGTACTTGATACACTGAAAACCTCCAGTCACCCCCAGCAGATCGAATTTTCCAGACTTGCGCTTGAATACACGATCACCAGTAAACGCAAGCTGAATCTTTTGGTGGAAGCCAAGCACGTGGAAGGCTGGGATGACCCACGCATGCCGACGATCTCCGGCATGCGCCGGCGCGGTATCCCCCCGGAATCCATCCGGAATTTCTGCGACCGCATCGGCATCACCAAAAAAGATGCTTCTATTGAAATGGGGGTTCTGGAGAACTGCATTCGTGAACATCTGGATCCTCAGGCAATGCGAATCATGTGCGTGCTAAAACCATTGAAAGTGGTCATTGAAAATTACCCGGATCACCAGGAAGAAATGTTAAGTGCCAGCAACCATCCTAAAAATGCAGACATGGGGAAACGATCCATCCCTTTCTCCAACACCCTATACATCGAGCAGGATGATTTTATGGAAGATCCTCCGAGTAAGTTTTTCCGTCTGGCGCCCGGGAAAGAAGTCCGCTTGCGCTACGGGTATAACATTACCTGTACGGAGGCAATCAGAAATGAAGCTGGCAAAATCATGGAGTTGCGCTGCAGCTATGATCCGGAAAGTAAGGGCGCCAGCGGCTTTAAAAAGAAAGTCAAAGGGATTATTCACTGGGTTTCAGCCAAACATGCAATCGACATAGAGGTACGTCTCTACGATCGCCTTTTCAACATACCTGATCCTGGAACAAATAACGATTTGGCTGCATCGCTCAACCCGAACTCTCTTGAGATCGTGCATCATTGCAAGATTGAACCCGGCGTACAGGCACTTGCCATGGAAGACCGTGTGCAATTTGAAAGACAGGGTTATTTTTACCTGGACAGTAAATACTGTGACAGGAAAAAGGAACGTCTGGTTTTCAATCGTATTGTCACGCTGCGGGACAGTTGGGGAAAACCGGGAAGAAAAAAATAATTCATGCAAAGAACTTCTGCATGGATAAAAAATTGCAGCACTTCAAATGCCGGGGCCGGCCGGTGTACACAACAGGCAGGACTGTCACACACCGATCACCGAACAGTGGTCAGCCCTGAAGTCTCTACCGAAGCATTGAGCCTGAGTAGAGAGGATACTATCCCGAAAACAGAATACCGTCAGCTTTTCTTGAATGCCGCACTGAATCTAGACATCAACTGCAATGCCTGCTGCACCTCAGGGTCTTTCATCGTGTTGATCAGACTCATCATGCCACCGGACGGTGCAGTCGTATAACTTGCTTTTTTTGCTTCGGCCGCAGCTTTACACAAACCGGTCAATGACTCAATCACATCATCCTGCTCCAGCAAATCCAGTAACTTATTAAGATTTTCGTTGCGAGCGATACGATCTGCCATACACAGCAACTCATTGACCATTTCGCCCAGACGTCCAACAATTTCATCACCCAAGGCATCACCCACCGCCCCGAGTACGCGTAAAAGGCTGGCAGCCCTTTCCAGGTCTCCTGTTTCGGCCAGATGATCGATCACGGGAATAGCTTTATCCAGGTTACTGCGACTTACCTGATCAAGGAGCATAAGCCCCTCGCCCATGGTGGCCCCCAGTCTGGCTACAATGTCATCGGACAGCGCATCCGCAGCACCCTCAAAAACGCGTTCAACTTCTGTTTGTACTGATACCTGACTCATGATACTACCCTCTTATAACAGGCCACGTGCACTGGCCCAGTACATTTTATTGTAGACAGTCTTGAACCAATGCATTCCTTTTGTAGGCGGCTTTGGATCAGGCGGGTTCTGATAATTAAACATCGCATAGGTAGCTCTGCCTTCGCCTGCTTCAATGAAGCAAAATACCTTGCCGTCATAATCACGCACGGGCTCACCGATTTTTATGGTTGCCGCGATGTTTTCAGCTAACGCCTCAGCTTCAAAATGAGCAGTAGAGCCGGCTTTACTTATAGGCAGGTTCGTGGTGTCGCCAATTACAAAGGCATTCTCGTGACCTTCAATATTAAGGCGGAACCGGTCCGTCGGGATAAACCCGCCGGGTCCCAATTCATTCTCTTCAATAACCGGCATGCCTTTATGGGAAGGAACCGTTACCAGCAAATCGTAACTTTCTTCTGTACCTTCTTCACTAATCACCTTGTCTGCAGTGACTTCTTTCATGTTAAACAGGGTTTCATAAGTAACGCCCAGGCGATCAAATTCTGGCGCCGCCCAGTTCGCCACTGGCTCCAGACTATGCACCCGACCAATCGGATAGGTATAGTGCATCTGTACCTTGTCCCAGATGCCACGTGCTTTAAAGTAATCAATCAACATAAACGTGATTTCCAAAGGTGCCATTGGACATTTATGCGGGACCCCGATAGCTACGACAACTTTTCCACCTTCAAATTTCTGCAAACTCCTGTGCATATTGACTGCATCCGCTTCAGTATAAAACTGCAAAGCGTGTTCAGACAGACCCGGGGTTCCTTCAGCATAAGCACGCGACCCGGTCGCAATAACAATAATGTTATAATCGTGTTTCTTGCCGCTTTCTGTAACAACACAGTTACCCGCAAGATCAAACTTGGTCACCGGGTCAACCTCAAACCTGATACTGGATTCAAGCAGGTCAACCTGGTCGCGATATAACTCGTCCGGCGACATTTTGCCAACCGCTACATAAAGCAGTCCCGGCTGATACATATGCTGGTCTGAAGCAGACAACATCGTAATGCTTGCCTTGCCCGACTTTAACTCGGCACCCAATCGTCTGGCTAAATTATTAGCCAAAATCGTGCCGCCCATTCCTCCGCCAACAATAAGTATCCTCATCGCTACCTACCTCGCTTTTATTTTTGTATTGCCGGGTTGATTAACCCATATAAGTTATTTGGTCTTTTTCACAATTAAATGCCAAACCCCGTTTTCTTCAAAACTGTCCAGCATTTCGTGGCCCACTTTATTAATCCATTCCGGAATATCATTCGCAGAGCCTTTGTCTGTAGACAATATCTCCAGTTCATCGCCTACTGCTGCCATCTTCATCTGTCCAATGAGTTCCATTAACGGACCTGGACAAAATGTGTTTTTCGCATCAACCAGTTTTCTTTCCACTGCGTCTTTTCCTTTGAACTAAAAATTCCAAACCTGACCTTCTGATGCATCACTTAAAAATGTAGTTAGCCCCAAAGGCTCAGAGATATAGGCTTCCAGGTCGTTCTGACCAATCCCCAGTATATCAACTGCCATTGAGCAAGGGAAAATTTTTGCGTCACCGTACTCTACAGCCTGTTGAAATAATTCTTTGAAATCGGGGGCATTTTTTTCTTCTATCAGCGTACCCATTGGTCCTTCGGGCGTTGCATGTCCAGCAGTGTCTTTAATAAAAAAATTCAATGAATTCATGGACAGAAATACTGTGACGTCATTGCCGCTTACAGCACCCACCGATGCAACCATGGCAGCCATTTGCAGCTGCTCCCGTTTGTTCGAAGTTACCATTACACTTATTTTTTCAGACGGCATACCCACCTCTCTAATCAGATGTTTTGTTTAGTAAAATATGACCTCAGTGCCCCGAGATCTTAAGCGTGAATTTTCAGGTCACCGGCGGCAAGCAATCCCCTGATACAAAAGCTTTCCTTTCCAAGCAGGCTATACATGAGGTTCACTTTCAAGTGGCTTTCGCTGAAAACGCCTGCCACAGTAGTAACAGACCACATTATTTTTCTTGCCAAACGGCAGATATACCAAAGGGTGTCCCGATATCCCTCCGCCATCACATGCTATTTCCTTATCTTTAGCATCAACCTGTATGGTTTTCGTAACTGATATTCGCTTTATAGGCACCATTAATATTGATTCGTTTCAGCTGTTTAATGAGCAGAGTGCTTCTGTTTTATCGATTACACATAGCTAAAATTATAATTTGGTAGGGTTGGGTGCATCCCCATAGATTTCTTCCGGATCAAATACCTTTCCATATTCCTTGAATTCCAGTTCTATCGGCATGTCATCCGGCTTGTCACCTGTTTTAACCGCACGATAAAAACAGGAACGATAGCCCACATGACAACTTGCGTCACCCTCTACATCCACTCGCAACCACACTGCATCCTGATCATCATCAATACGCAACTCAACGATTTTTTGTATAAGCCCGCTGGTTGCTCCCTTGTGCCACAAACACTTCCGACTGCGACTCCAATAATAAGCCTCGCCTGCTTCTATGGTTTTCTCTAATGCCTCTGCATTCATATAGCCAAGCATCAATAACTCACCCGATTCAGCATCTGTGGTTACAGCCGGAATCAAGCCCTGCTCATCAAACTTCGGTGCAAGAATCCTTCCCTCTTCCACTTCTTCTACTAATTCCCGTTTACCAAACCATTTAAAATGCGCAGACATGGTAATATATATTTACCTGATTCCAGGCCATTCGGTTAAGCGGATCATACAGAAGCAAGTTATAGAGACACATATTTCCTTCTCAGCGAACAAATGTACCAGAATATCCACTCATACACCGGTATATTTGTTGAGAATATTCCATTGATAGACGTACGTGCACCTGTAGAATTTGAGCGCGGCGCTTTCCCGGCTGCGAAAAACCTGCCTATCATGGACAACCAGCAGCGTGAAACGATTGGAATCTGTTACAAGCAACAAGGCAGGCAGGATGCCATCAGGAAAGGCCATGAACTGGTTCAAAAAGAGATACGTGAGGCGCGCATTTCGGCATGGGTTGAGTTTGCCAACCGAAACCCTAACGGTTCTCTTTATTGCTTTCGCGGCGGTCTTCGTTCACAAATTGCCCAGCAATGGATGCATGAAGCAGGTACTGATTTTCCTGTCATATCTGGTGGCTACAAGGCTTTACGTGCCTTTCTTTTGGCCGAACTGGATGCCATCAAGCAATACAGATTAACACTGGTCGGCGGTAAAACCGGAAGCGGTAAAACCATTCTGGTGAACAGCCTGAAACAGGGCATTGATTTGGAAGCTGCGGCATACCACAGAGGTTCAAGTTTCGGGCGGCATGCAAAAAACCAGAACTCTCAAATTAATTTTGAAAATATCCTGGCAATTGATTTTTTGAAATTAAGGTATAAGCAGGTCCAGTCCATCGTATTGGAAGATGAAGCACGCACAATTGGAAAAGTGGGTATACCCAAATTATTATTTGAAAAGATGCGCCAGTCTGCAATTGTAGTGATTGAGGAACCTTATGAGGCAAGATTGGAGCGGCTGATCAAGGAATATGTAGTGGATATGCACTCGGAGTTCAGAAACCTGAATGCCGGAAGTGATGGCTTTGACGCCTTTTCTGCCTACCTGCTTGACAGTCTGGACAGAATCAGAAAAAGACTGGGTCCTGCCCGGTATCAGGGGATTCGCAACACCATGCAACAAGCGCTTGACTTGCATGCAAAAACCGGTGATATGCGAAAGCACTATGACTGGCTGGCTTCAGTACTGAATAATTACTATGACCCGATGTATGAAGACCAACTGCGACAACGCAATGACTTTATTTGTTTCCGCGGTAACTATAACGCCTGCCATGAATATCTGATGCATGTGTCAACGGCAATGTAATACTACCCGGCGACCCGCCTGATTGTGCTGGCCCTGTGTAAAAAATATACAATACCCAATAAAAAAGCCCCGTTCTCATCAGAGAACGGGGCTTTAAATAAACGCCTGACAGTGTCCTACTCTCACACGGGGAGACCCCGCACTACCATCGGCGATACGCCGTTTCACTGCCGAGTTCGGGATGGGATCGGGTGGTATCAAGCGCTCTGTTGCCGCCAGGCAAACCGAATTATATGGAATTCAACTAGACAAACATTCAAAGTTTTGCTTGCTTCACTCAATATGCTTGAGTGTTATATGGTCAAGCCGCACGGGCAATTAGTACTGGTTAGCTTCATTCATTACTGAACTTCCACACCCAGCCTATCAACCTGGTCGTCTTCCAGGGCCCTTCAGGGGAATTAAATTCCCGGTGAGACCTCATTTTAGGAGGGGCTTCCCGCTTAGATGCTTTCAGCAGTTATCCCTTCCGTACATAGCTACCCGGCAATGCTACTGGCGTAACAACCGGAACACCAGAGGTACGTCCACTCCGGTCCTCTCGTACTAGGAGCAGCTTCCTTCAAGTCTCAAACACCCACGGTAGATAGGGACCGAACTGTCTCACGACGTTCTAAACCCAGCTCGCGTACCACTTTAAATGGCGAACAGCCATACCCTTGGGACCTGCTTCAGCCCCAGGATGTGATGAGCCGACATCGAGGTGCCAAACACTGCCGTCGATATGGACTCTTGGGCAGTATCAGCCTGTTATCCCCGGAGTACCTTTTATCCGTTGAGCGATGGCCCTTCCATTCAGAACCACCGGATCACTAAGACCTACTTTCGTACCTGCTCGACATGTCTGTCTCGCAGTCAAGCACCCTTATGCCTTTGCACAAACCGCACGATTTCCGACCGTACTTAGGGTACCTTTGCGCTCCTCCGTTACTCTTTGGGAGGAGACCGCCCCAGTCAAACTACCCACCATACACGGTCCCCGACCCGGATAACGGGCCTGGGTTAGAACTCCAAACATACCAGGGTGGTATCTCAAGATTGGCTCCACAACCACTAACGTGGCTGCTTCAAAGCCTCCCACCTATCCTGCACAAGCAGGTCCAAAGTTCAGTGTAAAGCTGTAGTAAAGGTTCACGGGGTCTTTCCGTCTAGCCGCGGGAACACTGCATCTTCACAGCAATTTCAATTTCACTGAGTCTCGGGTGGAGACAGTGTGGCCATCGTTACGCCATTCGTGCAGGTCGGAACTTACCCGACAAGGAATTTCGCTACCTTAGGACCGTTATAGTTACGGCCGCCGTTTACCGAGGCTTCGATCAAGAGCTTCGTCCGAAAACTAACCCCATCAATTAACCTTCCGGCACCGGGCAGGCGTCACACCCTATACGTCCACTTGCGTGTTTGCAGAGTGCTGTGTTTTTAGTAAACAGTCGCAGCCACCTGGTCACTGCAGCCCCCACCAGTTCACAAAGTAAATTGATCGCCGGCAAGGGCGCACCTTCTCCCGAAGTTACGGTGCTATTTTGCCTAGTTCCTTCACCCGAGTTCTCTCAAGCGCCTTAGGATTCTCACCCCACCCACCTGTGTTGGTTTGCGGTACGGTTCCATATTACCTGAAGCTTAGAAGCTTTTCTTGGAAGCATGGGATCGGCCACTTCGCTCCTAAAAAGGTGCTCGTCATCGTGCCTCGACATTAAGAACCCGGATTTTCCAAAGTCCTCTGTCTACACACTTAAACCGGGACAACCATCGCCCGGCTGGCATTGTCTACCCTTCTCCGTCCCTCCGTCGCAGTAATACGAAGTACTGGAATATTAACCAGTTTTCCATCGACTACGCCTTTCGGCCTCGCCTTAGGAACCGACTAACCCTGCGCCGATTAGCGTTGCGCAGGAAACCTTGGGTTTTCGGCGTGCGGGTTTTTCTCCCGCATTATCGTTACTCATGTCAGCATTCGCACTTCCGATACCTCCAGCAAACCTCTCGATTCACCTTCACAGGCTTACGGAACGCTCCTCTACCATGCAAATAAATTGCATCCGCAGTTTCGGTACACAGCTTAGCCCCGGTATATCTTCCGCGCAGGCCGACTCGACCAGTGAGCTATTACGCTTTCTTTAAAGGGTGGCTGCTTCTAAGCCAACCTCCTGGCTGTCTGGGCCTTCCCACATCGTTTCCCACTGAGCTGTGATTTGGGGACCTTAACTGGCGGTCTGGGTTGTTTCCCTTTCCACGATGGACGTTAGCACCCACCGTGTGTCTCCCGTGATTGAACTTCTAGGTATTCGGAGTTTGCAATGGTTTGGTAAGTTGGGATAACCCCCTAGCCATAACAGAGCTCTACCCCCTAGAGTTAGACACGAGGCGCTACCTAAATAGCTTTCGAGGAGAACCAGCTATCTCCGAGCTTGATTAGCCTTTCACTCCTATCCACAGTTCATCCGATAATTTTTCAACATTACCCGGTTCGGGCCTCCAGCAAGCATTACCCTGCCTTCACCCTGACCATGGATAGATCGCCCGGTTTCGGGTCTACTTCCAACGACTGATTCGCCCAATTAAGACTCGGTTTCCCTACGCCTCCCCTATTCGGTTAAGCTCGCCACTGAAAGTAAGTCGCTGACCCATTATACAA